>NZ_BTIR01000009.1:0-146323 GCF_036247985.1 Bradyrhizobium sp. TM239 | reverse complement strand
GCCGCGATCCGCGCCTCTTCCGCCGCCTTGGCCGCCGCGACCGCCTTCTCCTGCTCGGCCTTCTGGGCGCGCTCGGCGATGAGCCTCGTCTTTTCCTGCTCGGCCGCCTTGGCCTTTTGCTCAGCCGACGCGCGCGTCTCTTCGGCGGCGATCTTGTTCAACTGGCCCTTGGCCAGGTTGGCGTAGAAACCGTCGGGATACGCCGCCAGAAACGCTTCCCAGCCGTCGCGCGTCGCAAGCTGAAGCGCGAGCTCGTAATCCCTGCGAATGGCATCCTGCGGGTTGGCCTGCGGACCGGTCGCGGCCGGCCTCACGACGAGGGGCACGTCGTCGCCCCCGAGCGAGCCATAGACATAGGGCTCCTGC
Source organism: Bradyrhizobium sp. TM239 (assembly GCF_036247985.1). Taxonomy (NCBI): domain Bacteria; kingdom Pseudomonadati; phylum Pseudomonadota; class Alphaproteobacteria; order Hyphomicrobiales; family Nitrobacteraceae; genus Bradyrhizobium; species Bradyrhizobium sp. TM239. The sequence goes on along the minus strand of NZ_BTIR01000009.1, from coordinate 145,957 downwards.
TTGTAGCCGGTAGTCTTGAGCACGTCGTCGCGCACGAAGCCGAACGCCTTGCGCAGATCAAGCCCCGGCTTCGGCAGATGCTCGACCAGCGCGGTGGCGAACGGGCTGTTTCGGGCATCGCCATCGGACGCCGTCGATCCCGCCTTGGCCGCGAACGCAATCATCGTGTTCGGGCTGGTCGGCTCGACCTTGGCGAGCCCGCGCCCGACGGCGCGTGAAGCCAGCGTACGTTTCATCGACTTGGCGAACGGGTTGTCGCGGCAGGCATCCAGGATGATCAGGCGCAGCTGCTTGGCGGGCTCGACCGCGAACAGCGCGCGTTCGACCGGAATGGTCTCGTCGAGAACGTCGCCATCCGTCTCCAGTGTCGCGTCGGTCGGAATGAGATAGTTGGCTCCATCGAGCTCGATGCCGTGGCCGGCGTAATAGATCACCGCCATGTCCGCGTCGCGCGTCCTGCCGGCGAACTCGCGCAACATGCGCCGCATCTCGCTGGCACTGAGATCCAGCCTGACGTCGACGGAATCAAAGCCCGCCTTCTTGAACATGCCGCCGACCAGCGTGGCGTCGTTCACTGGATTGCTGAGCTTGGGCGCGCTCTTGTAAGCGGAATTGCCGATCACGAGCGCAACCCGTCGGTCGGCATGTGCCGGTCCGCAGGCAAGGGCAATCGCGAATATCAACAAGGCAAACAGTCGAAACGGAATCACTTGCGTCCCCCCGGATGCAATTCCCTGAGACTATTCGCTAGCGTCGCCGATTGCTAATTCTTCCTATGTGATTCCTGTCACACAAGCCGGCCTAACGGGGGTAAGGATAATGCGGCGAAGCGTCACCCTGGTTTTTCCAGGGGACGCCGCCGTCTGTCGAGGCCGCTACTTTTGCACCACCTCGTGGCGGATCACGAAGGGTGCAAGCAGCGCGTGTACCTCGCTCGCAACCGCCTCGCGCTGGTCCGACGGCAGCCCGGCAAGGGTCACGGTGGCGATTGATCCGTGACTGCCATGGGCACCGACTTTGACCCTGCAATCGATGCCGCGCTCGACCAGCGGCGTGAGCACCTTGGTGAACACGCGCTCCGCCGCGTCCCAGCGCAACTGAGGCTTGAACACCTTGCCGACACCGGTCACCGGCATCTGGTCGATCGGAATGACCTGCACCGGAACGGCGGCACGCTCCGGCGTGCGCTCGCGAACCCAGGATTCCAGTTCGCCGGGCTCCACGGTCGCGCCGGGCTTCAACTGCACGTATCCCACCGGCAGTTCGCCGGCATAGGCGTCGGGCTGGCCGACGACGGCGGCGAAGCCGACCGCGGGATGCCGGAACATGATCTCCTCGACCGGCGCGGGATCGATGTTATGGCCGCCACGGATCACGAGATCCTTGGCGCGGCCAGTGATCCAGAGATAGCCCTCGGCGTCGAGCCGGCCGAGATCGCCGGAATTGACCCAGACCTCGTCGACGAAGGCGCCCTTGTTGTGCTCGTCGTTGAGATAGCCGCCGAACACGCCGGGCCCCGCCATGATGACGACGCCGATCTCATCAGGCGCGCAGTCGCGGATCAGGTGGCCATCGGCATCGAGTTGCACGATGCGCACGCGCGCATAAGGCATGGGAAGGCCGACGGAGCCGAGCCTGATCGGCCGCGATGGATAGGCCAGCGTGTGCACGCTCGAGGTCTCGGTCATGCCGTAGACCTCGACCACCGGCAGCTTCAGCTTGTCCTGGATCGCCGAGCCGACCGCGACGGGGATCGCCGAGCCGCCGCCTGCGGCATATTTCAGGCTGGAGATGTCGGCATCGCCGGGCGGCACCGCGAGCGTCGCCGCAAGCACCGTCGGCACGCTCGACAGCGCTTCGGGCTTGAACCGCTCCACCAATTTCCAGATGTTCTTCACCGCATTCGGATTGCGCCATCCGCTCGGCGACAGCACGACCAGCGAGCCGCCCGCCGACAGCGTCAGCAGCACCTGCGTCAGCGATCCCCCGACATGGAACAGCGGCATGCCGAACAGCATGTTGCCGCCCGGCTTCGACTTCAGCAGCAGATTGAGCGCCCAGGCCTGATAGACTTGGTTGGTATGCGTATGCCGCACCAGCTTGGGCGTGCCGGTGGTGCCACCGGTGTGGAAATAGGCGGCGATGTCGGCACCCGAAATCTTGCGCCCGCTGACAAGCCGATCCGAGGGCTGCTGCTTGATCAGGTCGCTGAAGGCGAAGATGCCATTCGCGGGATCGCCGCCGCCGAACACTTGCACGATCGCCTTGAGGTGCTTGAGTTGCGGGCGGATCTGCTCGACCTTTTGCCAGATATCGGTGCCAGGCATCGGCCCGAGCGCCACCAGGATTTTGGTGTTCGCAGCTTCCAGGATCTCCGCAATCTGGTGCGGCTCGAGCAGCGGATTGACGGGATTGGCGATGCCGGCAGCCTCCGCGCCGAACAGCGTCACGAAGGCATCCGGCACCAGCGGCAGCATGAAGCTGATGACGTCGTCTTTCTCCGCGCCGAGCGCGTGAAACATGTTGGCAGCCTGCGTGACGCGCACAATGAAATCGCGGTACGTGACCACCAGTGGCGTGTCGGCGGGATCAGCGTTTTGCAGAAACTGGATCGCCGCCCCGTCGGGATTGCGCGCCGCACCGAGCCTGATCGCGTCAAACGTGCTCTCGGCGGCGATGCGGTCCGCATAGGGGACCCGCTCGAACGCCCGGACGTCCTCGTCGGTCAAAAGGTTCGGATAGTCGCTGCCAATGAGCCGATCGAGCGCGTGGATGCCCGCCATGGAATTCCGTCCTCCCTCAGATACATGTCCCCGCCCCCTGTCTTTTGACATTTTGGGTCGGCGAGGCCCCGACCGATGACCGGCCCGGCGCGGACAGAATGATGGATGATTTGGCGTTCGTCCATCGCCAACGGCTCCGGCGATCGAATGCAACCTGAGCGGCGTTTGAACCTCCGCGGCCGATCCGGGGACCAAGAACTGGCGCTGAATTCGCTCGCCAGCGCCCTGCCGCAAGACTTGAGGTCATCATGACGACGCCCCTGCGGAACCGCGTCACACGGCTGATCGCCGCATTCGCCATCGCATCGACGATCGCGCTGCCCCGCGCGGCGCTCGCTGCGGACGGCCAGCTCGACAAGATGCGCGCCAAGATCGCAGCATTCATCACCGACAAGATGGAGAAGCTGGGCGGATCGCGCATCATCTACAAGGTGGATAGTGACGCCTTGCGGGAGGCGGTCACCACGGATCTGCGCGACGACGTCTACAAGACCCTGCGCGAGGGCCGGATCGCCTTCGCCGGCCTTACGATTCGTGACGGCGGCGTCGACGTCAAGATCGCGGACGCCAAGGGCCGCGAACTGCTCACGCGCAAGCTCGCCTCGGCGGCAGAGGGATTGCCCACGCACGCGCTCGCCGTGACCGACGCCGGAGACGGGCTGATCAGGCTTGCGCCGACCGATGCCGCATCCGCCGCACGGCTGCGCGATCTCGTCGAGGATTCCATCGCCATGATCGAGCAACGCCTCAAGCACGCCGGCGTCACACTGGCCAGCGTCCAGCCTGAGGGAACGGATCGCATCCGCATCTTCCTGCCGGGCACGATGGAGCCCGAGCGCATCACCGCGATCTTCGCCAGGAGGGTCAAGGTCAGCTTCCGCCTGATCGATGTCACGATGTCGGCGGAGCAGGCGCAATCCGGCACGCCTCCAGCAGGCACGGAAGTCATGTTCGGCTTCAAGGACAAGCTCCCCTATCTCGTCAAGGCCAGCGCGCTCGACGGTGACGACATCAGCTACGCGGGACCGGGATTGACGAGCGACACGAAGGAGCCGATCGCCTCGTTCCGCTTCAACGGTCGCGGTACGCGACGCTTCGCTCACATCACCGCAGAGAACGTTGGAATGCCCTTCGCCATCGCGCTCGACGACAAGGTGATTTCCGCCCCCGTGATCCGCGAGCCCATCACCGGCGGCTCAGGCCAGATTTCCGGCAACTTCACCCTGGAAGAGGCCAACAGCGTCGCCATGCTGCTGCGCGCCGGCTCGCTGCCCGGTCGTCTTGGCTTCGTCGAGCAGCAGGTCATCCAACCCGCCGCCAAGCCATAAGGCGAAGTTCGTCCGACGCGCCCCGCCTCGGGCATCCAGCCCCTCCACGACGCCGAAGTCCGCCCGAATCACGGCCCCGTTGCAGCCGGACGCACAACCAACGGGCAATTGCCGAAACGCCCGATCAGGCTAAAATTTGCCTCTTGCGGCGTGACGGCCAAAGGCTTCATTTCAGGCGGCCGTCATTCGATTTCGGCTATTAGGTGTCGAGCATACCGACCAGGACTGAAAGCCTTACGCGGGGTTAGTACCATGCCGTCCGGCAGCGCAGACATTTCCTCGATCCTCGACCGCATTCTCGATGCGGCAACGGACAACCTCAGGATCGCGAAGATCCTGGTCCAGATGGGCCTCGACCCGAACAACGTCACCTATGATGCGATCTTCAACCGGCTGCTGGAGATCTTGGTCCACAACATCACGTTTGCCAATCTGTTCGCCGCGGTCGGCGCCGGTTTCTTCGTCGCCACCCTCTTGATGCGGACCATGGTGCCCCTGCGCGTTGCCAACATGATCGGCTGCGCGTTTTTTGCCGTCTTCGGCGCGCTCTCCGCCAATGTCGCGACGTTCCTGCTCTATCTGCTGCTGCTTCCGATCAACGCTCTGCGCCTGCGGCAGATGCTCAAGCTGGTCAAGAAGGCGCGCCACGCGGCCGAGGGCGACATGTCGATCGAATGGCTGAAGCCGTTCATGACCGAACGCAAATATCGCCGCGGCGACACGCTGTTCAAGCTGGGCGATCCGGCCAAGGAGATGCTGCTCACGGTCACCGGCAAATTCCTGGTCAAGGAGATCAACGTCGAGATTGGGCCGGGCGCGCTGATGGGAGAACTCGGCTTCCTGACGCCGGACAACCGGCGCACCGGAACCATCGAATGCGTCGAGGACGGACAGGTGCTGACGATCACCTATGACCGTCTGCTCGAGATCTACTTCCAGGACCCGCAGTTCGGCTACTATTTCCTGGTGCTTACCAGCCAGCGCCTGCTGCAGAACATCGATCGCCTGCAGAAGCAGCTGGCCACGGAGCGGGCGGCCACGACGAACAGGATCGCGTGATCGCCGCTGCTCAGTCCAGCAGCAGCGCCATGCCGGGATCGCCCTTCTCCATCGCGCGCCGGTAGGCGGGACGTGCACTGACGCGGCCGAGATATTTGACCACGTTCGGGCAGCGTGCGAGATCATAGGGCTGGAAGTAACGCATCGTCGTCAGCGAAAAAACCGTCATGATGTCGGCGGTGGTGAAGGCGTTGCCTGCCAGATATTCGGCCTCGCGAAGGCGCGCGTCGAGCAGATCGTAGGCGCGATCGAGCCGTCCCTTCATGGCAAGCAAGGTCGCGTTGTCCTTTGCGAGATCGAGCCGATTCAAAATCATCATCCGCCCCATGCCGGGTTGCAAGCTGCCGTTGGCGAAGTGAAGCCAGTACAGGAACTGCAGGAAGGCGGGGTCATTGGGGCCAAGCACCAGACGGCCGTTGCCGTACTTTGCGACGATGTAGTCGACGATGGCGCCGGACTCCGCGAGCACGAGATCGCCGTCGGTCACGACGGGCGCCGCCCCACTCGGGTGCAGCGCCTTGTACTCCGGCGGCGCCAGCATGGTGACGGGATCGCGTGCGTAGCGCTTCAGCTCGTAGGGAAGCTCCAGTTCCTCGCACAGCCAGACGATGCGCTCGGACTGAGACTTGCCGAGGTGATGGACGGTGAGCATGAGGCCTCCTGCAGCGGTAAGTTGGGCACGTCGTGATGACGCATATAGCAGCCATTGCCAGGGGTGGGATCTCGGTCTTGCGCCCTGTCCGCAGCGCCTCCAGCCTCCCCCCAAACAGCCCCGCCGCAAAATCGCCCTAAAAACCGAATGGTAACCATGCCGGGCTAGGGTAATGACGTGACCAATTCTCCGACGATCCTGGTGTTCGATTCCGGCCTTGGCGGGCTTACGGTGCTCCGCGAGGTCGTGGCCGCGCGTCCGGACGCCCATTTTGCCTACGTCGCCGACGACGCCTTCTTCCCCTACGGCCACCACAGCGAGGACGAGATCATCGCCCGCGTCGTGCCGCTGATGGGTGAACTGATCGGCACGCATGACCCTGATATCGTCGTCATCGCCTGCAACACGGCGTCCACCCTGGTCCTGTCTCACTTGCGCGCCGCCTATTCGGTGCCCTTCGTCGGCACGGTGCCGGCGATCAAGCCGGCCTGCGCACAATCGAGGACCCGCCGCGTCTCGGTGCTCGGCACCAAGGGCACGGTGAAGCGCGAATACACCAAGGCCCTGATCCGCGATTTCGCCCAAGGATGCGAGGTGACGCTGGTCGGCTCGCCCGAGCTTGCCTCGCTGGCCGAAGCCGAGCTCAGCGGCGCTTCCGTCAGCGACGGCGACATCCTGGCCGAACTCGCCCCCTGCTTCGTCGGCGAAGACGCGACCTCGCGCACTGACACCGTCGTGCTCGCCTGCACACATTATCCGCTGCTGCTCGACCGGTTGAAGCGGCTGGCGCCCTGGCCGGTGGACTGGATCGATCCCGCGCCGGCGATCGCCCGCCGCGTCTCGGATCTGCTCGGCCCGCGCATCGGCGGCATCGCACAGGCCGGCGCCGAGATGATCTTCACCTCGAACCGCGTGCACGGCCTTTCGGCCACGCTGACGCCGTTCTTCGGCGGCCGCGCGCTGGCCTGACTTTGCGCATCGGCGCCGCGCTGCTAGGTTTTGCCGTCGTCACCTCCCCGCAGGCCTTTCCATGTCGGACCAGACCCCGCCGCTCAATCGCCTCCGCCAATTGTGGCGCGAGGGCCGCTCCGCCTTCGGCGCGATCGCGACCATCCCGAGCGTGCAGATGGTGCAGATCATGGCGCGCTCGCTCGACTGGATCATCGTCGATCTCGAGCATGGTCCCATTGGCCTGACCGAAGCGCACGCAATGATCGCGGCAACGACCGGCACGCCGTGCACGCCCCTAGTGCGGATCGCGGCGAACGAGCCGTGGCTTGCAAAGGCGCCCATGGACATCGGTGCCTTCGGCATCAACTTTCCGATGATCACGAACCGCACTGATGCCGAGAAGGCGGTCCGCAGCGTGCGCTACCCGCCGCGCGGCGACCGGCTCTGGGGTCCGTTCCACGCCCCGTTCCGCTGGGGCCAGTCGATGCCGGACTACATGGCAAGCGCCGACGACGAGATGATCTGCATGATCACCATCGAACATGTCGATGCCGTCAACCGCATCGACGAGATCATGGCGACGCCGGGCATCGACGTCGCGGTGATCGGGCCCGGCGATCTCGCCACCTCCATCAACAAGCGCGGACAGATGGACGATCCGGAACTGCTGGAGCTGGTCGCGCGCGCCGAGGCCGGCATCCTAAGAAGCGGCGTGCCGATCGGCGGCGTGGCCCGCACTGCGGACCAGGCCAACGCCCTGGTCGACCGCGGCTACCGCGCCATCGCGCTCGGCTTCGACTGGTCGCTGCTCCAGCGCGGCATCATGGCGGCGTTCGAGGGCATCAGGCGCTGAGCAGGCCGCGCCACCTTGCCGGGAACTGCGGCCCTGCTAGGCTCGGCCGCACCAGGGAGGAAACAATGCTCAAAAAGACTTTGCTCGCTCTTGCCTTCACCGGTCTTGCCTTCGCGGCCTTCGCCCAGCAGCCCGGCATCAAGCGCACCCCGCTCCAGAAGGTCGAATTTCCGGACGGCTACAATACCATCACCGCCATCGCGGAAGTCCCGGCGGGAGGCTCGGCCGGACGCCATACCCATCCCGGAATCGAGACGGGCTACGTGCTCGAAGGCGAGCTGAACCTCCTGATCGATGGTCAGCCGGAGAAAACCCTGAAAGCCGGTGATTCCTACCAGATCCCGGCAGGCGTCGTGCACGACGCCAAGGCTCATGGCGATAAGGCCATGAAAGTGCTGGGAGTTTACGTCGTCGACAAGGCCAAGCCGCTGGCGACGCCGGCCCCTTGATATGTCGAACCGACCGGCCCCAAGCCGGTTGGTTCGTGCTAGAGCAGGCGGCGAGCGGGCGCCCCGCTCGCTGCTCATTTTTTAATCCGCGGGAACCGAAGACCGATGCGCGGGACGCCAAAGCCGATTTCGCTGCCGCGCCGCCTGATCTGCGACCTCATGCGGGCGTCGATGGACGTGCCGTTCGTATCGCTTTCCCGTTCACTCAACATCCGCCCCCTGCTCGAGGCACGCGCCGCAGCCGCCGCACCGGCGGGCTGGGCTGCGACCTTCGTCAAGGCGTTCGCCCTGGTCGCCAGGGACGAGCCGATCCTGCGCACCGTCTACGCCAAATGGCCCTGGCCGATGTTTTACGAACTGCCGAACAGCGTGGCGTCGGTGGCGATCGCCCGGGTCGAGGACGGCGAGGAATGCGTGATGCCGCAGCGAATCGCAGCCCCCGAGGCCATGGCGCTGGCCGCGGTCGATGCCGAGATCCGGCGCGGCAAGACGGCACCGATCGCAGACGTCCCGATGTTCCGGAAGATCATGCGGGCAACCCGCCTGCCGCTGCCGCTGCGGCGGCTGTCCTGGGCGATCGGGCTCAATTTCGGCCGCCAGCGCGGCAACTGGTTCGGCAGCTTTGCGGTGAGCTCGGTGGCCGCCTATGGCGGCGGCGAGCTCCATCCGATTACGCCCGGCCCCTTCATCGTCAGTTACGGCCTGGTTGAGCCCGACCAGACCATTCATGTCGTGATCCGCTGGGATCACCGGGTTACCGATGCGGCCCCGATCGCCCGGGTCCTGACCCGGCTGGAACAAGTCCTGAACACTGAAATCGCTGCCGAATTGCGGGCGGCCGGCTCGAAGCCGATAAGAGTGGTCGGGACATGATTCCGGGCCCATTCGCATTGACAGAACGGCCCAAACTCACCTAAAAGCCGCCTGCTCGCGGGCCGATTTCGGCCCGCGAAGCGTTTCGCGACCCGTGGTCCACTCCCTTAAGCTTTGGGGATCGGACCTGTCAGTGCCGGGCTAGCCCGTCACACAGGAGGGCGCGTTTCCTCAAACCATGCAACCGAAGAGGACGCGATGACTAAGCGCAGTGAGGCGAAGTACAAACTCGATCGCCGTATGGGCCAGAACATCTGGGGCCGCCCGAAGAGCCCCGTGAACCGCCGCGAGTACGGCCCCGGCCAGCACGGCCAACGCCGCAAGGGCAAGCTCTCGGACTTCGGCGTGCAGCTGCGCGCCAAGCAGAAGCTGAAGGGCTACTACGCCAACATTTCCGAGCGCCAGTTCCACGGCATCTATGTCGAGGCGAGCCGCCTCAAGGGTGACACCGGCGAGAACCTGATCGGCCTCCTGGAGCGTCGTCTCGACGCGGTCGTGTACCGTGCCAAGTTCGTCTCGACGATCTTCGCCGCCCGCCAGTTCATCAACCACGGCCACATCAAGGTGAACGGCCGCAAGGTCAACATCTCGAGCTATCAGCTCAAGGTCGGCGACGTGATCGAGGTCAAGGAAGCCTCCAAGCAGCTCGCCCACGTGCTGGAAGCGAGCCAGCTCCCCGAGCGCGACACGCCCGACTATCTCGAAGTCGACCATGGCAAGATGACCGCAAAATACATCCGCATCCCCGGCCTCTCCGACGTGCCGTTCCCGGTGCAGATGGAGCCGCATCTGGTCGTCGAATTCTATTCGCGCTAAGATCTGAATATCGAAAGGCCCCGGTTCGCCGGGGCCTTTTTGCTTAAGAGCCACACTTCAGTGGCCGTCATGCCTGCAGGAGGCGTCGCATGCTCTACACCCCTCCCCCGATCGATCCCAAGGCGCCGCCGGTGCGCATCAATCTGCTCTCGGACACGCAGACGAAACCGACGGCTGGGATGCGCGAGGCGATGGCCCGAGCTGAGGTCGGTGACGAGCAGGTCGGCGACGATCCGACCGTGAACGCGCTGTGCGAGCGCGTGGCGGATCTGCTCGGCAAGGAGGCCGCGGTCTATATGCCCTCGGGCACGATGTGCAACGTGACGGCGACGCTGGTGCATTGCCGTCCCGGCGACGAGATTTTGGCGCATGAGACCGCGCACATCATCGCCCGCGAAGGCGGCGCGCATGCCGCGATCGGCGGCTTCCAAGTCACCCAGTTGAAGGGCCCCGACGGCCAGTTCACGCCGGAGACGTTCCGGAAAGCTCTGCACCCGCGCACGCGCTACCAGCCGCCGCAGACCGTCGTCAGCGTCGAGCAGACCGCCAATATCGGCGGCGGCACGATCTGGAAGAAGGCCGCGCTCGACGAGATCGTCGCGATCGCGAAACAGCACGGCCTCGTCACTCACATGGACGGTGCGCGCCTGCTCAACGCCACCGTCGCCAGCGGCATCTCCCCGCGCGACATGACCGCCGGCTGGGATTCGGCCTGGATCGATTTCTCCAAGGGGCTGGGCGCGCCGATCGGCGGCGTGCTCGCGGGCTCGCGTGCCTTCATCGACGCGGTCTGGCAGTGGAAGCAGCGCCTCGGCGGCTCGATGCGGCAGGCCGGAATCTGTGCCGCCGCCTGCATCTACGCGCTCGACCATCACGTCGACCGCCTCGCCGACGACCACGCCAATGCGCGCGCGCTCGCCCGCGGCCTGTCGCAGATCCCCGGCGTCGAGGTGCAGGAGCCCGAGACCAATCTCGTGTTCTTCAAGCCAGACGGCGCCGGCATTGCTGGCGACAAGATGGTTGCAGCGCTGCGCCAGCGCGGCGTGACGCTTGCGATGATGGACGGCCGCATCCGCGCCTGCACCCATCTCGACGTCGATGCGAGCCAGATCGAGGAGACGATCGGGTACGTCAGAGAGATCGTGCGCGGGGCGTAGCTCTTGTCGCCCGGATTACGCTGCGCTCCATGCGGGCTACAAGTAGGCTGCGATCACCGCCCCATCGCCTGATAGATCAGCGTCTTCAGCGCCAGCTGGATCCGGCCGCGCTGCGACGGGGTCTGCACCATGAAGATCCCGAACAGATCGTCTTCGGGATCGATGAAGAAGAAGGTGCCGCCGACGCCGTCCCAGCGATATTCGCCAAGCGGCCATGACGTCCCCGGCGGCACCGAAGTGCGCACCGCAAAGCCGAGGCCGAAGCCGGAGCTGCCGCCCGGATAATAGCTCTGGTCGCGCGCGATCCTGGTTTCGGGGCCGACATGATCCGACGCCATCAGCGCGATGGTCTCGGGCTTGAGATAGCGCCGCCCGTCATAGGTCCCGCCGTTGAGCAGCATCTGGGCGAAACGGGCGTAATCACCGACGGTGCCGACCATGCCGGCGCCGCCCGATTGCCAAATCGCCGGGCGCCTGATGTCGCGAACCGGCGTCGCTGGATTGATGTTGCGATCGTCCGGCATCGGTTCGGCGATGCGCGGGAATTTGGCGGGGTCAGTGACGTAGAACGCCGTCTCCGTCATGCCGAGCGGGTCGAGCAGCCGCTCCTTCTCGAAATGCAGCAGCGTCTTGCCAGAGACGATTTCGACGACGCGGCCGAGCACGTCGGTGGCAAAGCCGTAATCCCACAGCGTGGCCGGCTGCTCGGCGAGCGGCAGCGCCGCGAGCTTCGCGACGAAATCGGCGTTGGAAACATCGCCATTGAAGAGGTTGGCGGCAGCATAGAGCTCGCGCACGGCGCCGCCGCCAGAAGAACCGTAAGGCAGCCCCGCGGTGTGGCGCAGCAGATCCTTGATCGTCACCGGATGCGCCTGCGGCTCCAGTGCCAGTGAAACCTTGCCGTCCTCCGCCTTCTTCTCGACGCCGACCTTCATGCCGGCAAAGACCGGAACGTACCTTGCGACGGGATCATCGAGCGCGAGCTTGCCTTCCTCGACCAGCATCATCGCCATGACGGACGTGATCGGCTTCGACATCGAATAGAGGCGGAAGATCGTGTCCGCGCTCATCGGGATTCCGGTGGCGGCGTCGCGGACGCCGAAATTCTCGTGATAAATGGGCTTGCCGTGCTGCTGGAGCAGCAGGATGGCGCCGGGGATCTTGCCGGTGGCGACCTCGTTCCGGATGTAATCGGAAACCTTCGCCAGCCCTTCGGCCGAGAGAGTGCGGGCGGAGCGTCCTTCGGAGCCGGCCTTCGCACCGACCACCCCGACCAGAAGTACGAGCGCCGCGATGAACGCGCGGCGCCCGAACATGTCACTTTTCCATGGCTTCATAGACCAGCTGCTTCAGTGTCCGCTGCACGCGCTGGCGCTCGGTCGGGGTCTGCTCCAGAAGCACGAAGAACATGTCCTGCTTGGGATCGATCACGAAATAACAGCCGGAGGCGCCGTCCCATTTCAACTCGCCGAGATCGCCGGGCGGCGGCGGCTTGGCGTTGCCGGGATCGGTGCGCACCGCAAGCCCTAGGCCGAAGCCGAAACCGTCGCCGGGGAAGTAGAAATAGTCGCGATCGACGCCCGATTTGGGGCCGAGCTGATCGGTCGTCATCAGCTTGAACGTCTCGGGCTTGAGAATGGTCTTGCCGTCGAGGCTGCCGCCGTTGAGCAGCATCTGCGCGAAGCGCTCATAATCGGCCATGGTCGTCACCATGCCGCCGCTGGCGAACTGGATCTTCTTGACCACGGTCGGATCATTGATCCGGCCGACCCGGAAGTCGCTGTCGTTCGGCACCGGCTGCGCCAGCAGCTTCTGCTTCTCGGGGGCGGTGACGAAAAAGCCGGTGTCGACCATGCCGAGCGGATCGAGCAGCTTCTCGCGCATGATGTCGATCAGCGGCTTGCCGGCCGTGATCTCCATCACGCGTGCCAGCACGTCGGTGGAATGGCCGTATTGCCAGAGCGCGCCCGGCTGGTTGTGCAGCGGCAGCTTGGCGATGCGCTCGGCGAACTCGGCGAGGTCGAAATCGCCGGCGTAGATGTTGGCGTCGCGATAGGCCTTGCGGACCAGGCTGTCGCCGTAGAAGCCATAGGTGATGCCCGATGTGTGCGTCATCAAATCGTGCACCGTCATCGGCCTGTTCGGCGGCACCAGCTCGAGCGACTTGGTGCCGTCCTCGGCCTTCTTCTCGACCCCGACCTTCACGTTGGCGAAGGACGGAATGTACTTCGAGACAGGATCATCCAACTTGATCTTGCCGTCCTCGAGCAATTGCATCGCGACCACCGAAGTGATCGCCTTGGACATCGAGAACAGGCGGAAGATCGTCTTGTCCGTAATCGGCGCCTTGCTGACCACGTCCTGCACGCCGAAGGCTTCGTGATAGACCGGTTTGCCGTGCTGCCGGATCAGCACGGTCGCACCGGCGATCTTGCCGGTCGCAACCTCGTTCTTGAAGAATTCGCTGATCTTGCCGAGCTTGTCCTGATTGAAATGCGCGCCGGCCGGAATCTCGTAGGTGCCCTCTGCCCGTGCGAACGACACCGCACCCAGGGACACCAGCGCGCCGCAGACCAGCGCACGCAGTCCAATACCTGAAATCATATCCCCTCCCCGGAACATGGTCCGGCGGAGTGTACTGACCGCGTCAGTGGGCACAAGGGCTGGCGTGTCGCGCAAGTGCCTCGGCATGGAGTTTGGCGCTCGGCTCGGCGAAGCAGCAGAACACCACGCGGGCCACGGATGGCGCCGTAGCGAGCCCTTCGATTGTCGTACGAACGGCGATATCGGCCGCCCGGTCGGCGGGAAAGCGGAAAATGCCGGTCGAAATCGCGGGGAATGCCACCGAGGTCAGCTTGTGCTTCCCGCACAGCTCCATCGAGCGGCGATAACAGGAGGCGAGCAGGTCATCCTCGCCGAGGGTACCGCCATTCCAGACCGGTCCGACGGTGTGGATCACATGGGCAGCCTTGAGCCGGTAGCCCTTGGTGATCTTGGCATCGCCCGCCTTGCAGCCGTGGAGCATGCGGCATTCGGCGACCAGATCGGGTCCTGCCGCCCGATGGATCGCACCATCCACGCCGCCCCCACCAAGGAGCGACGTGTTGGCCGCGTTGACGATGGCGTCAACGCTCAGCGTTGTGATGTCTGCGACAATGACCTCGAGCTCGGCGCCGCCGATCCGGCGCGTCAGCTGGATCACCTATCAAGCCGCGACGACGACGCCCTTCTCAGTGAAAAGCTGCTGCAATTCGCCGGCCTGGAACATCTCGCGGATGATGTCGCAGCCACCCACGAACTCGCCCTTCACATAGAGCTGCGGGATGGTCGGCCAGTTGGAGAAGGTCTTGATGCCGTTGCGCAGTTCGGCGGATTCGAGAACGTTGAGGCCCTTATAGCCGACGCCGATGTGGTCGAGGATCTGGACGACCTGGCCGGAGAAACCGCACTGCGGAAATTGCGGCGTGCCCTTCATGAACAGAACCACGTCGTTCGACTTCACTTCGTTGGCGATGAATTCCTCGATGCTCATTTCCATGTCCTTCTGGGGCGGAGCCCTCACCAATCAATTCGGGCTGGCTCAGCCGATCTAACCCGATACATGCCCATATATGTAGCCCAAACCGTTGTGCATCCAAAGTAAAATGGCGGCGACACGCCCCCCGCTGGCCGGTTTGCCCCCAGCCGGATCCATAGGCTGATGACATCAATATCATCGCCGGGGAGGACTTTCATACCGTAACGGAGCCCCTATCTAGGACGAACCCAGGTTTTGGAACCGGGCAACGCCAACAACGTTCTCTTGTCCTGTCTGGAGAAAAACGTGACGAAACAAGCCTCCGCTACGGCCGCCCCCTCGCTTTCGTCACTGTCCTCCGCCGGTAACCTCGCCCAGCGGCTGGAAGATGCTTTTCTCGCCGTCCGCAACGAGACCGAACGCAGGGCCGCACCACTGTCGCCGGAGGACCAGCAGATCCAGTCCATGCCCGATGCGAGCCCGACGAAATGGCACCGGGCCCATACCACCTGGTTCTGGGAGCAATTTCTGCTCGGCGAGCACGCGGCCGGCTACCGGCCCTTCCACCCCGATTTCGCATTCCTGTTCAATTCCTATTACGTCAGTGCCGGCCCGCGTCACGCGCGCAATCATCGCGGTGATATCACCCGTCCCGGCGCAAACGAGGTCGGCGCCTATCGCAACTACGTCGATGCGGCCGTCGTCAAATTCTTCCGCGAGACCGGCGCGGACAAGCTTCGCGCGATCGCACCGCTGGTCGAGGTCGGGCTCAACCACGAGCAGCAGCACCAGGAATTGATGTTCACGGACATCCTGCACGCCTTCGCGCAGAACCCGGTCTATCCGGCCTATGACCCGGACTGGCGCTTTCCGGCCGCGACGCGCGCCGGCGATGACTGGCTGACGCTGAACGAGGGCATCCACACCGTCGGCCATGTCGACGACAGCTTTCATTTCGACAATGAGAAGCCGGCGCATCGCGCCCTGGTCGGCCCGGTCAAGGTCGCCCGCAATCTCGTCACCAATGCCGAATGGCTCGACTTCATGCAGGACGGCGGCTACCGGACCGCAACACTGTGGCTGATGGACGGCTTTGCCGCGGCCAGCAAGGAAGACTGGCAGGCCCCGGGCCATTGGCGCGAGGTCGATGGCGCATGGCAGGTGATGACGCTGGCCGGTGTGAAGCCGGTCGATCCCACCGCGCCGGTCTGTCATATCAGCTACTATGAAGCCGACGCCTTCGCACGCTGGGCCGGCAAGCATCTGCCGACCGAGATGGAGTGGGAGGTCGCGGCCCGCGCCGGCCAGCTCAACGATGCCTTCGGCATCGTCTGGCAATGGACCCGCAGTTCGTACGCGCCCTACCCGGGCTACCGCGCGATCGAAGGCGCGCTCGGCGAGTACAACGGCAAGTTCATGGTCAACCAGCTGGTGCTGCGAGGCTCCTCGCTTGCAACTCCGGAGGGCCACAGCCGTATCACTTATCGCAACTTCTTCTATCCGCACCACCGCTGGCAGTTCACCGGACTGCGGCTCGCCGATTACGACTAACATTTCCGACGACACATGCGCGCCGGACAGCGCGTTCAGGAGAGTATCATGAATGTGCACGCCAGCGCTTTGGCCGAAGCCCATCTTCCCGACGAGCAGACCACCGCCTTCGCCCGCGAGGCCATCAAGGACCTCTCGCAGCAGCCGAAAACACTGTCGCCGAAGTATTTCTACGACGCGACCGGATCGGAGCTGTTCGAGGCGATCACGCGCCTGCCGGAATATTATCCGACGCGGACCGAACTCTCGATCCTGAAGGATCGTGGCAGCGAGATCGCGAAGATCATTCCGGAGCATGCCGCGCTGGTCGAGTTCGGCGCGGGCGCGACGACGAAGGTCCGCCTGCTGCTGAACCATTGCAGGTTTGCGGCCTATGTCCCCGTGGACATCTCCGGTGACTTCCTCAAGGCGCAGGCGAACGGCCTGAAGCGCGATTTTCCCTCGCTCGGCATCTATCCGGTGGCTGCCGATTTCACCACGCCGTTCGAGCTGCCCAAGCAGGTCGCCTCGATGCCCAAGGTCGGCTTCTTCCCCGGCTCGACCATCGGCAATTTCGAGCCGCAAGAAGCCCAGGCTTTCCTGAAGAGCGCGCGCGCGATCCTGGGTCGGGGCGCGCAGATGATCATCGGCGCCGACCTCGAAAAGGACGAGCGGGTGCTGCACGATGCCTACAATGATGCGGCCGGCGTCACCGCGCGCTTCAACCTCAATGTGCTGGTGCGGATCAACCGCGAGCTCGGCGGCAATTTCGACCTCTCCGCCTTCACCCACCGCGCGGTCTACAATCGCGAGCGGCACCGTATCGAGATGCACCTGATCAGCAAGAAGAGCCAGACCGTGCGCCTGCTCGGCACCAGCTTCTCGTTCCGCCCCGGCGAGAGCATCCACACCGAGAACAGCTACAAATACAGCCTCGAGCGTTTCGCCGCGCTGGCACAGGGCGCCGGCTGGCGGGTGCGCGAGAGCTGGACGGATGCGGCCAGGATGTTCTCGGTGCACGCGCTGGAGGTGGCGGAGTAAACGCGCCGCGCCACCGCGCGTGGTTCAATGCTCTTCGGCCTCTTCCGGAGCAGATCCGAGCGACACCGATTCCCACACCGCGACCATGATCATGATCGTGCTCGTCGCGACCGATAGCCAGAGCGGCGGAAGGTCGCCGGCGAACCACCACAGCACCAGCAGCAGGAAGATGCCGATGCCGTGGGAAAGCTGGAGGAAGCCGCGGATCGCGTGCTTGAACAGGACGGTGCCGACCAGGAACACCAGGGGTCCGCCGATCGTGCTCACGATCGTCCGCATATCGGAATGACCGGTCGGGTGCTTCAGCACCAGCTCGTCCGAGACCGCGGTGAGGATGATGCCGGCGATGATCGGCATATGCAGATAGGTGTAGGCGAGCCGCGCCAGGCGGCCGGATTCGGCGGACTTCGATATGCGCTCGGAGCCGGCCTCGGCGCCCTTGTGGAAATAGACCCACCACATCGCGATGGCGCCGACCAGTGCGGAGACGAAGGCCATGATGTTGTCCGCGGTCCAGTCCAGCTCGGCAAAGGTCGCGCCGTTGACGACGACGGCTTCGCCGAGCGCGATGATGACGAAGAGGGAGCAGCGCTCGGCCATGTGGCCGCCCTCGACGGCCCAGGCCTCGACCGACGAGAAGCCGAGTTTGGGAACCCAGAAGCGGGCCGCCGGCGAGACGTATTCCCACGTGACTGCCGCAATCCACAGCCATAGCCGCGTCTCGCCTTCGGACAGGCCGCCCGCGATCCACAGCACCGCGGAGATCGAGAGCCAGCTCAGAATGCGGATCGCGTTGTGGCGGACCGCGGTCCGATGCC
Organism: Bradyrhizobium sp. TM239; assembly: GCF_036247985.1. Classification (NCBI taxonomy): domain Bacteria; kingdom Pseudomonadati; phylum Pseudomonadota; class Alphaproteobacteria; order Hyphomicrobiales; family Nitrobacteraceae; genus Bradyrhizobium; species Bradyrhizobium sp. TM239. The sequence goes on along the minus strand of NZ_BTIR01000009.1, from coordinate 128,130 downwards.
GCGGCGTTGCGAACAGCCAGAAGGCGGTGCGCCCGACCTGCATCGCCGCGTACGCGATCGCAAACCACAGGCCCCGCCCTTCGAAAGCGGTCGGGATCGTCGTCGACAGCACCAGCCCGCCCAGCATCATCAGGAAGAGCATGACGCGGACCGGGGTCAGCTCGGGATTGAGCCAGTTGGTGACCCAGGCGGTGTAGACCCACACCCACCACACCGCGAGAAACAGCACCGTGACGTGCACCGCGCCGAGCGGCGTGAAATGGTGCAGCAGCGTATGCGACACCTGCGTGACGGCAAAGACGAAGACGAGATCGAAGAACAGCTCGACATTGGTGACGCGGCTGTGCTGGTTCGGCACGATGACGCGGAACATCGCGCCGCGAGAATTGTCCGCAGCCATCGTCGTCTCCCGTCGCGCGATCAGGTCAGGCGCCCGGCACGCCGGTTTGCAGCGCCAGCGCGTGCAGCACGCCGCCCATCTGGCCGCGCAGGGACTGATAGACGATCTGGTGCTGCTGGACGCGGGATTTGCCGCGGAAGGATTCCGAGATCACGGTCGCGGCATAGTGATCGCCGTCGCCGGCGAGGTCACGGATGGTCACCTCGGCATCGGGGATCGCCGCCTTGATCATCGCCTCGATATCGTGGGCGTCCATGGGCATTCGGGTCTCGCTCCTTGTGGTCTCGAATCGCTGCCGGGGTCCCCTCGCCGGCAGCGCCAAACTTAGCGTGAACGGACTTCTGCGTCACGCTTTCCGGCACTATATCCATGATCCCATCAGGATAAAGGCACGACAAAGTGCCGCGCGCGGCAGATTGATCGAAAAGGCGTGAAATCATGAAGCTTCCAGGGCCCGACCATCCCATCACCATCACCCAAAATCCCCGGCGCGTCCGTGTGACCGCCGGCGACATCGTGATCGCCGAGACCAGCAAGGCGCTGACGCTGAAGGAGGCCAAATATCCGGCGGTGCAATATGTGCCGCGGGAGGACACCAACATGGCCTTGCTGGCGCGTACCGACCGCGTCACCCACTGCCCCTACAAGGGGGATGCGAGCTATTACAGCGTAAAGGCCGACGGCAAGGTGCTGGACAATGCGATCTGGACCTACGAGACGCCCTTTCCCGCGATGAGCGAGATTTCCGGCCATCTCGCCTTCTACCCGGATAAGGTGAAGATCGAGGAAGTGGGGTAGGCCCACGGCGCTGTAACGCCGGGGCGATCCTGGATCGCCTCCGTCCAGTCGACACAAGGCACGAGATGCCGCGCAAGGCCGCAAGACTGATTGGGGTCTCGTTGCTGGGGTTGGCCAGCGTCCTCGTTGTGCTGACCGCTGCCGGACTGGGTTTTCGTGCCTATCGTCAGCACCTTGCTGCCCAAACTCTCGCGATCCGCTCTCCTGCAGGCATGCAGGAGGCAGAGTTCATCGATATCGGCGGCATCAAACAGTGGATCCAGATCCGCGGCGAGGATCGAGATAATCCGGTGCTCCTGTTCGTCCACGGCGGACCCGGGGGGACGACTTTGCCGATCTCCTCGGGTTGGCGCCCCTGGGAAAAGCACTTCACCGTCGTGCAGTGGGACCAGCGCGGCACCGGCCGCACTTTTGGCGCGGCTGGAGACGCGCTCGGTCCCACGATGACACTGGAGCGGATGACGCAAGACGGCATCGAACTGGCCGAGTACCTGCGCACGCATTTGCACAAGGACAAGATCGTCCTGGTCGGGCATTCCTGGGGCTCATTCCTGGGGATTCGAATGGCGAAGCAGCGTCCGGATCTATTCTCGGCTTATGTCGGCACGGGCCAGGTGGTCGGCAGGGCGACCTTCGAGAAGGCCTTCGAACTCACGATCGCGCGTCTGCAACGGCTTGCGGTAGCGGCCACCAACAAGGAGGCGCTGGCCGAATTGGCGCCGATCGCTTCGCAGCCGGTCCTCACCCCGGAAAATCGCCTGATTGCGGACAAATGGAGCAATGTGCTGGGGCTGCCGCTCGCCGACGGCTTCCAGCTCGCCGGTCCCATCCCGCCGCTCTTCATGCCGGATGTCTCGCTGCTTGATCTGTACAATTGGCGGAGGGGCGCCGCCTTCTCAGCAAAGCACCTGACGGGACGGAACGGGCCGATGTTTCAGAGCGACATGGCCTCGATCGGGTTCGAATTTTCGATCCCGATGTTCTTCATTGAGGGCGATGCGGATGGCGTCACGCCGAGCGAACCCGCCGAGCAATATTTCAGGGAGATCACCGCCCCGCACAAGGAATTTGCTCGGATTCGCGGCGGCGACCATTTCATTCCGTTCGATCGGCCTGATGAATTCTTGGCCGAGCTGATGGCCCGCGTCATGCCGTTCGCAGCCCACTGAAGACTGGTGCAGCGGCCCGGCTACGCCCTGAAGATCGTGAGCCCAAGTATCAGCAACACCAGGAAGATCACGACGAAGACGTAGAACAGGAAGCGGGCGATATCGGCGGAGACGGCCGAAATGCCGCTGAAGCCGAGCACGCCGGCCACGATCGAGACAAGAAGGAAGATCAACGCCCATTTCAGGATCGTCATTGCCAGCTCCGAATTGTGCCGCTCGTCGCGGCCATCAGCCCTTTGGCGGACGCTAACTTCGCTGCGCGGAGCTGGTTCCTAAGGGTGTCAGCACCCAAGTCGGGCCTTGAGTCGGGGCTCAAATCGGGCCTCAACTACGGCGCAAAGGAGCCTTGCTGAATCCGGCTCGCGGCGGCACAGTCCCGCCCGGGGCAGGAGCGCGGGGCGACATGATGACGATGGCAGATTCAGCGACGATCGGCGCGGAGGCACACGCCGCGCCGAAAACCAAAGCGCGCAATTTGTCGCTCGATCGCGCCCGCACCTTCCTGACCCTCGTGGTGCTGCTGCATCATGCGGTGATCCCCTACACGCATTTCGGTCACACCGATCCGGCCTCCTTTGCCGGTTTCGACATGATCGTGCTCGCCACCGACAGCTTCTTCATGGCGATGTTCTTCTTCCTGTCGGGCCTGTTCACCTGGCCCGGCATCGCGCGCAAGGCACCGTCGGTCTTTTTGCGTGACCGCCTGCTGCGGCTCGGGCTGCCGTTCGCGATCGCGGCCCTCACCGTCATCCCGCTCGCCTATTACGCCATCGCGCTACGGGCCGAGCCCGAGCTGACCTTCGCCGCGTTCTGGTGGAAGACGGTGACGTCGGGCCCATGGCCGAGCGGCCCGATCTGGTTCGTGTGGGTGCTGCTCGCCTTCGACCTGACCGCAAGCCTGCTCTACCGGGTCTCGGCGCATCTGGTCGATCCCGGCAACCGCATCTCGTTGCGTGGATTTCAGCAGCCGGCCGTGTTCTGGCTGATGCTCGTCGCCGTAAGCGTCATCGTCTATCTGCCTGCGCTGCTCTATTTCGGTACCAACAAATGGTTCGAGTTCGGACCGTTCTCGGTGCAGGCGAGCCGGATCCTGCTCTACTTCAGCTACTTCTTCATCGGCGCCAGCGTCGGTTCGGCGAATTTCGATCGCGGCATCCTCAGCGCCGACGGCCAGTTGCCGAAGCAGCGCTGGCTATGGGTGATCGTCACGCTGATCCCCTACTGCCTGATGTGGTGCATGATCTACATCAAGCGCGAGATCCTCGGGAATCCCGATCACCTGCCGCACTGGTACCACGTGTTCTACGGCACGTTCTTCGTGCTGTTCTCGGCCTCGATCCTGCTCGCGATCCTCGCCTTCTTCCTGTATTCGAAGGCACCGGGGCCGACCCTGCTCGACCGCATGCAGGCGGATGCCTATGGCATCTTCCTGGTGCACTACCCGATTGCGCTGTGGATCCAGTACGCGCTGTTCGACTTTGCGTGGCCTGCGATCGTGAAGGCCGCGATCGGCCTCGTGCTCACGGTGATCGTGAGCTGGGGCCTGACGGCGGCGTTGCGGAGGATACCGGGCGCGTCGCACGTGTTGTGAGGCTGGGCACCCGTAGCCCGGATGAGCGCAGCGATATCCGGGAAACAGTGCCAGCAAAGACCCGGATGTCGCTGCGCTCATCCGGGCTACGGGACTGAGTTCGCGGCCCCGCCTCAGGCCGCCTTGCCGCCCATATACTCCGGCAGCCAGCGCTCGAACGACTTGCGCAGGGCATCGATCGTGACAGGCGCCTCGCCGGCGATCGCGATCGCATCGCCGCCGGTGGTGCCGATTCGCACGCAGGGCACTTCGCAGCCACGCATCTTGGCGAGCACGCGGCCGGCTTCGGTCTCCGGCACGGTGACGAGATAGCGCGCCTGATCCTCGCCAAACCAATAGGCCTGCGAGACCAGTGAAGTCGGCGCCGCCAGCAGCTTGGCCCCGATGCCGCTCGCCATCGCCATCTCGGCCAGCGCGATCAGAAGGCCGCCGTCGGAGAGGTCGTGCACGGCGGTCGCGGTGCCGCCATGGATCATGCCGCGCACGCAATCGCCGTTGCGCTTCTCGGCGGCGAGATCGACCGGCGGCGGCGCGCCCTCCTCGCGGCCGCAAATGTCGCGCAGGTAGACGGACTGGCCGAGCCAGCCATGGGTCTCGCCGACCAGGAGGATCGCTTCGCCCTCGGCCTTGAAGGCGAGCGAGGCCGATTTGGTGAAATCGTCGAGCAGGCCGACGCCGCCGATCGAAGGCGTGGGGAGGATCGCGCGGCCGTTGGTCTCGTTGTAGAGCGAGACGTTGCCGGAGACGACCGGGAAGTCGAGCGTGCGGCAGGCTTCCGAGATGCCCTTCAGGCAGCCGACGAACTGGCCCATGATCTCGGGCCGTTCAGGGTTGCCGAAGTTGAGGTTGTCGGTGATCGCGAGCGGCTTGCCGCCGACCGCGGTGATGTTGCGCCAGGCTTCCGCCACCGCCTGCTTGCCGCCTTCGAACGGGTCCGCCTCGCAATAGCGCGGCGTGACGTCGACGGTCAGCGCAAGCCCCTTCGGCCCGTCCTCGATGCGCACCACGGCGGCATCGCCGCCGGGACGCTGCATGGTGTTGCCGAGGATGACGTGGTCGTACTGCTCCCAGACCCAGCGCTTAGAGCACATGTCGGGCGTGCCGATCAGCTTCTCCAGCGCGCTACCTACGCCCATCGGCGCCGGCACCTCGCGGGCATGCACGACCGGCAGCGCGGCGGAGGGAACATGCGGGCGGTCGTAGAGCGGCGCCTCGTCGCCGAGTTCCTTGATCGGCAGATCGGCCATGACGTCGCCGCCATGCTTGACCACGAAACGCTTGCTCGGCGTGGTGTAGCCGACCACGGCGAAGTCCAGGCCCCACTTCTTGAAGATCGCCTCGGCTTCCTTTTCCTTCTCGGGCTTGAGCACCATGAGCATGCGCTCCTGGCTTTCCGAGAGCATCATCTCGTAGGCGCTCATCCCGGTCTCGCGGGTCGGCACCGCGTCGAGATCGAGGTCGACGCCGAGGTCGCCCTTGGCGCCCATCTCGACCGCCGAGCAGGTCAGGCCCGCCGCGCCCATGTCCTGGATCGCGATGACGCAACCCTTCTCCATGATCTCCAGGCACGCCTCGAGCAGCAGTTTTTCGGCAAAGGGATCACCGACCTGCACGGTCGGGCGCTTCTCCTCGGACTTGTCGTCGAACTCGGCCGAGGCCATCGAGGCGCCGTGGATGCCGTCGCGCCCCGTCTTGGAGCCGAGATAGACGATCGGCATGTTCACGCCGGAGGCGGCGGCATAAAAGATCTTGTCGGTGTCGGCGAGCCCGACGGCCATCGCGTTGACGAGGATGTTGCCGTCATAGCGGGTGTGGAAGCGCACCTGGCCCCCCACCGTCGGCACGCCGAAGGAATTGCCGTAGCCGCCGACCCCGGCCACGACGCCGGAGACCAGATGCCGCGTCCTGGCATGCTCGGGCGCGCCGAAGCTGAGCGCATTGAGGCAGGCGATGGGACGCGCGCCCATCGTGAAGACGTCGCGCAAGATGCCGCCGACTCCGGTGGTGGCTCCCTGGTAGGGCTCGATGTAGCTCGGATGGTTGTGGCTCTCCATCTTGAAGACCACGGCCTGGCCGTCACCGATGTCGATCACACCGGCATTCTCGCCGGGGCCCTGGATCACCCAGGGCGCCTTGGTCGGCAGGCCCTTGAGATGGATGCGCGAGGATTTGTACGAGCAGTGCTCGTTCCACATCGCCGAGAAGATGCCGAGCTCGGTGAAGGTCGGCTCCCGCCCGATCAGCTTCAGGATGCGCTCGTATTCGTCGGGCTTGAGCCCGTGGGCGGCAACCAGTTCGGGGGTGATCTTGGGTTCGTTCTTCATGGCTTCAGGGGCTTTCGGCGGCGGTTTGGCCGTTCTTAGGAACATCCGGGGCTCGCGAAAAGCCCTTTATGGCCCATTTTCCCACTGTCCCACGTTTTGCAGGCGGGGACGGCGGGAACAGGAATTGCACGGCGCGGACGGATCGGATTTAAGGGCTGAAGACCCGCAATTGAAGGCCCATTTCCTTGCACGAATTGACCAAAACGCCCCCGCCCCGCCGCCCCGACCTCCACGTCGCCACCGAGGGCGAATTTGTGGGCTGGCGGACATGGATTCGCGACAGTTTTGAAGCCCATGTCGGCCCCTTCTGGCACCGGATCGAGGCCGACGGCAACGTCCGCAGCGCCTTCCGGGTCGAGAAAAAGCACCTCAACGGCTCCGGGAACGTCCATGGCGGCTGCTACATGGCCTTTGCCGACTACTCGCTGTTTGCGATCGCCACCCATGTCCTGGACAGCCGGGCGGTGACGACCAACTTCGCCTGCGAATTCCTCGACGCGGCACGCGAGGGCGAGCTGATCGAATGCACCGGCGAGGTCACCCGCGCCGGCGGCTCGCTGATCTTCCTGCGCGGCAAGATGATGTCGGGGACGCGGGTGCTGCTGACCTTTTCCGGCACGATCAAGCGGATGAAGCGGAAGGCGCTACCTCAGCCAAACGCATAGCTCGGCGCCTTCCCTTTTCGCGCGCCCTCGCCCAGACTTCCCGGCAAGCGCTATCGCGCCGGGGAGCAGGAACAAGGTGCCGCAGAGCACATCAGGGACAGGTCGCACGACGGCCTCCGTCGCATCGCCGTTGCCCTCCCTGCCCGCAACCGGCGCACGCAGCTGGCGCGACTATGCGCTGCTGCTCGCGCTCGCCTGCTGCTGGAGCTCGACCTATCCGCTGGCCAAGCTGGCGCTTCCCACCATCCCGCCCATCACCTTCATCTCGGCACGCTCGCTGATCGCGGCGGCCTTCCTGTTCGCGATCCTGTGGATGCGCGGCATCAGGGTCCCGACCGACGCGAAGGCGTGGAAGCTGTTCGCGACCCAGCAGCTGATCAATTCGACCTTTCCGTTCCTGATCATCACCTGGTCGCAGCTCTATGTGCCGGCGTCGAACACCGTGGTGCTGGCCTCGACGACGCCGATCTTCGCCTTCCTGATCACCTCGCTGATCACGCGGCATGAGCCGGCAACGCTGCTCAAGCTCGCCGGCGCGATCCTCGGCCTCGCCGGCACGATTCTCATCGTCGGCCTCGATGCACTGCGCGGCTTCGGCAGCGAGATCGTGGCGGAGATCGCGATCCTGCTCGCCACCATCTCGTTTGCCTGCGCAACGATCTTCGGCCTTCGCCTCTCCCAATACGACCCGATGGTGGTGGCGGCCGGCTCGCTATTGTTCGGCGGTCTCATCCTGCTGCCGCCCTCGCTGATCATCGATCAGCCCTGGACTCTGCAGCCGACCTCGACCGCGATCATCGCCACCACCGTCATGGGCATCGTGTCGAGCGCGCTGGGCCTGATGCTGTTCTACGTCTGCCTCGGCCGGCTCGGCACGCTGACCACCAACGCGCAAGGGTACTTGCGCATCCCGATCGGCGTCGGCCTCTCCGTGCTGCTGCTCGGCGAGAGCGTGCCGTCGAACCTGGCGCTGGGGCTAGTGCTGGTGATGGCGGGTGTGGCCGCGATGACGGTGCCGGCGGAGCGGTTGAAGCTGCGGTAGCGCGAGACGCTATTACTTGGCGTCGTCCGCCAGCATTTTCCGATATTTTTCGACGTCGCGTGTCACGAGCTGCTGCAGCAGCTCCGGCGTATGCTCATTGGCATCGGGCGCAACGGTCGACAGGTCGGCAAAGCGCTTCTTCACCGCGTCGGTCTCCACCGCCGTGCGCGCCGCGGCGTTCAGCTTGGCAATCACGGCCGGCGGCGTGCCCTTGGGCGCGAACAGGCCGTTCCAGCCCTGTGCCTCGAATTCGGGCAGGCCCGCTTCCGCCGAGGTCGGCAGGTCCGGCAGCGTAGCGAGCCGCACGGTCGAGCCGACCACCAGCCCCTTTACCAGTTTCTCGTTGATCGACTGCGAGACCGAGGCCGCCGCATCGCAGACGCCGTCGATCTGGCTGCCGACCGCGTCAGTGAGCGCAGGCGCGGCGCCGCGATAGCCGACCAGCGTCGCGTCGATCCCGGCGGCGGTGACGAAGCTCTTGCAGATCAGATAGTTCGAGGAGCCGACGCCGGCATGGCCGAGATTGATCTTGCCGGGATTGGCCTTGGCGTAGGCGATGAACTCCTTGAGGTCCTTCGCCGGAAAATCCTTGCGCAGCGCGACGATGCCGAACGTCTTCGCCACCATGGCGATCGGCACGAAAGACTCCGGCGTGAACGGAAGCTTGGGATAGATCGTGTAGGTCGCGGCATTGGTACCGGCATTGCCGATTGCGATGGTGTAGCCATCGGGCTCGGCGCGGGAGGCGCGCGCCAGCGCGGTCGAACCGCCGGCCCCGGCAACGTTCTCGATCACGATGGTCTGGCCGAGCGCGATGCCCATCTGCTCGGCCACCGCGCGCGCGATCACGTCCGAGGTGCCGCCGGCCGCGAACGGCACGATCATGGTGATCGGACGCTTTGGATAATCCTGCGCGAACGCGGCCGTCGCGAGCGAAAATGACGCGAGCGACAGCGCCGCGATCGCAGCGAGAGCCCGCTTCACCGCGAACGCAATCACGCGGCTTTTTCCAGATGCGCGGTCAGGCCCGCGAACAGGCCGCGGCCGTCGGTGCAGCCCATGATGTCTTCGACGTGGTTTTCCGGATGCGGCATCATGCCGAGCACGTTGCCCTTGTCGTTGACGATGCCGGCGATCGAATGCGCCGCGCCGTTGATGTTGCTGTCGTCGTCCACCACACCGTCGGCGGAACAGTAGCGATAGAGCACCCGCCCCTCGCCTTCGAGCCGCTTGATGGTCTCTTCATCCGCCTCGTAATTGCCTTCCCCATGGGCGACCGGCACGCGGATCACCTGCCCGGCATTGTAGCCGCGGGTGAACGGCGTGTCGGAACGCTCGACGCGCAGATGCACGTCATGACAGATGAATTTCAGCCGCGCATTGCGCATCAGCACGCCCGGCAAGAGGCCGGACTCGCAGAGGATCTGAAAACCGTTGCAGACGCCGAGCACGAGGCCGCCCTTGGCCGCATAGTCGCGCACCGCATCCATCACCGGCGCGCGTGCCGCGATGGCGCCGCAGCGCAAATAGTCGCCGTAGGAAAAGCCGCCCGGCACCACCACGAGATCCGTGCCCGCAGGCAGCGCCGTCTCGGCGTGCCAGACCATCGCCGGCTCGCTGCCCGAGATCATCCTCAGCGCACGCGCCATGTCGCGTTCGCGGTTGATTCCGGGAAAGACGAGGATGGCGGCTTTCATGGCAAAAGTTCCGACGGTGATGGGAATCGGGCTGGCCAAAGGGCCAATTCGCGAAGAGACATAGCCATTTGACGGGGATTTTACCAGTGCTAGCCTTGCCGGACGGCCTTGTACACAGGCCATAGCCGAGGCACTTTTGCCCGACGATCTTGCCCGGGATTGAAGCCATGAACGTCCCGTCGCTGCCCACGTCCCCCTCCGAGCCCGTGTCCACCGAGGGCGTCGTCGCCGCCGGCGCCTATGTCGATGGCCGCCGCATCGCCAATATCGCCATCAGCGAGGCCTCGAGCTGGCGGGCCAAGCCCGGCCACGTGGTCTGGATCGGCCTGCACGAGCCCGACATGGCGCTGCTCGGCGCGGTGCAGAAGCAATTCGACCTGCACGAACTCGCGATCGAGGACGCCAACCACGCCCATCAGCGACCCAAGATCGAGCAATATGGCGAAGCCCTGTTCATCGTGGCGCGGACGGCGCAGCTGGTCGAGGGCCGCATCGTCTTCGGCGAGACCCACATCTTCATCGGCGAAGGTTATCTGGTCTCGGTGCGCCACGGCGCCTCGACGTCCTACACGCCGGTGCGCGAACGCTGCGAAAGCTGCCCGCGGGCGCTCGCCCGCGGCGAGGATTACATTCTCTATGCGATCCTCGATTTCATCGTCGACAATTACTCGCCCGTGCTCGAGAGCATTCACGACGAAGTCGAGGGTATCGAGGACGACGTGCTGTCCAAGGCGATCAGCAAAGCCCAGATCGAGCGGCTCTACATGCTGCGCCGCGACCTGTTGCGGCTGCGCAACGCGATCGGGCCGCTGGTGGAGGTCTGCCGCCGGCTGGAGCATGACGAGCTGTCGATGGTGCGGCAGGCCATGCAGCCGCTATTCCGCGACGTCACCGACCACGTCCGCAACATCCAGGAGCGCATCGATTCCATGCGCGAGGTGCTGGCTTTCGCCTTCGAGGCCAGCCTGCTGGTCGGCCAGGCGCAGGAGACGGCGGTGTCCAAGAAGCTCGCGTCCTGGCTCGCGATCATCGCGATCCCGACCGCGCTTGCCGGCATCTACGGCATGAACTTCAAGCACATGCCGGAGCTGGAATGGGACTACGGCTATTACATGCTGCTCGGTGTGATGCTGACGGCGTGCACCGCGCTGTACTGGCGTTTTCGTCGCGCCGGATGGCTATGAGGAAATCGCTTCGTAGCCCGGATGGAGCGAAGCGCAATCCGGGCTACCATGGCGGACAGGCCTAGACGATTTCGACCCGATAGTTCTCGATCACGGTATTCGCCAGCAGCTTGTCGGCGGCTTCCTTCAGCGCGGCTTCCGCCTTGGTCTTGTCGGCGCCGGCGAGCTCGATGTCGAACACCTTGCCCTGGCGGACGCTGGCGACGCCGTCGACGCCGAGCGACTTCAGCGCGCCTTCGATGGCCTTGCCTTGCGGATCGAGGATGCCCGTCTTCAAGGTAACGGTGACACGTGCCTTCACGTCGAAAATCCCCTCAGCTCTTCACCAGCACCGGGCCGGAGCCCTGCGGACGCTCGTTCTCCATGAGGATGCCGAGACGTTTTGCAACTTCAGTATAGGCCTCGAGCAGGCCGCCGAGATCCCTGCGGAAACGATCCTTGTCGAGCTTCTCGTTCGACTTGATGTCCCACAGACGGCAGCTATCCGGCGAGATCTCGTCGGCGACGATGATGCGCATCATCTCGTTCTCGAACAGGCGTCCGCATTCCATCTTGAAGTCGACGAGGCGGATGCCGATGCCGAGGAAGAGGCCGGTGAGGAAGTCGTTGACACGGATGGCAAGCGCCATGATGTCGTCGATCTCCTGGGGCGTCGCCCAGCCGAAGGCCGTGATGTGCTCTTCCGACACCATGGGGTCGTTGAGCTGATCGTTCTTGTAGTAGAATTCGATGATCGAACGGGGCAGCTGCGTGCCCTCCTCGATGCCGAGGCGCTGCGACAGCGAGCCGGCGGCGACGTTCCGCACCACCACCTCGAGCGGCACGATCTCGACCTCACGAATCAATTGCTCGCGCATGTTGAGGCGGCGGATGAAATGGGTCGGCACCCCGATGTCGTTGAGGTGCTGAAACAGGTACTCCGAGATCCGGTTGTTGAGGACACCCTTGCCCTCGATCACCTGATGCTTTTTCGCATTGAACGCGGTCGCGTCGTCCTTGAAGTGCTGGATCAGGGTACCGGGCTCCGGGCCTTCATACAGAACCTTTGCCTTGCCTTCATAAATGCGACGCCGCCGGCTCATGGGGATGTACCGTGTTTTGTTGAAATCCATGTATTTGGTGTGCTCCGGTTACTAGGATTTACGACCCACAGCGGAGCTGCCGTGAACGACCCGGAACCCCGTCCATAACCCTTGGAAACAGAACGGGAACCAAGCCTCCAGGCAACCTATCCGATTGGCTGACCGAGCACAATCGATCCGGCCGTCCGGCACCAACTTATACCATCTTGCCTGCGGCTTAACGGCCCGTTGTTTTGCCGATTCGTGCTATCTATGTAGGCATGCAGTCGGGTCGCCGCAACGGAAGGCTCCCGCTCCATTCAGCAGGGGATTTGGAACAAGGCATGAGCGAGTTCGACAAGCGTCAGGAAGGTTTCGAGAAGAAATACGCCCTCGACGAGGAGCAGAAATTCAAGGCGGAGGCCCGCCGCAACCGGCTGCTCGGGCTGTGGGCGGCTGAAAAGCTCGGCATATCGGGCGATGCCGCCACCGCCTATGCCAAGGAGGTGGTCGCGGCCGATTTCGAGGAGGCTGGCGATGCCGACGTCTTGCGCAAAATCACGGCCGATTTCGCCGCCAAGAACGTCGTCGTCACCGAGCAGGCGATTCGCGCCAAGATGAGCGAGCTGCTCGCGGTGGCGGCCGCCGAGGTGAAGGCGGGGAAGTGACCCCGCCGTCTGGCTCTATTTTAGCGTGATCTGAAAACCCATCGATCCGCTGATATTGAATCCCTCCGCTTGTTGCGGTCCGAACTGCCGGTTGATGTTGGTGTTGACCGACTCCATCCGGCAATCGCGGGCAAGCACCTCGCGCAGGAGATCACATTCGCGCGCCGCCATCTCATAGACCGTGCGGCGCGCGCGGTCGCGCAGTTTCTGGGCCTCCTCGCTGTCCCCGGTCGGACCGGCGACAAAGAAGTTGATCGAAGTCTGCACACGCACCGATCCTTCCTGCCGCAGACCCCCGCCGCCTTGCTCGGCGATGACACGCTGGGACTGGGCCTTGGAGGGGGCAATCACGACCAGCAGACCAACGCCTGCCAAGACAAAACGCGAGCGAAATTTCATCAGGGGTACCTGTGGTTGAAGCGAGGCCCGTTACCTAGCCTCCAGAGGTTGCCGTCAGGCAAACCATGGACCGCAAACACCGGGCCGCCGCTTCACCAGCGGTTAACTGCGTCGGTCACTCCTCCTTGAAGCCGTATTCCGGCACGTTGCCGCTGGCGCCGTAATATTTGTACGGCAGGAATTTGCCGCTCATGGTGATCTTGACGCGGTCGCCCTTCGGGTTGGCGACGCGCTCCATGGCCATGTCGAAGTCGATCGCCGACATGATGCCGTCGCCGAATTCTTCCTCGATCAGCGCCTTCCAGGCCGGGCCGTTCACCATCACCATTTCGTAGAAGCGATAGATCAGGGGATCGGTCGGCGGCATCGGCGTGCCGGTGCCGCGCATCGGCACCTCGTTGAGCATCGCAACTTCCGCCTTCGACAGGCCGAACAGCTCCCCGGCATTGGCAGCCTGCGGTTTCGTCAATTTCATCTGGCCGAGGATGGCGCCGACGATGAGGACCTCGGAATACCCCCCGATCTTCTCGCAGATGTGCTTCCAGCTCCAGCCCTTCTCGCGCTTGATGTCGAGCAGCTTCTCGGTGAGGTCTTCGCGTTTCATGTCAGGGTCTCCTTTTCAAGCAGTCAGTCCGGGACTGGTCCCGGGCGTCCAGGTCTGGCGTTGCTCGTCACCACTGGACGCGATCGTCAGTCCGGGCTTGCCGATATGCACCAGCAGCACATTACGCGGATCGTGATCGGGTGTCTCGACGGTAAACGTCTTGCTGCGCGTCACCAGGAAATCGATGATGTGGTTGCGCAGCGCGTAGTAGAGCGGATGGCGGTGCAGATCGGTGCGGCCGCGATCCCTCGGCAGCGGGTTCTCGACGACCTCGGCCAGCACCGCGCCGGGCCCGTTGGTCATCAGGAAGATCTTGTCGGCGAGATAGATCGCCTCGTCGACGTCATGGCTGATCATGAATGCGGTCTGCCCGGTCTCCAGGCAAATGCGCCGCACCTCGTCCTGCAGCGTGCCGCGCGTCAGCGCGTCCAGCGCCGAGAACGGCTCGTCCATCAGCATGATCTTCGGCGTGATCGAGAGCGCGCGGGCGATGCCGACGCGCTGCTTCATGCCGCCGGACAGCTCCGAGGGGCGCTTGTGCTCCGAACCTGTCAGCCCGACGAGATCGATGAAGGTCTGCGCGTGCGCCCTCACCTTGGCACGGTCCCAGCTCCGCCATTTCGAGCTCACGGCATAGGCGACATTGCCGAGCACGGTGCGCCAGGGCAACAGTGCGTGGCTCTGGAAGATCACGGCGCGGTCGAGGCTGGTGCCCGAAATCGCCTGCCCGTCGACGATGACGGCGCCCTCGCTCGTCGCATCGAGGCCGGCGAGGATGTTGAGCACGGTGGTCTTGCCGCAGCCGGAATGCCCGATCACGCAAGCAAACTCGCCCCGCGCCATCGACAGCCACAGGTTCTCGAAGATCGTGGTCGTGGCGCCGCTCGCACCGGGATAGCGTTTGGCGATGCCTTCGATGGAGATGAACTTGTCGGTCACGGCCTCTACTCCGGAAAGGTGACCATGCGCGTGAAGCGCGCCAGGATCTGGTCGAGCAGCATGCCGACGATCCCGATCAGCAGGATCGCGATGATCACGTTGGTGATCGACAGATTATTCCACTCGTTCCAGACGAAATAGCCGATGCCGGTGCCGCCGACGAGCATTTCGGCGGCGACGATGACGAGCCAGGCGATGCCGATCGAGATGCGCATGCCGGTCAGGATCGTCGGCGCCGCCGCGGGGAGGATCACGGTGAAGGCCCGCCTGACGGTGCCGACCTCGAGCGTGCGCGCGACGTTGATCCATTCCTTGCGCACGCTGGCGACGCCGAACACGGTATTGAGCAGCATCGGCCAGATCGAGCAGATGAAGATGACGAAGATCGCCGAGATCGAGGAATCCTTGATGGTGTAGAGCGCGAGCGGCATCCAGGCCAGCGGCGAGATCGGCTTCAGCACCTGGATGAAGGGATCGAGCGCCTTGCTCAGCAGCGGCGACATGCCGATCAGAAAGCCGAGCGGGATCGCGACCAGCACCGCCAGCAGATAGCCGGTGCCGACCCGCGCGATGGAGTATCCGAGCTGGATGCCGAGCCCCTTGTCGTTCGGCCCATTGTCGTAGAACGGCCGCCTCAAGTGCTCCCACAACTTGGCGCCGACATCGAGCGGCCCGGGCATCGCCGATTTGCCCTGCGTCGCGGTCAGGCCCATCAGCTTGGCGTATTCAGGGCTCATCGTGGCGACGGGGCCTGTCGAGCGCGTGGCGAGATGCCAGACGCCGAGGAATGCGGCGAGCAAGGCGATGGAGACGAGACCGGCGCGGAGACGGAGGGAGGAGGTCATCTCACACTCCGCCGTGTCCCGGGCGCGGCGCAGCACGAAGTGGTGCNNGATGCACCACTTCGTGCTGCATCGCGTCCGGGACACGAGAGTGGAGATCATCACGACGCCTTCCTGATCTTGAAGCTCGCGACGTAATCCTCGGGCTTGGCGGGATCGAAGGTCTTGCCCATCACCGCAAACGACTTGTACGCGCTCGCCGGCGGCGACAGGCCCATCTCGGTCATCAGCTTCTTGGTGTCGGTCGCCAGATACACCTGCTCGGCCACCGCCTTGTAGTCGACGTCGCCCTTGATCTGGCCCCAGCGCTTCATCTGCGTCAGCATCCACACCGCAAAGGACTGCCAGGGGAACGGATCGAAATCGACGCGTTTCGCATCGGTCTTCACCCCGCCGAGGCCGTCGGCATAGGTGCCGGTCAGGACCTGCTCCAGCACCGTCACCGGCGCGTTGATGTAGTTCGCGGGCGCGATGGCCTCCGCGATCTGCTTGCGGTTCTCCGCTTTCGAGGCATAGGCCGTGGCATCGACGATGGCGCGGGTCAGCGCCGCAAAGCTGTTCGGCGCACTCGTGATGAACTCGCGGCTGGCGGCGAAGCTGCAACAGGGATGACCGTCCCAGATCTCCTTCGACAACAGATGCATGAAGCCGACGCCGTCATAGATCGCGCGCTGGCAGATGTTGTCGGGGGCGAGGAAGCCGTCGATGTTGTCGGCACGCAAATTGGCGACCATCTCTGGCGGCGGCACCGAGCGCAGCTGCACGTCGGTATCGGGATCGAGCCCGTGCTCGGCGAGATAATAGCGCAGCAGATAATTGTGCATGGAATAGTCGAAGGGAATGGCGAATTTCAGGCCCTTCCAGTCCTTCGGGTCGCGCTTGTCCTTGTGCTTGGCCGCCAGCACGATGCCCTGCCCGTTGATGTTCTCGATCGCCGGCACGGCAAAAGGAATCGCGTTGGCACCGAGGCCCAGCGAGATCGCGATCGGCATCGGTGCGAGCATGTGCGCGGCGTCGTATTCCTTGTTGATGGTCTTGTCGCGGATCACGGCCCAGCCGGCGGTCTTGACCACCTCGACGTTGAGACCGTGCTTGGCATAGAAGCCCATCGGCGCCGCCATGATGATCGGCGTGGCGCAGGTGATCGGGATGAAGCCGACCTTGAGGTCCTTCTTCTCGGGTGCGCCGGTTTGCGCGAACACCTCGGTTGCGGTCCGAAGCGGAAAGAACTGCGATAGCGCGGCCAGTGCGGTGGAGGCCCCGACCGATTTCAGGAACGCCCGCCGTGCCACATCCTGCGGAAACATCGCCCGCATCACCGCGGACGCAACCACGCCCTCGTAGCGTTTCTCCTCGCTCTCGACCGGCTCGCAGCGCAGCGCCGCCTGCTCGTGCTCCCCCGCCGAACGGTGCTGGCCGCAAACGCAGCCCGCCCCGAGACTGCGGTCGCCATCAAACGGATCGTCGAACGTGGACATGCTGCTGCGCCCCTTTGTCACACTGCGCGGCGGACGCCGTTGTCCGCCGCGTCAGGTCAAGATTCCATCGTGGTCCGGCTACAGCTTGCGCAGCCGGGCCATTGGAAACATGCAGGTTCTATGCCGCCTTGCCTGTTACCTGGGCAGCCATGGGCAGCCCCTGCTCGATCGGCAGCGACGGATCACGTGACCATTCGTTCCAGGAGCCGAAATACATCCGCACGTCCTTCACGCCGGCATTCTTCAGCGCCAGGAACGTGTTCGAGGCGCGCGCCCCCTTGAAGCAGTAGAGATAGACCGGTGTGCTCGGCGAGATGCCGACGGTGGCGCATTCCGCCAGAATCTCGTCCTTGGACTTGAAGCGCGGGCCTTCCGCGGTCGGCTTCATCATGCGGTACCATTCCAGCCACACCGCACCGGGGATGCGGCCCTTGCGGGGGCAGAAATCCTTGCCATAGGGCGACGAGCTGTCGCCGATCCACTCGTCGACATCGCGCACATCGAGAATGGCAATGCCGGGCTTGCCGACCGCGGCAAGCATGGTCTTCGCGTCGATCAGGATCTCGCCGGCTTCCGGCACGACCGCGAACGAGGCCTTCGCCGGCACCGGGACATCCTTCGTCACCGGAAGGCCCGCGGCCGACCAGGCGTCGAAGCCGCCATGCAGCACCTTGATCTTGGGATAGCCGAGCATGGTGAGCAGATAGTAGCCGCGGCAGGACTGGCCGAAGCCAGAATTCATCGACTGCTCGTAGATCACCGCGGTCTCCTTGCCGGAGAGACCGGCAGCCCCGAAGGCGTCGGCGAATTTGGTCTTCAGCTCGCTCATGCCTTCCGGCGTCGAGGTCGCGAGAAACGTGAAGATCTCGTGCACGTTCACCGCGCCCGGCAGGTGCCCGGCGCTATAGGCATCGGGATTGCGGGTGTCGATGACGACACAGGGTTCGAGCTTCAAGAGATCGGCAAGTTCGCTGGCAGAGATCAGAACGTCCGTCATTGGCAGCCTCTCCGTTGAGGTTAAGTGGTCTTCCGGGGTGGACTCGTGAAGCTCAGAACTCGGCGAGCATCTTGCGCAGCTGCTTGGTAGCCGGCGTGACGATCGCGACGAAATAGGCCTCGCGCAGCCGCCGCTGCGCGCGGTGGCTCCTGAGGTAGCCGCGCGCGCCACAATGCAGCATCGCCGCATGCGCCGCCGCGACGCTGGCCTCGCCCGCGCGCAGGCGCAGCGCGATCACCTTGCGCCAGTAGGTCTCGTCCTCGTTGTAGGGATCGCGCGCCAGCGCCATGGTCTCGGCTTCGAGCTCGGCGGCGAGATCGCGGAAGTGCACCGGCTGCTGCGGCAAATAGCGGTTGATGTGGCCGAGGGGACTATCGACCTCGCCCATGATGTTGATGCAGTCCTTGATGAGGCCGAGCGCCATGCCGGCCTGCAGCAGGATGAACCCGGCGCGGATCCTCTTGACGAAGGGGCCGGCGGGGTCGGCGAGGATCAGCTCGTCGGGCACGAAGACGTCGCGGAACTGCACGCCATAGGTGCCGGTGCCGTCCATCGCCATGAACGGCTTGCACGGCGTCAGCGTGATCGCCGGGTCCGAGCAGTCGGCGAGGAACATCACAGTGCCGGGCTCGCCACTTGCGATGCCCTGATCGTCCTCACGCTCGAAGATGGTGCCGAAATAATGGTCGGGACCGAGATTGGAGACCCAGGGCAGCGCGCCGCGCACGATGTAGCCGCCCTCGACCTTGCGCCCTTTCAGCTTCAGCTTCTCGATCCCGAAAAAGCTCTTCATCGGGTTGGAGAGCCCGGTGCCGCCGAGCACGCGGCCGGTCGAGAAGGCATCGCCGAAACGCTTTGCGAGCTTCAGATTGGTCGAGTTGGCGGCGTACCAGACCAGCGTGTTCTGGCACCAGGCCATGAAGGCCGTCGCCCCACACACCTCGCCGATCGCAGCCATCGCCTGGATGGCACAGCGCAGGTCGGCCGGACCTTCGTGCGGCACGTGACTGCCCCAGGCGCCGACCGCGCCGAACTTGCGCAACAACTCGGCCGGATAGACCGAGCCGTCGTCGATACCGACGGCAAGCGGCGCGAGATCTTCGCGCGCGATCCGCGCCACCTCCCCTGCAATGGACGGTGCGGGCTGATCCAAACTTTCGGCCCGCGATAAAGCCAGTGACCCCATGATCGTCTCCCGCACCTTGTCCTGGTTGCTATCAGCTAGATGCCGACCTCGAGATTGACCGGGCGGGTGAAGGTGTTGGCGACCGGCGACCATTTCTTCACATGGGCGACCAGCGCGTTGACCTCGTCCTGCGAGACGCCCTCGCACGCCATGTCGACCTTGACCCGCACGTCGGTGAAGCCGACCGGCTTGTCCGAGGTATCGCCGGTGCCCCAGACCGCGGTGATGTTGAGGTCGCCTTCGAGCTCGAGCTCGAGCTTGTTGACGATCCAGCCGCGATGCACGGCGTTGGCGTGCAGGCCGACGGCGAGGCACGAGCCGAGCGCGGCAAGCGAGGCTTCCGACGGATTCGGCGCGGTGTCGTCACCCAAAAGGCCCGGCGGCTCGTCGACGATATAGGGCGGCAGATTGCGGATGTAGTTGGCGTGACGGAATTTGCCTTCCGCGACCGTCTTGCACTTCAAGGTCTTGACGACCTTCGGATTGGCCTTGCCGCTCGCGATCAGTTGCTCGAGGCCATTCTTGTCGATGGGCGCAAGGCACCCCGTCAGCACTGTCTTTTGAACGACGGCAGTCATCATCTTCTCCCTGGCAGCCGTGGAAAACGGCAGGATACCGAACGGTCTGTTTCCTTGCATGGAGCGTGCCAGAAGAGGCCGAAAACGAAATGCGAGGCATTGGAGCCGCTTAGCGATGGCTGCCTGCGGATTGATCAGCCGCGCTCTGCTCAAAGGCGATGCAGATGAGATCACCGATGCGAATCTTTTTGGCGCGGACGAGATGCGGCTTGATGATACCGCGCGGCTGCGATTAAGTTGCAGTCCATGGCCAAGCCTTCACTGAACAAGTCCTCACTGAACAAGATGTCGTCGAAGAAGAACGCGCCGCATTCAGGCGCTGGCGACGACGAATCCGCGCGCGGGCGCCTGCTCAGCGCCGCCTCGCATCTGTTCTGCAAGAATGGGATCAACGCCACCGGCATCGATGCGATCATCGAAGAGGCCGGCACCGCGAAGACCACGCTTTACAAATTGTTCGGCTCCAAGACCAACCTCGTCAACGCGGTGCTGGAGAGCGAAGGCAAGCAATGGCGCGAATGGTTCATCGGCGCCATGGAAGACGGCGGCGGCGACGCGCAGGCGAAACTCACGCGCATCTTCCCGGCCCTGAAGAGCTGGTTTGCCGAAGAGCGCTTCTACGGCTGCCCCTTCATCAACGCGGTCGGCGAGCACGACAAGGACGCCAAGCAGTTCCGCAACATCGCACTGAAGCACAAGAAGATCGTGCTCGGCCACATCGAGAAGCTCGCCGGCGAGCTCGGCTCGAGCGAGCCCGCGGTGCTTGCCCATCAGCTCGGCCTCCTGATCGACGGCGCGATCGTCGCCGCGATGATCTCGCGTGATCCCGGCGTGGCAGATACGGCGGCGCTGACGGCCGGCCCCCTGCTCGGCCAATCCAAGTCGAAGAAGAAGCGCGGCGCAGACCAGCTCGAGACGGTGTGACCTCACACCTGCACCAAACCGCATCTTCCTGCACGGCCGCCGTGCGCGTCGGCCGGTTTACCATGTGCCAAGCAACGGCCGGCGATCCCTGGCTGCCTTAAAAGGCTGTTAGGAGCGGTCATCGTTGTTGGCGCCCGGAATACGGGGACGCTCTGCAATGCAATCGGACAAGGGACTCTACAGTGCGCCGCGCTGGCGCCTGACACGCTGGCTCGCCGAGCCGGGGCCAGGCGCGCCCGACGACATCCGGGCCGCCCTCATCGCCCAGCTTTATGGATCGCTGCCGGTGTTTGCCGCCGGCGCAGTCAATACGATTGCCGTTGCCGCCGTGATTGCCGGCCGTAAGCAGACCGCGCCGTTCGTGATCTGGCTGGTGATGGAGATCGCGATTTGCCTCGCCCGTCTCGTCGTGCTCGTGAGCGCGCATCGCGCGGCGCACCTGCAGCGACCGACACCGACCGACCTTCATCTCCTGCTTGCGGTCGCCTGGAGTGCCAGCGTCGGATTTGGCGCCATTGTCAGTCTCGCCAGCGGCGACTGGGTCGTTGCCATGCTGGCGTCGCTGTCGGCGGCGGCGATGGTCGGCGGAATCTGTTTTCGCAATTTCAGCGCGCCGCGGCTGGCCGGGACCATGATCCTGTTGAGCCTCGGCCCCATCGTCCCCGGCGCCGCGCTCGCGGGCGAACCGCTGTTCTACATCGTCTTCCTTCAGGTGCCGATGTATCTGGCCGCGATGACGGCCGCGGCCTTCCGCCTCAACCGGATGCTGGTCACCACCATGCGCGCCGAGCGCGAGAACAGCCATCGCGCCCATCACGACGCGCTCACGGGCCTGCTCAATCGCGCAGGCTTCGTCGAGGCGCTCGGCGGCAGGCTTGCAGCGCGCGCCGAACGGCCGTTCGCGGTGATGTTCTTCGACCTCGACAATTTCAAGCCGATCAACGACACGTTCGGACACGCGGCGGGGGACTCGGTGCTGAAAGCGGTGGCCGCGCGCGTGCGCCGGCTGCTGCCTGATGACGCATTGGTCGCCCGAATGGGCGGTGACGAATTCGTGGTGCTCCTCGACGGCGTCACCGCCGAGACGGCACAGCAGACGGGACATCGCCTCATCAGCGAGGTCGCATTGTCCTATGAGCTCAGCGGCGAGATGCACGCCTGCATCGGCGCCAGCGTCGGCATTGCGCTGTCACCGGATCACGGCGCCGACGTCGCCGGATTGCTGGCTGTCGCCGATGCCGCGCTGTACCAGGCGAAGTCGGGCGGCAAATCGCGTTGCTGCCTGGCGTCGGTCGGGTCCAACCTCGCGGCGTTGCGCCAGCTCCAGCAGGGCCCGAAAGCCCCTCTCCCAAGCGCGGCCTGAGGCGGAGCTCGGAGGGTGGATTAGCGAAGCGTAATCCACCAAATCGATATCAGCGAGCAATGGGAGCGGTGGGTTACGCCCTGCGAAGTGGCAGCGCATCCGTGAATCGCTTGATCGCCGCGAGCACCGGGCGCTGATCGCCGGCGAAGAACCAATGATCGTTGCCGTCGAGCTCGACGAACTCCGCACCGCTGATCCGGCTCGCGATATCGCGGCCGGCCGCGATCCGCACCGCCTGGTCGCCGCGCCGGTGCAGCACCAGCGTCGGCACGGCGATCTGCGCCAGGAGATGCCGCACGTCGGCGTCGCGAAAGGCCTCGAGCACGGCCGAGATGCCGCCGGGACTGGACGCCGCACGCAATAGCCCGGCCCACCAGGCGCGCGCCTGCGGATCACCGGCCAGACTCGGCGCAAAGGTCTCGATGCCGACCGGGCCGCCCCATTGCGCGACGAGCTGGCGGCTCCAGGCGTCGTACTGGCTGGCGCGCAACGCGTACGGATAGTCCTCCGCCCAACATCCCTTGGCCAGCGCACCGAACAGGATGAGCCCGGCCACGCGGCGCGGTTCGTCGACCGCAAATTTGACGCAGGCCGGCCCGCATTCGGAGGCGCCGAACAGCACCACGCGGCGCGAATCCACCGCCCGCAGCACGGTGCCGATATCCTCAGCGGTGACGTCGATCCCCGGGGCCGATCCGACCCGGTCGGACAGCCCGATGCCGCGACGGTCGAACACGATGAGACGCCCGAGCTTCATCAACGACGCCAGGAACGTCCGGCTTGCAGGGCTCTCCCAGGCCCGCTCCACATGCGACACGAAGCCGGGCATCACCAGGATATCGAGCGGGCCGCTGCCATAGGTCTGATACGCCAGGTGCACGCCGGCGCCCTTCACATAGCGCGTGGTCGGAACAGCGTTCAGCGCCGTTGCGGGACTCATCAGCGCCTCGGTCTCGGCTTCCGGCGCAACCCCGAGTTCGTCCCGCAGCCGCTGTGTCAGGGCCGCATGATGACGTTCGGCCGCGCTGCGGTCGCCGGCCAGCAGCAGGCTGCGGATCAGATGCCGGCCATAGACTTCGCTGAGCGGATCGAGTTCAGCCAGCCGTCCCGCATGCGCGGCCGCGGCAAAATGGTCGCCGGCGGCATTCTTGTCCTGCACGAGACGCTCGAGCGCATGCATGAGCCGTCCCCTCAGCGCCTCCCGGTGAAAGAACGCCCAATCGTCGAACTCGGGACAGTCGCCTAGCGCAAAGCCCGCCAGGAAGTCGCCGCGATAGACCCGGCAGGCCTCCTCGAAGTCGCCGCGGTCACAGGCGCTCTCGAATGAATGCGCATCGGCCTTCAGCACGGCGGCCGGAGACCACCGCACGCTGGTGCGGTCGGTCTCGAATACCGGCTGACCGAGCGCGAGCTCGACGCGATGAAGCAGCCGCCGCAGCCGGGCGAGGCCCGTCTCTCGATCGGTCTCAGGCCAGAGCAGCGTGGCAATGACGTCGCGCGCGACCGCCGCCTTGGCCTCCGCCAAATAGACGAGCAGCGCAAGACCCTTGCGCAGGTTCAACTTGATCGGACGGCCGTCAGCATGGACCTCCGGGAACCCGAATGTCTCCAGCGAGAAAGCCGTCATGGAAATCCTCTCTCCCCCCAGGGCGTCCCCAGGGGACGCACAGGGGACGGCGCCGCGGTAGCCATCGGCCCAGATCGAGCCGGCTCGCCGGCGGCCGCCTCGAGCTCTGCATGCGGCACCGCTGGATCAGGCACAATAGGAAAAACCATGTTCTCACGCCTCGCAATCCTGCTCTACGCAATCGTGAGCTATGCCGTATTCACGGTGTCCTTCCTCTATGCACTCGGTTTCGTCGGCAATTATGTCGTACCCAAGTCAATCGATCAGTCGATCGACGTCGGCAACCCTTCGAACTTGACCGAGGCCATCGTCGTCAACCTGCTGCTGATGAGCCTGTTTGCCATCCAGCACAGCGTCATGGCGCGCCCGGCCTTCAAACGCTGGTGGACCAAAGTTCTTCCGGTGGCCTGCGAGCGCAGCACCTATGTGCTGCTTTCCAGCCTCATCCTCCTCCTGCTGTTCTGGCAGTGGCGTCCGATCCCGATATCGATTTGGCAGACCAGCGGAATCGTGGCGTGGTTGCTGACCGCCGTCCATTGGCTCGGCTGGCTGATCGCATTCGCATCGACCCACATGATCGATCATTTCGACCTGTTCGGCCTGCGCCAGGCCTTCTCGTCGCTGCGCGGGACCGAGTTGCCCGGTCAATCCTTCAAGGCGCCACTGCTTTACAAGATCGTGCGGCATCCGATCATGCTGGGCTTCCTCCTCGCATTCTGGGCCACGCCCGAGATGACCGCCGGCCATCTGCTGTTCGCGCTCGCGAACACCGCCTATATCCTGGCCGCGTTGCAGTTCGAAGAACGGGATCTGATCGCGGAGTTCGGGGAGACCTATCGGCAGTATCGCCGCCGCGTGCCGATGCTGGTGCCGCGCCTTTTCGCGCGGACCCGGACCAAAGACCGTGACGTGACCCGGAGCATCGGAGCGCCCCGATGAGCGCGATGGTGTGGAGCGTGTCCCCCTGTCCCCAAATGTCTGCCGACGCTGCCATGTTTGCCGATGCTTTCGACGGGCTCCATGCCGGGATGTATCTGGTCGAGGCGGACGCCCATCTCATTCACACTAATATCGCCGGCCGGGCCCTCATCGATGCGGGGGACATCCTGCATGAGGTTCGCGGGCGTCTCGTCATCAGTGATCTGCCCGCCAACCTGACATTGCAACGGGCGTTCGCCGCGGCGGGCCGCGCGGAGTGGATTCCCGCCGCCGGCGCGACTGCCGTGCCGATGACCGGGATGGACGGACAGCGCTACGTCGCCGATACGCTGCCGCTGCCCGCGGGCCCGCGCCGACGCTCCGGCGCAAACCACCGAGCGGCGGCAGCGCTGTTCGTTCGCAAGACGGCGCTGCTGATCCCGTCCCGGGCGGACGTGATCAGCAAGGCGTTCAAATTGACGCCGGCCGAGTTACGCGTCCTGCTCGCCATCGTCGAGCTCGGCAGCATTCCCGAAGTCGCAGCGACGCTCGGCGTTGCCGGATCGACGGTCAAGACGCATGTCCGCCGTCTGTTCGAAAAGACCGGCGCGGCGCGGCAGGCTGATTTTGTCAAGATCGTCGCAGGATACGCGACACCGCTGAGAGAATTCGCCAAATGCAACCCCGTTGGAGCGCCACGATGAAAGCGGTTCTGTGCCATTCGTTCACTGGACCCGACGATTTGCGCCTCGGCGAGATCGATGCGCCCAAGCCTGCCGGCGATGAGATCCTCATCGACGTCCACGCGGCCTCCGTCAGCTTCATGGACCAGTTGCTGGTCTCGGGCCTCTACCAGATGCGGCCGCAGACGCCCTTCGTGCCCGGCACGGAATCATCCGGAACCGTCGTCGCGGTCGGCGGCAAGGTGACAAAGTTCGCGCCCGGCGATCGCGTGGCCTGCAGCAGCTGGACCGGCGGCTACGCCGAACGGATGATCGCGAAGGAGTCGAAGACCGTACGCCTGCCTGACGGCGTCGCGTTCGAAGCGGCGGCAACCATCCTGCACAATTACGGCACGGCCTATTATGCGCTGGTCGAACGGGCACGAGCCGAGCGCGGCGAAACGCTGTTCGTCACCGGCGCTGCCGGCGGGGTTGGACTGGCCGCCGTCGACCTCGGCCGCCATCTCGGCCTGCGCGTCGTCGCCGGCGTCGGCTCCGACGACAAGGCGGCCCTGGTCCGCGGCTACGGCGCCAGCGAGGTCATCAACTATCGCAGCGAGGATCTGCGCGACCGGATCAAGTCGATCACTTCAGGAAACGGTATCGATGTCGGCTTCGACAATGTCGGCGGCGCGATTTTCGAGCAAATGGCCCGGCTGATGAAATGGGGCGGACGGCTGATGCCGATCGGCTTCACCGGCGGCGAGATTCCGTCCATCCCGATGAACCTGCCGCTGCTGAAGAACTATTCCATCATCGGCGTCTTTGCCGGCGCCTGGGCGGAGAAATTCTCCAACGAGGCAGCGCGCATGAACGCCACGCTGATGCAATTGCTGGCGGAGGGACAAATCCGCCCGCACATCGACCGCATCCTCCCTTTGGAGGAGGCCGGCGAGGCCATGCGCGCCGTGGCCAACCGGACGGTTCAGGGACGAATTGTGCTCAAGATCAGGTAGAGTGCGCCAACTCTGAGGAAGACTGATGGCTCCGATCATCATCGACAAGCGCTATTGCGGCCCTCCGAACTCCGGCAACGGCGGCTATGTCTGCGGCCGGCTCGCCCGTCACATTCCCGGGGCTGCGGAGGTGACGCTGCGCGCTCCGCCTCCCCTGGACACGCCGCTCGATGCGATCGCGAGCGACGGCGGCACATGGGAGCTTCGCAATGGCGACACAGCCGTCGCCACCGGCCGCGCCGTGAGCGTCGAGCTTGCAGAGGTCGAGACAGCCAGCTTGCCGGAAGCCCGCGCGGCCGAATTGCTGGCGCTGTCCAGGCCGCACGAACATCCGCTGCCACACTGCTTCGTCTGCGGTCCCGCAAGGGCGCAAGGCGACGGCCTGCGCATCTTCGCCGGCCCGCTCCGCCGCCAAGCACAAACTCCCGTTCTCGCCGCGAGCTGGGCCCCCGACCCGAATCTCGCCGCCGAGGATGGCCTCATCGCGCCCGAATTCCTCTGGTCCGCGCTCGATTGCCCCACCGGCTTTGCCTGCAATTACGATCAGCAGAGCGGCAGCTTCGAGAAGACCCCGCTCCTGCTCGGACGGATGTCAGCCCGCATCGAAGCCCGCCCCCACCCCGGCGAGCCCTGCATCGTCACGGCCTGGCCCACCGGCCGCGACGGCCGCAAGCGCACAGCCGAGGCGGCATTGCATGATGAAGGTGGGAGATTGCTGGCGGTGGCGCGGACGACCTGGATCGCGGTGGAGCGCGACGTGCAGCTCGGGCGCGGGTAATTCGCCGCCGACGGACATGCGCAGGCGGCGGCTTCCGCGGCGCTAGCTCCCCAGATCGTACTCGTGCACGGAAACCCTGATCTCGCGGACGAGATTTATCAGCGCCAGGGTGAAAAACCCGAGGGCAATGGCGAAAAGCACAGCGACACCGTATTCGTGTCGCAGTTGATAGTATGCGCTGATGAACGCCACGATCACGAGCAGGCATGTCAGGATCGCGCTTGTTCCGGAGAACAGGATAGCCCGGTTCAGCAATTCGGCACGACGCCGCAGCTGAGGCAGATCCTTGTCGAGCCTCAACCTGGCGCCGTCACCATCCAGGACAGCATTGAGCGCTTGAATCCGGTCGCTGACCCGGTTCATGCGGGCGATCAGCAGCGAGACAAACCCGGCAACCGCTCCGAGAACGAAGGAAGGAGCGGTGACCTGAACGATCACCTGCGACAATTGCTCGACCGACGGAGTATCCGGAAACAGCATCTCGCCTCCCGCGCCATCGTTCACCGGCTGAGCAGGATATCTCCCTAGCTGCTCGTCACTTGCCGGACGGGAGGCGGCTTCCAGGTCCCGTTGACGATCGAGGGTGACTTCTCGTTCGGCCAGTACATCCGCAACATCAGGACGAACTTGCCCGCCGGCGCGGGAAGCCAATTGCTCTCCTTGTCGGGGCCGGGACTGTCCTTCTGGATGTAGAGATCGACCGAACCGTCCGGATTGGCTTTGAGATTCTGGCGGGCGCTGATCGACTGGCGGTTGATCGGATTGGCGATGAAGAAGTAGTTCTCGTCATACATCGTGATCGACCAGAAGCCTCCGACCGGAGGAAGCTGCCCCTTCGGGAAACGCATCACGTATTTGTTGCTGCCGACGTACCCTTTCCCGTCGGCGTCCTTCTGGGATGTCGGATAGCACGCATCCTGGATCCGGTTGGCGCCAAGGCCGATGGCCGTGACAAGCGCACGGTTGAGATAATTGGTGCCGTAGATACCGGCTTCGCTGTCGAAGGCCCAGCCGTTGATGTTCTTGATCGCCTTGTTGACCTTGAACTGGAGCATGATGCGGTCGAATGCCACCTGCGGGACGCGCTTGGCGAAGGCAGCATCGAATTTGCTCGCGTCAAAATCCTTGCCGGAGACAAGACCGATCTTCGCGAATTTGGCGACCTCAGCCGCGTCGGCGGCGGCCGGCGGATTGCGCTTCATCAATTGCGCGAGAAGGGTGAAATAGGCCGCGGCGTCCAGGCGGTTGACCTGCTCGCGCACCGCCGTCTTCATGTCGATCGACGCATCGACCTTGCCTGCCGGGGGCGTAAAGGACTTGTCGTATGCGCTGAGCGGCACGAGCTTGAACTGGTCCTGCGCGGCGTGCACGGCCGCGTAGTCCTCCGGCGTACCGGTGCAGTAGATGCGGCCCAAGATCCACACCATGCCCGTGGGGGATTTGTATTCCTTGACGCCGGCGGGAAGCGTTCCCTTCCAGCCCGGGCCGGTGATCGCATAGGTCTGCGCCTTGGTGCCGGTGGTGCGCTTGCCAGGCACCTGGAAGACATTGGTCCAGCCGTCCAGCATCGGAAACAGGAAGTAGCGGTCCTTCATGTCCGGCATGCTCAGGACCCAGGGCTCGTCTCCCACGTCGATCCAGGCCGTCGTGTAGAGCGTATCGGCATTGGGTGCCGTGACATCCTTGAAGGTGGCATCAGGGTACTTGCGGAGCTTGACGAATTGCCCCATCGGCCCGCGCGTGCCTTCCACCGCCGCAACGTTCGTCATGACCCGGCGGGTCATCTCCATCGTCACGAGAGGATATCCGTAGATATAGGCATCCTGGGCGAGCCAGAAATCTTCGCCGCCCTCCAGGGCCCTGACAACAGGACCGTCAAACTCGGCACGTGCGGTGCGGGAAATCGCGAGCGCCGATACAGCGGCGCTGAAGGCGGCAAGTGCTTGGCGACGGCTGATTGACATATCGAACCCTCCCTGTTGCCTCAAAACCGTAACGGGCGGGGTTCCATGTTCCTTGACATGCATCAATGGGGCTGGATGGTCTTGGGCGCAGCGCCGCTCGCTCGCCTGGGCGTGGCCGCCACGCCTGCGTCAACTGGCGGTAGAAGTGGTGGTTACGCCAACGCTAGCCTTCCCTAGACGACGTGTGCTCTTGGCACTCCCAACTCGTAGGGCGGGCAAAGGCGCGTAGCGCCGTGCCCACCACCTCTGTCTGAGCTTCGTCGATCGACATAGGTGGGCAAGCTTCCGCCTTCGCTCTTCGAGCTACGGCGGACAAGCCGCTTTGCCCACCCTACGAGACCTGCGCTCGACGACAGCTACGCCCTCTGCTCCATCATCCCCTGCAGCCGCACCAGCTCTGCCTCGAGATCGCGCTCTACGTCCGCCGCCCGGATCTCGAGCACACGATAGTCCCGTGCCTCGAGCCAGGCCCGACGCGCCGCGCGATCCGCTGCGATCGCTTCCCCCTCACCCGGATTCACCAGCTCGATCGCGATCCGGTGCGGGAACGAGACGAAGTCCGGGATGTGGCGGCCGACCGGGGTCTGGCGTTTGAACTGACCTGCGAAGCGACGATCACGTGTCAGCGCCTGCCAGAGCAGCCGCTCGGCATCGGTCGGGTTGCGGCGGAGCAGGCGGGCGAGGCCGCGCACGGTCGATCCGCTGTCGGGCACGCCGCCGCCCTGCCCGTGCTCGGCGAGCAGCGCGCGTAGCCGCGTGGCCTGCTCGCCGTCGAGCACGCCGCCCTTGGCCGGGCCCTTACGTCCCTCGGCGATCGCCATGATCACCCCGTGCAGGGTGTGCATGTCCTGCTTGGTCGGCTCCATCCGGCTGAAGATGTTGCGCAGGTTCACCAGCATGGTGTCGCGCTTCTCGGCCGGGCGCAAAAATTCCACCTTGTCGAGCTCGCGGATGAGGTTGTCGAAGAACGCCTGCATCTGGTGCTGCGAGGCGCGCTCGGAGCGCTCCGGCATGGCGTGGGGCAACTCACCGGATGTCGCCAGCTTGAACCATTCATAGCCGACCAAGAGCACGGCCTGGGCGAGGTTGAGCGAGGCGAACCCCGGATTGACCGGGAAGGTGATGATGCGGTTGGAGAGGCCGACCTCCTCGTTGGTCAGCCCCCAGCGCTCGCGGCCGAACAGGATGCCGGCCTTGCCCCCGCTGGCGACGTGCCCGGCGATCTCGCTGGCTGCGGCTTCCGGCCCGACCACCGGCTTGGCCTGGTCGTGGGGGCGAGCCGTGGTCGCGAACAGCAGGTCGAGGTCGGCAACGGCCTCGCCGACCGTGCCAAACAATTCGACCTTTTCCAGGATGTGGTCGGCGCCGGCGGCGGCCCGCTGTGCCGCGATGTTGGGCCAGCCGTCCCTGGGGTTGACGATGCGCAGGGCGCCCAGGGCAAAATTGCCCATGGCGCGTGCGGCCATGCCGATGTTTTCGCCGAGCTGCGGCTCGACCAGGATCACGATGGGACCGTCGAGGGACAAACCCGCCTTGCTCTTGTCAGTCCCCGACATCTCGTTTCGCTTTCACTCTGGTTCTCAAGGCCTTGCAAAGGCCGCCTTAGGAATTGATTCAAACCGGCCGCCGGTCGAGCGCCGCCCTGCCGCCTGTCGTTTGCCTGTCCTGACAGAATTCTCAAGGAAAATAACGGGGTTAGAATCGACTTTTGAATCTCTTCTGAAGCCTCAGGCCGCCCCCGCCGGGGGGCCGTCGCCCGCCCCCCATCCGGGCAAGCTGGATCGGCTAAAAGTGCATAATCCCTTGGCTTTCGCCCGCCGCGTCTGGGTGCTAAGAGGCGGCGGATATTCCCGTGGCGCGCCAAAAGCGCCGTTCCCAAGAGGCTTCCCCGATCATGGCAAAAATCAAGGTATCCAATCCCGTCGTCGAACTCGATGGCGACGAGATGACCCGGATCATCTGGCAGTACATCAAGGACAAGCTGATCACCCCGTTCCTGGATGTCGAGCTGATGTATTTCGACCTGGGCATGGAGTACCGCGACCACACCAACGATCAGGTCACCATCGACGCCGCCGAAGCCATCAAGAAGGTCGGCGTCGGCGTCAAGTGCGCCACCATCACCCCGGACGAGGCCCGGGTGAAGGAGTTCAACCTCAAGCAGATGTGGAAGTCGCCGAACGGCACCATCCGCAACATCCTCGGCGGCGTGATCTTCCGCGAGCCGATCATCTGCAAGAACGTGCCGCGCCTGGTTCCCGGCTGGACCAAGCCGATCATCATCGGCCGCCACGCCTATGGCGACCAGTACCGCGCCACCGACTTCAAGTTCCCCGGCAAGGGCACGCTGTCGATGAAGTTCGTCGGCGAGGACGGCACCGTGATCGAGAAGGAAGTGTTCAAGGCGCCCGACGCCGGCGTCGCGATGGGAATGTACAACCTCGACGACTCCATCATCGACTTCGCCCGCGCCTCGCTGAACTACGGCCTGCTGCGCAACTACCCGGTCTATCTCTCGACCAAGAACACGATTCTGAAGGTCTATGACGGCCGCTTCAAGGACATCTTCCAGGACATCTACGACCGCGAATTCAAGAAGGAATTCGAGGCCAAGGGCCTGACCTACGAGCACCGCCTGATCGACGACATGGTGGCCTCGGCGCTGAAATGGTCCGGCGGCTATGTCTGGGCCTGTAAGAACTACGACGGCGACGTGCAGTCCGACACGGTCGCGCAGGGCTACGGCTCGCTCGGCCTGATGACCTCGGTGCTGCTCACCCCCGACGGCAAGACCGTGGAAGCCGAGGCCGCCCACGGCACGGTGACCCGCCACTACCGCGAGCACCAGAAGGGCAAGGAGACCTCGACCAACTCGATCGCCTCGATCTTCGCCTGGACCCGCGGCCTGTCGCACCGCGCCAAGCTCGACAACAATGCCGAGCTCGCCAAGTTCGCCAACACGCTGGAGAAGGTCTGCGTCGACACCGTCGAGGCCGGCTACATGACCAAGGACCTCGCGCTGCTGGTCGGCGCCGACCAGCGCTGGCTCTCGACCACCGGCTTCCTCGACAAGGTCGCCGAGAACCTGACCAAGGAGCTGGCGGCCTGAGCCGACCGCAATTTCGCCCGACTGGGCCAGACATCATCGCGGGCCGCGCTCAAAGCGCGGCCCGTTTCTTTTTGAGACCTTGCGCGGAGATGCCACCATGTTCATCAAGCTTGCCGGCCCCACACTGCTGCTCGCGGCCCTGATCGGACCGGCCGGAGCTGCCGAGCCGCTTCCCGACGCCATCGCCGCACCCGGAGAGAGCGTCGTGCTCAGCGTCCACGCCGAGGGGGCACAGGTCTATGAGTGCAAGGCTGGCCCCGATGGCAAGCTCGCCTGGGCCTTCCGCGAGCCGATCGCGACGCTGCTGTCCGAGGGCAAGACCATCGGCCGGCACTATGCCGGCCCGAACTGGGAGCTCGCCGACGGCAGCGCCGTCGTCGCCAAGGCCGCCGGCAACGCGCCGGGCACAACAGTGGCCGACATCCCCTGGCTGAAGCTGGAAGTGACCGCCCGCCGCGGCAGCGGCGTGCTGACGCCGGTCACGACCGTCCAGCGCATCAACACCCATGGCGGCAAGCTCGACGGTGCGTGCGACAAGGCCGGCGAGTTCAGGAGCGCGCCCTACTCCGCCGAGTATGTTTTCCTGAAGAAAGGCTGACCGCTCAGCGGTCGGGGTTCTCCTTCTCTGCCTGCGCCAGCTCTGCCGCCGCGAGATCGCCGCTGTCGGCGAGCCGCGCCTTGGCGGTGGTGTGGACGTGGTCGGCGAGCGTCGGCATGCGCGCGATCAGGGCGTGAAAGTCCTGGGCGTCGAGCACGAGCAGGCGCGTCTTCCGCGTCGCCGTCACCGTGCCGCTGCGCTTTGTTTTATGCAGCAGCGCGATCTCGCCGAAGAAGGTGCCGTCCGTGAGCCGCACATGCTGGCTCGGCAGCGCGATCTCGACCTCGCCGGCGGTGATGAAATACATCGACGAGGCCGCATCGCCCCGCCGCACCAGGATCTCGCCCTGCTCGATGGTGCGCGCGCGCAAGAGCCGCATGATGTCGGCGATCTCCGCGGCCGACAGATGCGAGAACAGCGGCACCCGCGCCAGCATGCCCCAGGTGACGACGAAATCGCGCCGCTTCACCTCTTCGGCAAAGGCCGTGGAGATGATCGCGACAGGCAGCGCGATCATGGCGAAGCCGCTGATGATCGTGAACACCGAGATGAGCTTGCCGAGCGCTGTCACCGGCACGACGTCGCCATAGCCGACGGTGCCGAGCGTCACGATCGCCCACCACATCGCATCCGGAATGGTGCCGAGCTTGCTGGGCTGCACGTCGCGCTCGATGGCGTAGAGCAGCGAGGCGAAGGTCAGCACCGCGCCGATCAAAATGACGATGCAGCCGATCAGTGCCCGCCGCTCGGCATGCACGGCCGCGAGCAGCGAGCGCATCGCCGGCGAGTACCGTATCAGCTTGAAGAACGGCAGCACGCCGAGCGCCGCCAGCGTCGCATGCCGGCCGGTAGTGAGCACGACGGAAGCGGGCAGGAACGCCATGAGGTCGATGATGCCGAGCGCGGAGAAGGCGTAGCCGAGCCGGTCGGACAGCGCGGAGGCGTTGCGCTGGGTATGGCCCGCCACGGTCCACAGCCGCGCCAGATATTCCAGCGCGAACACGATCACGGACAGGATGGTGACGGCTTCGAACAGCGTGCCGAACTGCGCGTCCAGCTCCGGCACCGAGGCGAGGATCATCGCGGCCACATTGAGCACGATGACGCCGATGATGATCTGGATGAAGCGCGACCCGGCTGAATAAGCCAGCGGATCGTGCTCCAGCAATTCGTAGAGGCGATCCCTCAAGTTGGGATCGCGCAAGCCACGTCCTCGCGGAACGGGGCGCATGGCGGCTTACGCGCCCGCCATCGCTTTTTCGATCGCCGCCAGCGCCTCGGTCGCCTTGGCCCCGTCAGGGCCGCCGGCCTGCGCCATGTCGGGCCGGCCGCCGCCGCCCTTGCCGCCGAGCGCCTCGGAGGCAACGCGCACCAGATTGACCGCGTTGAAGCGCGCGGTGAGGTCGGCGGTGACGCCGACCACGATGCCGGCCTTGCCGTCCTCGGTGACGCCGACGATGGCGACGACGCCGGAGCCGATCTGCTTCTTGCCGTCGTCGGCGAGGCTCTTGAGATCTTTCATCTCGATGCCCTCGACCGCGCGCGCCATCAGCTTGACGTCGCCGATTTCGCGCACGCCGCTGGCTGCGCCATTGCTGCCGGCCGAAGCGCCGCCGCCCATCGCCAGCTTCTTGCGGGCGTCGGAGAGCTCGCGCTCGAGCTTCTTGCGCTCCTCCATCAGCGCGGTGATGCGCGCCGGAACGTCGTCGAGCGAGGTGCGCAGCTCGTTCGCCGCGGTCTTGGCCAGCGCCATGGTCTCGTTGGCGTGCCTGCGCGCATAATTGCCGGTGAGCGCCTCGATGCGGCGCACGCCGGAGGCGACCGCGCTCTCGCCCGTGAGCGTGATCAGGCCGATATCGCCGGTGCGCCTCACGTGGGTGCCGCCGCAGAGCTCGACCGACCAGCCGAGCGCATTGGCGCCGCGCTCACGCGCGGTCCGGCCCATCGAGACGACGCGAACTTCATCACCGTATTTCTCGCCGAACAGGGCGCGTGCGCCGGCTTCGCGGGCCTCGTCCACGCCCATCACACGCGTGGTGACCTCGTCGTTCTCCAGCACCACGTCGTTGGCGATGTCCTCGACCCGGGCCAGCTCCTCCGCCGTGATCGGCTTCGGATGCACGAAGTCGAAACGCAGCCGATCCGGCGCCACCATCGAGCCGCGCTGGGCGATGTGGTCGCCGAGCACCTGGCGCAGCGCCTCGTGGATGAGATGCGTCGCCGAGTGATGCGCACGGATCGACGAGCGCCTGGAATGATCGACCTCAAGCTGCAGCGCGGTGCCGAGCTTGACTTCGCCGCTCTCGACGGTGCCGACATGCACGAAGAAATCGCCGAGCTTCTTCTGCGTGTCGGTGACGCGGAACTTGATGCCGCCCTCGCCCGTGAGCACGCCGGTGTCGCCGACCTGGCCGCCGGATTCCGCGTAGAACGGCGTCTGGTTCAATAGAAGCGCGCCCGTCTCGCCGGCCTTGAGGCTGGCGACCTCCGCACCATCCTTCACCAGCGCCGACACCACGCCTTCGGCGCTCTCGGTCTCGTAGCCCAAAAATTCGGTAGCCCCGAGCTTTTCGCGCAGCGGGAACCAGATCGCTTCGGAGGCCGCTTCGCCCGAGCCCTTCCAGGATTCGCGCGCCTTGGCCTTCTGGCGCTCCATCGCATCGGTGAACGAGGCCTGGTCGACGCCGATGCCGCGCGACTTCAGCGCGTCCTGCGTCAGGTCGAGCGGGAAGCCGTAGGTGTCGTACAGCGTGAAGGCGACATCGCCATCGAACATGTCGCCCTTTTTCAAGGACGCGCTCTTCTCGTCGAGGATGGCGAGGCCCCGCGACAGCGTCTTGCGGAAGCGGGTCTCTTCCAGCCGCAGCGTTTCCTCGATCAGGTTTTCCGCGCGCATCAGGTCGGGATAGGCCTGGCCCATCTCGCGCACCAGCGCCCAGACCAACCGATGCATCAGCGGCTCTTTCGCACCCAAGAGCTGCGCATGGCGCATCGCGCGGCGCATGATCCGGCGCAGCACGTAGCCGCGGCCCTCGTTCGAGGGCAGCACGCCGTCAGCGACCAGGAACGCCGAGGAGCGCAGATGGTCGGCGATGACGCGGAACGAGGCCACGGTCTGCTCGTTCGGCCCGCTGCCGAGCGCGGACGCGGTCGCATCGATCAGATGACGGAACAAATCGGTCTCGAACACGCTGTCGACGCCCTGCATGATGCAGGCCATGCGCTCCAGGCCCATGCCGGTGTCGATCGAGGGACGCGGCAGATCCACGCGCTCCTCTTTCGTCACCTGCTCGTATTGCATGAACACGAGATTCCAGAATTCGAGGAAGCGGTCGCCGTCCTCTTCCGGCGAACCGGGAGGGCCGCCCCAGATGTGATCGCCGCGGTCGATGAAGATCTCCGAGCACGGGCCGCACGGGCCGGTGTCGCCCATCGCCCAGAAATTGTCCGAGGTCGGGATGCGGATGATGCGGTCGTCGGAGAAGCCCGCGATCTTCTTCCAGAGCCCGTGCGCCTCATCGTCGGTGTGGTAGACGGTGACGAGCAGCTTGTCCTTGTTGAGCCCGAAATCCTTGGTGATCAGCTTCCAGGCGAGTTCGATCGCGCGCTCCTTGAAATAGTCGCCGAACGAGAAGTTGCCGAGCATCTCGAAGAAGGTGAGATGGCGCGCGGTGTAGCCGACATTGTCGAGGTCGTTGTGCTTGCCGCCGGCGCGCACGCATTTCTGCGACGTGGTGGCGCGCTGATAGGGCCGCTTCTCGACGCCGGTGAAGACGTTCTTGAACTGCACCATGCCGGCATTGGTGAACATCAACGTCGGATCGTTGCGCGGCACCAATGGCGAGGACGACACGATCTCGTGGCCGTTCTCGGCAAAGAAGTTCAGAAAGGTCGACCTGATCTCGTTGACGCCGCTCATGTTCATCCAATCGGGTGTGCTTGGACCCGCTTCTCGCCATCCAAACCGTAACGTTAAGGCTGATATCTGCGGGCCACAGCGCTTTTAGACAAGGCCAGCTTCGCTGTCCAGAAACTGTGCAAGGAGATCAGAGGGTTGCCGCAGGCGCTCAATCCGGTTGCAATCCCGTTGATAGGGCAAGCGGACGCGTTGACAGGCTTGGCCGCCCTGTGGTCTGTACCCATCTGTATCGTACGGCCACGTCGGGAGAGACCGGCACTGGTGCCGGCGCCGAAGGAGCAACCGCCCCGGAAACTCTCAGGCAAAAGGACCGCGTGGCTTTGACAGCATCTGGAAAGAGGCGCCGACGGGCTTAGACCCGGACGGCGTCCGCCGACGGGATAATACTCTCAGGCACAGCGACAGATGGGGCTTCGACTGGTGTCCTCAGGGAATCGTCCCGGGGGAACCGCCGAGGGCCCCTGTGATGCTAGCGCGCGACGACCAAGATTCCCTGAAACGTACGCCCCTTCATGGGCTTCATGTCTCCCTGGGCGGCAAGATGGTGCCGTTCGCGGGCTATGACATGCCCGTGCAGTACCCCGCGGGCGTGCTGAAGGAGCACCTCCATACCCGAGCCTCCGCCGGCCTGTTCGACGTCTCCCATATGGGCCAGATC
Organism: Bradyrhizobium sp. TM239; assembly: GCF_036247985.1. NCBI lineage: Bacteria > Pseudomonadati > Pseudomonadota > Alphaproteobacteria > Hyphomicrobiales > Nitrobacteraceae > Bradyrhizobium > Bradyrhizobium sp. TM239. The sequence goes on along the minus strand of NZ_BTIR01000009.1, from coordinate 90,972 downwards.
GCGCTCCGGCCGAAATCCGGCAAGGTGGAGGACGCCGCCCGCGCGCTGGAGCGGCTGGTGCCGCAGGACATCGTGGCGATTGCGCCGGGACGGCAGCGCTACGCCCAGTTCACCAATGAAGACGGCGGGATTCTCGACGATCTCATGGTCGCCAATTTCGGCGACCACCTCTTCCTGGTCGTCAACGCCGCCTGCAAGGAAGCCGACGAGGCACATCTGCGCGCGAATCTCTCTGGCGACTGCGTCATCGATTCTCTCCCAGACCGCGCGCTGATCGCGCTGCAGGGGCCGAAGGCCGGGGCGGCGCTGGCGAAATTGTGTGCAGAGGCGCCCGCCATGACATTCATGGATGCCGGCCCGCGCAAGGTTGCCGGCCTCGGCTGCTTCGTCTCGCGCTCCGGCTACACCGGCGAGGACGGTTTTGAAATTTCGGTTCCCGCGGCCGATGCCGAACGTCTCGCCAAGACGCTGCTCGAGAACCCCGACGTGCTGCCGATCGGCCTCGGCGCCCGCGACAGCCTGCGGCTGGAAGCCGGGCTCTGCCTTTACGGCCACGACATCGACACCGCGACCACGCCGGTCGAGGCCGCGCTGGAATGGTCGGTGCAGAAGAGCCGCCGCAGCGGCGGCGCCCGTGCCGGCGGCTTTCCCGGTGCCGACAAGATCCTCGCTCATTTCGATAACGGCGCGGCCCGCCGCCGCGTCGGCCTGCTCGCCCAGGGACGCGCGCCGGTGCGCGAGGGCGCGCTGCTGTTTGCTGACAGCACGGGCGGCGAGCCGATCGGACAAGTCACATCGGGCGGTTTCGGCCCGACCCTGAGCGCGCCGGTGGCGATGGGCTATGTGCCTACCGCATCGAGCGCGCTCGGCACACAAATCTTCGCCGAGGTGCGCGGCCAGCGGCTGCCGCTCACTGTCGCCGCCATGCCCTTCGTGAAAAACACCTACAAACGCTGAGGATTCGAGAATGACCACGACGCTGTACAGCTCCGACCATGAATGGCTCGCCATCGAGGGCGACGTCGCCACCGTCGGCATCACCGACTACGCCCAGCAGCAGCTCGGCGACGTCGTGTTCGTCGAACTGCCCAAGGTCGGCCGCGCGCTGAAGAAGGCAGAAGCCGCCGCCGTCGTCGAATCGGTCAAGGCCGCCTCCGACGTCTACGCGCCTGTGACCGGCGAGGTGCTCGAGACCAATGCCGAGCTCGCTGCCGAGCCGGCGCTGGTGAACTCGGACGCGCAAGGCAAGGCCTGGTTCTTCAAGATCAAGATTGCCGACAAGAGCGAGCTCGGCGGCCTCATGGATGAAGCCGCGTACAAGGCACATACGGCTTAAGGACGATGGAGCAAGCGATGACCGCGCACCGCAAGACCAACGGCGACACCGCCGCCAGTTTCGTTCGCCGCCACATCGGCCCGTCGGCGCGCGATGTCACCGCAATGCTTGAAACTGTCGGCGCCAAGAGCGTCGACGCGCTGATGGCGGAGACGCTGCCGGCCTCGATCCGGCAGGTCATCCCGCTCGATCTCGGCAGGCCGCTCAGCGAGACCGAGGCGATCGCGCATATGGGCGAACTCGCGGCCCAAAACCAGGTCTTCACCTCGCTGATCGGCCAAGGCTATTCCGGAACGATTTTGCCCGCGGTGATCCAGCGCAACATCCTGGAGAATCCGGCCTGGTACACCGCCTACACGCCCTACCAGCCCGAGATCAGCCAGGGCCGGCTGGAGGCGCTGCTCAACTTCCAGACCATGATCTGCGACCTCACCGGGCTCGACGTCGCCAACGCCTCGCTGCTCGACGAGGCGACCGCCGCGGCGGAAGCGATGGCGCTCGCGGAGCGGCATTCGCAGGTCAAGGCGCAGGCTTTCTTCGTCGACAAGGACGTGCATCCGCAGACACTCGCTGTGATGCGCACCCGCGCCGAGCCGCTGGGCTGGACCCTGATCGTCGGCGATCCCCTCACCGATCTCGCTGGGAGTGACGTGCTCGGCGCGCTGCTGCAATATCCGGGCTCTTCGGGCGCGGTGCGCGACCTCAGGCCCGCGATCGCAACACTGAAGGCCAAGGGCGCGCTCGCGATCGTGGCCGCCGATCTGCTGGCACTGACGCTGCTGGCTTCGCCCGGCGAGCTCGGCGCCGACATCGCGATCGGCTCCGCGCAGCGTTTTGGCGTACCGATGGGCTATGGCGGGCCGCATGCCGCCTATATGGCGGTGCGCGATGCGCTGAAGCGCTCGCTGCCCGGCCGCATCGTCGGCCTCTCGGTCGATTCCCGCGGGATGCCTGCCTACCGGCTCGCGCTGCAGACCCGCGAGCAGCACATCCGCCGCGAGAAGGCGACCTCCAACATCTGCACCGCGCAGGTCCTGCTCGCCGTGATCGCCTCGATGTACGCGGTCTATCACGGGCCCGAGGGGCTGACGCAGATCGCGCGCCACGTTCACCGTCGCACGGCCGTGCTCGCGGCTGGCCTGCGCAAGCTCGGCTTCGCGCCTGATAGCGAGAGCTTCTTCGACACGATCAGCGTCGATGCCGGTGCCAAGCGCGCCGAGATCGTTGCGCGCGCGGCGGCCGAGAAGATCAATCTCGGCGTCGGCGACACCAGCTTGCGCATCGCGCTCGACGAGACCACGACGGCTGCGACGGTCGAAGCGGTCTGGCGTGCCTTCGGCGGCACGCTTGCCTATGCCGAGTTAGATGCGACCACGCGCGAAGCGCTGCCGGAGGCGCTGAAGCGCGCGACCTCCTTCCTCACCCATCCCGTCTTCCACGCGCATCGCTCGGAGACCGAGATGCTGCGCTACATGCGCAAGCTCAGCGACCGCGACCTCGCGCTCGACCGCGCGATGATCCCGCTGGGATCCTGCACCATGAAGCTGAACGCGACCACCGAGATGATGCCGCTGACCTGGCCGGAGTTCGGCTCGCTGCATCCGTTCGTCCCGCGCGAGCAGGCACGCGGCTATCACGCGCTGTTCGCGCGCCTGGAAAAATGGCTGTGCGACATCACCGGCTATGACGCGATCTCGCTGCAGCCGAATTCCGGCGCGCAGGGCGAGTACGCCGGACTGCTTGCGATCCGCGGCTATCACGCGTCGCGCGGCGAGGCGCACCGCAAGATCTGCCTGATCCCCTCCTCCGCCCATGGCACCAATCCGGCTTCGGCCGCGATGGTCGGCATGGACGTGGTGGTGGTCGCCTGCGAAAAGAACGGCGACGTCGACGTCAATGATCTCCGCGCCAAGGCGGAAAAGCATGCGAACGATCTCGCCGCGGTCATGATCACCTATCCCTCGACCCACGGCGTGTTCGAGGAGCACATCCGCGAGATCTGCGACATCGTGCATGGCCATGGCGGCCAGGTGTATCTCGACGGCGCCAACCTCAATGCGCAGGTCGGTCTCTCCAGGCCCGGCGATTACGGCGCCGATGTCAGCCACCTCAACCTGCACAAAACCTTCTGCATCCCGCACGGCGGCGGCGGCCCCGGCATGGGCCCGATCGGCGTCAGGACGCATCTGGCGCCGTTCCTTCCCGGTCACCCCGCGACGCAAGGCGACGCACCGGTCGGCCCGGTCTCGGCCGCGCCGTTCGGTTCGGCCTCGATCCTGACCATCTCCTACATCTACATCCTGATGATGGGCGGCGAAGGCCTGAAGCGCGCCACCGAGATCGCGATCCTCAACGCCAACTACATTGCGGCGCGCCTCGATCCGCACTTCCCGGTGCTCTACAAGAACGCAAAGGGCCGCGTCGCCCATGAGTGCATCGTCGACCCCCGTCCGCTGAAGACCACAAGCGGCGTCACCGTCGACGACATCGCAAAACGCCTGATCGATTACGGCTTCCACGCGCCGACCATGAGCTTCCCGGTGCCGGGCACGCTGATGATCGAGCCGACCGAATCGGAATCCAAGGCCGAGCTCGACCGGTTCTGCGACGCCATGATCGCGATCCGGAAAGAAATCGCCGAGGTCGAGGCCGGCCGCTTTGAGATCGCGGCGTCACCGCTGCGCCATGCTCCGCACACCGTGCACGACATCGCCGATGATGATTGGAAGCGCGCCTATACCCGCGCCGAAGGCTGCTTCCCCGCGGGCACCTCGCGCAACGACAAATACTGGAGCCCGGTGGGGCGCGTCGACAACGTCTATGGCGATCGGAATCTCGTGTGCTCCTGCCCACCGGTGAGCGATTATGCGGAGGCTGCGGAGTAAGACACGGCGGAGGTTACGTAGGGTGGGCAAAGCGGAAGCGTGCCCACCACCCTTTCGCCGCGTTGGAATATGGTGGGCACGGCGCTTGCGCGCCTTTGCCCACCATACGGCTGCTGACTTAAGGCGCAATCAACAATCGACTTTCGCGATCCCAACGCCATAGCTGCTCATTGGTCAGCAGCGTACCGCCCAACCAGCGCCGAATCGGATTGTGACGGCGAAAATCCTGCCGACCATCCAGAACCGCTTTGCCCAACTCCGTCAGCGACAGCCGGCTCCGGCGAAAGGCGGCGTTGCGACCGCGCGCGTTGTCCGGATCGAGTGTCGCCAGCTTGCCGTCCAGACCCGCAATCGCTGGCGCAGGGCCGAATGCGAGCCCTTCAAGCAGCGCGCCCAATTCCCACTGATCGAACACGCGTGTTCCCAGCGCGCCCGGCCGAAACAGCTCATCGGTACGATTGTGTCCGCCTGCAACCCGCTCGAGAAGCCGCGTCTCGGTCGCCCCCAGTCCCGTCGCCGGCGACGGCAGTTCTGCGAGCAGGTCTTCCATGGCCGGCTTCAGGAAAGACAGCTTGCCGAGCGGCCTGTCGAGCAGCCCGGCGCAAAGCTCGGGTGTCGGTGCGCGGTAGGCCTCCCATGCGAGGGTCGCGCCTTCAAGATCGCTTTCCGCGATATCGAACTGCTTCACGTCACGATGGCGAAGCTCTGAGGGATCTGCTCCGCGCAGATCGAAATCGACGAGTCGTAGTCTCAGACTCTCAGTAAGTGACGGCTTGAAGCGCAGGTAATCAAGGATCCAGATCAACTGCAATTGACTATTGGGTTCAGGATCGAACCACAGTTCGATGAGATCGACCCCGTAAGTTTCGCAGATCCAGAGCAACGCACCGGCTCGATCCTGGCGCCTGATGAGGGGCGACTGACGCAGGGGGACGCAATCCGACCAGTGCATTTGGTCGACCCACGTCCTGGACTCCCGCCAGCCGAGATAGCGGATGAGGTGGTCAGCCGTCGGAAGTGGCCCCGAAACAAAGCGATAGATGAACGGGATGACCATGTCAGCGCGATCGGCATAGGTGAGACCGGCGCCGGACGAACTGGTCAGAATCATCCGTTTCATCGTCGGCGCACCCCACCCTTACGCAAAACGAAACGGGCACTGACGACGTCGGCAACTCAACGTCATCAGCGCCCGCTCCTCGCGAAAACTCTCTTCGCGTTAGGTCTTACTCCTCCGCCGGCTCCTCGCCGTCGGCGTCGCGCTCCGGCGTGCCGGCGAGAATCTGCTCGGCGATCAGGCCGGAGTTCTGGCGGATCGAGGTCTCGATCTTGGCGGTGATGTCGGGATTGGCCTTCAGGAACGCTTTCGAGTTCTCGCGGCCCTGGCCGAGACGCTGGCTGTCATAGGAGAACCAGGCGCCTGATTTCTCGACGATGCCGGCCTTGACGCCGAGATCGAGGATCTCGCCCATCTTGGAAACGCCCTCGCCGTACATGATGTCGAACTCGACCTGCTTGAAGGGCGGCGCCAGCTTGTTCTTGACGACCTTGACGCGGGTGGTGTTGCCGACCACTTCGTCGCGCTCCTTGATCGCGCCGATGCGGCGGATGTCGAGGCGGACGGAGGCATAGAATTTCAGCGCGTTGCCGCCGGTGGTGGTTTCCGGCGAGCCGTACATCACACCGATCTTCATGCGGATCTGGTTGATGAAGATCACCATGGTGTTGGACTTGTTGATGGAGGCCGTCAGCTTGCGCAGCGCCTGGCTCATCAGACGGGCCTGCAGGCCCGGCAGCGCATCGCCCATCTCGCCCTCGAGCTCGGCCTTCGGCACCAGCGCCGCGACCGAATCGACCACCAGAACGTCCACCGCACCCGAGCGCACCAGCGTGTCGCAGATTTCCAGCGCCTGCTCGCCGGTGTCGGGCTGCGAGATCAGGAGCTCGTCGATATTGACGCCCAGCTTCCTCGCATAGACCGGATCGAGCGCGTGCTCGGCGTCGATGAAGGCGCAGATGCCGCCCTTCTTCTGCGCTTCCGCCACCGTATGCAGCGCCAGCGTGGTCTTGCCCGAGGATTCCGGCCCGTAGATTTCCACGACGCGCCCCTTCGGCAGGCCGCCGATGCCGAGCGCAATGTCGAGCCCGAGCGACCCGGAGGACACCGCCTCGACATCCATCGATCGATCGTTCTTGCCGAGCTTCATCACCGAGCCCTTGCCGAACTGGCGCTCGATCTGGGAGAGCGCGGCGGCCAGAGCTTTACTCTTGTCCATGGAAGATCCTTCGACGATACGCAGGGCAGTGGCGGACATTGGGTCGTGCTCCTTATGGCGAGGATTCGCTAGGGGGACAAACGATTGGCGAGGCGGCTCGGCGATAAAACCAATGTACCCCATTTGTTCTAGGTTCGCAATATGTTCTTTTTGCCTGGCGCTAGGGATTCTCGAACAGGGACGAACCGGCCTTTATCGGATAACGGAGATCGGACGCGCCGCCTTGGAAGCCGAACTCGACCGCGAATGAGGCCCTCTTGGTCGGCGGCCTCTTTTCATTCCCGCCGCTTGCCCGCCGGCGATTCTCTCTACTTCCGCCTCCCCAATTCGCCTTGTGCGCACAACTGAACAGACGCCGATCCGTGAACCGGCCTTAATCGTTCGTCACCGCACAACCGTGGCCACAATCGGTGACGAGAACACCGATTGTGCTCCCGCCTTCCTCGCACGGAAAGGAGCGCGCCATGCTCAAGAGACGACGTTTCAAGCAGCAGTTGACCCTTCAAGATCGGCTGTCCGCATGGGTGAAGCAGGTCCAGGAACAGGCCTTGAGGCTTCCGCCCGGGCCCGAGCGGGACGCCCTGCTCAAGAAGGCTCGCCAGGCCGACGTCGCCAATCATCTGCTGCACGACTGGGCCATATCCTCCGGGCTGCAACCGCCGAAATAGCAGGGCTGCCGCAACCTCTTTCCCGGGCCGGAGCTGACGCGTATCAAAGACGCCGCCGCCGGGCGCCGTCAGAATTCCGTAATCTTACGGCATCGAACCTTTTCGCGGTCTTGGGCCTTCTCCAGGATGAGACCGCAACTCTGGGGACCTCAGTCATGACGGAAAACACGCAGCGCGACGCGATCAGGCGCAAACCTCTGCTGGAGGCGGCGCATGAGGAGATGATGAAGTTCGAGCGCCAGGAAAACGAGTTCCGCAAGAAGGACCGCGACGAGCGCGCCGCCGAGCTCCAGCTTCCCCTGAACAAGATCGAGATTCACTGAAGGCCGGCGACACGCCGGCGAGGCGGCTGACGGCGTCCCGACGATCTGGCGGCAGAGGTGGCCGCCCGGAGCGGTCGCCAGGTCACCCGCAAGGAGTCGGCATCGCAGCTCGGGGCGAGGCGCACGGCCCACAGGGCGGGTCGCGCGCAATGAAGTATCTAAACTCTACTCTTAAGCCACTGAGAAGACATCTGAATTTCCATGCCGCCTACTGTGCATGGGGTTGTTTTCCCAATTTTGAGAATGCGGCATGCCTCGTGTCCCTGAACCTGGCAGGGCACGGCTGCCGCCCGCGCGCCGGTCGCTACAGCAGCGCCAGCAGCACGAGGCCGATCACCAGCACCACGAAGCCAGCCGCTGTCGCGGCGGCAAATGACCGCTCTACGTTATCCATGATGCCACCCCGTGGTCGGCGCGCCACGTTTCCCCCATGGCTGCGCCGAACGGTGTGAAATCTTGCCGACGGGTGTGTCCGCAGTTGTGCGAACGGATGTCGAAATTGGGACGGGTGCGGGGCCAGTCTGCGGCCCCGGCGTTGGGCCCGGAAATCTGCCGCCTGTCAGGCTGCCGTAAGCGGGGCCGGCTAGGATGATGAGGCTATGGTGTTGCAGCCCAGCACCTCAGCCTCCAATAACTCTCTGCCCCGCCTGGCTCTCCCCAGGCGGGGCTTTTTCATGCCTGCCGGCGGTTCGCGGATCCCTCTCCTCCCGCGTCAGGAGCAACGAGAAGGCGCGGATCGCGGGCGCGGCCAGCAGCACGATCGGCAGCATCGCGGCCCATGCGATCAGCCACGACACCATCCAGTGCCCGACGAAGCTCATCGCGCCGCCCGCAGGCAAGCTGGCGATCCCCGCCGCGATCAGCGAGGTCAGTCCGGACTGGATGATGCCGAAGACGAAATGACTGTAGCGGCGGGGAATGCCGAGCATGACGGGCCCACGTTGTTTTTGCTGTCGTCAGATCAAGCAAGGCACATGCCGCTTGCATGGGATCCCGCAACCGTGGCCGGAACCGCGCAAGCGCGTGCAGCTCAGGAACTCTGTTCATGGTCGGAGAACCACGGGTATGCGACAGCCTCACTGTCTCACGGACGGGCGTCTTTCGAACGCCGGCTTCGGTTGTTTCGGGGCACGCGCGCTTTCGAGATATCCCCGAATTATCCGGGGCTTACCGACAGAATTTGCTTGTCTCTGGAATATTACGACGCCCAACATGTTTGCAGTCATGGAGAGTGAATCGTGGGGAGGTCACCATGAATCACAGGGGCATCGAGTTCACTGTCGCCAAGACGGCGATCCCTGGAATCTGGCAGTGGCAGTTCCGCATCGGCGAGCAGGTCAAGACCGGCAAGACCGAGACGAAAATCGACCTGTTGGCGATCCGGCGCGTGCAGCTGCGCATCGACCGGGAGCTGAAGCGATCGGCCGGGCGGCCTGAGCCGACCGGATGAAGGTCGGCATCGGATGGCGCCTTGTGCGCCCGCAGCGCCACGGCTGGCGGTTGCGGCGGAACATCATCCGTAGCCGCCCGGAATTGATCTGACGGTGGTTTGGGATTGGACTGCGCGCGCCCATGGCCCTGGGGGCGAGGCCATCACGCGCGCGATCGGTGCCAGCTATGCCGTTGTATTTCTTTCGAATCCGGAACGGCCGTTATTCGGGCTGCGCGGACCAGGCGACGGAATTCGTCGATCGCGATTCGGCCTGGAAAGAGATGACCAATGTCTGCGCCGACATGACCGCCGGCATTGCCCGCAAGCTCCAGGAAAATTCCGAATGGCACATGGAGCTGCTGGACGAGACCAAGGAGCCCGTGTTCCGGATCCGCATCGTTGCCGAAACCCTCGATTAGCAAGACCGCTGGATCAAGCTTTAGGTTGTTGTTTGAGCATGATCTTTTCGGAAAACCGCTTCGCACTTTTCCGGATCATGCTCTAGTCGGCGCTGGGCAGCCGCCGCATGGTGAATTCGATGTCGCCGCCGGGCAGCTCGCGCCAGCTCTCGACAACGCTCATATAGCCGGCCTTGGGGTAGCGCGCGAAGAAGGCCTGCGCCCTTTCCCGCGCCGCCGCGCGCGGCAGCGTGAACGTCTCGCGCAGGTAGCCGTCGCGGACCGTTTGGCCCGGCTTGCCGGCGATCTTGCGCCGGCGCGCCATCCGCTCGGCGAGATCCCGCGGACGGTCGGCCATGTCCTCCTCCTCTACGCACTACGCTCGGCCCAATGTAGGGCGTGAGCCGGGTGAAGAGGAGTCCCGTCCGAAAAGCGTTGCACCGCCTCCCGAACGGAGCTGCGGTCAGTTGGCAGCCGTGCCGCTCTTCAGTTGGCGGCCGTGCCGCTCGTCAGTTGGCGGCCGTGCCGCTCTTGGATTTCTTCGGCGCGCTGGTTGCGGCCGAGGCCTTCGGCGCCGCCGGCTGCTTCGGCGGGTCGGCGCGCATGCCGCCCCAGGGATCGTTGGACGTCTTGGAATCCGGGATCTTCTTCAGCGTTTCCTTGTAGGCCTTGTCACGCTCGGCTTCCGCGGCCTTCTCCTCGGGGGTCTTGCTCGGGGCGTCCTGCAGCAAATTCAGATTGGGCATTTGCGCATAGGCAGGTCCCGCCAGCACGGCCAGCACCGCGGCCAAACGGAAAAGCTTCATCGTCTACTCCTTGATCATCCATACAGGCACGGATCGCCCGCGCCTGGTCATCCCTTGTCGCGGCCGGTCGCGACCGCCGGGGCCCGCTAGAGCCGATCTGATTTGCACGATTTCGGCGCATGCAGCCAGTCGTCCCAGATCGGACCGCATTTGGTGCACCCGCTCAGCGCTAGGCCGAGCGCGGCCATGCAAAAGACGAGGACACACCGACGCAACATCGTCCACCCCTACCCAACCGAGCCATCATATCGGCCCAAGTCAGGCATTTTCAAGCCGGCGGGACCGGCGCCAGACCGGGTGACTTTGCCGCGCCGATGCGCGCACAATGGGGCGAAACATCCGGCAATACAGGAGAGCGCGACAGCAATGCAAATGCAGCCAGACGCCGAATTCGGCCTGCCCGACGCCAGACGCATCCTCGGCGAGGTTTTTGCCCCCTGGGTCCAGGATCTCAACCTCGCCGTCGAGCGCCTCGAGCACGCGCAGCCGGCGGATGTGCCCGACTGGCAGCCGGGCGCGCTGCTGCGCATGCCGTTCTCGGAGCGGCTGTGCCGGAACGGCGGCGTGGTCTGCGGGCAGGCCCTGATGGCGCTCGCCGACACCGCGATGGTGATCGCGATCCTGGCTGCCAATCGCGGCTACCGCCCGATGACCACGGTCGACCAGACCACGCATTTCATGCGCGCGGTGTCCTCGTCGGACGTGCTGGCGGACGCCCGCGTGGTGCGGCTCGGGCGCACCATGAGCTTTGGCCGCGTCACGCTGCTCTCGGCCGCCGACAACAAGCCGGTCGCGATGGTGTCGAGCGCGTTCGCGATGCTGCCGGGCTGAGCGGCATCTCAAGAGAAGAGAGCCGCGTGAGCGCAAAGCGCACCGCGACTCTCCATTGCGTTCTCGTCGAAGCGAGCGACCGAAGCACGATTGCATCCGCGCTTCAGTCGGCAAGCTTCAAAGATTACTTGCCGAGCACTTCGTCGGCTGCGGTGACGATGCTGGCGGTCGGATTCTTTCCGCAATAGGCACCGAACTTCTTGGCGTTCTCGATGAACACGTCGGTGTCGATGATCGCGTTGTCCTCGTCGCCCTTGTACCAGCCGTCCATCCAGGTCAGCACGACCTGGATATTGTCTTCGCCGCTCTCGAGGAACTGCTTGCAGCTCATGGTCGAGAGGTCCCACTTGACGGCGTGGGCGGGCATCGACGACAGCGAGAACGCGGCGGCGAGCAAAATCGAAAGCGTGGTCTTCATCAGTATCTCCATTGGCGCGTAGCGCCACAAAAGAAAAGCGTGTGAGGAAAGTCGGCGGAGAGACTCTCCGCGTCGACGTCGTAAACGAAGTCTGAAGCGCTGTGCAAGTAGCGCCAGTATTGAGTTTAGTTCAACGTAATTTCTATGCACTACTTCACGATCATCATGATGGACCAACGCGGATGATCGAGAAGCGTGCAGCGCAGCGGCACCGTGTTTTCAAGGGTGGAACGATCACCTTTGAAAACAGCGGCATCCCCTGCACCGTGCGAAACATGTCGGCGGGCGGCGCGGCGATCGACCTCGACACCCCCGTCACATTGCCGCAATCGTTCACGCTATCGATCGCGCGCGACGATTTCGTGCGGAATTGTCGCACAGTTTGGCGCAGTGACAAGCGCGTCGGCCTCGCCTTCGTGCAATAGCGCGCTCGATGTGAACGAACGTTCGCATCGCATCCACAACACGATTATGATTGTGTGATACGACGACGGCGACGCCAGCGCAGGCTTGCGATCACGAGCGCGGCGATCGCGATTCCGATCGCCGCGGATGCCCCGAAAAATCGTCCACCGGGACGATCGATGGTGCGCGACCACAATGTCGGCGCCTCGCCCGGCCGCGCCAGGCGGAACGCAACCACGCTGTCGCCGATCGAGGTGCCAGCTTCGGAGTGGCCGCCGGCGCCGATCGCGACATATTGCTCGCCCCTCCACAGATAGGTCATGGGATTGGCGACGCCGGGCACCGGCAGCCGTCCCTGCCACAACTCCTTGCCGCTTCGCGCATCGAAGGCACGCAGATAAGCATCCATCGCGCCGGTGAAGACGAGACCGCCCGCCGTGACCGCCAGTCCGTTGACGAGAGGCGCGCCCCAGGGCAGCGGCGCGCCGAGCGGCGCCAGATCTTCGGTGGTGCCGACCGTCGAGCGCCAGAGGATCTTGCCGGCCTTCAGATCGACCGCAACCATCTCGCCCCAGGGCGGCTTGTTGCAGAGCAGACCGAGCGGCGACATCATCACCGCGCGCGACATCGCAAACGGCGCGCCGCGCTGCTGGCCGAAATCATGCCCCGGCGGCGGGTTGTACCCGGCGGCCTCGGCGCGCGGGATCAGCCTGATGAGATGAACGGCGCGCCCGGTGTTGGCATAGAGAATCTGCCGGACCGGATCGAAGGCCGCGCTGCCCCAGTTCACGCCCCCGCCGGTGAAGGGAAACTCCAGCGTGCCCCGCACGGAAGGCGGCGTGAACAGACCTTCGTTGCGCGCCTCCGTGAACTGGCGCTCGCAGGACGAGCGGCGCAGCTCCGGCAACGGCGAGAGCGCGTCGTCGGTCGAGATCGTCTGTGACGTCAGCGCCGGCACATGCGTCGGAAACGGCTGCGTCGGCGACAACGTCTCCCCTTCCGCGCCGCCCTGCGGCACCGCGCGTTCTTCCACCGGCCAGACCGGCTTGCCGGTATCGCGGTCGAGCACGAAGACAAAACCCTGCTTGGTCGGCTGGATCACGACGTCGCGCTGGCCGTCAGCCGCTTCGAGGCGCGCGAGCGTCGGCTGCGCCGCCAGATCGTAATCCCAGACGTCGTGATGCACGGTCTGGAACGCCCATGCGAGCTCGCCGGTCTCGATGCGCAGCGCGACCACCGAATTGGCATGCTCGTTGTTGCCAGGCCGCTTGCCGCCCCAGAAATCCGGCGACGGCGAGGACGTCGGCAGGAACACCAGGCCGCGCGCCGCGTCGACCGACATTGGCGCCCAGACATTGGCGTGCCCGGCTTCGATGCCGTCACGCTTGAGCGGCTCGAAGCTCCAGCGCGCCCGGCCGCTGCGCGCGTCGAACGCACGCACGACGCCGCTCGGCGCATCGACGCGTCGGTTGTCGGAGATCGAGGAGCCGACCACGACGACACCCCGGCAGACGGCGGGCGGCGAGGTGATCTGGAATTCACCGGGCCATTCCAGGGCAACACCAATATCGAGCTTCACCTCGCCGCCATTGCCGAAACCGGCACAGGGAATTCCCGTCTTCGCGTCCAGCGCGATCAGGCGAACGTCGTTCGTGCCCATGAAGATGCGCGATCGACAGGCGGCATCCGCGGGCGCCTCATCGTCGGTCCAGTGGGTGACGCCGCGGCAGACGTAACGATTGGCGGGACGCTGATTGGTCGCGATCTTCGGATCGTAGCGCCATTTCTGCGCGCCCGTGCCGGGATCGAGTGCAATCACCTCGTTGAAGGGCGAGCAGAAGATCAGGCTATCCTCAACGAACAGCGGCGTTGCCTGGAATTTGGTTCGCCGCATCACCTCCGGCGGGCGCACCGCAAGATCGCCGGTGCGGAATTCGAAGGCCCGAACCAGATTGCCGACATTGTCGGGCGTGATCTGTTGCAGTGGCGAGAAGCGCGAGCCGCCGGCATCGCCGCCCCAACTCTCCCAGGCCGCGCTTGGCCGCACTGCAATCAGCAGCAGCGCAACGAGCCCGATCGGAATTCGCCGGCCGGTCCGCAACGTTTCCCTCGCTCTATTTCGGCTTCTTGGCGGGTTCGCTCGGACGAGCCCCGCCCCACGGGTCGTACTTGTCCTTGGGCTCGGGAATACGCTCGAGCGCAGCCTTGTAGGCTTTCTCGTCGACCTTGGGCTTGTTGTCCGCCGGTTTGGATGCGTCATTGGATGGCCGCCGGCCCTGCGCCTGCGCCGAGGCGACCGTCAGTGCCATGACCGCGGCCGCGATGACCAAAATCCTCATTGGTGCAATCCCCCTCGTCTGGGGTACAAACTTAGCCTGCAATTCCGGAATATGAAATGCCGCGAGCTCCCAGGCTTCCATAAGACTTCAGCAAATCTTGATCGCCGGGGACTTCGCCGGATCGCATTCCTGCCTATCTGTTGGCCCGCAGGGGACCTTCACGGATGTTGCGGATCATTGCTCATGCGGCGCTGCTCGCCGCCGCGCTCGCGCTCGGCGGCTGCGGCATTGCCGACAGCCGCGCGCCAGTGCCGGAATTCATGCGCATGAAGGAAACCGAGCAGCCGCCGCCCGAAGCGCCTCCCGACGTCAAGCGCCTGGTGCGCGAGCAGATCGACGTCGTCTTCCTCGCCACCTCCTATCCGCGCGAGGTGCACGTCGCTTCACCCCATCGGGAGGTGCGCGGGCCGGGCTGGACCGCCTGCGTCCGCGCCCAGCTCACCTCCGCGACCGGGACCTCGCTCGGCGCCCAGACCTACATCGTGACGATATCAGGCGGAAAGGTGGTCGACCGCCGGCGCGCGGAAGCCGACGATATCTGCGGAACGGAGACCTACGAGCCGATCTAGGACCGCAAAGACGGTGGTTCCGGGAAAAACCAGCATTAGAGCCGGGAACGATCGCCGCCTCCCCTTCTTGTTACCGGCAAGGGCAGTTCGGAGGAGGACATGATGAAGACATTTACGATTGCGCTGTTGGCGGGCGTCGGCGCTCTGGCAGCCGTCTCGGGCGCGAAGGCTTCCGATATCTACACGAGCAGCGAGTACACCAATCCGGATCTGGTTCAGCAGGTTCGGCTTGTCTGCGACGACGCCGGCCGCTGCTATCGCACGCGCGGCGGCTCGCGCGTGATCGTGCGCGATTCCTACAATTCCATGCCGCGCGAACGCTACTATGAGCGGCGGACGTATCATCGCGACTGGGATGACGGGCCGCGCGGCGGCGTCGGCATTCGCGCGCCCGGCGTCAGCGTCGGCGTCGGCGTGGGCGACGACCGCTGGTAATGACCGCAAGGTAAGGCAAAAGGACCGGACGACGATCGTCGCCCGGTCCTTTTCGTGTCAGGCAGCCGACGGCGCCGCTCAGCCGGAAGCGGTTTGCTGCTGGAACTGCTCGTAGGCCGCGATCGCGTCCGCCGCATACATCAGCGACGGCCCGCCGCCCATATACACGGCCATGCCGAGCGTCTCCTCGATCTCTTCGCGGGTCGCACCGAGCTTGACGAGCGCCTCGGCGTGAAAGCCGATGCAGCCATCGCAATGCGCGGCGACGCCGAGCGCCAGCGCCATCAGCTCCTTGGTCTTCTTGTCCAGCGCGCCGTCCCGCGTGGCGGCCTGGGCGAGTGCGGAAAATCCCTTCATCGTATCGGGAATGTCGCTTCGCAGCTTCTTCAGATTGGCCGAGATGTTCCTGGTGATGTCGACATAGTTCTTGTCCATTGGACCCTCGTTAGCTGGATTTGGCTGTGGTCGGCGCCGCCTCGCGCGGGGCGCGCAAGGCGATATAGATCGCGGGAATCACCAGCACGGTGAGCAGCGTTGATGAGGCAAGCCCGAACAGGAGCGAGATCGCCAATCCCTGAAAGATCGGATCGAGCAGGATGGTCGCGGCCCCGATCATGGCGGCGAGCGCGGTGAGCAGGATCGGCTTGAAGCGGACCGCGCCGGCCTCCAGCACCACCTCGCGAAGCGACTTGCCGTCTGCGCCGCTGTGCCGGATGAAATCGACCAGCAGGATCGAATTGCGCACGATGATGCCGGCCAGCGCGATGAAGCCGATCATCGAGGTCGCGGTGAACGGCGCCCCCAGCAGCCAGTGCCCGATCAGGATGCCGATCAGCGTCAGCGGGATCGGCGTCAGGATGACGAGCGGCAGACGAAAACTCCTGAACTGGGCGACGACCAGCACGTAGATGCCGAGGATGGCTGCACCGAAGGCGGCACCCATGTCGCGGAAGGTCACCCAGGTGATCTCCCATTCGCCGTCCCACAGCAGCGTGGGCCGCGACTCGTCCGCCGGTTGGCCGTGCAGGCTGATCGCGGGCTTCGGCAGCTTGCCCCAGTCATGGGCCTCCACGCGATCGGCAACCGCGAGCATGCCGTAAAGCGGCGCCTCGAACCGTCCGGCGAGCTCGGCCATCACCATGTCGGCGAAGCGGCCGTCGCGGCGGAAGATCGTCGGCGAGCCCTGCTCCATGGTCGCCTTCACGACCTGACCGAGCTCGACCACCGTCTTGCTGCCGGGCAACGTGTTGGCCGGCACTGGCGTCGAGGCCAGAGCCTCGTCCCAGACCAGATCGCGCTTTCCGAGATGCACTGCGATCTCGATCGGGTTGCGGTCCTCGCCGCGATGCGAATAGCCGATCGAGATGCCGCCGAACAGCGCCTGGATGGTGTCGTAGACGTCGCGCTGCTCGACGCCGAAGAACTCGAGCCGGTCCTGGTCGATCGAGAGCCGCAGCCGCGGCCGCTTCTCGCCGATGGAATCGTCGACGTCGACGATGAACGGCACTTCCGCGAACACCTTCTTCAGCTCGGCCGTGACCGCACGGCGCGTGGTCGCATCGGGACCGTAGACCTCGGCGAGCAGCGTCGACAGCACCGGCGGCCCGGGCGGCACCTCGACGACCTTGATGCTGGTGCCGGCGGGCGGATCGAGCGCCTTCAGCTTCTCGCGCAGCTCGAGCGCGATCTCATGGCTTGCGCGCTTGCGCTCGCCGCGCGCGGTCAGGTTGACCTGTACCTCGCCGAGCTCGGGCCTCTGGCGCAAGTAATAATGCCGCACAAGGCCGTTGAAATTGAAGGGAGCGGGCGTGCCGGCGTAGGATTGCAGCGAGGTGACCTCCGGCAATTGCCGCGCGATCTCGGCCGCGCCGAACAGCGTGCGCTCGGTCGCTTCCAGGCTCGCTCCTTCCGGAAGGTCGACAACCACGGCGATTTCGGACTTGTTGTCGAACGGCAGCAGCTTGACCGTCACCGACTTGGTTGCAAACAGCGTCATCGACAGCAGGGTTGCGATGCCGACGCCGAGCAGGAATATCCAGGCCGACCGCTTGCTCCGCACGATCGGCGTGGCGAAGCGCCGGTAGAGCCGGCCGAGCCGGCCTTCGTCGTGCGCCGCATGCGCGGAGGCAACCTCGCCCTTCGGCGCGAGCTTGAGCATCAGCCAGGGCGCGACCACCATCGCGACGAAGAACGAGAACAGCATGGCGGCCGACGCGTTGGCCGGGATCGGCGCCATATAGGGGCCCATCAGGCCCGACACGAACAGCATCGGCAACAGCGCCGCGACCACGGTCAAGGTCGCCACGATGGTGGGATTGCCGACCTCCGCCACCGCCTCGATGGTCGCCTGCAGGCGCGGCCGGCCGTCGCGCATGCCCCAATGCCGCGCGATGTTCTCGACGACGACGATGGCGTCGTCGACGAGAATGCCGATGGAGAAGATCAGCGCGAACAGGCTGACGCGGTTGATGGTGTAGCCCATCAAATTGGCGGCGAACATCGTGAGCAGGATCGTCGTGGGAATCACGACGAAGGTCACCAGCGCCTCGCGCCAGCCAATCGCGATCGCGATCAGGACGACGATCGAGACGGTCGCGAGGCCCAGGTGGAACAAGAGCTCGTTGGCCTTCTCGTTGGCGGTCTCGCCGTAGTCGCGCGTCACCGTCACCTGGATATCTTCGGGGATCAGGCGCGACTTCAAGCCTTCGAGGCGTTTGGCGATGTTCTCGGAGACTACGACCGCGTTCGCACCGGCCCGCTTGGCCAGCGCCAGGCTGACGGCAGGCGTCCGCGCCCACTGCCCACCGGCCTCGCGCGAATCCGTCCAGACCCGATGCTCGACAGTGCTCGGCCCGACGACGACGGAAGCGACGTCCTTGACATAGACCGGCCGGCCGTCACGGCTCGTGATCAGCAATAGTCCGATGTCGGGAATGCCGGACAGCGTCTGCCCCGCCACGACGCTCCGCACGATGCCGGCATCGCGGACCTGCCCGGCCAGGAACGAGCGGTTGGCGTCCTTCACCTTGGCCACGAGCTGCTGCAGCGTGATCCCGAACAGCGACAGCTTCTCCGGATCGGGCTCGACCCGGCTCTGTTGCGCCGCGCCGCCGGAGATGTAGGTCAGGCCGATGTCATCGACCTTCATCAGCTCCGCGCGCAGCTTGTCGGCGAGCTCGTAGATGTCCTTGTCGGTCCAACGGCTGGCGGCTTCCGGCTTCGGCGACAGCGTGAGCACCGTCACCGCGACGTCGTTGATGCCCCGGCCGACGATCAGCGGCTCCGGGATGCCGACGGGAATGCGGTCGAGATTGGCGCGGATCTTCTCGTGCACCCTGAGGATGGCATCCTCGAACTTGGTGCCGACCAGGAACCGCGCGGTGACCATCACGCGGTCGTCCTCGGTCTGGCTATAGACGTGCTCGACGCCGTCGATGCCCTTGACGATCGATTCCAGCGGCTTGCTCACCAGCTCCACCGCGTCGGGCGCGCGCAGGCCGTCGGCATTGACGCGGATGTCCACCATGGGAACGCTGATCTGCGGCTCCTCCTCGCGCGGGATCACCACGACCGCGATCAGCCCCACGACGAGCGCTCCGATCAGGAACAGCGGCGTCAGCGGCGATGCGATGGTCGACCGGGTCAACCGTCCTGACAGACCGAGATTCACGGCCGCACCAATTGGTCACCGGCCTGGATACCCGACAGGATCTCGAGCCCGTCGGGGAGCGAAGGCGTCGGCATGTCGCGGCCGCGCTGCACGGGCACGTCGATCGTCTCGTTGCCTTTCCGGAGCTGGACGTAGTCGATTCCGAACCGCGTCGTCACATAGCTGGACGGAATGACGAAGGCCGGCCGCGCGCCGCCGGCGATCCAGACCCGCAAGCGATCGCCGACGAAATATTCGCCGAGCCCCTCGACGGTCGCGTCCGCAATGACGCGCCCCTCCTCGATCTGGGGATAGACGAGGTCGATCACGCCCCGTTTCGAAGCTTCTCCCCCCAGCTCCGCGCCATCGACGCGGACCCTGTCGCCGGCCTTCAAGGAGCGCGCGTGGCGCTCCGGCACGCGCAGCCGCAACTTGAAATTCTGCTCGGCGACCGTCACGATCGGGTCGCCGGCGAGCACGACGGACCCCAGGGTGATCAGCCGCTTCAACACGCGCCCGTCCGCGGGCGCGAGCACCTGTCCCTGGTTGAGCTGCTCGTTGATGACGGCACGCTCCGCAGTCCTGGCGCGCAGGCCGTTGTCGGCGACGTTGAGCGCCGTGCGCTGTTCGTCGAGCTTGACGCGCGGCAGGATGCCGCGCTCGACCAGTCCTTCGGTCCGGGTGAAGTCGAGCTGCGCCTGCCTGGCCTGGGCCTGCAGCGCCTCGATCTGCGCATCGAGCGATTTCATCTGCAGGACCAGCTTCTCGTCGCCGATCGCCGCGATGACCTGGCCTGCGGTGACGCGATCGCCTTCCCGCACCTTGAGCTGAACTACGGTCCCGCCGATGCGGCCGCGTGCGGGAACCACGCTGATGCTTTCGACGGTCGCGAAGACGGCCTTCTCGTCGCTGACCGTCTGCTGCGCAACGGTCAGCGTTCCCGCGGCGGCAGCGGACCCCGCCGGTACTCCGATCACCGCCCACGCGGCCAGAAGCCCCAGGCGCGCCAGATATTGCAAAGGACACATTCGTGTCGTCATCGGTTCATCACACCGCGCCGCGGTGCCCTCTCATTTCATCGACATCGGGCGAAGGCGCGTTGATCTCGCGCAAGGCGCGCCCTCCCGCCCACTCCTAAGCTTCACCTCGTCCTTGCGGACTTCGGCGCGCAAAACACTTGGTAAAGCGTCTTCAGGATCTCGCGGGCCGGCTCGCTGGCGATCGAATAGAAGATCGTCTGCGCATCGCGCCTGGCGGCGACCAGGCCATCCTTGCGAAGGAGCGCAAGATGCTGGGAGACCGTGGAGTCGCGCAGGCTCAGGAACTCGGCCAGCTCGCCGACCGACCGCTCACCGTCGATCAACTGGCAGATGATGAGAAGACGGTGACGGTTCGAGAGCGCCTTGAGCAACTCGCTCGCCTGGTCCGCCGCCCGCTCCATGATCTCGCTATTTATTTTCATACTTGCGTATATACGCAATTACGAATATATAGTCAAGCGCTGCACGACAACCGGCACAGAACCGGTGAAGCGGCCTGATCCAACGGAGGAACCCATGGCGGAAGTTGTCGTAGTCGGAGCCGGTCTGAGCGGAACGCTGATGGCCTATGAATTGCTACCCCAGTTGCGAAAGGAGGACCGCCTCAGCGTCATCTCGCAAGGCGCGGTCTATCATTTCGTGCCTTCGAATCCCTGGGTGGCCGTCGGCTGGCGCAAGCGCGAGGAGATCGAGATCGATCTCGCGGACATCATGAAACGCAAGGGCGTGCGGCTGCTGACGCAGGGCGCAAAGCGCGTCCACCCCGAGGAGAACCGTGTCGAGCTCGGCGACGGCACGTCGATCGACTATGATTATCTGGTCGTCGCGACCGGTCCCGAACTTGCCTTCGACGAAATCCCGGGCCTCGGGCCGCAGGGCCATACCCAGTCGATCTGCCACGTCGATCACGCCGCGCATGCCCGCGACGCCTTCGAGCAGCTCGCGGCCAATCCCGGCCCGGTCGTGATCGGCGCCGTTCAGGGCGCCTCCTGCTTCGGCCCGGCCTACGAGTTCCTCTTCATCCTGGAGACCGAACTGCGCCGCCGCAAGCTGCGCGACCGGGTGCCGATGACGTTCGTCACCTCGGAGCCGTATATCGGCCACCTCGGTCTCGACGGCGTCGGGGATACCAAGGGTCTCCTGGAAAGCGAGATGCGGGAGAAGCACATCAAGTGGATCACCAACGCCCGCATCGACAACGTCGCCCCCGGCCTGATGACGGTGGAGGAGTTTTCCGACGACGGCACGTCCCGCAAGGCTCATGAGCTGCCATTCGTCTATTCGATGATGCTGCCCGCCTTTCGCGGCGTCGAGGCGGTGCGCGGCATCGAGAAGCTGACCAATCCGCGCGGCTTCGTCATCGTCGACAAGCACCAACAGAACCCCACCTTCCCCAATGTCTTTGCCATCGGCGTCTGCGTCGCGATTGCGCCGGTCGGCGCGACACCGGTACCGGTGGGCGTCCCCAAGACCGGCTTCATGATCGAATCCATGGTGACGGCGACCGCGATGAACATCGGCGCCCTGCTCCGCGGCAAGGCGCCGACGGCGCAGCCGACCTGGAACGCGATCTGCCTCGCCGACTTCGGCGATTCCGGCGTCGCCTTCCTCGCGCAGCCGCAGATCCCGCCGCGCAACGTCAATTGGTCCTCCAAGGGCGAATGGGTGCACCTCGCCAAGGTCGCGTTCGAGAAATACTTCCTGCGCAAGATGCGGCGCGGCGAGAGCGAGCCGTTCTACGAGCGCTTCGTTCTCGACAAGCTGAACATCGCCAAGCTCAAGGAGGTCCGAACCGGCACCTGAGCACGACACGCCATTCCGGCGCGATGGATGCGCGCAGCATCCGTCGCCTGGACCGAAACCAACCTGACCTGTTCGAAAGTAGAAGGAGCCTGCCATGAATGTCGATAGAGCCGTCCTCGCCTTTGCGGGATGCGTCGTCCTGCTCGGTCTCGCACTGGGCACCTATGTGAATGCGTATTGGTACCTGCTGACGGCGTTCGCCGGGCTGAACATGTTGCAGGCCTCGTTCACGGGCTTCTGCCCGGCAGCGATCGTGTTCAGGAAGCTGGGCCTGAGCAGCGGCTGCGCGTTCTCCTGAACACGCGCGGATGCAGCCAGTGATGCGGGGGAATTTGCCATGACCGACGACACCTTCATCGAGGGGCCTCTCTACGAGAAGCGCAGGAAGGTCTATCCGCAATCGGTCCACGGGCCGTTCCGCCGCATCAAATGGGCGATCCTGTGCGTCACGCTCGGGATCTACTATCTCTTGCCGTTCGTGCGCTGGAATCGCGGCCCCGGCTTGCCCGACCAGGCCGTGCTGATCGACTTGCCGCATCGCCGCTTCTATTTCTTCTTCATCGAGCTGTGGCCGCAGGAAGTGTATTACTTCACCGGTCTGCTCATCATCGCGGCGATGGCACTGTTCCTGATGAACGCGGTCGCGGGGCGACTGTGGTGCGGCTATTTGTGCCCGCAGACCGTGTGGACCGACTTGTTCTACGCCGTCGAGCGCTGGGTCGAAGGCGACCGGCGCGAGCGTATGCAGGGCGACAAGCGCTACTGGACGTTCGACCACATCCGAAAGGTTGCGCTCAAGCACTTCCTCTGGATCATGATCGCCTGGTGGACCGGCGGCGCCTGGGTGCTGTATTTCGACGACGCGCCGACGCTGGTGAAGGAGCTCGCCACCTTCCAGGCCCCGTTCATCGCCTATCTCTGGATCGGCATCCTGACCGCGACGACCTACGTCTTCGCCGGCCACGCCCGCGAGCAGATGTGCATCTACATGTGCCCGTGGCCGCGTATCCAGGCCGCTTTGACCGACGAATGGGCGCTCAACGTCACCTATCGCCGCGACCGCGGCGAGCCGCGCATGTCGGTGAAGAAAGCGGAAGCTGCCCGCGCCCATGGCGATTTCGCCGGCGATTGCGTCGACTGCCACCAATGCATCAACGTCTGCCCGACCGGCGTCGACATCCGCCACGGCATCCAGCTCGGCTGCATCCAGTGCGGCCTGTGCATCGACGCCTGCGACAACGTCATGCAAGAGATCGGACGGCCCAAGGGCCTGATCGGCTACGACACCGATATCAACATGCAGCGCCGGCGCGACGGCAAACCGCCGATCTATCGCATCGTCCGCGCGCGCACGCTGATCTATACCGCAGCCATTGCCATCGTCGGCACCATCATGGTCTACACCCTCGCCACACGCGCGACCATGGACGTCAACGTGCTGCACGAGCGCAATCCGCTGTTCGTTCAGCTCTCGGACGGCGGGGTCCGCAACGATTACACCGTGCGCATTCTCAACAAGGGCGCACAGCGATCGTTTGCGATCGATGTCTCCGGACTGCCCGGCGCGAGCATTCGGGTTGCCGGCATCGAAGCCGCCCCCGGTGGCAAGCCCGTCGTCGAGGTCGGGCAGGACCAGACCCGCGAGGTCAGGCTGTCGGTGCAGGTCGGGCCCGCCGATCTGCCGAAGAGCTCGCGCGATCTCGAGGTTGCGATCACCGATACCGCCAGCGGCGGACGGGCGAGCGCCCGTGATCACTTCCTGCCCGGCGACAAATAGGGATCTGCGTTGAGCATCCGGCACCGGATGCTCAACGAGACGTTAACATTACCGTTCGAATTGAAGCGGCGCGCCAACGGTATTTTCCAATCTTTGCGCTAAGCATGGCCATGTGACGCGGCCTTTGCCCGCGTGAACGGACGAGGGGACGTGGTCGACATCGCGCAGCAGGCAGCGATCCATGCGGCATCGAGAACGGATGCCATGGCGGCGCGCGTCCCGCTCATTGCGATCGATCCCGGCCAGTGGCGCGCGCTCGCGCAGCGGGCGATCGAGCCGAACGGATATTATTTGCCCGCCTGGGAGCTCGCGGTCAGCGCAACCGCGCGCGGCCGCAGCTCAGCCTCGGCGCTGCCCGCATTCGACGGCTCTTCGACGCGGCTGATCGGGCTGATGCCTGTGGTCTCGCTGTGGCACGCGCTCAAAATTCCCCTGCCCGCGCTGGTGAGCGCGCATCCCTACGGCACGCTGTGCAGCCCGCTGATCGACCGCGACGCCCCGATCGAGGCGGCCGCGCGGCTGTTGCAGAGGGCGCGCGAGGCCGGCGCGCATGCGCTCGTGCTGAACGACGTCGCACTCGACGGCGCGGCGATGACTGCGCTCAAGCAGGTCCTGAGCCGCGACGGCCTGAAGCCGCGCGTGCTGTCCTCCTACATGCGCGCCAGCCTTGATGCGACACAGGATGACGAAACCCTGCTGCGCGACGCACTCGGCGCCAAGAAGCTCAAGGAGCTGCGCCGACAACGCCATCGCCTCGAAGAGCACGGCCCTGTTACGTTCGACGTCGCACGCAAGCTAGATGAGATCGGGCCCGCACTCGAAACATTCCTGCAGCTCGAAGCCAGCGGCTGGAAGGGCAAGCGCGGCACTGCGCTGGTGCAGCATGCGGGCGATGCGACCTTCATCCGCCGAGCCGTCCCGGCGCTGGCAGAGACCGCGCAGTGCGAGATCATCACGCTTCGCGCCGGCACGACACCAGTGGCCGCCGGCATCGTGCTGCGCCATCAGGACCGCGCTTTCTTCTTCAAGCTCGGCATCGACGAGCACTTCGCAAGATATTCGCCGGGCGTGCAGCTCACAATCGAGCTCACCCGCCATCTCTGCGCCGATCCCGCCATCGCCAGCGCGGATTCCACCGCGAGCGCCGACCACCCCATGATCAATCCGATCTGGCGCGGGCGTTTTGCGGTCGGCGACGTGCTGATCCCGCTGCGGCGGCACGATCCAGTCGTGGCGCTGGTGCACGGGGCGTTGGTCGGCCTCAACGCCGCGCACGAAAGCGCGCGGCGCCTGGTCCGCCGGCTCCGCAACTAAGGGAAGCTACTCCGCCGCCTGTGCGTTGATCTCCGCGGAGACCTGGCGGATGGCGCGCGCGAGCAGGTTGGGGTCCTGCGCGCCGGAGACGGCGTATTTCTGAGCGAACACGTAGGTCGGCACGCCGGAGATTCCCTTCTCGGCGGCTTCCTGCGCGTCGGCCGAAACGCGCGCGACGTCTTCGTCGGTGGCAAGGCGCCGGCGCACATCCTCGGCATCGAGGCCGACATCGGCGGCCGCCTGCACCAGCACGTTCATATCGGTGAGATCGCCGCCGTCGCGGAAATACAGCTCCATCAGGCGCTGCTTCATCTCGGGCGCCTTGCCGATCGCTTCCGCCCACAGGATGAGGCGATGGCAGTCGGTGGTGTTGGGCTGACGCGCCACCAGCTCGGGCTTGTAGAGCAGGCCCTCCTCGCTTGCGGCCGCAACGACGCGCCCGGCAATGCCCTTATAGGCCTCGACCGAGCCGAACTTCTGGGTGAGATAGGCCTCGCGGCTGATGCCCTCGCGCGGCACCCAGGGATTGAGGAAGAACGGGCGGAAATTGAGCTTGACCGGGACGTCCGGCACGAGCGCCAGCGCGCTCTCGATCCGGTGCTTGCCGATATAGCACCAGGGGCACACCACGTCGGAGACGACGTCGATCTGGAGCGGTTTCAGCGTGCTCATGTCAGGCGCCTCCTTCGGGCGATCAAGGTTGGCCCAAAGATAAGCCGAAGCCGCTCGGAGGCAAGGGCGCCAAGGGCTCCAGGTCAAGGGCTCTAGGTCATGGCTGCCGCGATCTGCTTCAGCCGCTCTGCGGTGCGCTCGTCGGCCGGGAAGAAGGTCTCCAGCGCCAGCTCCGACAGGGTGATATCGACGGGCGTGCCGAACACCATGGTGGTGGAGAAGAAACTTAGTATCTCCCCGCCGTGGCGCAGCTTGAACGGGATCGCGACATTGTCGCTCGACAGCGGCCCCGCGCGCGCCGGGATGGGGTAGCTCTTGAGATCGTTGTAGAGCTTGATCAGCTCAGGATCGGCCGTCACTTCGCACTGCCGGTGCAGACGCTCCAAAAGGTGGCCGCACCACTCCGCGAGATTGACCGTGCGCGGCGCCAGTGCCTCGGGATGAAAGGCGAGCCGCAGCACGTTGAAGGGCTGACCGAGCAGCCGCTGCGGAATGCCGTCGAGCAGCGGCGCCACCATGCGGTTGGCCGACACCAGGTTCCAGTGCCGGTCCACCGCGAGCGCGGGATTGGGCTCATGCGCCCTCAGCACGAGATCGATCGCCTGGCGGGCTGATTTCAAGGCCGGGTCCTCCAGCTGGCGCTGCGGAAACGCCGGCGCGTAGCCGGCCGCGACCAGCAGCACGTTGCGTTCGCGCAAGGGCACGTCGAGACGCTCGGCGAGCCGCAGCACCATGTCGCGCGAGGGCGCGGCGCGGCCGGTCTCGACGAAGCTGAGGTGACGCGCCGATATTTCGGCCTCGCCCGCGAGATCGAGCTGGCTCATGCGGCGGCGCTGCCGCCATTCGCGCAAATGGTCGCCGATGTGAACCGGCTGGCTGCGGTCGGCCTGCGCCGTGGATGCATGTGCGTTCATGACCAGAAACCTAGCATGCGGATTTCGGCCCTTCCATTACCCGCGAGGTAATCGAATTGGCGCGCCGGCGCGCGCATCTTCATCGGCGACAGGAGATGACCATGATCGCGCTGCTGCTCTACCGGACCGTCGCAGACCACCTTGTTCCCTGGGCCATGGCCTTCGCAACGCGGATGCTGGCGCGCAGCCTCAACATGCCCGAGCCGCTGGTGCACTCGACCGGCGACTATGTGCTCGCGCAGGTCACGGCCTTCGAGCACGGCGTCGGCAGGAGCCTCTGTCCGTTCCGCCTCGCCCGCCTGGTCCGCGCCTGGTGGCGCGGACGGCACTGAGTTTCACCCCGAGCCCACCCCAACCACGGAGACCTCCGATGATCGACACTTCCACCTTCCTGCGCCGCGCGCTGCTTGCCGATGCCATCTTCAGCGGCGTCGCCGCCCTCGGCTTCAGCTTCGGCGCGAGCGCGTTCGCGACGCTGTTCAACCTGCCGGAAGCGCTGCTGCGCGAGACCGGCCTGTTCCTGATCGCCTACGCCGCGCTGGTCGGCTGGCTGGCGTCACGCGCCTCGGTGGCGAAGGCGCTCGTGCTGCTGGTCGTGATCGGCAATGCGGCCTGGACGGTCGGCAGCATTGCGCTGCTGCTCTCGGGCGCGGTGTCGCCGAACCTTGCCGGCGAGCTCATGGTCGTGGCGCAGGCGATCGCCACCGGCGTGTTCGCCGAGCTGCAATATGTGGGATTGCGAAGAAGCGCGAGTGCGGTGGCGGCGTGAGGCCCGGGCTTGGCCGCGCATCATTCGCGGCCATCGCCTGCGACTACGCCCTCGCCCGGCCGACCTTGCCGGCGAAGTGCTTGCCGTTCAGCTTCTTCTTTTTTGCCGTGCTTTTCGTGCCCGCCTTCTTGGCCTTGGCTTCCGTGCGCGCCTTCACCTTGGCGCGCTCGGCCCGCGCCTCGGCGCGCAGCTTCTTGCGCTTCTTCTCGCAAGACTCGCACTTGCAACCGATCGGCTTCAGATAGGCTTTGAAATAGTCGGTGCCGTAATCATAGTTGATCTCGTCACCCGGCTCGATGTTCCTGATGGCGCGGATGAAGACCTTGCGCTCGCGCGGCCGGACGTCGGACTCGGCGTTGGGCCGGCAGGAATGGTTGATGTAGCGGGCCAGATTCTTGCGCACCGAACCGTCGATGGTCCAGCGGCCGTTGAGCTCGAACAGGTACTTGTTCTCGATGTCGTCCTGCTCGGGGATCCGCGAATCCAGGATCGGTCCGTAATAGCGGATGATCCGGGTGCCCTTCTTGATCGGCTTGGTGGCGAAGAGGCCGAGTCCGGTCTTGGAGCGGCCGACGCGGTAGGGTTTTTGCGAGGAGATGGCTGGCATGATCAAGTAAAGGAGGACGCGAACGAGGCTGGAGGAGCCCAAGCGAAGCCGCTCTTCTAGAACGATTCCGCGCCGCTGTCAGGTCTATCCCACCCCTGTTTGAACCTTGCCCACAATGAAGACGTCTGATGGTACGGAGTTCCCAGCGATCGAAGCCCTCATGATGACCCGCATCACCTGCACAGGCCTGGCTGTCTTGATGATTTGCATCGGTCTGAACAGCGCCGGCGCCCAATCCGTGGGCAGCACCTACACCTCGGCGGCGCCAAAGGATTGCCGCCAGATCGGCAAGCCCAGCGAGCTCGACGGCAGCACGACGCGCAGCTGCCCGGGCAAGGACGGCCTTCTGGTGCTGATCGCCGAGGACGATCTTCGCGAAATCGTCTCGATCGGCCGCAATCGCAGGCAAGCAGCCGAGGAACCGGCAGCCAAGGTCTGGTTCGCACCGTTCAATTCGTCGGAGACCACGATCGAATGGCGCGCCGTGGGCGCAAAGCCGTTCGCGATCATCCAGCGCTGGCACATCGCCGACAATGCCGATCCCGACAAGCAGGGCCGGCCGAACACCAAGGCTATGCTGGTCGTGACCCGGCTGCCGCCGGGCCCGGTCTGTCACGTCGCCTATGTCGATGCGATCGCCAACCCCGCCGCCAATGAGCTTGCGCGCAAGGCCGCGGACGATTTCGCCCGCGGCTTCATGTGCGGCAAGGACGAGGTGAAGATCATCGGCACGCGCGGCCGCGCCGTCGAGCTTGCGACGATGCGGTAGCGTTGCCTTCGTGCCAGGCGATCAGGGGCCGGGCAGCTTCCCCGCCACCGGCGCCATCAGCATCGCCTCCATTAGCCGCTCGGCCGTCGTTCCCTCAGGCAGACGTCCCAAGATATCCTCGAGCCGTCCGTCGAGCAGCAGCATGGTGAAGCCATGCACCATCGACCAGGCACG
The DNA here is from genome assembly GCF_036247985.1 of Bradyrhizobium sp. TM239. Taxonomy (NCBI): domain Bacteria; kingdom Pseudomonadati; phylum Pseudomonadota; class Alphaproteobacteria; order Hyphomicrobiales; family Nitrobacteraceae; genus Bradyrhizobium; species Bradyrhizobium sp. TM239. The sequence goes on along the minus strand of NZ_BTIR01000009.1, from coordinate 62,363 downwards.
TGCGATCGCGGCCCCCTGGCTCAGCGTCAGCGCGTCACCGCTGATCTGCTCCTGCCGCATCATGCCGATCGCATTCGCGAGCCCGGCGAAGGAGGCTTCGGCCGCCTCGTGCAGCGAGGGCCTGGAATAGTCCAGGCGCTCGGTACGGAACATGATGCTGTACATGCCGGGATGGGCTTGCGCGTAGGCGACGTAGGCCTTGGGCCGCGCCAGCGCGGCTTCGAGCGGCGTGGTGGCGGCACCGCAGGATGCCGCCATCGCCGCGTTGAACTGGCGGAAGCCGACGGCCGCGAGTTCGCTGAGCAGGCCGGTGAGATCACCGAAATGGTGGGTGGGTGCGGCATGGGAGACGCCCGCCTCCCGCGCCACTGCGCGCAAGGTGAGGCCGGCGAGTCCGTCGCGCTCCAGCACCCGTTCGGCAGCCTGCAGCAGCGCCTCGCGCAAGGCACCGTGGTGATAGGGCGTCTCGGACTTCGCGCTCGCCGCGCCACGCCTTGGGCGCGATGCCGCAGGCGAATTCGTCTTTCTGGGGGCACGCGCGCGTCGCGCCGTTTCGCTCTTGGTATCGGTCTTGGTGTCGATCTTGGCCATTTGCAAGCTATATGACGCAATATTGACAGTGTAAAGATTTCGCTTGACCGATGCGGCAATCGGCGCTATCCGATCTTTACGATGTAAAGATAGGGAGAGATACGCCGTGCAGCACGACGCCGTCGCCGAGCGCCGCAACAACATCGCGCCGATCCCGTTCGAAGCGGACGCGCCATTCCTGAAGATCATCGGCGAATTGCCGCGCGAGCTGAACGGCACGCTCTATCGCAACGGTCCCAATCCGCAGTTCGATTCCCCCGGCGCCCATTGGTTCGTCGGCGACGGCATGCTGCACGCGTTCCACCTCGACAATGGGCGCGCCAGCTACCGCAACCGCTGGGTCCGCACGCCGAAATGGCTCGCCGAGCACGACGCCGGCCGCGCCTTGTTCGGCGGCTTCGGCCGCAAGCTGCCGGATGCGCCGACTGATCTCACCGACGGCGGCGTCGCCAACACCAACATCATCTTCCATGCCGGCAAGCTGCTGGCGCTGGAAGAGGCGCATCTGCCGACCGAGATCGAGCCGGGCACGCTGGCGACGCGCGGCTATCACAACTACCAGGGCCGCGTCGCCGGCAGCTTCACGGCGCATCCGAAGATCGATCCCGTCACCGGCGAGCTCGTGTTCTTCGGCTACAACGCCGCAGGTCCGTTGACCCCTGCCCTCTCCTACGGCTCGATCGATGCCTCCGGCAAGGCGACCCGCTTCGAGCGGTTCGAGGCGCCCTATGCCAGCATGGTGCACGACTTCATCGTCACCGCGAACCATGTGCTGTTTCCGATCCTGCCGATCACCGGCAGCATGGAGCGCGCGATGCGCGGGCAGCCGCCCTACGCCTGGGAGCCGGACAAGGGCGCCTATGTCGGCGTGATGAAGCGGAGCGGCACCGCAAAGGACATCGTCTGGTTTCGCGGTGAAGCCTGCTACGTCTTCCACATCATGAACGCGTGGGAGGACGACAACCGCATCATCGCCGACGTCATGCAGTTCGAGGAAGCACCGCTGTTTCCGCATCCCGACGGCCGGCCGACCGATCCGGACAAGTCGCGCGCCCGGCACTGCCGCTGGACCTTCGATCTCTCAGGCAATACCGACCGCTTCCAGCAGACCTATCTCGACGATCTCACCGGCGAATTCCCGCGCATCGACGACCGCCACGCCGGGCTGAAGAACCGTCACGGCTGGTACGCCTGCGCCAATCCGAAACTGCCGATGTTCGGCGCGCTCTCCGGCGTCGTCCATGTCGACGGCAACGGAAGACGTCTCGGCCATTATCTGCTGCCCGCCGGCGACACCATCTCCGAACCGGTGTTCGTCGAGCGATCCAAGGATGCGGTCGAAGGCGATGGCTGGCTGCTCGCCGTGGTCTGGCGGGCGCGGGAGAACCGCAGCGACCTCGCGGTGTTCAACGCCACCGATATCGAAGCGGGCCCCGTCGCGCTGGTGCAGCTCGGCCATCGCGTGCCCGACGGCTTTCACGGCAATTGGGTGGGTGCGCAGTAGCTCCCCTCATTCCGCGGCGCGCCACTTGGCGCGCCCGGAGCCACAGCACGGACGTGTCACCAAAGAGGCCCGTATGCAGATGCCCTCAATCACCGCAGACCTCCTCGCCATCCTCGCCATGGTCTGCGCCGCGCTCACGCTCGAGGTGGTCCATCTGCGGCGGAGCGGCCAAGTCATCTTCAACGGCATCTTCAACGGCGGCATCCTGCTCGCCCTCGGCCTCGCGATCGCCTGCGCGCTCCCCATTCTGTCGCGCCTGCCCTGGGCGGAATTGGCCGACGAGGCGTCCGACCAAGCCGTTGCGGCACTTCAACTTTTACATGCCGCCTACATCATTTTGACACTGTAAAGATTTCGCTTGACCCAGCCTCGCCTCTGACCTATTGATCTTTACATCGTAAAGATCGGCCTGACCGAGGTAGGCAATGGCGATTTTCCTGATCCTTGCGCCCTACGGCGCTTACAGCTTCCTGATGCTGGTGACGTCGGCCGCGATGAGCGTGTTCGTGGCCTCCGCGATCTGCCTCGCCACCGTCGCCATCGATGTGGCGCGCGGGCGCTCGGTGAAGACCCTGGCCGCGGGCTCGGCGATCGTGTTCGCCGCAATCGGCCTCTACCTGGCGCTGCTCGACCCGCAGCTCGGCACGCTCGGCGTCAAGCTGTCGGTCGATATCGGCATCTTCGTCATCTCGCTCGGCTCGCTGCTGGTCCGCCGTCCCTTCACGCTGCAATATGCGCTGGAATCAGTGCCGGCCGAGACCGCGGCGATGCCCGGCTTTCTCACCGCCAATTACGTCATCACCGGCGCCTGGACCGTGGCCGCGCTGTTGATGGCGGCCGGCAATCTTGTGCTGCTCTACGTCCCCGGCCTGCCGCTCTGGTCGAGCCTTGCGGTCGCCTTCGCCGCCCGCAACAGCGCGATTTACTTCACAAAATGGTATCCCGAGTATCGCCAGATCAAGTACGGTACGCCCGCCCGCGCATTGCCCAACGCCCGCTGAACAGGATTGACGATGAAGGACGTATTCGCCCGCCTCGCCTCCGATCTCTTCTCCGCCATCGTCTTCCTGGTCGTCTATCTCGTCACCGACAACGTCATCCTGGCGACCTCGGTGGCAGTGGCCGGCGCGATCGCGCAGGTGATCTACGCCCGCATCAAGGGGCAGCAACTCAATTACATGACGTATGCGAGCCTCGCGCTCGTCGTCGGACTGGGCGCGGTCACGCTGCTGACCAATGATCCCCGCTTCATGATGGCAAAGCCTTCGATCGCGCATTTCGCCATCGGCGCGATCATGCTCAAGCGCGGTTGGATGCTGCGCTACATGCCGCCGATCGTCGTCGAGACCGTTCCGGAATACGTGACGGCCGCGGGCTATGCCTGGGCGGTGCTGATGTTCGTGATCGGCGTCGGCATGATCGTCGTCGCCTCCACGGGCGATCTGAAGCTGTGGGCGTTCTACCTCACGGTGGTCGCCGGGGGCGCTAAGATCCTCGCCTTCGCCGTGCAGTATGTCGTGCTCCGGCTCATCGTCACCAGCCGCCGTCGCGCCGCCGCCCGCGCTTAAATGCTCTATCGGAGGGTTAGGCAGGAGTTGCGAGTTGGGTTATAGGCTCGCTCGGACTGACCGCGGATCGTCGCGGTCCGCCAGAATTTTGGGAGACGCGAATGGCCGTGGACGGCACCTGGACTCTGACCACGACGACGCCGATGGGCGAGCGCCAGACGACCCTGAGCCTCAAGGCCGCGGGCGGCACGCTCACGGGCACGCAGAGTGCGGAAGGTAATACCACCGAAATTTTCGACGGCACCGTCTCTGGCGACAATGTCTCCTGGAAGGTCTCGATCGACAAACCGATGCCGCTCACGCTCGAATTCACCGGCACCGTCTCCGGCGACAGCATCAGCGGCGAGATGGGCATCGGCCCGATGGGCAGCTTCCCGTTCTCGGGCGCCCGCGCGTAAGGCCGCAGCACATGCGCGTGCTTCGTCTCATCGCGGCGACGATGCTCTGCGTCGCGACGCAAGCGGCGCGCGCGGATGATACCGAACCGGCGTGGCGCGCAAGCGCGCTCGCCATGGTGCCGGCAGGCTATGTCGCCGGCACAGCTTATCGGACTGATGGCTCGACGGGATATCTCGCCGTCTATCCGGCGCCATCGAACGATCCGAAAACACCGGCAAGCGTGTTCGCTGCGCGCCAGGCCCTCGTGGTCAAGCTGACACCGGATGCGACACGCGCAGTTTCCGCCGAGTTGAAGCCGCGCGCGGAGCCAGATCCGGACAATGACGAGACCGATTTCGCCAAGCTGCACGCCGATCTCGCCGCGAAGCGCACGACGCTGCCCGATGGCACCGAGCCCTGCAGTCTCGGCGCCTGGTCCATCGACAAGGACCCCGCTGGGCTCAACGTGCGCGCCGAGCCGTCGGCGACAGCGCGTGTGCTCGGCACACTGCCGCCGCCCTACCGCTTGAAGTTGGGAGGCGCTGAGAACACGCCCGATGGCGGCTGGCTCACCGAATTCCGCATCATCGGCTTCAAGAGCGGCTGGTTTCTGATCGAAGGCGCCAAGCCGCCGGGCAAGGACTACGAGGACGAGAAGAGATATCCGCGCAGCGCGCCCAAACCCTATGCCGGGCGCGGCTGGGTCGCCTCCAACAAGGTCGGCGCGAGCTACGCCAACGGCTATACGCGCGCCGGCGGGCTGTTCCAGGCGCCCTTCGTCGACGCCAAATGGATGCCGGCCCAGCGCGAGCTCGGCGGTCCGATCGACGGTGACGGCGGCCCGAAGCGCCTCTTCGCCTGCAGCGGCTTCTGGGGTCTGGTCGAGAGCCATGACGGCGTCCGCGGCTGGTGGCGCGCGCTGTGCTCGAACCAGGTCACGAACTGCAGCTGAGAAGAGAGCGCTCCGCGACATTCTCGCCCTTGCCTTCTTCACAATTGGGGATTGTATTTGAGCATTGCACCCGGGAGGGAAAAATGCCGTACATCACGCATGCATTTCATCGACCACTGACGGCCGCGTTCGTTTGCGTATTGCTGGGGGCAACGATCTCAGCCGCACGCGGCGAACAATTGCCGCCAAAGATTGCCCCGGAGGTAACCGCCTGGAAGCCCGCCTCGATCTTCGAGAAGGACGACAAGGACGACAAGTTCAAGGATCAGCCGCGCATGAATTTGAGCGGAGCGGCGTGCGTGCCGACCACGCCGAAGTTCACGTCGTGCCTGATTGCCAATGACGAGAAGAAATATGCGCAGTTCTTTTCGATCGAAGGCAACGTGCTCGTGCCCCGGAAGCTCATCCGGCTTTCGGATGACGACAAGGATGCCGATGCCGAAGGCGTCGCGTATGAAAAGGGCTTCTTCTATGTGACCGGCTCGCACGGCCGAAGCCGCAAGAGCGACAAGGAGAATCTGTCGAGCTATGTCGTGTTTCGGATTGCCGTGGATCCGCAAACGGGCGTTCCCAAGACCGAACCCAACGCCAAGAAGGTCGATGGCGTGGAGTCGAGCGCGCGGATGCGCGAGGTCATTGAAAAGGACGAACACGTCAAAGCAAAATTCAACAAGCCGCTTTCGGAAGGCGGGGTCAATATCGAAGGGATTGCGGTCAGGAACGGCCGCATGTACTTCGGATTGCGAGGACCGTCGCTGGAGCAACAGGCCTTCGTTCTCAGCGTCAATGCGGACGCGCTCTTCACCAAGCTCGATGATCTCAAGCCGGAGCCGACCCCGCTAAAGCTGGGGGAGAACACCGGGATACGCGACCTTGCCGTGGTGAACGACGGCATCTTGATCCTCGCAGGCCCGACACGGGACGAAGAGGTTCCCTATACGGTCTGGTTATGGGATGGCAGCAGCAAGACGGCAAAGCCGCTGGCTACGCTCGACCTCAGCACGGTCACAGCGGGCGCCAAAGCCGAGATTTTGGTTCCTCTCGAGGAAGACGCAGCGAGCATTCGCGTCCTCGTGATGTTCGACAGCGCGGAAAATGGCGGCGCCGTCTCGTTCAACGTCAAGCGCTGAGGGCACGCTCCATAAATCGTCCGCCGGTCCAGGAACCGGCGGACGACGCAGGACCTGACTAGCCCAGGTTCAACTCCTTGAAGAAGTCGTTGCCCTTGTCGTCGATGATGATGAACGCCGGGAAGTCGACGACCTCGATGCGCCAGATCGCTTCCATGCCGAGCTCGGGATATTCGAGCACCTCGACCTTCTTGATGCAGTGCTCGGCAAGGTTCGCCGCGGCACCGCCGATCGAGCCGAGATAGAAGCCGCCATATTTCTTGCAGGCCTCGCGCACCGCCGGCGCACGGTTGCCCTTGGCCACCATCACCATCGAGCCGCCAGCGGCCTGGAACTGGTCGACGAAGGAATCCATGCGGCCCGCCGTGGTCGGACCGAACGCACCGGAGGCGTAGCCCTCGGGCGTCTTGGCCGGGCCGGCGTAGTAGACCGGGTGGTTCTTGAAGTAATCCGGCAACGGCTCGCCCTTCTCCAGCCGCTCGCGCAGCTTGGCGTGGGCGCTATCGCGCGCGACGATCATGGTGCCGGTCATCGAGACCCGGGTCTTGATCGGATGCTTGGAGAACGTCGCCAGAATGTCCTTCATGGGCTGGTTGAGATCGATCTTGACGACCTCGCCGCCGAGCGCCTGCTCGACCTGCGGCAGGTATTGCGCCGGGTTGTGCTCGAGCTCCTCGAGATAGACGCCGTCCCTGGTGATCTTGCCGAGCACCTGGCGGTCGGCCGAACACGAAACGCCAAGGCCGATTGGCAGCGAGGCCCCATGACGCGGCATGCGGATCACACGCACGTCGTGGCAGAAATACTTGCCGCCGAACTGCGCGCCGACGCCGAGTGACTGCGTCATCTTGTGGATTTCCTTCTCCATCTCGACGTCGCGGAAGGCGTTGCCGTCAGGCGAGCCGTGGGTCGGCAGCGCATCGAGATAGCGGGCGGAGGCGAGCTTCACCGTCTTCATGCAGAGCTCGGCCGAGGTGCCGCCGATCACGATCGCGAGGTGATAGGGCGGGCACGCCGCGGTGCCCAGCGTCAGGATCTTCTCCTTGAGAAACGCGAGCAGCCGGTCCTTGGTCAACACCGAGGGCGTCGCCTGAAACAGGAAGCTCTTGTTGGCGCTGCCGCCGCCCTTCGCCATGAACATGAACTTGTAGGCGTCATCGCCCTCGGCGTAGATCTCGCACTGCGCCGGCATGTTGTTGGCGGTGTTCTTCTCCTCGTACATCGAGAGCGGCGCGACTTGCGAGTAACGCAAATTGCGGCGCAGGTAAGCATCGCGCGCGCCTTCCGACAGCGCCGCCTCGTCGTCACCGTCGGTGATGACGTTGCAGCCCTTCTTGCCCATGATGATCGCGGTGCCGGTGTCCTGGCACATCGGCAGCACGCCGCCGGCCGCGATGTTGGCGTTCTTCAAGAAGTCCAGCGCGACGAACTTGTCGTTCGGGCTGGCCTCGCCGTCCTCCAGGATCGCGCGGAGCTGCTTCAGATGCCCGGGCCGCAGGTAATGGTTGATGTCGCCGAAAGCCGCCTCCGACAGCGCCCGCAGCGCCTCGCGCGACACCACCAGCATGTCCTTGCCCAGGACCTTCTCGACCCGGACGCCCTCGGCCGTGATCTTCTTGTAGGGCGTCTCGTCCTTGCCCAGCGGGAATAGCGGGGTGTGCTTGTAGGGCGGAACGGGCTTGGACGGGTCGGGGAAGGCGGTCGGAGCGTTCATGGGGCGAATCTCGGGGTTTTGGGGCCCTGGCGGGCCTCTCAGCATAGAAGCGTTCTAAGCCCATTTTGAGCGGAAAAGGAAGCGTCCCGAAGGCCCGCCTGGTCCATCGGAAAGCCCTAGATTTCGCGGTCCCTGGCGCCATGAAGGATGGCCAATACGTCGATCAGCTGGTTTGGCTGATCGCCCGCGTAGACGATGACGTAGGGAGCCTCCACAAGCTCTCGCGTCCCTTCGAGCAAGCCCGGACGACCTATGTGGGGCAGGCCCAAAACGGCAAGACGCTCGATCTTCGTCCTGATGCGATCGGCCACTCTGGCTGCTGCGTGGGGGATTATCCTGTGAAATCCAGTCAATAATCTCGTCGAGATCACGAGCCGCTGACTCGTGAATGACGACCTTCATTCGCCGAGGCGCTGCTTAAGGCGTTGTGTAAACTCCTCAAGCGTGAGCCGGCGGGCGTTCGGATCCGACCGACGGCGGCGAACCTCCTCGACCTGCTCATCGGTTAGCCGATAAACGCTCTCGTCCTGCGACTCCATGAGCATCAGCATCTTCGCTGCGTCCTCCTGGCGCTCGGGCGGCCAGGTCAGAACGCGCTCCAGGACGGCTTTTACCTGCTCCTTGCTCATGTGCCCTTTATATCACGCGCCTGCCAACAAGAAAGACCCCTCTCTTGCGCTTCGCGCCCGACGACGCTTGAATGTGCGCCCTAAGGGGCTTTTCATCATGACATTGAAACTGAACGTCCGCGGCGCGATCCTGGTCGCCGCCGCCATCACCGGCCTTGTGACCCTCACCTCGCCCGCACGCGCCGACCGCTGCGACGACAGTGCCAAGGAGCTGGCGAACCAGGTCGACCGCCTCAAGGTGAACTTCCGTGCTGCGAACACCGTTTACCTGACGCACCCGGCGGCCAAGGAGCTGTCCGTGGGTTGCCGCGGCGACAAATATTCCATCGAGCTCTATGCCAAGGGTGATCGCAAGCCGACGCCGGAATTCTATGCGCTGGTGGGGTCGATGGCGGCGATCGTCTTCACCGTGACCAAGGACGATACCACGACGGGCGCCACACGCTGCCTGAAGCGAATGGGTCTGCTGCGCGGCGACAAGATCAGCATGCGCTATCGGCGGCTCAACATGGAATGCACCCGCACCAAGAAGGACGCGTCCATCGCGATCACGCGCGGCAAGGACGAATAGAGAGGGCGTTCGTTCTTTCCATACACTCCGTCATTGCGAGGAGCCCTTGCGACGAAGCAATCCAGGCTGCCTCCGCGGAAATGGTCTGGATTGCTTCGCTGTGCTCGCAATGACGAGGAGAGGTCTCGTCGTCTCACGCAAACGGTCGCGGTGACACCGCAAGACGGCCCATCGACCACGCCGGATCGCTCGCATTTTAACGATTGCCTTGAAGGAATTTTCGCGCCTCGCAGCGCAGGGTCAATTGTTTCCATGTGTGAGGATTGCGGATGAAGGTTTCCACCGTAGCGCCGCCGCCGATCGCGATCGTGGTTCCGAGCTACGACACGACCAAGCAGCAGGACGATCAGACCAAGACCAAGGACGCCGACCCCACCTACAAGCCGCAGCCGCCCGCGCCGCTGCCGCCGGGTCAGGGCACGCGGATCGATCAGCTCGCCTGATCGATCCCCTCGAAGGGGAATCGCCCGATCCCGTCGATCGGGCCTGTTCTGCGTCCCGCCGCATCTTCGCCGGATAGCGGGATCAACATCATGCGCGGCCACGCCGGGACCTGCGCATGATCGCAAGACTGCCCTTCCTTAACACTGCGCGCGTTGCCGCCATGGACGCGCGGTTATTCGCGTCCACGCCAACGCCGCACCGGCCCTCGGTATTCCTCGCCGCGCCCGGCCTGCCCCACCGCGGCCATTTACCCTTCGCGCACGACTGGGTCGCAAACCACGGCTCCGGCCCGGCGCGCCCTTCAAGTGTGATCCGGCTCATCAAATTTCCACATCCGGCGTGCTCATCTGCGAGCCGAAGAGCACGCGTCGATGGGGCAAGCCAATGGAACTGAATGAAGAGCTGCTGTCGCTGGTGGCGGACATCTACGATGCCGCGCTCGATGATTCCCGATGGCCGGCGACCCTGGGCAGCATCGTCGACCTGGCGGGCGGCCAAAGCGGCGGTCTGGTCCGGATCGGAGCAGACGGCGAGGCCGTGATCGCGCATGCCGTCGGTGTCGAGCCGGCCTATGTTCAGTCCTACATCGAAACCTATGAACCGTTCGATCCGTCGCGCAGCGTGCTCCACGCGCCGGTCGGCCAGATCCAGACCATCAGGGACTGGATCGACGTCGACGAATTCCGCACCACCATGTTCTACAACGAATGGACGCGGCCGCAGGGCCTTGAGGACGCCGCCAATATCCTGCTCGACAAATCGCCTGAGGGAATATCCCGCCTCTCGATCATGAAGGCCGGCGGTCCCGTCGACCGCAGGATGTACCAGGTGATCTCCCACCTCGCGCCGCACGTGCAACGGGCCATGGTCGTCAGACAGAAGCTGCAGCAGCAGAACGCACTCGAAACGACGTCGGTCCGCACGCTCGACGCCCTGCGAACCGCCGTCCTGCTGCTCGATGCCGAGGCTCATATCACGCACGCCAATGCGAGCGCGCGCGACATCCTGGACGAGGCCGACGTGCTTCGTTCGGTCCGTGGCCGGCTGGTGACGTCCGAGCCGAATGCCGATCGCGTGCTGCGGCAGGCGCTGGCGGGCACGGTTGTCGGCGACCGCGCGATGACGAGCGCGAGCATCTCGCTGCATCTGACGGCCCGCGACGGCGCGCACTTTGTCGCGCATCTCCTGCCGCTGACCGCCGGGCGCCGGCAGAGGTTCGCAGCGAGCTACGACGCCTGCGCCGTCCTGTTCGTCAGCAAGGCAGCGCTCGATACGATCGTCGCGCCCGACCTCATCCGCAAGCTGTTCAAGCTGACGCCGACCGAGCTGCGCGTCTTCCTGTCCATTGTCGAGATCGGCGGGGTTCCCGACGTGGCCAGGAGCATGGGCATTGCCGAATCCACGATCAAGACCCATCTCGCCCGGATCTTCGCCAAGACCGGAACCAAACGACAGGCGGATCTGGTTCGGCTGATCGCGGCCTTTACACCGCCGATCAAGGTCTGAACCGGTCCCTGTCTCCTCACGCCGCATGTTTGCCGGAAACAGGGCTATCAATGCGCCGGCGTGGGATGGAACGAGATCGACCATGATCGCCAGACTGCTGCTGCAGAACACGATCACCACCGCCGCGATGGGCGCGCTGCTGTTCGCCTCCGCCGGCACCATGCACTGGCCCTCGGCCTGGGTATTCCTCGCCACATGCATCCTGCTCGGCCCGCTCTGCGGCTGGTGGCTCTACCGGATCGATCCGGCGCTGCTCGCCGAGCGGCTGCGGCTGGTGCTGCAGAAGAATCAGCCCGCCGCCGACAAGGTGTTCGTGAGCGTCTTCGTCGTCGCGATGCTGGCCTGGCTGGTGCTGATCGGCATCGACCGGCGCCTTCAATTGTCCGACATGCCGGTCGCGCTCCAGGCGTTCGGCCTTGCGCTATTCCTGGCCTCGACACTGGCCACGATGTGGGTGTTCCGCGAAAACTCGTTCGCTGCGCCGGTGGTGAAGCTGCAGGCCGAGCGCGCGCAGCGCGTGATCTCGACCGGTCCCTACGCCCATGTGCGTCATCCCATGTACAGCGGCATGGTCCTGTTCTTCACCGGCGTGCCGCTGCTGCTGGGCTCGTGGTGGGGACTCGTGATGGTCCCGCTCCTCGTCCTCCTGTTCGCGATCCGCATCGGAATCGAGGAACGCACCTTGCGCGAAGGCCTGCCGGGCTATGCCGACTATGCGGCGCGGGTGCGCTATCGCCTGATGCCGGGCGTTTGGTGAGCGCGCATCGCGCTGCCCTCCTCCGATCGGCTGACGCCGCGGAAAGCGGACTTCGCTAGACAGCGGCAGCACGCAACGCAACGGAAGACGCGACGATGTTCTGCAAGCCGCCTTGCCCCGACGAGCCGGAGCTTTCTCCCGCTCCCGATGCTTCAGAGGATCATCCTGGTCCGGCGCACGCGCAGCCCGTCGAAGGCCATGACGTTTTCGGGCGACTGATCGCGCCCGAAGCGGCCGGTCCGGAACGGGGGCTGCCGCCAGCCTCCCTCCGGACCGGCTAAAGTTTCTTCTTTTGACGCGTTTTCTTGACGCGAACCGGTATCCACTTCGCTCGAAAACGCTCTAGCTGGAGCGCAGTCGAGAAGGGCTGAGAGGCCCGCAATATTGACGAAGATCTGGACCCGGCCGCACGCCGCGGATCATAACGCAGGCCTGTTCGCCTCCGCAGCCAAGGTGCGCCGCCACTCTCCAGGCGCCAGTCCCTCGACACGCCGGAAGGCGCGGCTTAGCGCGGTATCGGAGTCATACCCGACCCTGACCGCCACTTCCGCCAAGGCCGCGCCCTTCCGCATCAGGGTTTTGGCGTGATACATCCGCCACCGCGTCACATAGCTCAGCGGCGTCTCTCCGAGAACCGAACGGAAGTTCTGAGCGAAGGTGGAGCGCGAGACGCCTGCGACACGAGCCATCTCCTCGACCGTCCAGTCGCGTGCGATGTCCGCATGAACGGAGCGGATAACCTTGGCCAAGGATCTGTGCCTCAGCGCAGCAAGCCACCCGCCGGCCCGTGTCCCGTCCGCCGCAACCCACGCGCGGATCGTTTGAATGAACAACACGTCCGTCAGTCGCTCTACCACTAAGTCCGCGCCGAGCCCCTCTGCGCGGCTTTCCAGGCCAATCAGGCCTAGGGTGGTCTCGAGCAGATCGAGGTCACCATGCGCCAAGCGAACGTGGAGCAGATCGGGCAACAAGGCGAGCAAGGGCTCGGCCGCGATCGGATCGAATGAAAGACGCGCCGATACCATTTCCATCAACGCGCCGTTACCGCCATAGTTGACCGTGCGGTCAGGGATGGTGGTGAAGCCGGTCCCTTCCGAGAAGCCGGGCAGGTCCGCAAACAGGTTCGCACAATCCACGAGGGCACTGTCGGGCCGATCCGCCAGCGCGAACCGCGTGCCTTCCTTGACGATGAGACAATCGCCCTTGGCCACTGGTAGGGGAACCTCACCCTCGGACAGCAACCAGCCCACACCTTCTGCGATCATCACCAGCCGGGCCTGATAGCCGGTATCGAATGCCACACCCCACGGCGCGGTAAAGCGGAATCGCACATAGAGCGAACTCGCCACGCTCATCGCGCTCACAACGTCGTCGAAGGGATCCATCCCGATTCGATATCGGACGATCGGTCAGGAATCAAGGCGCCTGGGCCATTACTCATACGATCGAGCCAGTCTATCTATCCCACCTCATCGATTGGAGAGGGACATGCGAAGCTACAGAGCTAATAAGATTGGATCGCTCGACGACCTGAAGATCATCGAGGAGGATCTTCCCGTTCCCGGACCTGGACAAGTTCGGGTCAGGGTCCGCGCCACGGCCCTTAACTTTCGCGACCTCGCCCTTCTCACCGGGATATTCCCTGCTCCCGCCAAGGCGGACGTCGTTCCGCTGTCTGATGCGGCTGGTGAAATCGAGGCGGTAGGATCGGATGTAACCCGCTTTGCAATCGGCGACCGCGTTGTCAGCAGCTTCTTTCCGACCTGGTTCGGTGGCGCGTTCGAGGCTGGTGCAGAGCAATATTCGGTCGAACGGGATGGCTGGCTGACCGAGTATAAGGTCGTCGACGCCGAAGCCCTGGTCGCCGCGCCCAATACTTTGTCGTTCGCAGAGGCCGCTGCTCTGACCTGCGCGGGCGTCACTGCTTGGTCGGCTCTTGCCGGCGTCCGGGCGGGCGACATCGTGCTGACGCAAGGCACGGGCGGCGTTTCAATCTTCGCAGTGCAATTGGCCAAAGCGTTGGGTGCGCGTGTCATCGCCACCACCTCAAGCGCGGAAAAGGCCGATCGTCTGCGAGCGCTGGGCGCTGACGAGGTCATCGATTATCGCGCCAATCAGGACTGGGGCTCCACGGCACGCGCAATGACCGATCGTGGGATTGACCGTATCGTGGAGACGGGCGGTGCGACCTCGCTTGCGCAGTCCATCAAGGCAATCGCTCCCAGCGGACAGATTTCGCTGGTCGGCGTGCTCGGCGGCTTTGCGGGCAGCGTCGATTACACGGCGATGTTTTTTAGCTTTGCTCGCTTCCAGACGATCACGACCGGCAGCCGCCGCGATCTTGAGGAGCTCACGCGCTTCGTCGCTCGAACTGGCCTGAAACCCGTCATCGACAGTACCTTCATCTTCGAGGAGGCCCGAGCGGCGATCGAACACCTGGGTCGACGCCAAGTGTTCGGCAAGATCGTCGTTCAGCACTGATTTCATCTTGAACCCTCAACGGAGATTTTAATCGATGAGCGTCTATGCCATCTTCATTCGCGAACGCACCCGCAACGCGGGTGAACTGGAGACCTATGCCGAAATGGTCACCCCCCTACTGGGGAATTCGGGAGCGACGGTTCTCGCGGCCTACGGCGCTCAGGACGTTCTGGAGGGGCCTTCGCCTGAAGGCGTGGTGATGGTCAGCTTCCCGACCATGGAGACCGCGCGCACCTTCTATGACAGCCCCGAATACCAAGCTGCCGTCCGACACCGCTTTTTGGGCGCGGACTATCGATCGATCATCGTTCAGGGGGTCGATGGCTGAGACGGACTGTCCACTTTCGGCGACGTTCTCGAAGAAGGGAAAATCGCGCCGCGATCGATCGCTTCTCGCGCAACACGCTAGGTGCCGCTCTTCAACTCGCTGATCTGCTTGCGTGCCTCGTCGCGCTCCGGAATCGGACGTCCGCTGTCGCGCCACTCGATCGCGGCCTTGAAGCCGTGCTTCTGGGTGTACCGCCTGAACCACAGACCCTCGGGATTGTGACGCGTGATGCCGTCGAACAGGGTGGCGAGCGACTGCGTCTGCTCCAATCCCATATTCAGCATGACTTGGTTGACCACCATTTTATGCATGGCAAGGTGGCTCTTCGGCACCCCGGCGATCCGGTCCGCAAGCTTCCTGGTCGCGTTCTCGAGCTGCTCCATCGGCACGCAGGCGTTGGCCAGACCCCACTCGGCCGCCGTCCGGCCGTCGATCATGTTGCCGGTGAACATGAGCTCTTTCGCGCGCGACGGGCCGAGTTTGAATGTCCACATTGCGGTGGTGGGACATCCCCAGACCCGCGTCGGCATGTAGCCGATCCGGGCGTCCTCTGCCATTACGATCAGGTCGCAGCACAGCGCGATATCACTACCGCCAGCTACCGCCGCGCCGTGGATTTTTGCGATCGTCGGCTTGGAGCATTTCCATAGGCTCATGAAGTTTTCGGTGTTCTTCTTCATGACTGCGTAATCGACGAGCGGATCCCAAGGCTCGCTCTCCTGCTGGCATGGATGCTCGATCTCGCTTTCCGCATAGGCGACGAGATCGTACCCGCCGCAGAAGCCCTTGCCGGCGCCCTCGATAACGAGGACATGCACGTCGTCATTCTTCTCGGCCCACTCCACGGCGGCGCGGATTTCGGCCGGCATCGCATCGTCGATGGCATTGAAGCGTTCCGGGCGGTTGAGGACGAGGCGAGCGATGCGCGGAGCGTCCTCGCGGGTCACGATGCTTAGCGTCGAAAAATTCGGCATAGTATCCTCCGGGCATAAACAGTCAGCATTGACTGTAGCACATCTCATGCTACAGTCAACGCTGACTGTCGATAGGAGGAAGTGCATGTCCAGAGCGGCGAAGTCCGTGCGCGGGTCTGAAGGCTCCGAGACCATGCGATCGAGAGTGCTCGACGCCGCGGTCGAATGTCTGATCGAACACGGCGTAGCCGGCACGACCACCCTCGCTGTCCAGCATCGGGCAGAAGTTAGCCGGGGCGCCCTGCTGCATTATTTCCCCAACCATGCATCGCTTCTGGCCGCGACCGTCGCGGAGCTTGTCCGCCGCAATGAGCGGGCGGTGTCGCAATCCCGCGCGGCGAGCGGCGCATCGTCGGATTCCCTGCAGTCGGCCATCGAGGCCTTGGCCTTCGCCGCCCATCAGCCCGCCTATCTCGCCGAGCTTGAACTCTGGGCCGTCGCACGCACGGACGCGGCTTTGAAGCAGGCGCTCATCGCGGCCGAGCGCGGCGCGCGTCGTGATCTCGAACGAGTCTATTTGCAGCTCTTTGGCAAATGGACGGAATCGGAAGCCTACGATGAATTCGTGGCGCTGACGCTCCATTTCATCAGGGGGTTGGCGATCTCGGACAACCTCCGAAGCTCGGCGCGAAAGCGCGAGCGCCTCATCGCCGCCTGGGCAGAAGCGATGCGGACGGTTCTCGAGACGAAATCCAACGTCCGAAACAGACAAAAGAGTCAGGGGGCTTAGACATGGACGAAACGAGGCTTCGCAATTCCTACTATCCCGCCGATCCGTCGCGGCCGATCCTCGACGTCAGCATCGGTCGTGCTCTCACGTCCGCTGCCGGCACCGTGCCTGATCGCGAAGCGCTGGTCGAAGTCGTTCCGTCATCGATGGCCTCCCCAGTCGGGGCCTCACGCACTGACCGTCGGTGGACGTACGCTCAATTGTACGACGATGCGCGGCGTTGCGCGAGTTGGCTGCTACAACGGGTCGAGAGCGGAGACCGCATCTGCGTCTGGGCCCCGAACGTGCCGGAGTGGGTTGTCTTGCAGTACGGGGCGGCGCTTGCCGGCGTGATCCTGGTCACCGCCAATCCCGCGTTCAAGCCGAGCGAGCTCGAATTCGTTCTTCGGCAGTCCAGATCATCAGCTCTCTTTCATCTATCGAGTTTCCGCGAAGTCGATACAGGTGCCATCGCCCGCGAGTTGGAAGGTCTCGGCATCCACCGCTATTGCTTCGAAGGCTGGCTTGACGAGATCCGCAACACGCCGGAAGCGGCGTTGCCGGAGATCGATTCGCAGCATCCGGCGCAGATCCAGTACACTTCCGGGACCACGGGCAAGCCTAAAGGGGCGCTCCTCCATCACCGCGGCTTGGTGACGAACGCGAGCTATGTGGCGGCCAGAGCAGGTCTAGAAGACAGCGTACTGCTGAGTCCGATGCCGCTCTTTCACACCGCCGGGTCGGTCATGAGCGTGCTCGGCTGCATGACCTCACGCGCGACACTGGTGCTCCCGCTCTTTTTCGATCCGCCAACGGTCCTGCAGGCCATCGAAGCGTCCAGGGCGCAGGTCCTCTTCGGCGTTCCTACGATGCTGCTCGCGCTGATCGAGGCGATGAAGGCCACCCCGCACGATCTGTCGTCCTTGCGTGTGGCGCTGTCCGGGGGCGCTCCGGTCTCGCCGGAGATACACCGTCGCGTGAAAGATGCGCTTGGTCTTCCGGTCGTCACCGTCTTCGGTCAGACCGAGCTCAGCCCGATCGTCGCGCAGACGAGCGACGACGATCCGGAGTTTGAACGGCTTCATACGGTAGGAAAGCCGCTATGGAACGTCGAGGTGCGCATCGCGGATCCCGGCGATTTTCGTGTCTTGCCGACGAGTACAGAGGGCGAAATTCAAGTCCGCGGGTACCAGACGATGATCGGCTATTTCGACGCACCGGACGACACCCAACAGGCTATCACGTCCGACGGATGGCTGCGTACCGGCGATCTGGGAACGATCGACGAGGGCGGCTATATCCGCGTTACCGGTCGCCTCAAGGACATGATCATCCGCGGTGGAGAGAACATCTATCCCGTCGAGATCGAAGCCTGCCTCTTGCGCCATCCGGAGGTCGCCGAGGTCGCCGTGTTCGGGGCGCCGGACGAGAAATGGGGCGAAGTCGTCGCAGCAGCCGTTCGCCTGTCGTCAAGCGCTTCAGGATGCGCCGAGCGACTGACTGCGCATTGCCGCGACGCAATGGCCCCACATAAAACGCCGATATTGTGGTTCGCCTGCTCCGAATTTCCGTTGACGGCCTCCGGTAAGGTTCAGAAGTTCCGCCTGCGGGAAGCGCTGGCTGCGGGCTCGCTCGAGCGGATGGACTAGACTAGCCATCCAGCTCGCGATAGCGGCGGAAGATGCCCTGCTCGTTGAAGGGAATGCGGCGCTCGCTCGCCAGATAGGCCTTGATGTTCGGGCGCGCGGCGATGCGGTCGTGCAGGCCGACGAGGCCCGGAATGTCGGTCTCGAACGCCGTCATGCGCCTGGGGAAGGCGTAGCGCAGCCCAGCGACGATCTGGAACAGCGAGAGATCGACATAGGTCAGCCGCCGGCCGGTGACATAGGCGCCGCCATTCTCGGTGAGAAGCTGCTCGAAATAGCCGAGATATTTCGGCACCCGCTCGTCCCAGAAATCGGCCGTGCGTTTCTTCGCCGGCGGCTTCTGGTCCTCGTAATAGAGCGAGGGTCCGAGCGGATGATGGGTGTCGTGGATCTCGACCACGAGGTCGGTGATGGTGAGCTGAAGCTGGTGCACCCAGAGCCGGCCGGCTTCCGTCTTCGGCGCGAGCGCATGGCGGCTACCGAGATAGAGCAGGATATTGGCGGTCTGGCCGATGACGAGCTTGCCCGCTTTCAGGAACGGCGGCGCAAAGGGCGGCGTGCCCTTGCGCGCGTCCATCATCTTCATCATCGCAGCCGTGCCGCGCGGTCCGCGCGCGACGTCGAGGTAAGCGGCGCCGGCCTCCTCCAGCGCCAGCCGCACATATTCGCCGCGGCCCTGGATCTCGGGCCAGTAATAGAGCTCGTATTTCATGGGAGAGGTCCGTGAGCGTGGATGCGTTCAGGACCAATGTAGCACGCGCCGGAAGGTTTCGTCATTTTGGGGACAGAACGGCCCCACCACACGCTCCGTCATTGCGAGCGGAGCGACTTGTCCGCCGAAGCCTTGGCGAAGGCGGAAGCAATCCAGTCGGTCTCCGCGGTGACAGCCTGGATTGCTTCGTCGCAAAAGCTCCTCGCAATGACGAGTCGAGAGAGCTTCGCGCTTGATTCAATTCGCAGCGAAACAATACAGCAGCCCGTCGCCGCCCGTGCTCTTCAGATCGGCCTGCGAGCAGCCACCATCGGGACCGCGCGAGGGGTGCGAGCTATTCCAGGACTTTGACGGTTCGTCGTCGCGCAGGCCCCGGCGATCGAGGTGGCCGACCATCGCGGCGCCTTGCGTGCTCGACGTCCAGTTCTTGCAGGTGCGATCGTCCGGACCGGCAAACGCCGTGCCGTCCGGTTGCGATCCCGTGAGGATGTCATGCCGGTTCGGCTGGTCGCCAATACCATTGATCCCCTCGCCCTTCTCGCTGAGAGCGGTCTGCTTGGTGAGATTGTTGGCCGCGCCGTGGAGGTCGGCAACGTCCTTGGCGATCACGGTGCCCTTGGCGTTCTGCCACGGTCCTTTGCCGATGCGGTCTTTTGCGTTGATGGCGGGCTTGCCGTCGGCGGCCTGCGTCGAGAGATAAGCGCGCCAAGTTTTTGAACCAGCGCCGCCGGCCTGCGCCAGCTTCTGGCATTGCGCATCGGCTCCCTCCAAGCCGCCAAGATCGGCGCCCTTGCCCGGACCGCTTGAGGTCACGAAGAACGTCATGTCGGCCGACTGCGCTTGCACCGATGGCGCCGCGAGCAGGGCCGTTGCGAGCGCGAGGCCTGAAATCGTCAAGCATCTCTCGATACGGATCATCTTGTCCTCCCAATTGGGTTTGTCGTTGGCCGCCTGATTTCAACCCGATGCGCGCCCGCTTATTCCGATGCCGCGATGCGAGACGTCCAAAAGAAAAGGGCGCCGTGCAGGAAGCACGACGCCCTGGTTTCTCATGTTGCCTGCGATCAGTTGGTCTGCTGGATCGCCGACAATTCCCAGCCGCTGCCGGGGCGGCGGGCGAAGGTCCAGACTTCGGTGACTTCGCCCGGCTGCTCGCTGCCGGCGACGACCGTGCCGCTGTTGCGGTCGAGCGTCTTGTCGGTGAGCGAGAAGCGCAGCGCCACCGTGGCGTAGTCGGTCTCGCCTTCGCGCCAGGCTTCCGAGAGGTCGCCTTGCAGCAGCTTGACGCCCGTCACCTTGTTGACGACGTTGCGCGCGCGGTTCTGGGCGAGGTCTTGCTCGAAATAGGAGACCATCTCCGGCGTCGCGAACGTGTGCAGCTTGGCCACGTCCTCGTTCGACCAGGCGGCCTGGATCTCGCCGAGCAGGCGCTCGAACGCCTCGTAATCGTCCGGTTTGATCTCGAGCGGCGCGTTGTTGGCGTTCGCGCCGAAGCCGAAGCCGCCAAGACCACCACCAAGGCCGCCGCGCTGGTTCGGCTGCGGTCCGGGACCTGCGCCCGCATCGGCATTGGCATAGGCCGCCTGCGGCGTGTGACGGCGCTGCCACCAGGACATCGCCAGCCGCACCACCAGCACCACGAGCGCGATCTGGATGATCAGGCCCAGGATCGAGGACAGGCCGCCGAGGCCGCCGAACAGGCCGCCGCCAAACAGCATGCCGAGCAGGCCGGCGCCGAGGAAGCCGGCCGCAAGGCCGCCCATGAAGCCACCGGCGCGGCCGAACAGGCCGCCGCGCGCGGGCGCGGAAGCAGCCGAGTTCATGCCTGCACCCGGCTGGGTGTAGGTGCGGTTGAACTGCGAGGCCGGGCCGGGCGCCGTCGAGGTCGAGGGCGGGGCCGAATAGGTGCGCGAGCCGCGTGAACCGGACGAGCCGCCGCCGCCGACACGGGCGTCGGCGGACGAGATCGCCAGCGCAGTCGGCAGCGCAAGCGCCAGCACGACAGCGATCGTCTTGAAGAGGCTGCGGGAGCGTAACGAGAAATTCATGTGCGTTTCCCAAATCCCCGGCATGGGGACGTGCGCTTAAGATGGGCAGACTTCCCGAAAAGTGAAGCCAGTTTCGGAACTTGTGGCTGCGGCCCTCAGTCGCGGGGATGTGGCAAAAGCCCATATTTGGCGGGGGCTTGGCCGGGTGCACCGGGGAACCGTGGTCGCGGGATACCGGCGGCATAGGGATGAGATTTCCGCTCTTTCCCCGTCATTGCGAGCGCGGCTCTCTCACCGCGTCATTGCGAGGAACCCTTGCGACGAAGCAATCCCGGCTCTGTCCGCAGACGCAGTCTGGATTGCTTCCGCCTTCGCCAAGGCTTCGGCGGACAAGTCGCTGCGCTCGCAATGACGGAGAATGGGGAAGCGCCGCCTACCCTCACCCCTGCTTTGCCATCGTCTCCTTGACCGCCGCCACGAGCTGGCTGAGCGTGAAGGGCTTTGGCAGGAAGTCGAACTGCTGGCCTTCGGGCAGGCTCTTCTCGAACGCGTCCTCGGCATAACCGGAGACGAAGATGAACTTGATGTCGGGGTTCTTCTCTCGCATCGCCTTCAAAAGCGTCGGGCCGTCCATCTCGGGCATGACGACGTCGGAGACGACGAGATCGATCGCGCCGCTCTGCTCCTCCAGCACTTCCATGGCCTCGACGCCGTTCTCGGCCTCGACCACGGTGTAGCCGCGCGAGCGCAGGCCGCGTGCGTTCAGCGCGCGCAGGCCCTCTTCGTCCTCGACCAGCAGGATGGTGCCCTGCCCCGTGAGATCGGTGCGCGGCTTGGCCTCGGCCGCCGCGGCGTCCTTTCCGGCGCCGCTGGTCGCGCTGACCACAGCCGCCGGCTGCTCGACCTGCGCTTCAGGCTCGGCGTGGTGGCGCGGCAGGAAGATGTGGAACGAGGTGCCCTGGCCCGGCTCGGAATCGACGTAGATGAAGCCGCCGGTCTGCTTGACGATGCCGTAGACCGTGGAAAGGCCGAGTCCGGTGCCTTTGCCGACTTCCTTGGTCGAGAAGAACGGCTCGAAAATCTTGTCGCGGATGTCGGCGGGAATGCCGGTGCCGGTGTCGGCGACTTCGATCCGGACATAATCCGCGGCCGGCATGCCCTTGTAGGCGAGCCTGGCCGCTTCTTCCGCGGTGACGTTGGCGGTGCGGATGATCAGCTTGCCGCCGTCGGGCATGGCGTCGCGCGCGTTCACCGCGAGATTGACGATCACCTGCTCGAACTGGGAGACGTCGACCTTGACCGGCCAGAGATCGCGGCCGTGGATGGTCTCGTGCTTGACCTTCTCGCCGATCAGGCGGCGCAGCAGCATGGCGAGATCGGACAGCGCGTCGCCGAGATCGAGCACCTGCGGCCGCAGCGTCTGCCGCCGCGAGAACGCCAGCAGCTGCCGCACCAGCGTGGCGGCGCGCGTGGCGTTCTGCTTGATCTGCATGATGTCCTGGAACGACGGGTCGGTCGGCTTGTGCGCGTTCAGCAGGAAGTCGTTCGCCATCATGATGGCGGAGAGCACGTTGTTGAAGTCGTGGGCGATGCCGCCGGCGAGCTGGCCGACCGTCTCCATCTTCTGCGACTGGTTGATCTGGTTCTCCAGCGCGCGCCGCTCGGTGGTCTCGAGCATGTGCACGATGGCGGCTTCCGCCTCGTTCTCGGCGGCATCGACCGGCGTGACGAAGAACTGGCCCCAGCGCTCCTTGGTGCCTTCCAGCGCCACCTCGACCGGGGCGATGTCGGCCCGGCCGTCGGCGGCCTGGTTGATGGCCGCGATCAGGAGGTGCCGGTCGCGCGAATTGACCGCGCGGAAGATCGACTTGGAGGCGCTGTCGAGCCCGAGCGCCTGGCCGAGTTTGGCATAGCGCGCATTGGCGCGCACCACGTTGCCGCTGCGGTCGACGGTCGCGATCGCCATCGGCGTATGGTCGAAGAAGCGCATGAAGCGCACTTCGGCGGCGCGGTCAGGATCGCTGCGCTCGTCGCGGGCGCGGCTGATGACGAGCGTGCGCGACGGCCCCGGCGCGCCGTCGGCGCCGAAGGCGAGCTTGTGATAGAGCCGCACCGGCATGGTCTTGCCGGTGCGCATCCGCAGGTCGATGTCGAAGATCTCGGTCTTCACCTCGCCCGGCACCGCCACGATCGACGTCAGCAGTGAGGCGCCGTCGCCGGAGACGATGTCGGTCAGCTTGAGGCCGCCCGAGCCGATCTCGGCGAGGTCGTAGTCGAGCCAGTTCGCCAGCGTCGCGTTGACGTAAGCGAGCTCGCCGGCCGGATTGACCGAGAAGAAGCCGCACGGCGCGTGGTCGAGATATTCGATCGCGTGCTGGAGCTCCTGGAACACGTCCTCCTGGCGCTCGCGGTCGCGCGTGATGTCGGCGATCGACCACACCGCGTATTTCGCCTCGCGCTTGCCGGTTCCGAGCGGGCGCACCCGCATGCGCAGCCAGCGGCCCTGGCTGCCGTCCTGGCCGGAGATGCGGACCTCTTCCTGCTGCCGCTTGCCTTCGCGCGCGGCCTTGAGCAGGCGGAACACGGCTTCGGAGACGTCGGGGTTGCCGATGAAGACACGCTCGACCGGGCGCACATCCTGCGGCCCGGTCGCGCCCGTCAACGTCAGATAGGCGGCGTTGGAATAGACCACGTGGCCGCGGGCATCGGTGACCGCGAGCCCGTCGAAGCCATGATCGGCGATCCGCCCCACGACTGGATCATCGAGACTGCGGTCGGCGAAGCGGATGATCCCGGCGGCGAAGGCGAACAGGTTGAACAGGCCGACCATGGCCAGCACGGCAAGGATGCCGAGGATATAGGGCTGCGCCTGCGCGCGCCCGAGCGTCATCAGCCCGACGGCGACGGCGACGAGGCCGGCGGCCACCAGCAGCACCAGCGCAATGCTGCCCGAGCGCGGCGACGGCTCGTGCGTCGCAACGGGCTCGCGGGTGAGGTCGTGGTCGGTCTCGGCGGTCATTCTCGAGCTGGCGCAGCCTGTCGGCAGAGAATCAACGCGCTACGGGGCGCGTGGGGTCCTCCCTGCCTGAATCGGACCCTGAGGTGCAAGGGCAGCGGGGGCGAAAGGTACGCTGATTCCCAGATTACGGCCATTTCCGGTACTTTTTCGGGTGTTTTATCCGCGCCCGGCGCCGAATCCGCGCTTCAGCCGCATGACGTAGCCGATGACTTCGGCGACCGCATGGTAGTGCTCGGTCGGGATTTCCTGGTCGATCTCGACGGTGGCGTAGAGCGCGCGGGCGAGCGGCACGTTCTCCACGATCGGGATGTCGTGCTCGCGCGCGATCTCCCGGATCTTGAAGGCGACGTTATCGACGCCCTTGGCGACGCAGATCGGGGCCGACATGCCGCGCTCATAGGACAGCGCCACCGAATAGTGGGTCGGGTTGGTGATGATCACCGAGGCCTTGGGAACCGCCGCCATCATGCGCTTCTTGGCGCGCTGCTGCCGGAGTTGCCGGATCTTGCCCTTGATGTGCGGATCGCCTTCGGACTGCTTGAACTCTTCCTTGATCTCCTGGAGCGACATCTTCTGCCGCTGGAACCAGCTACGGTACTGGAAGAAATAGTCGGCGATGGCGACGATCGCGAGCGCCGCGACCACGGCACCGAGCAGATGGACCGTCATGCTGGTGCTGGCGCCGAGCATGGCCGCCGGATCGAGCCTGACCATCGCTTCCATGCGATGCCGCTCCGGCCACAGGATCATGGTCATGACCACGCCGAGCAGCACGAGCTTGCCGATGCCTTTGAGAAAATTGGCCGCCGCCTGCTTGCCGAAGATGCGCTTGAAGCCGGCGCCGGGCGAGATCTTGCTGAATTTCGGCGTCAGGGATTCGGCCGACCAGACCAGGCGGTGCTGCAGCATGTTGCCGGCGATCGCCGCCAGCATCAGCATCATCAGAGGCACGCCGATCGCCGCGAGCAGGGCGAATTCGATCTGCTGCATCAGCGCGAGCAGGGCCTTGCCGTCAGTCTTGATCATCCAGGAATTGGCGAGCAGGTTGCGCATCGGCGTCAGCAGCCCGCTGCCCACCGAGCCCGAGAAGGTCGAGACCACGAGCGTGCCGCCCGCCATCATGAACCAGGTGTTGATCTCCTGGCTCTTGGCGACGTCGCCGCGTTCGAGCGCGTCGTCCAGGCGCTTTTGCGTCGGGTCTTCTGTTTGACTCTCTGGGTCCTTGTCTTCTGCCATCGATCTACCGTGGCCTCAGCGGCATCAACTGGTGCATGACACCGATGAAGTAATCCAGGTACGTGCCCATCATCGCCGTGAGCACCACGGCAAGCACGAGGAAGCCCGCGAAGATCGAGAGCGGCACACCGACGAAATAGACCTGCATCTGCGGCATCAGCCGCGCCAGCACCCCGAGCCCGATGTTGAAGACCAGGCCGAACACCAGAAACGGTCCCGAGAGCTGCAGGCCGAGGCGAAACGCGGCGGAGAAGGCGCGCGTCGCGAGCGCGGCGACATCGCCGCTCGACACGGTCTCGCCCGGCGAGAAGATCGTGTAGCTGTCGTTCAGCGCCGCGATCACCAGATGATGGCTGTCGGTGGCGAACAGCAGCGTCACCCCGAGCATGGTCAGGAAGTTGCCGACCAGCACGCCCTGCTGGCCCTGCGTCGGGTCGACCGAGGTGACGAAACCGAGCCCCATCTGCTGGGCGATCACCGATCCCGCGACCTGGAGTGCCGACAGCGTCACGCGCGCGGTGGCGCCCAGCACGATTCCGATCGCGATCTCATGCAGCATCAGGACCAGGAGCGGCGCGAGCGAGCCCATGTCGACCTGGTAGGCATTGCGATGCAGCGGCAGGATGATCAGCGTGAGCAGCAGCGCGATCGACAGCTTGATCCGCGTCGGAATGTTGGTCTCGCCCAGCCCCGGCAACAGCATCACCATCGCGCCGACCCGGGCGAAGGCGAGCATGAAGGAAGCGGCGAGCGCCGGCAGCAGCGAGACGTCGATGCGCATAATTCACGCATTGTGCCTCAGCCGCCGATGATTCGCGACGAGATCCGCAGCATGTGGGAATGGAGCGCGTCGGCCATGAACGGCAGCGCCAGCAGCATCGTGGCAAAGATGGCGAGGATCTTCGGCACGTAGATCAGCGTCTGTTCCTGGATCTGCGTCAGTGCCTGGAACAGCGACACGATGACGCCGACCACCAGACCGACCACCATCAGGGGGGAAGACACGATCACGATCGTCCAGATCGCATCGCGCGCGACGTCGAGGGTTTCGGGGCCGGTCATTTGAATTCCTACTCTGAATTGTTTGTCGTCATTCCGGGGCTCGCGAAGCGAGAACCCGGAATCCATCGGGCCGCAGCATTGATCGCACCATGGATTCCGGGCTCACGACTTCGTCGCGCCCCCGGAATGACAGTGCGCGTCAGATCGGCATCTTCATGATGTCTTCATACGCCGCGATCACGCGGTCGCGGACCGAGACCAGCGTGGACACCGCGACGTCGGTGTCTGCCACCGCCGTCACCACGTCCATCACGTTGGCCTTGCCGGAGGCCATCGCCACCGTCTGTGCGTCCGACTTGCGGCCGGACTCCATGACGCTGCCGACGGCGTCCTTCAGCATCGAGGCAAAGGATTGCCCGCCTGCCTCGGTGCCTTTGCCGGCACCGCTGTTCTCCAGCACCCGGGCGAGGTTGGCATAAGCGTTGGCGGCGATTGTCGGTGATGCCATGGCTCAATTGTCCTGTTCAGCTCTTGAGGATGTCGAGCGTGCGCTGGATCATCCGGCGCGTCGCACTGATGATGTTGAGATTGGCCTCGTAGGACCGCTGCGCATCGCGCATGTCGGTCATCTCGACCACCGAGTTCACGTTGGGATATTTGACGTTGCCGCTGGCGTCCGCGACCGGATTGCTCGGCTCGTATTTGACGCGGAAGTTCGACTGGTCGGGCTTGATCCTGCCGAGGGTGACGACCTGCGCGTCGAGGCTGCGGTCGAGCGCCGAGGAGAAGGTCGGAACCTTGCGCCGGTAGGGATCGCCGCCTGCGGTCTGCGAGGTCGAATCCGCGTTCGCGATGTTTTCCGAGATCACCCGCATGCGGCCGGCTTGCGCCCGCAGACCAGAGGTCGCGATCGCCATCGAGCGGGCAAAGTCGCTGCTGTCATTGGCCATGATGCGCCTCCTCTAGCTGTTCTGTTTCCGGATCATGCTCTAACCCTTGCCGATCGCGGTCTTGAGCAGATGCAGGCTCTTCGAATAGAGCGAGGTCGCCGCCGCGTAGTCCATCTGGTTGCTGGCGGCCTTCATCATCTCCTCTTCGAGATTGACGGCGTTGCCCGCGGGGCGGGTCTCAAAACCCGCATTCTTGTTCTGGTCGAATCCGGACGCAGCCCCGGACGGCGTCATGTGAGAACCGCTGGTGCGGGCGAGCGCGAGGGGGCCCATCGAGCCGGTGACGGCCCCGGACTTGTCGAGCTTGGGCTCGACCAGGTCGCGCGGCCGGAATTTGGGCGTGTCGGAATTGGAGACGTTCTCGGACAGGACCCGCTGGCGTTCCTGGTGCCACTGCATCTTGGTGCGAAGCGCCGACAGTACCGGGAGGTCGTTGATGGACATCGTCGCGGCTCCTTCCGCCTGTTGCGAACCTTGAGGTCCGCAGCTAGGCAGAATTTGCCGCGTGTATGGTTAACAGCTGGTTAAGGACGCCCTCGAGGCGTGTCCCCGAGCGGGACACTATTTTGCGCCCCCGTGATTCTACGTCTCCAAAAGTGGCATTAACCCAACCATTTGGCGGCGCATGCACAGGCCAAGAAGTCGTTTTGGATCGAGCGATTCATGGGTTATTAAGAGTTGGGGACGGCAAAACTTGCCGTGGGACGTTAAGAAATCGCAGTTTGGGGCATCGTTAAGCCGGTGGTTGGCGAGTCCGACCATGGGCACGAGAACAGCGCCATTTGTCGGGGACAAGTATGCAAGGCAGCCCTATCACCTTCATCGTCGCGTTCATCGTCGTCCTGGCGTTGATCGGCGTCGCTGCCTGGCTGGTTCGCCGATTCGCCGGCAGCCGGGTCGGCGCCAACACCCAGCGCGGCAGGATGCCCCGGCTCGCGGTGATCGACGCTGCCGCGGTCGACGGTCGGCGCCGCCTGGTGCTGGTCCGGCGTGACAATGTCGAGCATCTCCTGATGATCGGCGGGCCGACCGATATCGTCGTCGAGCCCAATATCGTTCGCGCCGCGCCCGGCCGCGACCAGCTTCCGCAGCGTCCGAACGCCGCGGAACCGCCGCGGCTCGCGCCCATGCCGGATACCAGCGGCTGGGCCGACGAAGCACCGCGGCCCGAGCTGCTCGATCATCCCGAGCCGCAAATGCCCGAACCGCCGCCGCGGCCCGCGCGCCCGTCCTTCGCCGACGAGGTGCGCCGGCCCGCTCCCGCGCTGGCCGAACGCCGCAGCGATCCCCTCGCCGGCTTTACGGCCGAGCCGATCGCGCCGCGCCCCGAGCGCGAACCGCGGCCCGAGCCGCTGCCGCCGCGCGTTCCGCGCAGCGAGCCGCCGCTGATGCCGCGGCCACCGCGCCAGAGTGAGCCGCCGAAGATGCCGCCGGTGCGCGCCGCTGCCCCGCCGCCGCCTCCGCCCGTGCCGCAGGCTCCCCCCGTTCCGCCGGCTCCCGTCGCGGCCCCCTCCAGCGCCGAGCAGAATCTCGCCGAAATGGCGCAGCGGCTGGAGGCTGCCCTGCGTCGGCCGGCCGGCGAGACGGTCGCGCCTCCGGTTGCGCCAGAACCGCCTGCGCCGCCGCCCCGCGCCGCACGCAGCGAGCCGCCGGCACCACCGGCCCCGCCCGCAAAACCGGCCGCGGAAAAGACCAGCTTTGAAAATCTCGAAGACGAGATGGCCTCCCTGCTCGGCCGTCCGAAGCCGTCTTCGTGAGGCTGCCGTCCCTTCCGCGTAGAGTTGTTTTCCTTTCTGTTCTGATCGGCGCGGCATCGGCGGCGATGCCGGCGCATGCGCAGGACATCAGCATCAATCTCGGCGGCGGCGCTGGCGGCGGCGGCGTCACCGAGCGCGCGATCCAGCTGATCGCCCTGCTCACCGTGCTGTCGATCGCGCCGTCGATCCTGATCATGATGACGTCGTTCACGCGCATCGTGGTGGTGCTGTCGCTGCTGCGCACCGCGATGGGCACGGCGACCGCGCCGCCGAACTCGGTGATCATCGCGCTGGCGATGTTCCTCACCTTCTTCGTGATGGGGCCGGTCCTGCAGAAATCCTACGACGACGGCATCCGCCCGCTGGTCGCCAACCAGATCGGCGTCGAGGACGCGCTCCAGCGCGCCTCCGTTCCCTTGCGCGGCTTCATGCAGAAGAACGTGCGCGAGAAGGACCTCAAGCTGTTCCTGGATCTCTCGGGCGAGGCGCCGCCGGCCACCCCCGACGATCTCGGCTTACGCATCCTCGTCCCCGCCTTCATGATCTCCGAGCTGAAGCGCGCCTTCGAGATCGGCTTCCTGTTGTTCCTGCCCTTCCTGATCATCGACCTCGTCGTCGCCTCGGTGCTGATGTCGATGGGCATGATGATGCTGCCGCCGGCAACGATCTCGCTGCCGTTCAAGCTGATCTTCTTCGTTCTGGTCGACGGCTGGTCGCTTGTGGCAGGGAGTTTGGTGCAGAGTTACGGGGGGTGATGGCGGGGCGACTTTGCAGGCTTAATCCAGCGGCGCTTCCTCTCCGCCGTCAGCGATAGCCTCGCCCCCTCTCCGTCATTGCGAGGAGCTCGCGACAAAATTGCGAAGCAATCCAGACTGCCGCCGCGGAAAGACTCTGGATTGCTTCCGCCCTCGCCGAGGCTTCGGCGGACAAGTCACTGCCCTCGCAACGACGGAGAATGCCGAGCCGTCACGGGGCGCGCGCTTCGCGCGGGCTACCGCGTCATCCTGATCTGTCGCACGACGGGGATCGTCGGCAGCGAGCCGGTGTGGTCGGCTTCTTCCTTGGCCTGCGGTGCGCGGGCGGTGGCGTCGGGGAAGCGCTGCTTCATCTCGCGCAGGAAGCCGTCGAGCGTATCGACGCTGGCAGCCAGCTTGGCGATCTCGGCGAATTCGGCGCTGGAGGCCGCGGCCGGCTTGCTGGCGATATCGAAGGCGAGACGGTCGGCGCTCTCGCTCATCAGCGGCGCGTATTTCTCGCGGAAGCGCGACAGGCCGATCGAGTCGTCGGCGAGCGCATAGCCGACGGCGGCGCGGATGATGTCGCTCTTCTCCACCGCGTTGAGCGGCTTGAAGTCGCGGAAGCGCTCACCGTAATAAAGCTCGATCTGCTCGGCGGATTCGCGCCAGCGCCGTGCCGCCCAGAAGATGTCGGAGCGCAGGCGCAGCACTTCGCGCCCGGAGACGTTGGAGACGATGTCGAGCGCGAGGTCGTGACGGCCGACGTCGCTCTGCGCGCGCGCTTCAAGCAGCAGGCGCTGCTGCCTGAGCTCGCCGGAGAGATCGCTGATGCGGCTCGCGCGCAGCGCGGTGATCGCCATGTCGGGCTTGCGGTTGGCGAGATAGATCATGGACAGGCGCGCGGCGACCTGGGCGCGCGCGGCGCCTTCGAGCCGGTGGTCGACCTGGTATTGCAGCAGCTCGGCGGCCTGGTCGAGCAGGTCGATCGAGGCGAGACGGTCGGCGAGACGGCGGATCAGCTCGTCGCCGCGCCGGCCGATCGGCGTCAGCTCGCGGAATTCGTAGAACATCCCGAGCGCCTCGACCGGCGGCAGCTCGTCGCCCTTCGGTCCCAGGAAGATCTTCGTGAACAGGTCCGAGGCGAGATCCTGCGCCTGGCGCGAGGCCTCGGCGTTCGGCTGCAGCCTCGTCGCGGTGCGCGCCGCGGTGAGCGCATCGCGGTAGCGCCCGTTCTCGGCGAACATCTGCGACAGCATCTGGAGCGTCTTGACCTCGATCGCGTCGCCGCGCCAGGTCATGGACAGGGTCTCGAGCTCGCGCAGCGCGTCTTCCTTGCTGATCTCGTCGCGCTTCTGCCGCAGCGCGACCTCGAGCTGCTTGGCCTCGGCCGCAGCCGGCCGATCGGCCGAGGCGACCGCGAACTTGTAGTCGTCGAGCGCGTCCTTGTCGTGACCGAGCGCCTCGGCGAGCCGGCCGCGCAGCACGGCGAAGCCGGGTGCGGCCTCGGGCGAGACGCCGACCACCTCGAGCTCGCTGCGTCGCTTGGAGGCGCCGGCATAGTCCTTCACCTCGAGCGAGGCGCGCATCGCGTCCATCGTCACGATGCGCTGGATGTCGAGCGGCAGCGAGGCGATGGCGAATTCGACGTTCTTGAACTTCTCGCGCGCGTCCGCCCATTTGCCCTGGCGCGCATAGGCGAGCGCCTTCCAGAGCTGGGAATCGTGGCTGTTGCCGATCACGGGATTGGCGAGGTCCTTCAGGCCCTGCGCCGGGCGGCCGATCAGGATGCTGGCGATCGCATGCATGATCAGCGCGCCGCTCTCCTCCTTGTTGAGCGGATCGCTCAACATCAACTCTGTTACGGCCTTGGCCTCGTGATACATCGCCCGCGACATGTAGAACTGCGCGAGATCGAGCCGCGGCAGGGAACGCAGCGCGGGCTCGACGGCCGAGATCGCCGTCATCAGCTCGCTCTGGCGTGCCACGAAGTTGTCCGACTGGCCCTTGCGCCAGCCTTCGGGGCTGAACACCGGACGCACCGCGGTCGGCGCCCGCTCGGCCGAGATGTCGACCGGCGACAGCGTCAGTCCGCCCTTCTTGCCCAGGATCACCTTGTCGGCGCCGACCTCGACGCCGACCTCGTCGGAATTCGGCCGGATCGCGATGCCGTGCGCCGACTCCAGCAGCGAGAGATCGACGAGGTCCTGCCGCTTGATGAAGCCGCGCACCGGCCGCTGCGCGGTGACGACATAGAGCGTGTCGCCGGCATCGGGATCGGTCAGCTTGTGCAGCAGGCCTGGATTGGCGAAGGGGATGGCGATGTTGGCGAGCGCGGGGTCGGTGATGTTGCGCGACATCATCAGCGGCAGCGGCGTCGACTGGATCTTGTCGGCGAGCGTCAGGAGCCAGTTGGTCTCCTTGCCGACCTCCTCGCTCGCCAGCGAGTAGACCAGCGGGCGGGTGAGACGGATGCGCACCGCCTGGCCCTTGTCGAGCGGGATGCGGCCGACCTCGCCGATCATCGCTCCGCCCTTGGCACGGATCGGCTCGACGTCGATCGGCTTCGGCGTATCGAACACCAGCCACACCGTGTCGCCGCGGCGGAACGCCGCCGCCGGTGTTGCGACCTGAAGCGGGAACGTCACGCGCAGGCCGTCGCTGTCGCGGCGCGCATCGACGCTGGCGATCGTGGGCCGTGGCGCGGCCGGCTCGGCCGGCGCAGCCTCGGCGGCTTCCTTCACGGCCTCTTTCTGCGCTTCGGCAGGCGCCGGCTTGGCAGGCGCGGCCGCGGCTTCGGAGACCGGCGGCGCGGGCTTCGCAATTTCCTTCGAAGCTTCCTTCGCAGCTTCCTTGGCAATCTCCTTGGGCGCCTCCGGAGCGTGCGCGGCCTCAGCCGCGGCAGCCGGCGCCGGCTTCGGCGCTTCAGCCGACGGCATTACGGCGGGCGCTTCGGGCTTCACCTCAGGCTTGACCTCGGGCTTGACCTCGATCTTGGCTTCGCGCGCGATCGTCTCGGAGGTCGGCGGCGCGATCTCGCGGTGGGCGTCCTTCGGCTTCTCGGCCGCGGGCTTGTCGGGTGACGGCGCCGGTCCGTGACCGGCAGGCTTCATCTGCGCGATCGCCGCCTCGGGCGTTGCCGCCGTCTTGCCCTTGTCGGGCTGGAAAGAGACGTCGACGACGTAGTTCTTCTCGTCGCGGAACGAATGCACGTCGGAATCGCCGATCAGCGCGATCTCGACATTGGTCTGATCGATGTCGGCCTTCTGCTTGATCGAGGCGACGTTCGGCGGCGCCGCGACGACCGCGTCTGCCAGATCGAAATTGAGGTTGGCGTTGAAAGCGAGCGTGAGCTTCTGCTCGTTGAGCACGGAGGAGACGCCGACGCCGTCGGGCATCTCGAACACGAAGCGCACGAAGGTCGGCTGCACCGAGGCCCGCACGCGGATCTGCGGACGCTTCTTGGTCTCCGCCGCGGCGCGCTGGGCGCGCAACGCGCGCTCGGCCACGCGGGCGCGCTCGGCGAGCTCCTTGACCACGTCCATCGGCAGGCTCGGCGGCGGCCCCTTCCAGCCCTCCGGCAACAGGTCGACGAAGGTGCGCTCGCCGGCATTCATGGTGTTGACGGTGACGCGGCGTGCCAGCGACAGGCGGATGGCGCCGCCATCGGGATCGCGGCGCGCGGAGTTGACGTAATCGGGCGCGCCTTCGGGAACGCGGTCGACGGGAACGTCGACCGCCCGGTCGAAGCGGATGATGAGGATGGAGCCTGCGGTCGTCACCTCGGAGGGAACGTCCTCGCCGAGCTTGATGACGAGCCGGGCAAAGCCGCCGCCGGCCGAAAAGCTCGCCTCGCCCCTGATTGGATCGGCCGCCCGGGCAGGCGCACCGAGACCGATCAGCAGGCAGACCGCCAGCACGCGGACATGACGCGACAGCTCCGGCGCCAGAGCGCGGGCTCGCGACACAAATCCAGCGGCAGCCTTTCGCGCCATTGGCGGCATTTCTTCCGGTTCGGCGGTCCATGCCGGCATTCTGGCCGGCCCATGCCGTCGACTGTAGGTCGCGCCAATTAAGGACTTGTTAATGCTATATCTTGATTTGCCTTGGAGGCAGCACGCCGTGTCGCATCGAGCGTGGGCGGATCCGCCGGATTGAATGTGAGACGCCGATGGTTAAGGATTCGTTAACACCTGCAAAAGGGTGCTGTCGCGGCTGGGCAGTCCCGTCACCGGCACCCCATAGCGGACAAAGGCTTCGTCGATTCCAGCGTCGATCCTTCTGGCCGCCTCGATATCGCTACGGCCACCATCTGTGTCGCCGAGCTTGAATCTGGCAATCCCTCGGCCGTAGAGCGCGCTCGCAAGCCTGGGCGCGAACCGCAGCGCTGAGTTGTAGTCATCCATCGCCGCGGAGAATTGCCCCATTTTCAGATTTATGAGAGCGCGCGAGTCGTATGTTGCCGCGTTGTTTGCTCCCGATCGAAGCGCAATATCGCAGTCTTCCAGCGCAGCCTGCAAAGCGCCAAGAACGGCTCGGGTCCAACAGCGTCCGCTCCGCACCGCCTCCAGCTTCGGATCAAGGCGAATTGCCTCGTCATAGTCCCGCGCTGCACGGTCGTACACGTTCCCTTGCAGGTAGGCTGCCGCACGGTTGGCAAAAGCCGCGCCATAGTTCGGCTTGAGCTTGAGCGCCTCCTCAAAGGCGCCGATCGCCAGATCGCGCGCCCCCGTTCTCAGATAGGCCACGCCGAGGTTGTTGAACGCCTTCGCATAATTCGGATCAAGCCTGGTCGCTTCGACGAAATCCTTGATCGCGCGTTCGTAGTCGGCTTTAGCGCTATAGGCGTTCCCCCTGTTATTGTAGGCGACAACGAAGCCGTTCACCGCTCCCTCGCCCGCATCTATGAACGCCGTACAGCCATCGATCCGAGCTTCGGGTGACACGCGGTCTGAGCCGTTACACAGTTCAACGTTCTTGAGGGAGCTGCCCTTCTTCGGCTTCTGCGCCCAGCCCGACGAACTGGACAGCACAAGGACAAGAATGAGCATCACGGCCTTGATGAAACTGGCTCTTGCGATCATTTCCACACCAAGCGTCCGACACCGACAGCGAACGAAGCGCCCATCCTGGTCCCCCCACCCGGCCGGCACTGCGGCATCACGGCGGCTTCGGGCCAAGCAAGTTTCTCAGCATCCCCGACAGATGTTGAGCCTTCGATTGCTGGTTCGATCGGGCTCCGGCGCCGCCGATGTCGGCGGTTTCTTCAAGAGCTTACTCTTGCCCTCTTCGATCAGGGTCGAAATCTTGACCGACCCATCATCCGAAATCTCGACATGCGGCGTCGTGCCTCGGATCCCCAGCGTGGCGACGGGAGTATCGACCTTCATGTCGCCGGTCTTTGCGACACCGCCCGCAACAAAAGTGAACGTTCCCCTGGCGAGATTGAACAGGGTCGCATTGGACTTGCCGGCCGGCTCATACACATAGTGATCCAACACCATACGGGCGTTGCTCGATAAATTGAACGAGCTGCCGTCGGTGAAGTTGATGCCGACACGCCCGTCTGCCCCGGTCCGCACCACATCACCAAGATATACGGGATCACCGATGTTGGTCCGACCAGGGTCACTCGAGACATTCGCCTGAACGACCACGGCGCCCGCATGTTCGATCGTGACCGAGCCTGTGGCTACCACCACCTTCCCAATCGGTTTCGATGAGGAGGCCGCGACGGCGGGCTTGGCGAAATCGGTTTGCGCTCGAGCCGCGCTCGGCGAGAAATTGGCAAGCGCCAAAACAAGGCCGGTCGCAAAAGCAGCTATCGTAGGTCTGCACATGATCCCCCCTTTCTGAGAAGATCCTGTCGCTATCGGCGGCCCGTTTCCTGAACCGCATAGCGCCGCCACAATAAATATAATTGTTGTTTAATTTTATTAATCAACCTAATTTATATCCAGCGCTACGCAAGCGCCACAGTTTAAATTCGTCTCGTTTGTCAATTTAATCACATTGGCGGGAGGGGCACGGCGGGAATGGCGGTACGCGGCGCTGTCCCCCGCGCAATGCGTCTCTCTCGATCAGACTTGATTATTTCGGCGGGCAAGCCTTCGGGCTGCCAGCGCCCAGGAAAGCTTGTCCCTTGGCGGAGGTCGAGCCATGTCAGTTGCATCCGGCATCCATGTTGACAACGGGGCCGCCATGGCCCCGCCCGTCGAACTCATCGGCCATATTCATACAGTGATCGGTTGCTGTGCGCTTACGCCAGCGAGCGGCGCCGCCACACAGGCGGTAGCTGGTGCGCCGATCTGCCGGGGTGACGTGCTGGAGACCGATGCCGACGGGCAGATCACAATTTGCTTCATCGACGGTACTCTTTTCAACATCGCCTGCGGCACTCACGTTGTGCTGAGCGAGTTCGTCTTTGACGTCGAAGGCATGCCACCTGCAGCCTTGTTCGACGTGACCCGAGGGAGCTTCAGTTTCGTACCGGGCCGGCTGGCGGAAACCGGGGCACTGCAGCTGAATACGCCCATTGCAGGCATTCGCGCCCGGGGCCACGCGGGCGGTTTCGGGATGCTGACGCTTGCAGCATTGACTTTCTCGGCCGCGCAAAATGCCGAGGCCGCGGATCCGGATGTCACATTCCTGGATGACGATTCCATCACTTACAAGGACCTTGCGCACGGTGCATTTGAGCTCGTGACTAAGGAGCCGGTCCCGCGACGCATCATCGTCGAAGATCCCGGCGAGACGATCATCATCAAGAAGGTGGGATCCACCATCAGCGTCAATCAGGTCGCGAACACGGCGGCTCGCATGGACGAGTTGCGCGCCGCCCAACAGGACGTGCTCGCCAATTTCGCAGAAGGGCAAGGGCCGCGCGGCTCGAGCACGCCTCCCTTCGTCAAATCCGAGCGGGCGCAGCCGATCGATTTCATTCAAACTGACATGCCCACGCTGCAGACCTTGCCGACTGTGTTGCCTTTCGTCATTCCCGAGCCTCTGGGACGTCTGCCTCCGACTCTCAGCACGGGAGCGGGGCCAACTGAACGCGACACGGTGATATTTGACACATTCACTGCGACGAGAGGAGCTTTCAGCGCCAGTAGCACCAACAGCGGAGGCAATCTGACCTTCGGCATCATCGGGGCCAGCGCCGGCAATGCGGTCCTGGATGGCGTGACGTACGATCTGTCGAAGACAAGCTCCTACGGGATCCTCTACGTCAACAGCACGAGCGGCGCTTATACGTTCGTGCCTGACAATGCCGCAATCAACGCGCTGAAGGCGCCCACGACCGACGGTTTCGTTGTCACGGTCTCCGACGGATTCACCTCTGTCGCTCAGACCTTTACGATCACCATTAACGGTGTCAACGACGCTGCCATCATCACCGGCACCACGACCGGTTCGATCATCGAGGCTGGCGGCATAGCCAATGGAACGCCCGGCACGCCGATTGCGACCGGCACCCTTTCCGACACCGACGTCGACGATCCGCCCAATACGTTCACGACCGTAAGCTCGCCAACAACGAGCACCCGTGGCTATGGCACCTTCACGATGACGGCGGCCGGCGTGTGGACCTACACCTTGGACAATGCCAACGGCGCAGTGCAGGCGCTCAATGCCGGCGAGACGCTGACCGACACGTTCACAGTGACTACGATCGGAGGAACCGCCCAAGTCGTGACGATCACCATCCTCGGAGCCAGTGACGCCGCGACCATTTCCGGGGCGACGACCGGCGAGGTGATCGAGGCTGGCGACGTCGCCAATGCAAACCCCGGCACACCCACCGCGACCGGCACCCTCACCGACACCGACGTCGACACGACCGCCAATGCTTTCACGGCCGTCGGCTCGCCGACGGTGAGCGCCGCCGGCTATGGCACCTTCACCATGACGGCAGCGGGCGTGTGGACCTACACGCTCGACAATGCCAACGGCGCGGTGCAGGGGCTCAATACCGGCGAGACACTGACCGACACGTTCATAGTGACCACTCTGGACGGAACTGCCCAAGTGGTAACGATCACCATCCATGGCGCCAACGATGCCGCCATCGTTTCCGGCACCACGACCGCCTCGGTGACCGAGGCCGGAGGCGTTGCCAACGCGACACCCGGCAGCCCGAGCGCAACGGGCACGCTGTTTGCCGCCGACGTCGACAATCCGTCCAATACCTTCACCGCGGTGAGTTCGCCCAAGGCAAGCACGAATGGTTATGGCACCTTCACGATAACCGCCGCCGGCGTGTGGACCTACACGCTCGACAACGCCAGTGGCGCGGTGCAGGCGCTCAACGTCGGCGGCACGCTCACCGACAGTTTCACTGTCAACGCCCTCGACGGTACGCCGCAGGTGGTGACGATCACCATTCAGGGCAGCAACGACGCCGCCCTCATTTCCGGCACCGCGACCGGCTCGGTGACAGAGGCTGGAACTTTCTCACCGGGCGTTCCCATCGCGACCGGCACGCTCACCGATACGGACGTCGACAACGCTCCGAACACGTTCACCGCAGTCCCTTCGCCGGCTGCGAGTGATGGCGGATACGGCACCTTCACGATGACCGCAGCCGGCGTATGGACTTACACCCTCGATAACAACAACATAGTGGTTCAGGCGCTCGAGGTCGGCGACACCTTGACCGACACCTTCTCGATAACTGCCATCGACGGTACGACGCAGACGGTAACCGTCGCCATTCATGGTGCCAGCGACGCAGACCCGAACGATTTTGATAATTTGGCCACCGGATCTGCGGTGATCTCCGATCCCCCCAACGTGTATGGAACGCCGGGGAGCGAAACCATTGCCGGTGGCGGCAACACAGGTCAGATCATCTACGCGGGGGCCAGCAGCGACACGGTCAATGGGACCGGCAAGGCCGACGTTCTCTATGGCGGCTCAGGCAACGACACGATCAAAGGCAATGATGGGGATGACGCCATCTACGGCGGCTCGGGCAGCGATACAATCAACGGCAACAACGGCGGCGACACCATCACCGGTGGATTTGGTGCGGATCAACTCACTGGCAGCAATGGGAACGACCGTTTCGCTTATTTGTTCGTAGCCGATTCTCGCGCCGGCCAGTTCGACACCATCACCGACTTTGCCTCTGGGGCGGACAAGATCGACTTGACTGCTTTTGGCGCGCTTGGATTTGTCATATTGGCCTTGAGCTCCACCAGCACGGCCGTGCCGGCACATACGATCGCTTGGCTCTATGACAGTGCGGCGAATGAAACGATCGTGTACGTCAATCCAACGGACCAGACCCTGCACGTCGGCGATTCCAGTCTGCTCGAAATTCATCTGCAGGGGATTGCAACCATCGACGCCTCGGACTTCATCATGGCGCCGGCAGCGGCACCTGTGATGGCGGTTGCCAGCGAACTGCTCGACCTCATCGCAACGCCGCAGGGTGACGCGACCGCCGTGATGACGACCAGTTCCGGAGACTTGTCCGACCCCGGCAGCGGCGACGGCACGCTTCTCGCTGCAGGGAGTTCGACCATCCAATCAACCGAGGCGGCCACCAGCCTCGATCCGAACTGGGACCAGACCGGACAGACCGAATATTCCAGCTTCTCCCGTTCAGACGAAGTGCAAACGCTCGCGATCGAAACGCCCCGCAGCGACGCGGTAGCTCCCTCAGCCGGCGGACTGTCTGTGATCGTGCAGCACGCGGCCCCCCTCACCGAGGCCAGCTTTGTCTTCACCAACCCGGCCGCGTTCGACGCAGCCTCATTGGCTGGCAAGAATGGCGCGATTGCCGCAAGCGGTCAGGTGCCCGACGTCGCCATGCTGAATTTTGCCCACGGCGCTGCCGGACAGCACGCAGGTAGCGGGCTTGCGCTCGGAAGCGATGCAGGGAATGACGGCGTCTCGTCACCAAGAGGCGCCGCCCAGGCGGCTCATGCCCACGGTCATACCAGCGATGAAGCGGCAGACACTTCTCTCAACCCAAGTCTCAACCCAAGCCTTCTGAAGTCATCGACCGGCGGTGCCAACCATTCGCTCTCAAGCGGGGCGGACCAGCACAACCCGTCCGGGGGAGCGTCTGGATCAAAGCCTGCCGACCCGCAGCAGCTCGGCGACTCGTTCCAGTTCAGGGATAACGCCCCGCAGGGCTCACTGCATAGCGCGATGTTGGATCATCTCTCGGACTTCGTCGGTCATCACGAGCACGCTGGGGAATTCCATGGATCCGAACCGGCATTCATGCCTGAAACATCGCCGTCCGATGTCGATCCACCTTTCTCGGCAGGTACCGTTCACGGCCATGTGTCGCACGATCTGATCGTGTGACGGCATCAAGCCGATTGCGGCTTCAATGTTGCTTGCCGGCGCCTTCCGGTGCCGAGGAGCCGTCTTCGTCGAGAGAAGATTCATCATCGTTGCCGTCGTTGTCTTCTGGCGGCGCTGCATGCTGATGGCTGAGGGCGGATGTCCACGCCGATGTCATCGCCGCTATGAGCAGCCGGTTGATGGCCTCAATGACGCGTTCTGCTGCGGACGAGTAGTTCATGGCCTCCTCCTGCGCTGCCGATTGCGACTGGCCAAAGCGTAGGACCGGGCCTTGGGCGCCACTGTACGCCACTTCACACCTGCGCGCGTCAACTCATCGCAGTCTCAGAAGATGCCGCCAGCTTCGACTGCATCCGCCACGGGAGCTTGATCTGCCGCTTTGAGGAGTTGCTGAGCGCGCGCACTCACAACCTTCGGAGCGTTGCGGTTCGCGCGCGACTCTGAATCAGATGTGACCTCGGCGATGCGAATCGCATTGGTTAGCTTTGGGGGGTAATCAATGAACGGAGAAGCCGGTTGCATTGTGTGTAGCAGGGCAAGAGCGGTCGTAGCGATCGTTCCGATCGCCAGAGGATATGCCCTGAAAATATATGAGTGCTCCTGTTGCCATAGCACCCTGCAGCTCGTGACTCGCGTCACAAAGGCAGCGCTGATCAAGCAGCAGGTCGATACTCTTCCTCGGGTCGAGAAGCAGTTGCGTCCGCCTGTTCGCAGGGTGCAACAGGTCTTCGCGAACTAGACCCGCAAGGCCTCTCGCTGGGCGCCGGTCGAACTGACCACGCGACAACGCGCCAGGTCGCAATGGCCCTCTTCGCCTCGCGCCCTCAATTCGGCTTTTGCGTCGGCTTGCCGTCGATCTTCGGCAGCTCGCCGGCCGAGGCCGACTGATCGCCGCCGCCATTGGCGCGGCGGGCCATCTCGACCGTCAGCTTCTCGGCGGCCTCCGGCGACATCAGTCCCATGATGTCCGACATCTTGCGCGGCGCGATCGCCGAGGCGATCTCGATCAGCACGCCCATCTCCAGCCGGTCGAACACCCGTGCGGCATCCTTGGGCTTCATGCCCTCGTACATCGTCACGAGGCCCTTCATGCGCTGGGCTTCGGCGGCCTTCTGCTCGGCCTGCGTCGCGGAGATGCGGGTTTCCACCGCCTTCATCTCCTCGACCTTGCCTTCGATGCGCTTCTCGGCCGATTTGAGCAGGCTCTCGCGGATGTCGATCTCACGCTGGCGGGCCTCGATCTCCTGGCGGCGCGCCTGCAACCGCTCGAGGATCGCGCGCTCGGAGGCCGAGACCTGCGGCTGGGCCTCGTCGACCTTGACCACGGTGCCCTCCGGCTTGGTCTCGGGCGCGGCGGGCTTGGGCGCCTCCTTCGGCGCGCCATGGGTCGAGCCGGTGATGATCTCCGGCTCCTCGCGGCCGGTCGGGAAGTTCAGATTCTCCTGCGCCCAGGATTTCTTGGTCTGGTTCGGCTTGTAGTCGAAGACGTAGCCGCCATTGATCACGAGGCCCGCCACCTTCAGCGTGGCGAGGCCTGCGACGGCAACCAGGACGACCGGGATGACGCGGATGTTACGGAAGGACTTCATACCCACACTTCATGCGGCGAGGCCGTTGGATCGTCGGCGCTCGGAGAAGGCTTCGGCCGCAGCCGCCACCGCCTTCGCCGTCGATGGCTTGGCCGCGGGGGCGACGACCGTTTCCGGACCGGTCATGGGGCGCGCCGCGATCGCGATCTTGGACAGCCGGCGCACCACGTTGTCGGCTTCGCCGAGCTGCTTGTAGAGCTGGTCCGACATCTGCGTCGCCGCGGCGAGCTGGCTGCCGAGGTTCTCGTTGACGTCGCGCACCGCCAGCTTCAGCCCGCCGATCGCGCGCTCGGCGATCTCGGTTGCGGTGATCAGCTCGCCGATCACCGCCTTCAGCGAATGCTCGTCCGCCTTCAGCCGGGTCAGCCGCTTGTTGAGCATGACGCAATAAACGATCGTCAGCATCAGCAGGATAGCCACCAGCGTCTCGATCGCCATTCCCAGGGAGTGGTTCATGGGGCCTCCATCATCTTGTTCTGCTCGTCCACCTTCTCGAACATCGCAAGTGTCGTACTTGGCTTGCGCAAGGGTTTCGTCACGCGGATCGCGACGCGGTCGCCGACCCGGCCCATCCGCCCCTCGGTCAGCGTGACGTCGCCGCAGCGCACGGTGACGTTGGCGTCGGCGCGCATGTCCAGCGGCAGCGTGTCGCCGACCTTGAGCCGCATCAGCTGCTTGAGCGGAACGTCGGCCTCGTAGAGCACGGCATCGACGGCGATTTCGGCCTGGTTGATCTCGGTGGCGAAATGGCCTTCCCAGACCGTGTCACGGCCGAACTTTTCGCCCATGAACATCTGGAGCAGGACGCCCCGGATCGGCTCGATGGTCGCATAAGGCAGCAGCAGCTCGACGTTGCCGCCGCGGTCTTCCATGTCGATGCGCAGGCGCACCAGGATCGCGGCATTGGCCGGACGGCTGATCGCGGCGAAACGCGGGTTGGTCTCGAGCCGGTCGATCGTGAAGGTCACCGGCGACAGCGGCCGGAACGCCTGCTCGGCGTCGGCCAGCACCACCTCGACCAGCCGCTTGACCAGCTCGGTCTCGATCGTGGTGTAGGGCCGGCCCTCGATGCGGAGCTGGCTGGTGCCGCGGCGGCCGCCGAGCAGCACATCGATCATCGAATAGATCAGGTTGGAATCGACCGTCGCCATGCCGAAGTTTTCCCACTCCTCGGCCTTGAAGACGGTGAGGACGGCGGGCAGCGGGATCGAGTTCATGTAGTCGCCGAAACGCACCGAGGTGATGCGGTCGAGCGAGACTTCGACGTTGTCGGAGGTGAAATTGCGCAAGGACGTCGTCATCAGCCGCACCAGGCGGTCGAAGACGATTTCGAGCATCGGCAGACGCTCGTAGGAGACCATCGCCGAATCGATGATCGCGCGAATGCCGGAATGGTCGTCGAGCGTGACGTCGCCGACGGTGAAGCCGAGGAGATTGTCGATCTCCTCCTGTGACAGCACCCGCTCGCCGGAATTCTTGCCGCTGCCGAGATCGCGGCTGCCGTCCTCGACCATGGCGGCCCATTGCAGGGCCATGGTCTCCGACAGCTCGTTCTCGGCCGCAGCCTTGGCGGCCTCGGCGGGATCCTCGGAATCGAGCGATGCCTCCCATTGGGCGGCAATCGCATCCTGGTCCATTTGCTCGTTGCCGGCCATGACGCTAGCCCATTACCTTCCGCAGCGTCTTCACTGGATCACGACTTCCTTGAACAGCACCGCGCTGACCTGGACCGGGGCGACCGCCGCGTTGACGCGCTTGGTCAGCTCCTCCTTGAGGCGGAAGATGCCGGCGGAACCGTTGAGGTCGGAGGGGCGCAGCTCGCGCACATAGGTCTGGAAGATGTCGGTGACGCGCGGCATCGTCGGCTTGATCGCCTCGATCTGCTTCTCTTCCTTCAGCTCCAGCACGATCTTCAGCCGCAGATATTGCACGCGCTCGCCGGGCGCGCCGGCGAGGTTGACCATGATGTCGGGGACGTCGACGAAGGACGGCGGCTTCGGCGGAGGCGCGGCCTCGGCATGATGCTCGTCGTCACCGTGACGGAAGAAGAAGAACCAGGTCGCGGCACCGCCGCCGAGAACGGCGAGCAGGCCGACGGCCATGATGATGAGCTTCAGCTTGTTCTTCGGCGGAGCGGCTTCCGCGCCTTCGGCGGCTGCGCCGCCTTCCGCTTCATTCTCAGCCATGGTTGCCGGGCTCGTTCATTTCTCAAAGGGGTCGAAAGAGCAAAGCCTCCTGGCAGACAGTGACGCGATACAAATGCCCCAGCGCAGTGCGCTCCTCTTCATGCCAAACGCTACGGTAATAATGGTTAACGGAACCTTTCGATTGGGCCTCCACTAGGAAAAATCTGCCGGGCAGACATGGCTAACAGAACCTTTCTGCCGCCCTCCCGCACCCCCGAAAAATCCTCAAGACATTGAAATCACGCAACTTTCCAGGTTGGCACGGCTTTCGCTGAGAGAGGACCGAGACCGAACGGTTTGGGAGAACCCGACGGTCTCGTTCACGGGGTCCGCCAAGGCGCTTGGGAGAGCGAAATGGCAGATCCGCTCAGGGGAGATTTCCGATGCAGAACGCGCTTCTGATCGGCTTGTCACGGCAGATGACGTTGGAGCGGCAGATGGATGTCATCGCCAACAACGTCGCCAATGCCAACACCAACGGCTTCAAGGCCGACCATTCGCTGTTCGAGGAGTACCTCAACTCGAACGCGCGTGAGGACAATTTCATCGGCGCGGACCGCCGGGTCT
The DNA here is from genome assembly GCF_036247985.1 of Bradyrhizobium sp. TM239. Lineage (NCBI taxonomy): Bacteria > Pseudomonadati > Pseudomonadota > Alphaproteobacteria > Hyphomicrobiales > Nitrobacteraceae > Bradyrhizobium > Bradyrhizobium sp. TM239. Next base: position 18,418 of record NZ_BTIR01000009.1, on the reverse strand, counting down.
CCTATGTGCAGGACCGCGGCACCTACCGCGACATCGGCCAGGGGCCGATGGAGCCGACCAACAACCCGCTCGACATGGCGATCGACGGCAACGCCTATTTCGCGGTGCAGGCCAATGGCGGCGAGATGTTCACCCGCGACGGCAAGTTCTCGCTCAACAGCACCGGCCAGCTTGTCACCCCCGACGGCAATCTGGTGCTCGGCACCGGCGGCCCGATCACCTTCCAGCCGACCGATCACGACATCAACGTCGCGCCCGACGGCACCATCACGGTGCTCGAGGGCACCGCCAAGACCGATTCGATCCGCGGCAAGATCCGCATGGCCTCGTTCGACGATCCGACCAAGCTGACCAAGCTCGGCGCCAACCTCTATGCCGCCGGCTCCGCCACCCAGCAGCCCGATGCCAAATCCAGCGTGCGCCAGGGCTATGTCGAGAAGTCGAACGTGAATTCGGTCGGCGAGATGACCCGCATGGTCGAAGTCATGCGCAGCTACACCGCCATCGCCAACCTGCTCCAGCAGCAGAGCGACCTCCACAAATCGGCGATCGAAAAGCTCGCCGACGTTCCGGCCTGATTGAGGGAGAACTGACATGCAGGCGCTTCACACCGCAGCGACCGGAATGGCGGCACAGGAACTCAACGTTCAGGTGATCTCCAACAACATCGCCAACCTGCGCACCACCGGCTTCAAGAAGCAGACCGCGGCGTTCCAGGACCTGATCTACGAGCACGTGCGCCGCGTCGGCGCGCAGGCCTCGGACCAGGGCACCATCCTGCCCGTCGGCGTCGACATCGGCGGCGGCGTCAAGACCGTCGGCACGCCGCGCAGCATGACGCAGGGCACGCTGTCGCAGACCGGCAACGATCTCGACCTCGCGATGTCCGGCGAAGGCTTTTTCAAGATCCTGATGCCCGACGGCACCTACCAGTACACTCGCGACGGCACCTTCCAGATGGACAATCAGGGCCGCGTCGTCACCGCCCAGGGCAACCCGGTGCAGCCGACCATCACGATCCCGAACAACGCGTCCGGCATATCTGTGAGCGAGCAGGGCCAGGTCTCGGTGACGCTGCCGGGCTCGTCGACCTCCTCGATCGTCGGCCAGATCGGCGTGACCCGCTTCATCAACAAGGCGGGCCTGCAGCCGGTCGGCAGCAACCAGTTCACCGAGACCCCCTCGTCCGGCCCGCCGCAGGACGGCACCGCGAACTCCGAGGGCTACGGCAAGATCACCCAGGGCAGCCTCGAGCAGGCCAATGTCGACGTCGTCTCGGAGATGAGCGACCTGATCGCCGCCCAGCGCGCCTACGAGATGAACGCCAAGGTGATCAGCGCCGCCGACCAGATGATGCAATCGACCACGGCGCTGTTCCGCTGAGGTGATGACGATGATCCGCACCACCTTCGCCACCATCACCGCCCTGCTCGCGCTGGCCCTGCCGGCAGCGGCCGCCGACGATTTCATCGCCTCGCCGACGCTGCGCGCGAGCGTCACCGTGACCTCGGACGTGGTGAGGGTCGGCGATCTCATCGACAATGCCGGATCGGCCGCGCTGATCCCGGTCTACCGCTCGCCCGATCTCGGCACCACCGGCACGCTGACGGTCGCGCAGGTGCTGTCGGTGCTCCGCGCAAAGCAGGTGATCGGCGTGATGACCGGCGACCTCAAGGAGGTCCAGGTCACCCGCCTCGCCCGCACGCTGGCGAACAAGGATCTCGAAACCGCGGTCGCCTCGGCGCTCGAGCGCCGGTTCGGCCTCGGGGACGCCGCCAACATCACCGTCACCTTCGACCGCGGCGTCGCCGAGATGCGGCTGGACGCCTCCAACTCCGGCGCGCTGCAGCCGGTCGCAACCCGCTACGACGCCCGCAGCGGCCGGTTCGACGTCGCCTTCGAGATTGCCAACGACAGCAATCCGGCGCCGACCAAGCTGCGCTTCACCGGGACCGCGATCGAGACGGTGGAAGTGGCCGTGCTGACGCGCGACATCGAGCGTCTCGATCTCTTGAAGTCCTCCGACGTCGCACTGGAGCGCCGGCCGAAGGCCGAGGTCACCGGCGAGCCCGCCTCGCGCGACCGCAGCGTCGGCATGCAGCTGCGCCGGCCGATGCGCGCGGGCACCCCGCTCCGTGCCGCCGACATCGTCAAGCCCGACTTCGTGGTGCGTGACCAGAACGTCATCATCATCTACCAGGTGCCCGGCCTCTATCTCACCTCGCGCGGCAAGGCGATCGAGAGCGGCGCCGAGGGCGACACCGTCAGCGTGCTCAATGTGCAATCCAAGCGGACGCTGACCGGTGTCGTCACCGGCCGCGGCCAGGTGACGATCCAGGGCGCGAGCCAATCCGCGCCGATGGCGCCCGCGGTCGAGCAGACCTCCTCGCTCAAGCGCGATGAGGCGCCCGCCCCCGTCGACACTGCAGCCCTCCTCCGGAACCTGGTGCAGGCCCCCGCGTCGCCGGCCCAGATCGCAGAAGCCCAGATCCCGCAAGCTCGCGTCTCGCAAGCTCAAGCCAAGTAAGAGTTCGTCATGTCCCCGTTCAGTTCGGCTTTCCGCCTTCGTCGCATCGCGATCTCTGCCCTGCTGCTGGCAGCCAGCGCGCTGGGCGGCTGCTCCTCGATCGACCGCCTGTCGCAGATCGGCGAGCAACCGAAGCTGTCGGCGATCGACAATCCGACGACGCAGCCAGGCTACAAGCCGGTGCAGATGCCGATGCCGAAGCCGGAAGTCGCCTCCTACAATCCGAACTCGCTGTGGCGCAACGGCAGCCGTGCCTTCTTCAAGGACCAGCGCGCCCGCCAGGTCGGCGACCTCCTGACCGTGACCGTGAACATCACGGACAAGGCCAACATCGCCAACGAGACCCAGCGCAGCCGCACCAACAAGGAAGACTCGGGGGTTACCGACTTCATCGGCTCGAAGACCATCACGCAGGCGAACAAGATCCTGCCCGGCCGCATCCTCACCGCCGACTCCACCGCCTCCAGCGACGGCAAGGGTTCGGTCAACCGCACGGAAGCCTTGCAGACCAACGTCGCCGCGGTCGTCACCCAGGTGCTGCCGAACGGCAACCTCGTGGTCGAGGGCAAGCAGGAGATCCGCGTCAACTACGAGATCCGCGAGCTCGTGGTCGCCGGCATCGTCCGCCCCGAGGACATCCAGAGCGACAACACCATCGACTCCACCAAGATCGCACAGGCCCGCATCGCCTATGGCGGCCGCGGCCAGATCACGGACGTGCAGCAGCCGCGCTACGGCCAACAGGTCATGGACGTGCTGCTGCCCTTCTAAGAATCTCCCGAGCTCCCACATCGTGTTCGCGAACTTAAGGCGCGAACGACGATGTACGACGCGGCCCTCGCTAGCTCCCCTGGCGAGGGCCGCATGTATTCTGGGGATGGAAGCAGATGCGCGTCTGACGGCGGAGAGACCGCCTTACGCCTCACGCCGCATCGGCGACGGCGCGTATTTCCAGATGCACGCCGGTCTCCTTCTGGAGCGCGTGGATCACCGCCATCAGGTTCTCGGCCGTAGGATTGCCGCGCGGCCCAAACATCCGCATCAGGCTCTTTTGCGGACGGTCGAGCACCTCGCTGAGCCGCTCGAAACCGATGGTGGCATTGATGTAGGTCCGCAGCGCGGTGCGGCCATAGTCGACATCCCCCTGCAACAAGCCCTGCATCGCCTCCTGAAACAGCGCCTCGCGAAAGGCGGGATCGCGCTCGGCCCGCGCGCGAATGGTCTCTTGAAAACTATGGGTCAATGGCATCCGCCTATTCCTCATTCCCGCTTGCGCACCTTGTAATCGCGCCACCGGCGAAGCGCGACACTGATATCGGTCTGCTGCCTCTGCTTGGTACCGCCACCCAGCAGGATCACCAGCACGCTGCCGTCCCATCCGAAGTAGACCCGATAACCGGGGCCACGATTGATCTTCAGTTCGGCAGCGCCCTCGCCGATCGACTTCACGTTCGAGGTGTTTCCATCGGCGAGCCGTCCAATTGCAACGGAGACTGCCGCGGCTGCCTGCGCGTCGAGCCCGTCATGCCAGTTCCGAAACGGGCTGCGACCACCGTTGCTGTATTCCGCGACCTTGATCCTTGGTACCATATTCGTTACCAATTTTCTATTTCAGAATTTTCGGATTTTAGAAATTGTTGTTGACACACTCCGGCCACCTCATTATGTTCCCGTTTCGTTCCATTCCACAAGAGGGCGGATCGCGATCGTCACGAAACGCGGGATGGAATGCGGTGGCCGCGACGGCGTCGGCGCGCGAGGTTGGCTGCAGGGCGGGGAAACCCGTGAGCAGCGACAGGCGCGATACGACACGGCGCTGACAGCGTCTTACGCTTGGTCTCGATGGCGAGCGCACGCCAGCCATCGAGGGGCCGGCGAAGATGTGCGCGGACGGAGAAGTCGTGTGGTCCTGACGCCCGGGGTCTGTGCGTCAAGTCATGTGGTGATGTGCCGCCGACCGGCGCGCGCATCGATCATCCGCAAGGCGACGGGGGCAATAGTGCATCGCTCCCCGGGGAGAGCACGAAGGACACCGTGAAAACCATCGCGCAGGGAAGGCCGGGATGTCCCGGCGTCACCTGTGATCCACCCGTGCGCGTATCCTTCGCACACGGGATTGCGGGTGCCAGCCGGCGCCCGGCCTTCCCTGCGCCTTCTTGATCTTCAGGAGGGCGAGACGATTGCAAGACTCGGGCGAAGCTGCCGCGAGGACGCGGAGGTGTGTCTGCGAGTGCAGCGACAGAGCGAAATTGTTCATGCCACACGCTTTCTCTCGTGTCCCGGACAAGCCGCAACGCGCAAGCGCTGCGGCGCAGAGCCGGGACCCAGGAGCCACGCAGCAGGCCGCCGCATGGGCCCCGGCTCTGCAGCGCACCGCCGAAGAGGCGCTGCGCTGCGTCCGGGGCACGGAGATCGCAACGCCCCCTCAGGTAAACTCCACCTCCACCGCCCCCAGCCCGTCCAGTTCCATCCGCACCTTGTCGCCGGCCTTCAGCCACAGCGTCTTGACCAGGCTGCCGGTGAGCACGAGCTGCCCCGCGTGAAGACCCTTGCCTTCGGCGGCGAGATGGTTGGCGAGCCAGGCGAGCGCGTTGTGGGGATGACCGAGCACGTCGGCGCCGGTGCCGTGGCTGACCTCCTCGCCGTTGAGGATGGCGCGCCCCTTGACCGCCTTCAGGTCCGGCACCGACGAGCGCGGAACCGCCGGGGCCAGCACGCAGCCGGCGGCGAAGAAATCGTCGGCGATCAGCGTCGGCGCGCCCATCGTCTCCCACTTCACGTAGCGGTCGTCGACGATCTCGATCGCGGGATGATAGGCCTCGACCGCCTCGCCGACCCATTCGGCCGTGAACGGCGCCTCGCCGGCGGCCAAGTCGCGCTTCAGCCGCACCGCGATCTCGCATTCGACGCCGACGTGGACATATTTGGAAGCGGGGAGCTTGGCGCCGCTGTCATGCACGCCCTTCTGGAACACGCCGCCGCCGCAGGGATGCGGGATGCCAATATAGTCCTGCATCACCTGGCTGGTGCAGCCGATCTTGTAGCCGACCAGCGGCCCGACATGCGGCAGCAGCAGATCGTGCAGCGCGCGCTGGACCTGGTAGCCCTCGGCCTCATCGATGGGGGGACGTTCCAGCGCCGCGAGCGGCGCATGGTTGCGGCGCGCCAGCGCGATCGCCTTTGCGGCTTCGAGAATCTTGTCCATAGGCGCCGCCTCCCACGCTACGCAAGTGAAGGCGGTACTTCAGCATCCCCGCTCCGGCCTGACAAGCGCGCCCGGCCGGGTGATTACGGCGTCTTGCCCGCGCTTAAGGAAATATTGAGCGGGAGGAGGCTCTATGGAGGCACGCGCCCCATAGCGCTTGCAGACAGCGCAAGAAGCATCATTGCAGCGATGCTTGATGCAGCTGGATCAGCGTCTCAAGACCCGAGTCGATCTCGTTGATGCGACTCGCAAAATCTCCCGCACCTGAAGTGAAGGCTGTTTCTCATCCGACCTCACGTGAGCTCGGAGGAATCGATTCTAGCCCGTTGATTGCGATTCACTTTTCGCGATCACGGTCGCGCGTTGAAGCGCGCAGCTCTCGGGCGGCAAAATGCTGATCGCGGCGCGAAACGGCGCCTTGCGTCCCAAAACAAAAGAGCCGCACGCGGCGGCTCGGGCTCTATTCGTCGCGATAGACCTTCTCGCGTTTCTCGTGGCGCTCCTGCGCTTCCACCGAGAGCGTCGCGATGGGCCGGGCCTCGAGCCGCTTCAACGAGATCGGCTCGCCGGTGTCCTCGCAATAGCCGTAGGTGTTGTCCTCGATCCGCTGGAGCGCGGCGTCGATCTTGGCGATCAACTTGCGCTGGCGGTCGCGGGCGCGGAGTTCGATGGCACGGTCGGTTTCGGACGATGCCCGATCGGCGAGATCGGGGTGGTTGACGTTCTCCTCCTGCAGGGCTTGCAGGGTGAGCTTGGACTCTTTGAGGATCTCATCCTTCCAGGCGAGGAGCTTCAAACGGAAGTACTCCTTCTGCCGGTCGTTCATGAAAGGCTCTTTTTCGGTCGGTCGGTAGTTTTTCAACTTTTCCAAGGGCGGCCTATCTGTCTAATCAACGACTCGCAAACGGAACGGGGTCCGTTGAGCGGGGCCTTATATAGCGGCCACCTGTGACAGACAATGTTTCCCTGAGCAACCGGTTAGCGCCCCCAAGCCCTTGCACAGGAAGGTTTATCCTGGAGGGCCCGGGGGCGGCCCAAGGCCTAGTAGCCGACCGTGAAACGCTGCCTCACATGGGCCGGCCGTTCGATCTCGTCGGCGAGCGCAATGGCGTAGTCAGCGAACGTGATCCAGCTCTTCCCGTTCGCATCTGCGAGAAGCTGATCGGTGCCAAGCCGGAACTTGCCCGTGCGCTCCCCCTCGACGAACAGTGCCGACGGCGAGATGAAGGTCCAGTTCAGATCCTTTTCCTGCCGCAGCAGGTCGAGGAAGACCGAGCCTGCCTCCGCTTCCGCCTTGTATTGGGCCGGAAAATTGGGAGTCGTGACCAGTTTCACGCCCGGTGCGACCTCGAGGCTGCCGGCACCGCCGACGACGAGATAACGACCAACCTTGGCGTCCTTCGCCGCGCCGATCAGCTTCTGCGCGTCGCTGGCGAGGAAGTGCACGGAACTCACGGCGACGTCGTGCCCGGCCCACAGCTTGGCAAGACCCGCCTGATCCAGCACGTCGCCCTTAGCCGGCGTGACGTTGGGCAGGGCCGCGATCTTCTCGGGGTTCCGGGCGATGGCCGTGACCGTATGGCCGCGGCGGGACAGCTCCTTGGTGATCTCCGATCCGGCCCGACCCGAGGCACCGGCAACTGCGATTTTCATGGAAGGCTCCTTTGCTTATGTGGTAACTACCAGTGACTAGATATCGTAAAGAATGCTGGTGTTAAGAGAGCACTTTGTGCTTACCTGATTACGCAAGGGTAACCGCCACGCGCACCGCGAGCGACGAAAACGGATTCCGAGGACCGACGATGAAACCCGACGTCTATGCAGCGAACTGCCCCACCCGCCAGATCCTCGATCGCATCGGCGACAAATGGGCGGTGCTGATCCTGCTGCTGCTGCGCGAAGAGCCGATGCGCTTCAATCATTTGCGCCGCACGATCGAAGGCATTTCGCAGAAGATGCTGAGCCAGGTCCTCAAATCGCTTGAACGCGACGGCCTGATCAGGCGCCACGCCATCGCGACCGTTCCCGTCACGGTGGAGTATTCGATCACGCAGCTCGGGCTGACGCTCGCCGGCGCGGTCGATCCGCTGCGCGATTGGGCCGAGCAGAATCTGAAAGACGTTCTCGCCGCCCAGCGCCGCTACGACGGGCAGCAGAAGGAGGAAGCGGCGTAAGGGGCGCTTTCTTGGTAGTGCCGCACGCTCATTCTCAATTCCGCTGTCATGCCCCGGCTCGACCGGGGCATCCAGTACGCTGCGGCTTCTCGATTCGAAAACGACTGTCTCTGGAATACTGGGTCGCCCGGTCAAGCCGGGCGACGACAGCCTGCTAGGCCCGTCCGGCCTTGGCGAGCTCGACCTCGACGCGCAGCTCGATCTCGGAGAGCACCGCATCGAGACCAGGGTCGCCGGAGGATGATTTCAGGTTCGCCGCAGCATCGCGCAGGCGCATCACGGTCGAGCCGTCGAGATTGCCGGACAACAGGCCCATCTTGAGATCGTCGAGCACGTCGAGCGCCGTCCTGCCGCGGACGACCGAGCGCTTGCGGCGTTCGACCGGGTCCTCCTCGACGCCCTGCAGCGCCAGCAGCCCATCGATGTTGGCGGCGGCCTTCGGTGCGGCAGCGCTCCGGGTCTCCTGCGCCGACGAGGTGTCGGGCAACACGAAGGTGCCGGAGCCGGTCCGCCTGGCCTGGTTGGCCGGCGTTCCAAGCGTCGTGCCGTTCGGTCCGTAGATGCGCATCGGAAGGAATCCGGGTGATCGATACGGTCACCTTCGCCGTCTTATGGTTAACGGCGCGTAAACGGCCCGGCAAAATCTGCCGACAGGCGGCAGTTTCGCTCCTCAGGGACAACGCCCGCTGACACCGGTCGAAACAGATTTATTCAACCTATTCAGCGGCCTATGCCTGCCGCCCGGGGTTGGCACAGCCCTCGCAAGGAAAGCGTCGGACCAGCTCGTCATGGGAGTGTCGTGCAGGTCCTTCCGATTTGAGGAGCCTTTTGAGGATCCTTGGGGAGCAGAGGATGCCAAGCGTTCGTTGGGTGAGGATTGTTGGGGTGGCCTGCGCGGCGCTGTCTGCGCTGGCGCTGTCGGTCGCGCCGGCGGCTGCGACCTCGCGCATCAAGGACCTCGCCAATATCGAAGGCGTGCGGCAGAACCAGCTGATCGGCTATGGCCTCGTCGTCGGCCTCAACGGCACCGGCGACACGCTCAACAACATCCCCTTCACCAAGCAATCGCTGCAGGCGATGCTCGAGCGCATGGGCGTCAACATCCGCGGCGCCACCATCCGCACCGGCAACGTCGCCGCCGTGATGGTCACCGGCAATCTGCCGGCCTTCGCCACCCAGGGCACGCGCATGGACGTCACCGTCTCCGCGCTCGGCGATGCCAAGAACCTCCAGGGCGGCACCCTGCTCGTCACCCCCCTGCTAGGTGCCGACGGCAATGTCTACGCGGTGGCGCAAGGCTCGCTCGCGATCTCCGGATTCCAGGCCGAGGGCGAGGCGGCCAAGATCGTGCGCGGCGTGCCGACCGTGGGACGCATCGCCAACGGCGCCATCATCGAGCGCGAGATCGAGTTCGCACTCAATCGGCTGCCGAACGTGCGCCTGGCGCTGCGCAATGCCGACTTCACCACCGCCAAACGGATCGCGGCCGCGGTCAACGACTATCTCGGCGTCAAGACCGCCGAGCCGATCGATCCCTCGACGGTGCAGCTTTCGGTCCCGCCCGAGTTCAAGGGCAACGTCGTCGCCTTTCTCACCGAGATCGAGCAGCTCCAGGTCGACCCGGATCTAGCCGCCAAGATCATCATCGACGAACGCAGCGGCATCATCGTGATGGGGCGCGACGTCCGTGTCGCCACCGTCGCGGTCGCGCAGGGCAACCTCACCGTCACCATCTCCGAGAGCCCACAGGTGAGCCAGCCCAACCCGCTGTCGCGCGGCCGCACCGTGGTCGCGCCGCGCAGCAGCGTCACCGTCACCGAGGACGGCAAGAAGCTGGCCGTCGTCAAGGACGGCGTCTCGCTCCAGCAGCTCGTCGACGGCCTCAACGGCCTCGGCATCGGCCCGCGCGACATGATCAGCATCCTCCAGGCGATCAAGGCCGCCGGTGCGATCGAAGCCGACATCGAGGTGATGTGATGCAGACCGGCTCGATCAACACCCCGCGCGCCGCCACCTCCTCGGCCTTCTCGGTCGAGAGCCGCAACGGCCGGCCCGATTTCGAGCTCGCCGCGGCGCTACAAAAGGTCTCGCCGAAGCAGCAGGCCAGGGCGCAGAAGACCGCCACCGATTTCGAGGCGATGTTCCTCAACAGCATGTTCTCGCAGATGACCTCGGGCCTGAAGGGCGAAGGCCCGTTCGGCGACACGCCCGGCACCGGCGTGTGGCGCTCGATGCTGACCGAGCAATATTCCAAGAACTTCGCCAAGGCCGGCGGCGTCGGCGTCGCTACCGAAGTCTACCGCACCCTCATCATGCAGCAGGCGAAAACGATCCGCACGGCATAAGGTCAAACGAAATGAACCATTTCAACGCCTCACGTCAGCCGATGCATCAGCGCCCGAACGCCGCGCCCGGCAGCGCCGAGGCGCGCAAGCTCGCCGAAGATCTGATGGACGCGATGAGCGCCCTGCTCGGACTGATCGAGCGCGAGACCGAGCTCGTTCGCGCCGGCAAGGTCCGCGAGGCGATGACGCTCGAGAGCAAGAAGCAGGAGCTGTCGCGAAACTATGTCGGTGCCGTCAGCCAGTTGAAGGCCAACCAGGCCCAGCTCGCGAAATCCGCGCCCGAGCTGCTCTCGACGCTGCACCGCCACCACGATGCGTTCCGCGCGATGCTCCAGGTCAATCTCACCGTGCTCGCGACCGCGCACGCGGTCTCCGAAAGCGTCGTGCGCGGCGTCAACGCCGAGATCCAGAAGCGCAACGTGCCGAACACCTACACGGCCGCAGGCCGCCGCGCAGCTCCAGGCCCGCGTCACATCACGCCGCTCGCGGTCAGCCGCTCGCTCTGAGCGCACACAAGAACAAGCGACAATTTTACGAAAAACCGCGCGGCGAAATCGTCGCGCGGTTAGTCACGTTTCCTTACCGGGTCTTCAGTCCTGGTGTTCCATGGTTGCGTTATTAGAGGGGTTGGGATTTGACTCACGTGAGGCAACCAGGAGGCTGCCATGAGTACAGATTTCAGCATCAGGCCGGTGGGGATCCCGGCCCCCATGCAGATCGTAGCGACGTCCAGCGCGGCGGCGAACGAGGCTGTGCAGACTGATCTTCCGGTGAGCCAGACGGTCGCCGCGGCGGATACGAGCGCGCCTGTGCGCAACGATCTGCCGAACCACGAGAACATCTCGCGCCAGGTCGTGTTCGACCAGGCGTCGGCATCCATGGTCTTCCAGGTCGTCAACGACAAGACCGAAGCGGTGGTCAACCAGTTCCCTGACGAAGCGATGCTGCGCCGGCGGGCCTATTTCCATGCATTGGATATGAAGTCCGAGCCCTCCCGTCCGCTCAGCACGGACGTCAGCGCCTGACGATCAGGAGATCGGCGACGACGCTCTGCGTCTGACCGGCACCGGTCAGCGCGAAATTCGTGTTTCCGAAGGACAATTAGTCTGGGATTCTCGTGATGCGGCCATCACGAGTCGCCGTCACGGCCGCCCGGACAGGCCTGCAGCGATATTGCGGTTGATCTCGATCAGCGGACGGAAGTGATCGAACTGCGGGCTCATCTGCAGCGCGGCGGTCTGGCTCAGCACGAACACGCTGATGTTGGCGATCTTCTGCCGGACGTCGATCGGCTGCGGATTGTTGTCGCGCATCGCCTCGCTCAGGAAGATGGTCCAGAGCTTGCGGTTGAACATCAGGGCCTGCATGGTCTGCTCGCTGAGCGGATCGGCGTTGTTCACCGCATCCTGGAGCTTGTTCGCGGCCTTGAGCAGAGTCTGCGCCTCGATGTCGCGAGGAGATGCGGTGGTCGTTGCAACGCGCGCATAAGCCGAGGCAGCGGAATTCGACATCAATCACACCCTGGAGGTTACCTAGCGCGTTGTAAGCGCTTAAGGATTTCTTTCCCAACCCTAGGCAGCACCGCTTAAGATTTGCTTACATGTGTGCTTGGAAGCACTCCGGATAATTACGGGTCGCGGAGCTCTTCGTCGCAACGCTAGATCCACGCACGCACGATGTAAACTCGCTTCGCGTGATGCGTGTCGATCTCAGCTAATCTTGTCTTAGCGATCTCCCTCAAAAGAACGGCGGAGCGTTAGCCCCGCCGCGATATATCGTGTGGCGATCTTGTGCTGCGAAATTAGCGGAGCAGCTGCAGCACGCTCTGTTGCGACTGGTTGGCCAGCGACAGCGCGGACACTGCGATCGACTGGCGGGTCGACAGCGCTTGGCTGTTGGCCGCTTCCTCGTTGGTGTCGGCGAGCGTCAGGTTGGACGAGCCGGTCTGCAGCACGTTGATCAGGTTCTTGGAGAAGTCCTGACGCACCTGCACGATCGAGAGGTTCGAACCGAGCGAGGATCCTTCCGAGCGCAGCCTGCTCGAGGCGGCGTTCAGGCTGGCCAGGACCTTGTTGGTTGCGCCGTTGTCGATGAAGTCCGTGCCGGGAACGAGATTGCTGAGGCCGAGGCCGGCGGCGTTGAACACGACGCCGTTGATGCCGAGCGTGGAGCTGCCGGTCTCGTTGAAAACCAGCTTCAGCGTATCGCCGTTGAGCAGGTTGATGCCGTTGAAGGACGAATCCTGCGACGTCGTGTCGATCTGCGCCAGGATGTTGTTGAACTGGCTGACCAGGCTCGAACGCGCCGTCTGCGCGACGGGATCCTGAACCGGCGGCTGCGCGGTGGTGAAGGCGAGCACGCCGGTGAGCGTACCACCGACGGCGCCGCCCGCGGCGGTCGAGCCAAGGGTCGAGGACGCGTATTCGTTGACGGTGGTGACCGTCAGCACGCCGTTGGCGTCGATCGTCGCCGTCAGGTGGTTGGCCTGGAGCTGCACATTGAGCTGGTCGAGCGTCTTGACGGTGCCGTTGGTGCCGTCACCGAAGGTGACGTTCACCGGCGTACCGCCGTTGAAGGAGGAGAAGGTCAGGGTCTTGCCGCTGACACCGCCGACACCGGAGGTTCGCGCCGCCGTGAAGGCGGTTGCCGTTCCCGTGTTGCCGCTGAGGCCGAACGCGCTGAGCGCGTTGCCCGTGCCGGTGATCGAGAGATCGGCGTTGATGCCGGTGGAGAGCGCAAGCTGACCGCTGCTGTTGACCGACGACGGGATCTGGCCCGCAGTGGTCGACAGCCCCGCCGCGCCGTTGAAGATGCTCGCGGTCTTGACGCCCGTGGCGAGGTCGACCGCGTTGAGCAGGTCGGTCAGCGTCGCGCTCTGGATGTAGACGGTCGAGTTGCCGTTGCCGTCGGTGACGATGTTGCCGCTGACGCCATAGCCGGTGGCCACGCTCGCTGCCGATTGCGGCGTCTGCGCGTTCTTGAACGTGATGGTGTGACCGTCGATATTGAGCGTCGAGCCGTCCTGAACGAGGGAGCCGAGCGAGCCGGCGGTCGTCGATCGGTTCGCGGTCACGCTCGCATTGCCTGCGCCGGTCGCCGCGGTCAGACCGAGCTTGTTGAGGAAGTCCGCCTTGCCCGTCACGCTCAGATCAGCGCCGGTCGAGCTCTTCAACGTAACAGCGCCCGCCGTGATGGACGATGCCACCTGAAGCGTACCGACAGGACCGGCCGAACCGCTGATGGAGATGGTCGCCGCGCTCGCGCTGATCGTGGCGGTCTTGACGCCGCTGGCGAGGTCGATCGCGCTGAGGACGTCGTTGATGGTCGCACCGGGCGCAGCCGCCGTTCCCTCATAGACGATCGAATTGCCGTTGCCGTCGGTGGCGATATGCCCGCTGGCGTCGAGGCCCCAGCCAGTCGGTTGCGTGCTCGGAGCGATGCCGGTGCGGAAGGTGATGGTCTTGCCGTTCACCGTGATGGTGTCGCCATCCGCAGGCGCACTCCCGAATGTGGTGGATGCGGTGGTGCCGACCAGTGTGGCGGTGCCGGAGAGTGCGGTGGTGCCGTCGGCCGCCGTCGCAGCGAACCCGACCACCGTACCCGCGCTTGAACCCAGCGACGCGCCGAGCGCCGCAGTCCCGGTGACCGGGGTCGTGCCACCGGCAGCACCGGTATAGAGCACGTTGCTCTTGGCGGTCGCGCTCGCATAGGAAGTCGTGCCGCGCAGGTCGGCGGGCGTCGCACCGGGAATGGTGGTGGAGACATTGGACTTGGTGGAGTAGCCGACCGTGGTCTGCAGCGCCTGGTTGGCGATCGATTTCGCGCTGTCGATCAGCTTCTGCAGCGAGGTGATGCCGGTGTTGGCGGCCTGCAGCACCTGCACACCGTTGTTGATGCCATCGAGCAGGTTGCTGATGTCGCTCGCCCGGTTGTCGAGCCCCTGCGCCGTGAAGAAGTTGGTGGGATTGTCGAGCGCGGTATTGACCTTCTTGCCGGTCGACAGCCGCTCCTGCGTCGTGGCCAGCAAGTCGGCCGTCGACTGCAGCGACAACAGGTTCTGGCGAACGGACGCCGAGAGAACGATGTTGGACATTGGCGAGTCTTCCTCTTGAACCGGATACGAATCGGCCGCGCGGTCTGCAAAGCGGGCTTTCGTCCAGTCTTAGGGGGTCTCCTTTAAAGTATGGTTAACGCCGGTTTAAGGGATAGGGTTAATGGCCGATGAACGCCCCTGCCCGTCTCCGGACGCAAAAAAGAGCGGCGGGACAGATAGCCCCGCCGCCCAATTTACTTAGTGATTTCAGCTGCTTGTTAGCGGAGCAGCTGCAGCACGCTCTGCTGCGAGGTGTTGGCCAGCGACAGCGCGGAGACCGCGATCGACTGGCGGGTCGACAGCGCCTGGCTGTTGGCCGCCTCGACGTTGGTGTCGGCCAGGGTCAAGTTGGACGAGCCGGTCTGCAGCACGTTGATCAGGTTCTTGTTGAAGTCCTGACGGATCTGCACGACCGAGAGGTTCGAGCCGAGGCTCGAGGCTTCCGAGCGCAGCGTGCTCGACGCCGCGTTCAGATTGGTCAGCACCCGGTTGGACGCCGCGTTGTCGATGAAGTCGACACCGACGGTCAGCGCGGCGAGGCCAAGACCCTTGGAGTTGTAGGTCACGCCGGTGATGTTCAGGCTCGACTTGCCGGTCTCGTCGAACACCAGCTTGAGCTGGTCGCCGTTCAGGAGGTTGACGCCGTTGAACGAGGAGTCCTGCGAGGTCGTGTCGATCTGGTTCAGGATGTTGTTGTACTGAGACACCAGATTGGCACGCGCCGTCTGTGCGACCGCATCCTGCACGGGGGTGGAAGCCGTCGAGAACGTCAGCGCTGAAGTGAGCGTGCCGCCGATCGCACCGCCGGCGGCCGTGGAGCCGAGCGTGGATGAGGCGTAGTCATTGGACGCCGTGATCGTCAGCAGGCCGTTGGCGTCGATCGTCGCCGCGAGGTTGTTGGCCTGAAGCTTCGTGTTGAGCTGATCGAGCGTCTTGACCGTGCCGTTGGTACCGTCGCCGAAGGTGACGTTGACCGCCGTGCCACCATTGAAGGAGGAGAAGGTCAAGGTCTTGCCGCTGAGGCCGCCGATACCGGAGGTGCGGGCGGCGGAGAAGGCCGTTGCGTTTCCGGTGTTGCCGGCGAGGCCGAACACGTTCAGCGCGTTGCCGGTGCCGGTGATCGACAGGTCGGCGTTGATGCCGGTCGAGATCTTGAGCTGGCCGGACGTGTTGATCGTCGAGTTCGACTGGCCGGTGGCGGTCGAAAGCGCCGCGACGCCGCTGGCGTTGATCGTCGCGGTCTGCACGCCTGTGGCAAGGTCGATCGCCTTCAGCACGTCATTGACCGTACCGCCCTGCAGATAGACCGTCGAGTTGCCGTTGCCGTCCGTGACGACGTTGCCGTTCGCACCATACCCGCTCGGAACGCTCGGAGCTCCGGTCGTGCCCGGGGTCGGCGCGTTCTTGAAGATGATGACGTGGCCGTCGACGTTCAGCGTCGAACCATCCGCGATGGTCGCACCCAGCGAGCCCGCGGTCGTAGTCCGGTTGACGTTCAAGCTGGCATTGCCTGCACCCGAAGATGTGGTCAGGCCGAGAGACTTGAGCAGGTCAGCCTTGCCGGTGACGCTCAGATCCGCACCCGTCGAGCTCTTCAGCGTGACGGCGCCCGCACCAACGCTCGAAGCGGTCTGGTTGAAGCTGGTGGCGATCGTCGCAGCACCCGCGGTGATGGATGCCGTCTTGACGCCGCTGGCCAGATCGACCGCGGTCAACAGATCGCTGACGGTCGCAGCCGGCGTGCCCGCCGTGCCGAGATAGACCGTGGTGTTGCCGTTGCCGTCGGTGACGAGGTTGCCGCTGACGCCCGAGCCGGACGGAACGCCAGTCGACGCCGGAGCAGAGCCGGAGCGGAAGGTGATGGTCTTGCCGTTCACGGTCAGCGTGTCGCCGTCGGCGGGCTGGGCGTTGCCGAGCAGGCCGGTGGCGGTCGTGCCGTTGGTGGCGATCAGGGTGATGGCGCCGGTCAGAGCCGTGGTGCCGTCGCCGGCCGTTCCCGCAGTGCCCGTGAAGGTGCCGATGGTGGCGCCGAGCGTCGTGGTGCCGTTCGCCGCCGTGGTGCCGCCGGCCGTGCCGTTATACAGCACGTTGCTGCTCGCGGTCGCGCTGGCGAAGCTCGTCGTGCCGCGCAGGTCGGCCGCCGTCGCGCCGGCGATCGTGGTGGAGACGTTGGACTTGGTGGAGTAGCCGACCGTGGTCTGCAGCGCCTGATTGGCGATCGACTTGGCGCTGTCGATCAGCTTCTGCAGCGAGGTCAGGCCGGTGTTGGCGGCCTGAAGCACCTGCACGCCGTTGGCGATGCCGTCGAGCAGATTGTTGATGTCGCTGGCGCGGTTGTCGAGCGACTGTGCCGTGAAGAAGTTGGTGGGATTGTCCAGGGCCGAATTGACGCTCTTGCCGGTCGACAGACGGTTCTGTGTGGTGGCGAGGAGGTCGGCGGTGGACTGGAGAGAGAGGAGGTTCTGACGAACCGACGCAGAGAGAACAATACCTGACATGACTCTTACCCTTCTGGCTTACGCGTCTTCGTTCGATCGCTTCGGATCGAGTGACGGGGCCAGCGTGCCGCGACATGGCTAACAAAGGGTGAAACGAGCATCGCCTGCGTAAGCGCCGGTTCACCATGAGCGGGCGGGACGCGCGGAGCGAGATGGCAATCAGCCTGAAATCATTGGCAATTCTTTGCGCTTACGCTCCATTAACCATAACCGCTGGTTACTTTTCGGAGCGTCATCTGCCCTCTCAAAACCTCGGGCGATCAACAGAAAAGCGGCGGGGCCGAGGCCCCGCCGCCCTAACGTCTTGCGATGTCGTCCGCTTGTTAGCGGAGCAGCTGCAGCACGCTCTGCTGCGACTGGTTGGCCAGCGACAGCGCGGAGACCGCGATCGACTGACGAGTCGACAGCGCCTGGCTGTTGGCCGCTTCGACGTTGGTGTCGGCCAGGGTCAGGTTGGACGAACCGGTCTGCAGCACGTTGATCAGGTTCTTGTTGAAGTCCTGACGAACCTGCACGATGGTCAGGTTCGAGCCCAGAGCCGAGGCTTCCGAACGGAGCGTGCTCGAGGCGGAGTTCAGGTTCGTGAGCACCTTGTTGGTGGCAGCGTTGTCGATGAAGTCGACACCGCTGGTCAGCGCAGCGAGGCCCAGACCCTTGGAGTTGTAGGTCACGCCCGTGATGCTCAGGCTCGACTTGGCGGTCTCGTCGAACACCAGCTTGAGCTGGTCGCCGTTCAAGAGGTTGACACCGTTGAACGAGGAGTCCTGAGCAGTCGAATCGATCTGCTGGAGGATGTTGTTGTACTGGTTGACGAGATTCGCACGCGAGGTCTGCGCAACCGTATCCTGGACGGGGCTGGAAGCCGTCGAGAACGTCAGCGCCGTGGTCAGCGTGCCGCCGATCGCACCACCCGCGGCGTTCGAACCGATGGTCGAGGACGCGTAGTCGTTGGTGGTCGAGACCGTCAGCAGGCCGTTGGCGTCGATCGTCGCCGTCAGGTTGTTGGCCTGAAGCTTCGTGTTGAGCTGATCGAGCGTCTTGACCGTGCCGTTGGTGCCGTCGCCGAAGGTGGCGCTGACCGCCGTGCCGCCGTTGAAGGACGAGAAGGTCAAGGTTTTGCCGGTGATGCCGCCGACGCCCGAGGTGCGCGCCGCGGTGAAGGCGGTCGAGGTCCCGGTGTTGCCGGCGAAGCCAAGCGCATTTAACGCGTTGCCGGTGCCGGTGATCGACAGATCGGCATTGACACCGGTCGAGATCTTGAGCTGACCCGAAGCATTGATCAACGAGTTCGACTGGCCGGTGGCGGTCGCAAGCGTCGCGGTGCCGTTGGCATTGACCGTCGCGGTCTGCACGCCGGTGGCAAGGTCGATCGCCTTCAGCACGTCGTTGATCGTGCCGCCCTGCAGATAGACCGTCGAGTTGCCGGCGCCGTCAGTGAGAACGTTGCCGTTCGCACCATACCCGCTCGGAACGCTCGGAGCACCGGTCGAACCCGGGATCGGCGCGTTCTTGAAGGTGATGACGTGACCGTCGACGTTCAGCGTCGAGCCGTCCGCGATCGTCGCACCGAGCGAGC
>NZ_BTIR01000008.1:0-626680 GCF_036247985.1 Bradyrhizobium sp. TM239 | reverse complement strand
CGTACGGCAAAACCGTGTGGTCCTTGCCGTCGTTGCTACGGGCAAGTCCTGCGAAGGTGCGAGCGAGCCCAACCGGGCAGACTGCATCATCCAATTCGCGGGGCGAGGGAGGCCAGAAGGAATGGTCGGCTCCCGGGAGATCACGGCATAAGCCGTCCAGCCACTGCGCAGGGAAGGCCGAGTGATCGGCACCACCTGTATGCTGCTGTGCGGTTCTTTCTGCGTGCGCTTTTCGCGCAGCGGACCGCGGGTGCGAGCTGGCACCCGGCCTTCCCTGCGCCCTCTTGGATTGGAGGGTGGAGAGATCAAGCAAAGCTCGGGTGAAATCCGCCGCGAGGACGCGAAGGCGTGTCCACGATTTAAATGCAGGTTGGAGGAGGAGTACCGCCACCTCATACTCCGTCATTGCGAGGAGCTCGCGACAAAATTGCGTAGCAATTTTGCGCTGATGCGACGAAGCAATCCAGAATCTCTCGGCGGAAAGACTCTGGATTGCTTCGCTCCGCTCGCAATGACGAGGAGGAGAGAGCCTGCGTCAAACTCTCGTCTCGTGCCCCGGACGCAGCGCAGCGCCCCGGCGATGCGCTGCAGAGCCGGGGCCCATGTTTCCGCGAGCGCAATCTGTGGTTTCTGGGTCCCGGCTCTGCGCCGCAACGCTTCGCGCGTTGCGACTTGTCCGGGACATGGGAGGGAGTAGCTAACGAGCGGAGGGGGCACCGACTCAGTTGCGCACGCCTGGTTGCCGAGGAGGAGTTGGGCGCAGTGTGCGTACCACAAAATCTGAAGTTGTGGAT
Organism: Bradyrhizobium sp. TM239; assembly: GCF_036247985.1. Taxonomy (NCBI): domain Bacteria; kingdom Pseudomonadati; phylum Pseudomonadota; class Alphaproteobacteria; order Hyphomicrobiales; family Nitrobacteraceae; genus Bradyrhizobium; species Bradyrhizobium sp. TM239. The sequence continues at coordinate 625,886 of NZ_BTIR01000008.1, read as the reverse complement.
CGTCATCTTCCTGAGGGTATTGCAGTAATCCAACCCGTGTCTTCCCGGTAACGATTGTTGTGTCTCCGCAACACTCATCCCGGATTTAACCCTCATCACCGGCGGTTCGCATCGTCGCCGCTTTTTGGCCACACCCGAACATGAATAAAATCGCTCTAATGTTTTAAGGGCAGCGGCGGTCTTCGAAGGGCCACGAGAAAATCCCAAGGTCGATTCAAATCTTGGCTCTGATTTTTCGGGTCTGAAAGGGTTGACCGGGGAAACTGGTTTGCGATGGACGCGAAGAGCAACATCAAGCAGAGGCTGCCGAGCCGTCACGTGACGGAAGGCCCTACACGCGCGCCCCATCGGTCCTACTTCTACGCCATGGGTCTGACCACCGCGCAGATCCACCAGCCCTTCGTCGGCGTCGCCTCCTGCTGGAACGAGGCCGCTCCCTGCAACATCGCGTTGATGCGCCAGGCGCAGGCGGTGAAGAAGGGCGTGGCGTCAGCCGGCGGCACCCCGCGTGAGTTCTGCACCATCACCGTCACCGACGGCATCGCCATGGGGCATGACGGCATGCGCTCCTCGCTGCCGTCGCGCGACTGCATCGCCGATTCGGTCGAGCTGACTGTCCGCGGCCATGCCTATGACGCCCTGGTCGGGCTCGCCGGCTGCGACAAGTCGCTGCCGGGCATGATGATGGCCATGGTCCGCCTCAACGTGCCCTCGATCTTCATCTATGGCGGCTCGATCCTGCCCGGCACGTTCCGCGGGCAGCAGGTCACCGTGCAGGACATGTTCGAGGCCGTCGGCAAGCACTCCGTCGGCGCCATGTCGGACGAAGACCTCGACGAGATCGAGCGCGTGGCGTGCCCCTCGGCGGGCGCCTGCGGTGCGCAGTTCACCGCCAACACCATGGCGACCGTGTCCGAGGCGATCGGCCTCGCACTGCCTTACTCGGCCGGTGCCCCGGCGCCCTATGAAATCCGCGATGCCTTCTGCATGACCGCGGGCGAGCAGGTGATGGACCTGATCGCCCAAAACATCCGGCCGCGCGACATCGTCACCCGCAAGGCGCTGGAGAATGCCGCCGCCGTGGTCGCCGCCTCCGGCGGCTCGACCAATGCTGCGCTGCACCTACCGGCGATCGCGCATGAGTGCGGCATCAAGTTCGACCTGTTCGATGTTGCCGAAATCTTCAAAAAGACACCATATGTCGCGGATTTGAAGCCGGGTGGCCGTTATGTCGCCAAAGACATGTTTGAAGTAGGTGGCATACCGCTTCTGATGAAGACGCTGCTCGACAACGGCTTCCTGCACGGTGATTGCCTTACCGTCACGGGCCGCACGATCGCCGAAAACCTCAAGAGCGTGAAATGGAATCCGCACCAGGATGTGGTGCACCCGGCAGACAAGCCCATCACCGTCACTGGCGGTGTGGTCGGTCTGAAGGGCAATCTGGCGCCAGAAGGTGCGATCGTGAAAGTCGCGGGAATGTCCAACCTCAGGTTTACCGGTCCGGCCAGGTGCTTCGACCGTGAGGAGGATGCTTTCGAGGCGGTCCAGAAGCGCACCTACCGCGAAGGCGAAGTCATCGTGATCCGCTACGAGGGGCCCAAGGGCGGCCCCGGCATGCGGGAAATGCTCCAGACCACTGCGGCGCTGACCGGCCAGGGCATGGGCGGCAAGATCGCGCTCATCACCGACGGCCGCTTCTCCGGCGCCACCCGCGGCTTCTGCATCGGCCATGTCGGGCCGGAAGCGGCCATTGGCGGCCCGATCGGGCTGCTCGAGGACGGCGACATTATCGAGATCGACGCGGTCGCCGGTACCCTTAACGTAAAATTGAGCGACGCCGAGCTCGCCCAGCGCAAGACCAAATGGAGCGCTCGCGCGACTAACCACACGTCGGGTGCGCTCTGGAAATATGCCCAACAGGTTGGACCAGCGGTCGGGGGGGCAGTGACCCATCCGGGCGGCGCGCACGAGAAACAGTGCTATGCGGACATCTAGGCGTGCCATAGTTGCGTTTGTGTTGGGGGTCGGTGCGCTGGCCGCGCCGGCGCTTGCCTTCGACGGCGCGCCGGTCAACCCGAAGGACGCGACCATCCCGGTCGTGACCGCCTTGCCGGGGACCGCGGCGACCGCACGCGGCAAGGTCGCGCCGGCGGCTGTGCCTCAGGAGACCTCGCTTAGTGCGCTGCAATATGCCGCCGAGGGTGGTCACCCCATCGCGCAGTGGAAGCTCGGCCGCATGTACGCCAATGGCGACGGCGTCGCCCAGGACGATCTGCGTGCCTTCGAATATTTCAGCCGGATCGCCAATGCGCATGCCGAGGACAGCCCGTCGGCGCCGCAGGCGCAGATCGTGGCCAACGCCTTCGTCGCGCTCGGCCGCTACTATCTGAGCGGTATCCCGAACTCGAAGGTCAAGTCGGATCCGGAGCGGGCGCGGGAGATGTTCTCCTATGCGGCGTCCTATTTCGGCAATGCCGACGCGCAATACGATCTCGCCCGGCTCTACCTGAAGACGCCGGACGCCTCGCGCGAGGATTTCCGCTACGGCGCGCGCTGGCTCGGCCTTGCCGCGCAAAAGGGCCAGCACGAGGCGCAGGCGCTGCTCGGCCAGATGCTGTTCAACGGCGACCGCCTGCCGCGGCAGGCCGCGCGCGGCCTGATGTGGCTGACGCTGGCGCGCGACAGCGCTGGTACCGACGAGACCTGGATCAAGGAAAGCTACAGCCGCGCCTTCGCCAAGGCCTCCGACGACGACCGCGCCATGTGCCTGCAAATGCTGGAACAGTGGGTGCAAGGCGGCCGCCGGGAGTAGCTCGGCAACGTCGGGGCCGGTAGGTGGGCAAGGCGCAGCGTACCCACCATCTCTGCGGACGTTACGCCGCCTCCAGATCCAGATCCGCCCACACCGGCACGTGGTCCGACGGCTTCTCCCAGCCGCGCACATAGCTGTCGATCCCGACATTGGCGAGCCGGTCGCTGGCCTGTGGCGACAGCAGCAGATGGTCGATCCGCAGGCCCTGGTTCTTCTGCCAGGCCCCGGCCTGGTAGTCCCAGAAGGTGTACAGGCCGGGCTCATCGGTGACGGCCCGCAAGGCGTCGGTCAGGCCGAGGCCGAGCAGGGACTGAAAGCTCTCCCGCGTCTCCGGCTTGAACAGGGCGTCCTCGGTCCAGGCGGCGGGGTTATGGACGTCGCGGGCGTGCGGGATGACGTTGAAGTCACCGGCGAGGATCAGCGGCTCCTCGGTCTTCAGGCGTTCCTTCGAATACTCAAGAAGCCGGGACATCCACTTGAGCTTATAGGGATATTTCTCGGTCCCGACCGGATTGCCGTTGGGCAGATAGAGGCAGGCGATGCGCAGCACGCCAGACTTCAGCGTCACCACGCCCTCCAGGAAGCGGGCGTGGGCGTCCTCGTCGTCACCGGCAAGGCCCGACTTGGTCTCGTCGAACCGGAGCTTGGAGAGCAGCGCGACGCCGTTGAATGTCTTCTGCCCGTGCGTGACCACGTTGTAGCCGAGCGCCTCGATCTCAAGCCGCGGAAAGGCCTCGTCGACGCATTTGATCTCCTGGAGGCAGACGATGTCCGGCTGGCACTCCCTCAGCCAGGTCAGCAGCAGGTCGATCCGCTGCCGGACCGAGTTCACGTTCCAGGTGGCTACTCTGATGGTCATGTCGGCGGGCTCCGGGCAGGGGTCCTGGTTAGAACAAACTGCAAACGCGCCCGTCAAGGACGCCGCAAAATCTCCCACAAAATTAACCCGGCTTAAGCAGCCAGCAGGCCATTGATCGTCAAAAGGTTCCTCGCATGGGATGGCCGGACAAGACGATGAAGCGAACCGAGCCGCGTGACGGCCTGATCGGCGCGTTCCTGTACTGGCTCGGCGGCTTCGAGATCGAGGACGGCCTGACCGCCGATCTCAGCGAGCGCGAGATCCGCCGCATCCGCGCCAAGCAGATCGACGCCGTGACGCGGCTGATTCCCGTGACGATGGCGGTGACGATGCTGAACGTCGGCATCGTGCTGATCCTGTTCTGGGGCCGGGGCTGGAACGACTTCCTCGCGATCTGGGGCCTGACGCTCGCCACCACCGCCTCGCTCGCGGTGCGCGCCTGGCGGCGGTCGTATCAGAACCCGCCGCAGGAGGCCTCGCCCCGCGCCGCGCGGCAGATGCTGCGGCAGGCGGTCTTCCTCGCCGCGGCCTGGGGCGCGCTGCCGCTCGCTCTGTTCAGCCGCATCGAGCCGACCAGCCAGCTGATCCTGGCCTGCCTGATGGTCGGCATGATGTCGGGCGGCGCCTTCATGCTCTCGACCTTCCCGCGCGCCGGCCTCGTCTATCTCGCCACCATGACGGTCGCCTGCGCCGGCGCGCTGCTGCTTTGCGGCGCCGGGCCGTATCTGGTGACGGCGGTGTTCCTGCTGCTGTTCGCATTCTTCATGGCGCGCAACATCGTCTCGCAAGGCAATCTGTTCCTCGGCAATCTCAAGGCCCAGCTCGAGCTCGAACGCCAGACGGAGATCATCTCGCTGCTGCTGAAGGACTTCCAGGAGAACGCCAGCGACTGGCTGTGGCAGACCGATGCCGAAGGGCATCTGGTCGACGTGCCCGAGCGCTTCGCAGACGTCGCTCAGCTGCCGCTTCCGCTGCTGAAGGGATCGCATTTCGCCGACGTGCTCGACATGCTGTGCCCGGAGGACAAGAGCGCGGCCTACAACGTCGTCGGCCTGATGGAGCAGAACGAGCCGCTGCACGAGATGAACCTCAAGGTCGTCGCCGGCGGCGAGGCGCGGCTGTGGTCGCTGACGGCCAAGCCGGCCTATGACCGCGAGGGACAATTCTTGGGCTATCGCGGCTTCGGCCGCGACGTGACCGAACGCTGGCGCGCGGAAAAGGCCGAGGCCGAGAGTCGCGCCAAGTCGGACTTCCTCGCCGTGATGAGCCACGAGATCCGCACGCCCATGAACGGCGTGCTCGGGCTTGCCAGCATGCTGCTCGAGACCAAGCTCGATCCGGAGCAGCGCGAGGCCGTCACCACGATCCGCGAGTCCGGCGACAATCTCCAGCGTATCCTCAACGACATCCTCGATCTGTCCAAGCTCGAGGCCGGGCGCTTCACCTTCGAAGTGATCGACTTCGCCCCGCAGGCGCTGGTGGAGGCTGTCGGGACCGTGGTCCGGGCGAGCGCCAAGGGCAAGGGGCTGACGGTCAAGCTGGAACTCGACCCGAACCTGCCGCCAACGCTGCGCGGCGACGTCGCGCGCATCCGCCAGGTGCTGCTCAACCTCGCGTCCAACGCGGTGAAGTTCACCGATGAAGGCGAGGTGACGATCTCTGCGACCTGCCAGGCGCGCCGCGACTTGCTGGCGACCGTTGAATGGACGGTGACCGACAGCGGCATCGGCATCGCCCCGGAAAAGCTCGGCCAGCTCTTCAGCGATTTCGCGCAGGCCGACGCCTCGATCAGCCGCCGCTTCGGCGGCACCGGGCTTGGACTTGCGATCTCACGGCGCATCATCGAGCAGATGGGCGGCACCATCGGCGTTACCTCGACGCCGGGGCAGGGATCGACCTTCCGTTTCACGCTGGTGCTGCCCTGGAGCCAGGCGCAGCCCTCCGAGCAGGCGGCCGGCCACGACGAGGCCGACGAGCTCAAGGCCCGGATCGCCGGCCTCGATCGGCCGCTGAAGGTGCTGGTCGCGGAGGACGATGCGGTCAACCGCATGGTCGTGAGCAAGATGTTGGGGGCGTTCGACGTCGAGCTGCGCGTCGTCACCGACGGCACTGAAGCCGTAGCGGCGGCATCCGAAGGCCATTACGACGTGGTGCTGATGGACGTGCGCATGCCCGACATGGACGGGCTCGCCGCCACCCGCGCGATCCGCGCGCAAGGCGGCCGCTACGAGGCCCTGCCGATCGTCGCGCTGACCGCCAACGCCTTCCCCGAGGACGTCAGGATCTGCCGCGAGGCGGGCATGTCGGACTTCCTCGCCAAGCCGCTGCGCAAGCCGGCGCTGGTGGCGGCCTTGCTGCGTGCGCTCGACGGCCACGTGATGTCGGAGGACGCGCCGCTTCAGCCGGAGCTGATGCCGGCCGAAATGGAATGGACGGATGAGGAGAAACAGATAACCGGCGTTTAGCCGGTCAGATCGAGAAGCTGGTGCCGCAGCCGCAGGACGCCGTCGCGTTGGGGTTGTTGACGCGGAACGAGGCGCCGATCAGGTCGTCGACGAAATCGACCTGCGAGCCCGCCAGGAACGGCTGCGAGGCGGAATCGACCAACACCACGGCGTTCTCCTGCTCGATCACGAGATCGTCGTCGGTCCGCGCACGGTCGATGTCGAATTTGTACTGGAAACCCGAGCAGCCGCCGCCCTCGACCGAGATGCGCAGCATCGCGCCGGTCCCTTCGCCCTTGAGGATCTCCCCAATCCGGCGTGCGGCGCGGTCACTGATGGTCACGTCGGTCGTCATGGCTCGTCTCCGATAGTCCCGCGGTCATACCAGGTTCACTTGGCCAATTCATTTGGTATCCCGCGTCCGGCATAGTTAAGTGCAAGGATACGCAGAATCAAATGGATAGGGACTAAATTCGTCGTGTCCGTCGGAATGGCTGCCCCCCATGCGCCCTATGCCTGCGATCCCGACCGCAGCCGCGGCCGGCTGGTCGCCGAGCCGCCGAGCCGGACCCGCAGCCCGTTCCGGCGGGATTGCGACCGGGTGATCCACTCCACCGCGTTCCGCCGCCTGAAGTACAAGACCCAGGTGTTCGTGTTCCACGAGGGCGACCACTACCGCACAAGGCTGACCCATTCGCTGGAGGTGGCGCAGATCGCCCGTGCGCTGGCCCGGCAGCTCGGGCTGGACGAGGACCTCACCGAAACCCTGGCGCTGGCCCACGATCTCGGTCATCCCCCGTTCGGCCATGCTGGCGAGCGGGCGCTGGACGCCTGCCTGAAGGATTTTGGCGGTTTCGACCACAACGCCCAGACGCTCCGCGTCGTCGCGTCGCTGGAGCATCGCTATCCCGAGTTCGACGGGCTCAATCTGACCTGGGAGTCGCTGGAGGGCATCGTCAAGCATAACGGTCCGCTGACCGACCGCAGCGGCGCGCCGGTGGGGCGCTATCGCGAGCACGGCATTCCCGTCGGCATCGCCGACTACATCAAGACCTACGACCTCGAATTGTGGAGCTTCGCCTCACTGGAAGCGCAGGTCGCCGCCATCGCCGACGACATCGCCTATGACGCCCACGACATCGACGATGGCCTGCGTGCCGGCCTGTTCCATCTCGACGATCTCAAGGTGATGCCGCTCACGGCTGAGATCATCGCCGAGACCTCGGCGCACTATCCCGACCTCGAAGACCTCAGGCGCGGTGCCGAGCTGGTGCGCGAGCTGATCTCGCACCTGATCGGTGCGGTGTTCGCGCAGGCGCAGAAGAACCTCGCCGCGGTGAAGCCCCAATCGGCCCAGGATGTCCGCCAGCAGAGCCGGGCGCTGATCGCATTTCCGGCCGAGGTCGCCGAGGAAGAGGCCGCCATCAAGACCTTCCTCTACCACCACATGTACCGTCACAAGCGGGTGATGCGGGTGATGGGGGAGGCGGAACAGATCCTGTTCGACCTGTTCGCGAAATACCTGAAATCCCCGGGCGACCTGCCGCCGGAATGGCTCTCGGGGGCGGAGGCTGACAATGAGGGTGACCGGGCTCGCCGGATCGGCAATTTCATTGCCGGAATGACCGACCGTTTCGCCCTGACCGAGCACCAGCGGCTTTTTGACTCGACCCCGGATTTGCGTTAGGCGGCGGCCATGCCCGACACATCCTCAGCACTGCATTTGTTCGCCGACGTGCTTGCACGCGTGCACGCCGCCTGCCGTACGCTGGCCGTGGAAGCCAACTGGCCCGAGGGCATCGATTTCTCGCGCGTGGTGGTCGAGCCGCCGCGCGATCCCTCCCATGGCGACATGGCGACCAACGCCGCGATGGTGCTGGCGAAAGAGGCAAAGGCCAAGCCGCGCGACCTCGCCGAGCAGATCGCCGAGCGGCTCCGTGCCGACGCGTTGATCGCCAAGGTCGACGTCGCCGGCCCGGGCTTCATCAACCTGACCCTCAAGCCCGCCGCCTGGGCCGAAGCGCTGCGGACCGTGCTGCGTGAAGCCGCCGATTACGGCCGCGTCCGCGGCGGCTCCAAGGTCAATGTCGAATATGTCTCGGCGAACCCGACCGGGCCGATGCATGTCGGCCATTGCCGCGGCGCCGTGTTCGGCGACGCGCTGGCGAGCCTGCTTCAATTCGCAGGCCACGACGTCACGCGCGAATATTACATCAACGACGCCGGCGCCCAGGTCGACGTGCTCGCGCGCTCCGCCTTCCTGCGGTATCGCGAGGCGCTCGGCGAGGACATCGGTGCGATCCCGGAAGGCCTCTATCCCGGAGACTACCTGAAGCCGGTCGGGCAGGCGCTTGCGAAGGAGCACAGCGACAAGCTCCTCGCGATGAGCGAGGCCGAGTGGCTGCCGCCGGTGCGCGCCAAGGCGATCGCGATGATGATGGACGAGATCAAGGACGATCTCGCCGCGCTCAACATCCGCCACGATGTGTTCTTCTCCGAGCGCTCGCTGATCGAGACCGGCAACAACAAGGTCGCCGAGACCATCGATTTCCTGAAGGCCAAGGGCGACATCTACGAGGGCCGCCTGCCGCCGCCGAAGGGCGCGCCGGTCGAGGATTGGGAAGACCGCGAGCAGCTGCTGTTCAAGGCGACCGCTTACGGCGACGATGTCGATCGTCCGCTGATCAAGTCGGATAATTCCTACACCTACTTCGCCTCCGACATCGCCTACCACAAGAACAAGTTCGACCGTGGTTTCGCGGAGATGATCGACGTCTGGGGTGCCGACCATGGCGGCTATATCAAGCGCATGCAGGCGGCGGTGAAGGCGACGACGTCAGGCAAGGGCTCGCTCGACGTCAAGATCGTCCAGCTCGTGAAGCTGCTGCGCAATGGCGAGCCGGTGAAAATGTCCAAGCGGAGCGGGGACTTCGTCACCTTGCGTGAGGTGGTGGATGAGGTCGGCCAGGACGCCGTCCGCTTCATGATGCTTTACCGGAAGAACGACGCGGTGCTCGACTTCGACCTCGCCAAGGTCATGGAACAGTCACGCGACAACCCGGTGTTCTATGTCCAGTACGGCCACGCCCGCGGCCATTCGATCTTCCGCAACGCGCGGGCGGAGGTGTTCCCGGAACTCCCGGAGGATACCGGCGAGCGCATTGCCTGGCTCGCTGAGTCGGCGGTGGAACGGCTGTCAGACCCCGTCGAGCTCGACCTGCTCAAGCGTCTGGCAATATTTCCGCGCATGCTGGAAGCCGCGGCAAGCGCCCACGAGCCGCACCGAATTGCCTTTTATCTCTATGATTTAGCCAGCGAATTTCATGCACTTTGGACGAAGGGGCGCGATTTGCCCTATTTACGCTTCATTATCAATAATGATGCAGAGCTTACAAAGGCGCGACTGGCCATGGTCCAGGGCGTCGTCTCGGTTCTGGCATCGGGCCTCGCCATCCTCGGCGTCCATGCTCCGAACGAGATGCGGTAGTTTGGGGCGAACTACTTAAGGGGAATATCGGGGGTAACCGGCAGAAGCCGGATCGCTTAGACTTGGTTGAAAGCCTTGTGGGTCGAAAGCCGTGCCTTGGTCGAGGGGCGCGCGGCTTTCCCGAAGGGACGCATCATCACGATGGCCGAACGATATCAGGACAGACCGTTTCCCTCCGATGACTATGGTCGCGGCGGCGCCCAGCATGGCAAGGCGGAAAGCGATCCCTTGGCCGAGCTCGCCCGCCTGATCGGACAAACCGATCCATTTGCCGCGCAATCGCGGCCCGGCGCGCATCCGCCGGCAGCCCCTGCGCCCGCGCAGAGCTATCAGGACGACGACTATCGGCAAGAGGATCGGCAAGACGATTATCAGCAGGACTATGCCGAGCAGGCCACGCCGGCGCAGCCCGGGCCGCCCTCATGGATGCGGCGCGCCAACGTGCAGCCGCAGCCGGCGCCAGCTCCCGAACCGGACTATCCCGTTTCCGTAAACCCGGTCCATCCGTTGCACCGCTATTCAGCCCAGCCTGCCGCGCCTGAGCCTGATCTTCATCAGCCGCAGGCTTATCAGGATCACGCCTATCAGGATCACGCCTATCAGGATCACGCCTATCAGGGGCAGGCCTACCAAGGGCAAGCCCACCACGATCAGGCCTACCAGCAGCAGGATCAGGCCTACCAGCAACAAGCCTATCAGGAGCCGCACCAGCAGCCCGATCCGGCGCGCTATGACGATGCGCTCTACGGCCGGCTGGAGGCAGGCGAGCAGGACTATCAGCGCGAGCCGGCCTATCCCGACGATCCCTACGCGTATCAGAGCGACTATCCCGATGCGGAGGTCGACGAGCCCAAGAAGCCGCGCGGCGGCATGATGACGGTCGCGGCGATCCTGGCGCTCGCCGTGGTCGGAACCGGCGCCGCCTTCGCCTACAAGACCTATGTCGGCTCGCCCCGCAGCGGCGAGCCACCGATCATCAAGGCCGACAACACCCCGACCAAGATCGTGCCCGCGCCGACTGATTCCTCGGCCAAGGTGCCGGATCGCATGGTGAGCGGCGATGGCACCGAGAAGATCGTGCCGCGCGAAGAGGCGCCGGTTGACGTCAACGCCAAGGCGGGCGGTCCCCGCGTGGTGTTCCCGCCGCTGAACCAGAATGCGAACCCGCCGTCGGTCGCGAGCGTGTCGCCGTCTGCGGTGCCGCCGCCGAGCACCGGAGCGGCGTCAAGCAACGGCACGATACCGAACAATTCGCCGCGCCCGATCAGGACTGTCGCCGTGAAGGGCGATCAGACCGATAGTGCCACGCCGCAATCGGCCGCTGCCGCCAGGCCAACGGCAGGGCCGAAACCTGTGGCTGCGCCCGTTGCACCGGCCGTGCCGCGCAATCCGCCGACCTCGGCCAATGCCAGCGCCAATCAGCCGATGTCGCTGGCGCCGCAATCGGTCCCGGCGGCCGAACCGCCGCAGCGGATGGCTGCGACCAGCCCGACGCAAATCACGCCCGCCAGCAGCGGCGGTGGCGGCTACATCGTGCAGGTCTCCTCGCAGCAGAGCGAGGATAGCGCCGCCGCGTCGTACCGCGTGCTTCAGAGCAAATATGGCAGCGTGCTCGGCTCCCGTTCGCCGGTGATCAAGCGCGTCGACCTCTCCGACAAGGGCAAGGGCGTCGTCTACCGCGCCTTCGCTGGGCCCTATGGTTCGGCGGAGGAGGCGACGCACGCCTGCAACAGCCTGAAGTCTGCCGGCTTGTCCGCCTGCTTCGTCCAGAGGAATTAACGGCCGTTTCCTTGACCCCCTCGCGGGTCAGGGTTAATCGGCCGTTATGAGCACGCGGGCCTTCATTACCGGTGTATCCGGAACGGAACTGACCGCCGTCGAGCGGGAGTTTATCCGCGACCAGCGCCCATGGGGCTTCATCCTCTTCAAGCGCAATGTCGCAACGCCAGCTCAAGTCGCTGCACTGGTTGCGGAATTGCGGACGGCGGCGGGTGCTGCCGACGCGCCTGTCCTGATCGATCAGGAGGGCGGGCGGGTGCAGCGCCTGGGACCGCCGCACTGGCCGGTCTATCCGCCGGGGGCCGTTTTCTCGACCTTGTACGACACTGATTCGGCACTCGGGCTCACCGCAGCGCGCCTGTCCGCCCGTCTGATCGCAGCCGATCTTGCCGATCTCGGCATCACCGTGGACTGCTTGCCGCTGGCCGACGTGCCGATCGAGGGCGCCGATGCCGTCATCGGGAACAGGGCTTATGGCACCGAGCCCGGCAAGGTCGCGGCGATTGCCCGCGCGGTCACCGAGGGCCTGGAGCAGGGCGGCGTGTTGCCGGTGCTCAAGCACATCCCCGGCCATGGCCGGGCCACCGCGGACACCCATTTCAAGCTGCCGACGGTCGATACGCCCAGGGGCGAATTGGAGCGGACCGACTTCGCCGCCTTCAAGCCGCTGTCGGACCTGCCGATGGCCATGACTGCACATGTTGTGTTTAGCGCGGTCGACCCCGCCCATCCGGCGACGACATCTGCGACAATGATCGCTGACGTGATTCGCGGCGCAATCGGGTTCCAGGGTTTGTTAATGAGTGATGACGTGTCGATGAACGCGCTGTCGGGGAATATCGCCGAGCGGACCCGCGCCATCTTCGCGGCCGGCTGCGACATGGCGCTGCATTGCAACGGCAACATCGAGGAAATGCGCGAGGTCGCCGGCCAGACACCTGAGCTGTCGGGCCGGGCGCTGGAGCGGGCGAACGCCGCGCTCGCCGCGCGCAAGGCGCCGCAACCGCTCGACCGCGTCGCCGCACGCACTGAGCTGGACGCATTGATCGCACGGGCAAACACGGCATCCGCATGACCGCAGAAATTCTATCCTTCGAAACCGGGCGGCCCGCAGAGCTTGCCGAGGGTGAGCCGGCGTTGGTGGTGGACGTCGAGGGCTATGAGGGCCCGCTCGACCTGTTGCTTGCGCTGGCGCGGCAGCAGAAGGTCGACCTCGCCAAGATCTCGATCCTGGCGCTGGCCGACCAGTATCTCCACTTCATCGAGGCCGCGCGAAAGATCAGGCTTGAGCTTGCCGCCGACTACCTCGTGATGGCGGCATGGCTCGCCTTCCTGAAGTCGCGCCTGCTGCTGCCGGAGCCGCCGAGCGCGGAAGGCCCGAGCGCCGAGCAGATGGCGACCGCGCTCGCCAACCGCCTGCGCCGGCTGGAGGCCATTCGCGAAGCCGCCAACCGGCTGATGAACAGGCAGCAATTGCTGCGCGACATCTTCCCGCGCGGCGAGCCCGAGCAGATCGCCGAGATCAAGCATCCGAAATACACGGCGACGCTGTACGATTTGCTCACCGCCTACGCTTCGCAGCGCCAGTCGCGCGTGCTGGCGAGCGTGCATCTGGCCAAGCGCACGGTGTGGTCGCTCGCCGAGGCGCGCGCCACGCTGGAGCGGCTGGTCGGCAGCATCAGCGAGCAGGACGATTGGGGCGTGCTCGACGATTTTCTGGTCCGGCATGTCGCCGATCCGACGCAGCGCGCGACGGTGTTCGCCTCGAGCTTTGCTGCTGCGCTCGAATTGGTGCGCGAAGGTCAGCTGGAGCTGAACCAGAAAGAGGCGTTTGCGCCCATCTATTTCCGGAAGGGGCGCCCCAAACCGGTGCCGGACGCAGCTCCTGCGCCTGATGCGCCGGTCGGTTAAGTGCAAGAAGGAGAAGCTGCCATGGCAAGCCTGGCTGAAGTGCGGGTAGAAGAGGCCGAGCCGATGGAGAACGAATCCCAGGCACGTCCCGAGGAATTGCGGCTGCTGGAAGCGCTGCTGTTCGCTTCGAGTGAACCGCTGGATACCGCGACGCTGGCCAAGCGGATGCCCGAGGGCGTCGACGTCAAGGCCGCGCTCGAGCAATTGCAGGCCGACTATTCCTTGCGCGGCGTGAACCTCGTTCGCGTTGCGAACAAATGGACCTTCCGCACGGCCGGCGATCTCGCCTGGCTGATGACGCGGGAGAGCACCGAGACCCGCCGCCTGTCGCGGGCGGCGATCGAGGTGCTGGCGATCATCGCCTATCACCAGCCGGTGACGCGCGCCGAGATCGAGGAGATCCGCGGCGTCGTCACCTCGAAGGGCACGCTCGACGTGCTGCTGGAGACCGGCTGGATCAAGCCGCGTGGCCGTCGCAAGACGCCCGGCCGTCCGCTGACCTTCGGAACCACCGAGGACTTCCTGTCGCAGTTCACCCTGGAGCAGCTCGGCGATCTGCCTGGCCTCGAGGAGCTGAAAGGCACGGGCCTCCTGGATTCGCGCCTGCCGACCGGATTCAGCGTGCCCACGCCGTCGGACGACCCGCAGCTCCGCGAGGACGAGGATCCCTTGGAACCGGGCGAGGACCTCGATCTGGCGCTGGCGCCTGCGGTCGAGCCCGAGACCCCGGAAGAGACCCCGGAAGGCGGCCAAGAGGGCGGCGGCGAAGGCGGCACCGAAGAGTGAGGCCTTTGCGTTACCGGTGCCCTGCGACCGGTTAACACTAGCAAGATTACGTAGTGCCAACAGCGAATTGGCGCTGCCTTGGTCCTTGTTTTTGACACCTGCCAAGCCTAGGTTTCGGTGAAGATCGGCCGGGTCCCCGGCCATGCGCGTTTGGAGGGTTGCAGGATGGGTTCACTCAGCATTTGGCACTGGATCCTGGTGATCGCAGTGGTCCTGCTGCTGTTCGGCCGCGGCAAGATTTCGGATCTGATGGGCGACGTGGCGCAGGGCATCAAGGCGTTCAAGAAGGGCATGCAGGACGACGACAAGCCCGCCGAGAAGCCCGAGCCGGCCAAGTCCATCGAGCACAACAATGCGCCGACCGCGGCGCGGTCCGACGTCGGCAGCAAGGCCGTCTGAGCCACAGAGCACGCGAGACGCGGGGTGCGGCCCGATCCTGCGCGCAAGGGATTGGGTCGGCTGCGGCTTCGCGTGAACGGAAGACCTCATGTTCGACATCGGGTGGAGTGAACTGGTCCTGATCGGGGTCGTGGCCTTGATCGCCATCGGCCCGAAAGAGCTGCCGGGCGTGCTGCGCATGGTCGGCCAGTGGATGGGCAAGGCCCGCAAGATGGCGGCCGAATTCCAGGGCCAGTTCCAGGAAGCGATGCGCGAGGCCGAAATGGCCGACCTCAAGAAGAGCTTCGACGAGGTCAAGGAGGCCGCGACCGGCTTCAATCCGCTGTCCTCGCTCCAGAAGGACGTCAGCGACGCGCTCCGCGTCGACGCGCTGGACAAGCCCGCCGAGACGCCGACCACGACGGCTGTCGAACCACCGGCGACTTCAATTGAAGCGCCTGTCACTCCTACCACTCCGGAAGCGCCGACGCCCGCGACCTTCATGGAAGCCGAGGCGCATGCGGCTGCGAACGAGCCGCTCGCGATCACCCGTGAGGTCGAGCAGGCGCAGGTTGCGCAGGACACCGCGCCATCCGAAGCGATCAAGGACGCCAAAGCGTCATGAGCGACGCCGATATCGAGGCCAGCAAAGCCCCGCTGATGGACCACCTGATCGAGCTGCGCTCGCGGCTGATCAAGGCGCTGCTCGGCTTTGGCGTGGCCTTCATCTTCTGCTTCTTCTTCGCCAAGCAGATCTACAACGTGCTGGTCTGGCCGTTCGTGTGGGTCGCGGGTCCGGAGAATTCCAAGTTCATCTACACGGCGCTGCTGGAATATTTCATCACCCAGCTCAAGCTCGCGCTGTTCGGGGCCGGCTTCATCTCGTTCCCGATCGTGGCGACGCAGATCTACAAATTCGTCGCGCCCGGGCTGTACAAGCACGAGAAGCAGGCCTTCCTGCCGTATCTGGTCGCAACCCCGTTCTTCTTCGTGCTCGGCGCGGCGCTGGTCTATTTCGTCGTACTGCCGATGCTGGTCCGCTTCTCGCTCGGCATGCAGCAGGCCGGCAGCGACGAGACCGCGCAGATCCAGCTCTTGCCCAAGGTCGGCGAATATCTGTCGCTGATGATGTCGCTGATCTTCGCCTTCGGCATCGCCTTCCAGCTTCCGGTGATCCTGACGCTGCTCGGGCGGATCGGCATCGTGACCTCGAAGATGCTGCGCGAGAAGCGCCGCTATTTCATCGTCATCGCCTTCGTCATCGCGGCCGTGCTGACGCCGCCCGACGTGCTCAGCCAGTGCTCGCTCGCGCTTCCCTTGCTCTTGCTCTACGAGGGCTCGATCATCGCGGTGGGGATGGTGGAGAAGAAGGCGGCGGCAGCCGCGCAGGCCACCACCGGCACCGACGTGTCGACGCCGGCCAATCCGGCGGAGTAGGGCGCCGCCGCACGCTCCGTCGTCATTCCCCGCCTTGTGCGCAATTGCGCACTGGAGCGGGGAATCCAGTACGCCGCGGCCTATCGGGGAATCACCGCTGTCTCTGGAATACTGGATCATCCGCCTTCGCGGATGATGACAGCTGTGCTAGGGGGAGCGGCCATTTGCATGTTTGCATGAATGCAAATCCAGGATTTGCAGGCTTGCAACAAGCCCCAGGACCACAGTCATGCATGACATCAAATCGATCCGCGACAATCCGCAAGCCTTCGACGCCGGCCTCGCCCGGCGCGGCCTGAAGCCGTTGTCGGCCTCGCTGCTCGCGATCGACGAGACGCGGCGCGCGGCGATCCTGGCCTCCGAGCAGGCGCAGGCGCGGCGCAATGCGGCGTCGAAGGAGATCGGCGATGCCAAGAAGGCGAAGGACGAGGCGCGCGCGGCCAAGCTGATGGCCGAAGTGGCCGAGCTCAAGACCACGATGCCGCAGCTCGAGGCCGCCGCCAAAGCCGCCGATGACGAGCTGACCAAGGAGCTGTCCGCGATCCCGAACATTCCGTTCGACGAGGTGCCCGACGGCGTCGACGAGCACGGCAACGTGCAGCGCCACGTGTTCGGCAACAAGCGCAACTACGGCTTTGTGCCGAAGCTGCATGACGATCTCGGCACCGCGCTCGGTGACATGGATTTCGAGGCGGCGGCAAAGCTCTCCGGCGCCCGCTTCGTCGTGCTGAAGAAGGGACTGGCGCGGCTCGAGCGCGCGCTCGGCCAGTTCATGCTGAATCTGCACGTCGACGAGCACGGCTATACCGAGATCAATCCGCCGCTGCTGGTGCGCAACGAGATCATGTTCGGCACCGGACAATTGCCGAAGTTCGAGGACGACCAGTTCTGGGCGATCAAGGGCGAGCTGCTTGCGTCGCCCGACCAGGAGCGGCTGAGGACAGAGCGCCTCGGCCTCATTCCGACTGCTGAAGTGTCGCTCACCAACCTCGCGCGCGAATCCATCCTCGACGAGAAGCAGCTGCCGATGCGGCTGACGGCGCTGACGCCGTGCTTCCGTGCCGAGGCCGGCGCTGCCGGGCGTGACACGCGCGGCATGATCCGCCAGCATCAGTTCACCAAGGTCGAGCTGGTCTCGATCACGACGCCGGAAGTGAGCAAGGACGAGCTGGAGCGGATGCTGTCCTGCGCCGAGCAGGTGCTGCAGAGGCTCGGCCTGCATTATCGCGTGATGACGCTCTGCGCAGGGGACATGGGTTTCTCGTCGCAAAAAACCTATGACATCGAGGTCTGGATGCCGGGCCAGGGCGAGGGCGGGGCGTTCCGCGAGATCTCGAGCTGCTCGGTCTGCGGCGACTTCCAGGCACGACGCATGGACGCGCGCTCGCGCGGTCCCGACGGCAAGCCGCGTTTCGTCCACACGCTGAACGGCTCGGGCACCGCGCTCGGCCGCGCGCTGATCGCCGTGATGGAGACGTATCAGCAGGAAGACGGCTCGATCGCGGTCCCCGATGTGCTGCAGCCCTATATGGGCGGCGTGAAGGTGATCGGGCGCGACTGAGGCGTTTTCGAGCGAGGTGGATACCGGTTCGCGTCAAGAAAACGCGTCAAGACAAGAATCGCGCTGCCCGTCTGAAATGCTGGAAACGATCGGTTGCGCGGAATGGGCGGCCGGCTATCCTGCCGGCCCCCGCAACGCGAACCCACCGTTCATGGCCTTGCACCGCGACATCTTCTGGGTCGGCCGACAATGGGCGGTGACGGGGGCCGGGATCCAGGCTGTCGATCAGCGCCTGCGTGGCGTGCTCGATATCGAGATCGCGCGGCTCTGGGACGACGATCTCGTGCAGAGCCGGCGAGCCAAGCCCGGTGTGAATGCTGCCGACTTCGACAACGCGCTGACGGTGGCCCGCGAACGTTTTCCGCGAGAGCCGGAGCCGGACGCGTTCGTTGCGCAATTGGAGGCGCTCGGCGTGATCGAGGCTCCCGTCGCCAGTCCGGTGCTGCCGGCAATGCAGCTGCGTACGGAGGGCCGTCTGGCGCGCTTCCTGCCGCAATGGCGCATCCGCCGGTAGCGGGACGAGGCCAGGAACCTCCCATCGGCCGGTTTGCCTGATCGGCCGGAGCCGGATAAGACGGCTTGGACCCCGCTTTTTTGGAATCGAACCTCCGCATGCGCATTCTCTGCACCAATGACGACGGCATTCACGCCCCCGGCCTCAAGGTGGTCGAGGAAATCGCGCGCGCGCTGTCCGACGACGTCTGGGTGGTGGCGCCCGAGCTCGACCAGTCCGGCGTGTCGCATTCGCTGTCGTTGAACGATCCCTTGCGGCTGCGCGAAGTCGGCCCGCGGCACTTTGCCGTGCGCGGCACGCCGACCGACTGCGTCATCATGGGCGCGCGCCATATCCTTGGGTCCAAGCTGCCCGACGTCGTGCTGTCCGGGGTCAACAAGGGCCGCAACGTCGCCGAGGACGTGGTCTATTCCGGCACCATCGCCGGCGCGCTGGAAGGCACCATCCTGGGGTTGCCGTCGTTTGCGCTGTCGCAGGAGTTCAGCGTCGAGACTCGCGAGCACCCGCCATGGGACACCGCGCGCAAGTTCGGGCCCGACATCCTGCGCAAGGTGATTGCTGCGGGCATCCCGAAGGACACGGTGATCAACGTCAACTTCCCGTCCTGCGCGCCGGAAGAGGTGCTCGGCGTCCGCGTCACGCGTCAGGGCAAGCGCAATCTCGGTTTCCTGCGGATCGACGAGCGCAAGGACGGCCGCGGCAACCCCTATTTCTGGATCGGTTTCGAGCGCACCGCGATGATGGACGCGCCGGCCGACGGCACCGATTTGGCGGCGCTTCGCGAGCGCTATGTCTCGGTCACCCCGCTCAGGCTCGACCGCACCAACGAAGCGTTTTCGGAAGAGCTCAGCGCGACGCTGAAGTAGCAGTTGACGATGAGAAGCTTGTAGCCCGGATGGAGCGAAGCGTAATCCGGGGCTGTCGTAGCTTGTGGCACGATTCCCGGATTGCGCTTCGTTCCATCCGGGCTACGGAAATCGGCTAGCCGCCGCGAAGCGCGGCTTCGATGGTCTTGCCGAGCGCGTCGAGCTGGAACGGCTTTTGAAGCGCCGGCCGATCGCGGTACTGCTCGGGCAGGCCGGAGGAACCGTAGCCGGTGGCGAAGATGAAGGGGCAGCCCTTCGCCTTGATCACGTCGGCGACCGGCGAGATCACCTTGCCGTTGACGTTGACGTCGAGAATGGCGATGTCGAACTCGGTCGCCTGGGCGAGCCGCATGGCCTCGGGGATGTCGCCCGCCTCAGCTGCGACCTTGTAGCCAAGCTCTTCGAGCATGTCCGCGACCATCATCCTGATCATCACCTCGTCCTCGACGAGGAATACAGAGCGGCCGGAAAGCCCTGTCGCGGTCATAGTTGAGTCCCTTGCCCATTGCCAAAACGTTCGCAGATAACACGAATTGACGCAATGCGCGTTTCGACGAACGGATACCTGAAAATGGTCACCGCGGCTCGCCCATGGCAAGCCAATTTGTGGTCAAATGCTCCAGGCGAAGGTTATCATGGGTTCCTGAGCAGGAACACGATTCCTGGGCCCGGGCTTAACGTCCACCGGACCCGGCAAGACAGCACAAGCAGGCAATGACCTCCCATCAGCATCCGCCGGAAAAGATGATGTTTCAGCTCTCGCTGAGGCGTCGGGGCATCAGCAATCAGGCGGTGCTGCGAACCATGGAGGAGGTGCCGCGCGAGCTTTTCGTCGACGCGGCCGATCGCGACGGCGCCTATCGTGACAGCGCGCTGCCGATCGCCTGCGGGCAGACCATCAGCCAGCCCTTCGTGGTGGCCTACATGACCGAGCAGCTCCAGCTCCAGAAGCGGCATCGCGTGCTCGAGATCGGGACAGGTTCCGGCTATCAGGCCGCCGTGCTGTCGCGGCTCGCCGGCCAGGTCCTGACGGTCGAACGCTATCGCAAGCTGGCCGACGCGGCACGCGCCAGGCTCGAAAAGCTCGACTGTCACAATGTCGAGGTGATGCTCGGCGACGGGCTCAATCTGCCGCCCAATATCGGCCCGTTCGACCGCATCATCGTCACCGCCGCGGTGGAGCAGCTTCCGGACAATCTGGTCGAGCGGCTCGAGGTCGGCGGCATCCTGATCGCGCCGGTCGGCCCGCATCAGGGCGTGCAGACGCTAATCCGCCTGACCCGGACCGAAGCCGGGATCGAGCGCAAGGAACTCGTCGAGGTCCGCTTCGTGCCGGCACTGCCCGGGGTGGCGCGGGAGCTGTAGATTTCCGGATCGGCTGTGCCGCCAACATCTTATTGGGAGGGTTAAGCCGTTATTTACTCGGCGCGTGTTTACTTAAAACACCAGTTCTGTTGCGTACGAGTGAGTAACCATGTCCGTCGTCGCCGAGTTGCTTTACTCGCGCCGCGTACCGCAGGTCGCGGTGCTGGCGCTGATCTCCTTCAGCTTCGCAGGGTGCAGCGCCGACATGTCGTCGCGGCTGTCCCAGTCGAACTTCTCCAACCCCTTCTCCTCTGACCAGACCGGATCGGTGCAGCAGGCGCCGCCGCCGCAGCGCGAGCTGCCGCAATATTCGCGGCCGCAGACGCAGCCCGGTTATTATCAGTCGCAGCCCTTGCCGCCGCCGGCGGTGTCTGCACCGCAATCCTATCCCGTCGCGGGTGGTGGTGGCGTGTCCGGAGGCGGGCGCGGCGTCAGCTCCTACGCGCCCCCGGCGCAGCCGCATCTCGAGACCACGGCCACCGTGCCGCCGCGTTCCGTGGCCGCGGCTCCACCGGCCGGAGGGACCAAGATCATCGTCGGCACCAGCGACACGCTCGACGTGATTGCCAAGCGGTATCGTGTCACGCCGCAGGCGATCCTTGCCGCCAACGGCTACAAGGGGCCGCGTTCGCTCTCGCCCGGCCAGCAGCTGATCATTCCGCATCCGGCGACGGCCGCTGCACCCGCGCCCGCGTTGGCTCCCGTCGCGGCGGCTCCCGTGATGGCGCCTGCAGCCAAGCCGGTTGCGGCCATGGCTGCGCCGCCGAGCACCCACTTCGTCAATCATGGCGACACGCTCGCCAGCATCGCCCGCAAGAACCGCATTTCGTCGGCTGAGCTGGCCCGTGCCAACGGCCTCGATCCGTCGGCCAAGCTCAAGCTCGGCACCAAGCTGACCGTGCCCGGTGCCAAGACCGCTGTCCTCTCGGCACCGGTTGCGGCGGCTCCGGTCGGGGCTGCTCCGGTTGTCGGGACGCTCCAGCCGGTTGCTGCCGCTCCCGCGCCCGCCACCAGGATGGCGGCGGTCGCCACGCCGGTGCAGAGCGCGCGCCTGGCCCAGGCCACGACCAATGTCGAGGAGAAGCCCGCCGAGGCTCCGGCGAAAGCTGCGGAGACCACCAGTGCGCTGCCGACCTTCCGCTGGCCGGTGCGCGGCAAGGTGGTCACCACCTACGGCGCCAAGACCAACGGCAAGTCCAATGACGGCATCAATCTCGCGGTGCCCGAGGGGACGCCGGTCAAGGCGGCCGAAGACGGCGTCGTCGCCTATTCCGGCAACGAGCTGAAAGGTTACGGCAATCTGGTCCTGGTTCGGCACTCCAACGGCTACGTCACCGCATATGCCCATGCGAGTGAGCTGATGGTGAAGCGCGGCGATACCATCAAGCGCGGTCAGGTCATTGCCAAGTCGGGTCAATCCGGGGAGGTGGCGTCGCCGCAGCTCCACTTCGAGATCCGCAAGGGATCGAGCCCGGTTGACCCGCTTCAATTCCTGAACGGGGCGTGAGGCCTACGCAGAGTAGGGCAAGCAATCACCGCAGGTACGGTGTCGTCGCCCGGCTTGACCGGGCGACCCAGTATTCCAGAGACAGTTATTGTTGAGCCGATAAGCCGCGGCGTACTGGATTCCCCGCTTTCGCGGGGAATGACAGTTGTGGATGGGGCCATAGCTTCCGCAAAAGATTCGACTACTTCGCCGTCAGCTTCACGCCCAGCCGGCCCGCCAGTTCCTGCACGAACTGCCAGGCGACGCGGCCCGAGCGGGAGCCGCGCGTGGTCGACCATTCCAGCGCTTCGCGCTCCAGTGCCTCGTCGTCGACCTTGACGCCGAAATGGCTGCAATAGCCGCGCACCATGGCGAGGTATTCGTCCTGGCTGCAGCGGTGGAAGCCGAGCCAGAGGCCGAAGCGATCAGACAGTGAAACCTTCTCTTCGACGGCTTCGCCGGGATTGATCGCGGTCGAGCGCTCGTTCTCGATCATGTCGCGCGCCAGCAGATGGCGGCGGTTGGAGGTGGCGTAGAGGATGACATTCTCGGGCCGGCCCTCGATGCCGCCTTCGAGCACGGCCTTCAGCGATTTGTAGGACGCATCATTGCCGTCGAAGGAGAGGTCGTCGATGAACACGATGAAGTGGAAGCTGGCGTCGCGGAGCTTCTCCATCAGCATCGGCAGCGTTTCGATGTCCTCGCGGTGGATCTCGATCAGCTTCAGTCTGTCGGCCGGCTTTCGCTCCGCATTGATGCTGGCATGCGCCGCCTTCACCAGCGACGACTTGCCCATGCCGCGCGCGCCCCAGAGCAGGGCATTGTTGGCGGGCAGGCCATTGGCGAAGCGCTCGGTGTTCTCCATCAGGATGTCGCGCATCCGATCGACGCCCTTGAGCAGGAACAGCTCGACGCGGCTGACCCGCGGCACGGCTGCGAGGCGGCCGTCGGGGTGCCAGACATAGGCATCGGCCTGCTTGAACGAGTAGCGTTCGAGGGCCGGCTTGCCCTGGGCGGACAGGTGCGCCGCAATGGTCTCCAGCGCGCGGACGATGCGCTCCTGGGAGAGGTCTGGGGCTGCCTTGACGGCCCCCTTGGTCGTCCCCTTGGGGCGTTTTGCCGCGACGGGGGCGGACTTGCGGGCAGGGGTGCGGGGGCCTTTGCCGGCCGGGCTTTTGCTGAGGTTTTTGGGCATGTCCGAAGTTCCTGAGAACGCAGCCTTATCGGGCCTGAGGGCGCGCCGCAAGGTGGGTCAAAAGGGCAGTCTGGCAGCGTTGCAATTGGGGCAATGGCCGCTATAGTCCGCGCGAATTTGACCGAACCGGTCGCCTTTGAAGGCCTGACCGGCCTTCCCCCGTTCTCACGAGGATCGTCCGAATGCTGATTACCCCTGCGTATGCCCAGGCCGCGGGCGCCGGCGACACCAACAGCATGTTGATGTCGCTGCTGCCGTTCGCCCTGATCTTCGTGATCATGTACTTCCTGATTCTGCGTCCGCAGCAGAAGAAGGTCCGTGACCACGCCGATCTCGTGAAGAATATCCGCCGCGGCGACACCGTCGTGACTTCGGGCGGCCTCGTCGGCAAGGTCACCAAGGTCGTCGACGATGACCAGATCGAGTTCGAGATTTCCGACGGCGTGCGCGTGCGGCAGATGCGCCAGATGATCTCGGGCGTGCGCGCCAAGGGCGAGCCGGCCAAGGAATCCAAGGAAAGCGCGAAGGATGACACCGCGGCGAAGTGAACGCTTCCGCGGGTCTCTTAAGTCTGCTGCAAGTCTCCTGATCTGACAGGTCCAGTCGATGTTGTATTTCACGCGGTGGAAAGCGCTCGGGATTATCCTGACGGCGCTGATCGTGTGCCTCTGCGCGGTCCCGAACTTCTTCCCCGAGGCGCAGGTCAAGACCTGGCCCGCCTGGGCGCAGCGGCGGATCGTCCTCGGCCTCGATCTCCAGGGCGGCTCCTATCTGCTGCTCGAGGTCGATTCCGCCTATGTGAAGAAGGAGCGGCTCGACCAGGTCCGTGACGACGTGCGCCGGACGCTACGCGATGCCAAGATCGGCTTCACCGGCGGCGTCACCGTGCGCAACGACGCGGCCGAGGTTCGCATCACCAAGGAATCCGACGTTCAGGCTGCGCTCGCCAAGCTGCGCGAGCTGTCTCAGCCGCTGGGCGGCCTGATGGGCTCCAGCGGGCAGCGCGACCTCGAGGTGACCGATGCCGGCGGCAGCCTGATCCGCTTGACCGTCCCGCAGGCCGCGATGCTCGACCGCATGCGCAAGACCATCGAGCAGTCGATCCAGATCGTCGAGCGCCGCGTCAACGAGCTCGGCACCGTCGAGCCCGTGATCCAGCGCCAGGGCAATGACCGCATCCTGGTGCAGGTCCCCGGACTTCAGGATCCGACCCGCCTGAAGGAATTGCTCGGCAAGACCGCGAAGATGGAATTCCGCATGGTCGATCCCTCGGTGCCGCCTGATCAGGCGCAGCAGGGCGCGTTGCCGCCGGAGTCTGAGTTCCTGCCGAGTGCCACGCCGCCGCCGCCCGGCTACGTGGTCAAGAAGCAGGTGCTTGTTGCGGGCGGCGACCTGACCGACGCCCAGGCGACCTTCGACCAGCGCACGAGCGAACCGGTCGTCAGCTTCAAGTTCAACACCTCGGGCGCGCGCAAGTTCTCACAGGCCACGCAGGAGAACGTGGGGCTGCCGTTCGCGATCGTTCTGGACAACAAGGTGATATCGGCGCCCGTCATCCGCGAGCCCATCACCGGCGGCCAGGGCCAGATCTCCGGCAGCTTCACCGTGCAATCGGCCAATGACCTGGCGATCCTCTTGCGCGCCGGCGCGCTGCCGGCGCCGCTGACCGTGGTCGAGGAGCGCACCGTCGGTCCCGGCCTTGGCCAGGATTCGATCGAGAAGGGCGAGCTCGCGGCCTATGTCGGCTCGATCCTGGTCATCATCTTCATGCTGCTGACCTACCGCCTGTTCGGGGTGTTTGCCAACATCGCGGTGGCCATCAACGTCGCCATGATCTTCGGCCTGCTGTCGCTGCTCAACGCCACGCTGACCTTGCCCGGCATCGCCGGCATCGTGCTCACCGTCGGCATCGCGGTGGACTCTAACGTGCTGATCTACGAGCGCATCCGTGAGGAGCTGCGCGGCGGCCGCAACGCGATTTCGGCGATCGACGCCGGCTTCAAGCGGGCGCTCGCGACCATCCTCGATTCCAACATCACCACCTTCATTGCCGCCGCGGTGCTGTTCTACATCGGCACCGGCCCGGTGCGCGGCTTTGCCGTGACGCTCGGCATCGGCATCATCACAACGGTGTTCACCGCCTTCACCATGACCCGGCTGATCGTCGCCTGGTGGGTGCGGTGGAAGCGGCCGCAGAGCGTGCCGATCTAGGAGCCTGATCGTGACTCACACCGTTCTCATCGGGCTCGGCGTCCTCATCGCCATTCTCACCGTGGTCGCGGCCCTCGGCCTGTTGCCGTCGCTGCGGATCGTCCCGGACAACACGCATTTCGACTTCACGCGCTTCCGCCGCATCAGCTTCCCGATCTCGGCGGTGCTGTCGATCCTGGCGATCACGCTGTTCTTCACTCACGGCCTGAATCTGGGCATCGACTTCAAGGGCGGCACGCTGCTCGAGGTGAAGGCGAAGTCCGGCACCGCCGATATCGCGGCGATGCGCACCTCGCTCGACGCGCTGGGCCTCGGCGAAGTCCAGTTGCAGCAGTTCGGCGGCCCCGCGAACGTCCTGATCCGCGTCGCGGAACAGCCGGGCGGCGACGTCGCACAGCAGCAAGCGCTGCAGAAGCTTCGTGGCGCGCTCGGCGACAGCGTCAGCATCGAGCGCGCCGAGGTGCTCGGTCCGCGCGTCGCCGGCGAGCTCCTCGCCTACGGCATGCTGGGCCTGATGCTCGCGATCATCGCGATCCTGATCTATCTCTGGTTCCGGTTCGAATGGCAGTTCGCGCTCGGCGCCATGATCGCCAACGTGCACGACATCGTGCTGACGATCGGCTTCATGTCGATCAGCCAGGTCGATTTCGACCTGACCAGCATCGCTGCGCTGCTCACCATTCTCGGCTATTCGCTCAACGACACCGTCGTCATCTACGACCGGATCCGTGAAATGCTGCGGCGCTACAAGAAGATGCCGATGCCGCAGCTGCTTAACGAGTCCATCAACTCGACGCTGTCGCGCTCGATCATCACCCACTTCACGGTAACGCTGGCGTTGCTGGCGCTGCTCTTGTTCGGCGGTCATGCCATCCACAGCTTCACCGCGGTGATGATGTTCGGCGTGGTGCTGGTCGGCACCTACACCTCGATCTTCATCGCGGCACCGATCCTGATCTATCTCGGCGTCGGCGAGCATCGCGAGGATGCGCCCGATACGGCACCACCGGCGAAGAAAAACAAGGCATGATCCGAACCGCATGCCCTCGCAGGAGTTTGCGAGGGCAGTAAGCCCATTCGGACGAAGCTCATGGCCGGCGATCCCAACGCACCGCATTTCCCGCGCTCGGCGCCGATCGAGGCCTATGGCAAGGGCGGCTTCGCCTTCGCCGGCATGTCGCATCGGGGCTCGCTGCTGTGCCTGCCCGACGCGATCTGGGCCTGGGACGTGACGGATCCCGCGAAGATCGACCGCTATTCGCTGGACCGGGTCTTCACGGCCGCCAACAGCATCGACACGCTCCTGATCGGCACCGGAACCGGGGTCTGGCTGCCGCCGCCGGCGCTGCGCCAGGCGCTCAAGGCGGTGAGGGTGGTGCTGGACACGATGCAGACCGGGCCCGCCGTGCGCACCTACAACATCATGATCGGCGAACGGCGGCGCGTCGCCGCCGCGCTGATCGCCGTCCCATGAGCAGCGCCACACCGCCGCCGGACAACGTTTCTTTCTGCGCCGATCTCGTGCGCAGCCACGACTTTCCGCGTTATGCCGCAACCCTATTCACGCCCGCCGCCGAGCGCCGCGCGCTGCTGGCGCTCTATGCCTTCAATGTCGAGATCGTCCGCGTCCGCGACCAGGTGAGCCAGCCTCTGCCCGGCGAGATCCGCTTCCAATGGTGGACCGATCTGTTCTCTGGCCTCGTCCACGGTAGCGCCGAGGGCAATCCCGTCGCGGCGGAGTTGCTGCGCGCGATCCGCGATTTCGACTTGCCGGTCGAGCCGCTGTCGCTGCTCGTCGACGAGCACCAGTTCGACCTCTACAACGATCCGATGCCGACCATGGCGGCGCTGGAAGGCTATCTGGCCGCGACCTCGTCCGCGTTGTTTGCTCTGGCAGCCCGGATCATGGCGCCGCCGTCGGAGGCGATCGAGCATCTCGCCCGTCATGCCGGGTTGGCGCAGGGCACCGTGCAGGTCATTGCAAACCTGCCGCGCGATGCCGCGCACCGGCAGCTGTTCCTGCCGCAGCAGCTGCTGGCGAGCCATGATTGCGACATGGAGGATGTGTTCGCCGGCAAGGAGACGCCGCATTTGCGTGCCGTGCTGGACCAGCTCGCGGGCGAAGCGAGGCAGCATCTGGCTGCGGCCCTGTCGTTGCTGGCGGAGGTGCCGGCAGCGGCTCGGCCGGCATTTCTGCCGCTTGGACAGGTGCGGGCCGACCTCAAGCTCCTGTCACAACCCGGGCGCAATCCGTTTACGCCGAGGCAATCGTCCCGGCTGCGCACGCTGTGGGCGCTGTGGCGGGCTTCGCGGTCGCGTGAGTTTACCAAATAGCGGCTGGCTTATCGCCTGAGCCGGCCAAATGCCCTATGCTGTCCTATGGCCGACTTGTCCCCAATCACGCCCTCCGATCTCAGCGGTTTGCCGGTCGCCCCAAGTGACATTGCTGCCGCCGCCGAGACGATCAGGGGCGCCGTCGTCGAGACGCCCTGCAGCTACAGCCGCACGCTGAGCAGCATCTGCGGCTGCGAGATCTGGCTCAAATTCGAGAACCTCCAGTTCACCTCCTCGTTCAAGGAGCGGGGCGCGCTCAACCGCCTCACCGCGCTGACGCCGGAGGAGCGCGCGCGGGGCGTGATCGCGATGTCGGCCGGAAACCATGCGCAGGGCGTGGCCTATCACGCCAAACGGCTCGGCATTCCCGCCACCATCGTCATGCCGGTCGGCACGCCCATGGTGAAGGTCGAGAACACCAGGCATCACGGCGCTGAAGTGGTCGTCACAGGCGCGACGCTGGAGGAGGCGGCCGCGTTCGCGCGAAGCCACGGCAAGGCCAGAAGCATGATCTTCGTCCACCCCTACGACGATCCCCTCGTGATCGCGGGGCAGGGCACGGTCGGGCTGGAGATGATGAGGGCCGTGCCGGAGCTCGACACGCTGGTCGTGCCGATCGGCGGCGGCGGCCTGATCAGCGGCATCGGCATCGCCGCGAAATCGATCAAGCCGTCGCTGCGTATCCTGGGCGTCGAGGCCTGGCTCTATCCCTCGATGTACAACGCCATCCATGCCGGCAATCTGCCGGCGCGCGGCGATACGCTGGCCGAAGGCATCGCGGTGAAAACGCCAGGCAAGATCACCACCGAGATCGTCCGCCGTCTCGTCGACGACATCGCGCTCGTCAGCGAAGCCGAGCTCGAGCGCGCCGTTGCGACCCTGATCTCGATCGAGAAGACGGTCGTCGAGGGCGCCGGCGCCGCCGGCCTTGCCGCGCTGATGTCCGATCCGTCCCGCTTTGCCGGCCAGAAGGTCGGTCTCGTCCTGAGCGGCGGCAATATCGACACGCGGCTGATCGCATCCGTCCTCACGCGCGAACTGGCGCGCGAGGGACGGCTGACCCAGCTCTCGCTCGACATTCCTGACAGACCCGGGCAATTGGCAGCCGTCGCGGCCCTTTTGGCCGAGGCCGGCGCCAACATCATCGAGGTCTCGCATCAGCGGACCTTCTCCGACCTGCCGGCCAAGGCCACGTTGCTGCAGCTGGTCATCGAGACCCGCGACAGCGCCCATCTCGACGAGGTGATGGCAAAGCTCAGCGCATCCGGATTGAGCGCGCGCTGCACCTGATCGGCGTGCTTCTATCGCGGCGCCAAGCCCGCGACGTGGCCGATCAGCCGATCGATCTCCGCTTCCGTGTTGTAATAATGCGGCGATGCCCGCACGACATGCGGCAAGGAGCGAAGTTCGGCATCGATACGCGTGCTCGACGGATCCGAAGCGCCGATCGTGATGCCGGCTGCCGCGGCACTGGCGACAACGGCGTCCGCCTCGTGCCCGTCCATCGTGAAGCTGACGATGGCGCCCGGCGCGCGTCCGAGGTCGCGAATGGTGATGCCGGGAAGGGCCGCGAGACCGCTGCGAAGACGGCCGGCAAGCATGCGGCAGCGTTGTTCGATCGGCGCGATGCCGATTTCCAGGGCGTAATCGACAGCCGCCCCCAATCCCAGCCGGGCCGCGTAATTGTTCTCCCAGGTCTCGAAACGGCGCGCATCATCGCGAAGCCGATACTCATCGCGTGAGACCCAGGGCGCCGCGAAGTGATCGATCATCGGCGGCTCGAGCCGTTGCAGCATCGCGCGGCGAATGTAGAGAAATCCGGTGCCGCGCGGGCCGCGCAGGAATTTGCGACCCGTGGCCGACAGCATGTCGCAGCCGATGGCTTCAACGTCGACCGTCATCTGGCCGACCGCCTGGCAGGCGTCGAGCAGATAGGGAATGCCCTGCACCCGCGCGATCTTGCCGATCGCCGCTGCCGGATTGACCAGCCCGCCATTGGTCGGAACCCAGGTGATTGCAATGAGCTTTACGCGTTCGTCGATCATGCGTTCGAGCGCCTCGACGTCGAGCTCGCCCGTCGCATCGCTCGGCACGACGTCGATGGTCGCGCCTGTGCGCTTGGCGACCTGGAGAAAGGCGACATAGTTCGCCGCGTATTCCGCCTCGGCAGTGAGGATCCGGTCGCCCTCGGCAAACGGAAGCGCGTAGAACGCCATCTGCCAGGCGACCGTCGCGTTCTCCACGAGCGCGATCTCGTCGGGCACGGCATTCAGCAGACGCGCCACCGAGCCGTAGACCGCTTCGAGCCGGTCCGCCTCGCGATCGGCAGCAGCATAGCCTCCGATCTCGCTCTCCAGGTCGATGTGTTGCTTCATCGCCGCGACAACCGGCGCCGGCATCAGCGCTGCGCCCGCGTTGTGGAGATAGGCGAGCCGGCTAGTGGCTGGCGTCTCGGCACGAATCTTGTCGAGGTCGATCACTCACGCCCTCCGCTTCTTGCGATCTCGTGGATGAATTAGGCGCGTTGCCGAGCGTGAGCAAGATGGCTTTGGCTCGCCTCAGATGCAGAGGCCGAGCAGCTTGACGTGACAATTGCTGGATTTCGGCTTGCTTGCAGGCGCAGCCTCCCGTTTCACGGCAACGAGGGGCTCCTTGTCCTTGTTCTTCTTGCCCTTGCCCTTCGGCTCGTAATCGCCGGCGATCACCATGGCCCAATAGGTGCGCTTGCCGCTGGCATTCCTGGCGCTGGCGATGCCGACGCGGGAGGCGTTGTGCAGCAACAGGTTCTTGCGGTGTCCGGACGAGTCGATCCACTGTCCGAGGGTCTTCTCGAAATTGTCGTAGCCGTAGGCGATGTTCTCGGCGGCGCGGCCTGCGCCGGCGGGCGCGACGCGGCGGTTGAAGGGGCCGAGCGCGTCGTGGCTGAGGTCGTCCTTCGCCGCCATCGCGCGGGCCTGGTCCATGGCGATGCGGTCGAGGGTGGAATCGCGGACGACGCGGACTTCACCGTGCTTGAGGCGGAATCCTGAGATCAGCTCGGCCGGGGACTCGGCCATTGCGGGCGCGGCCGCCAGCAGCAGAAGGCCGGCACTCATGCCGCCAACCACACGATGCATCATCGTCCCCCGAGTGCCCATGACCCCGCCGAGCCTGCCTTGTCCGACCGCTTCTCTATCGCCAATGTGGACGCTTCAAGGCGAGACCGCCTCTCAGCTCGTTGGCAGGTCCGCCTCGAAATTGAAGCGGTCGCGCAGGTTTTTGCGCTGTTCCAGGATGTCCTTGAGGAAAGCGCGGTCCTGGTCGTTCTTCATCATCGGCTCGATCAGGTCGAGCTGGTTCATGGCAACCAGTTGCAGGATCTCGGTGCGCGGCTTGCCGCTGGCGTCGCGTGGCAGCGCGTGCACCACCTGGATGTGCTCCGGCGGTTTCGGCCCCTTGGCGGCCGAAAGCTCGTTGCGCAGCTCGCCTTCGAGCGTGGCCTGGTCGGCTTCGACGAAGGCATAGAGCCCGACGCCGGAGCGGCGGTCGGCGAAGGCGACGATGGCGGTGTCGCGCACGGCCGGATTCTTGCGGATCAGTTCCGCCAGCACCGGTGCGTCGTTCACCAGCCTGCGGCCGCCGCCCTCGCGGTCGGTGAAGTTGAACAGGCCACGCGTGATGGCACGATAGACCTTCTTGCCGGTGGCGAGCCACAGGCTGGCGGCGAACGACTTCTTCGCGAGGATTTTCCGCTCGCGCGGCGTCAGCGCCTCGGGCGCATAGGAGCGCTTGTGCTTGAGCAGATGCCGGAGGTCTTCATAGGCGAGGATGCGATAGAGCCGGCCGCGCCGGTTGAAGCAGGCGGCGAGCTGGAAGTCGGTGACATAGGCGAGGCCGTCGCGGCCGACCAGCCAGTTCTGCTCCTTGGCAAGATCGTTGTGGCAGATACCGGCGCGGCGCAGCCGGCGCAGCGCCGTCTTGGCCGAACGGAAATAGGCGAGGTCGCCATGCGGCTTGGCCAGATGCAAGGCGGCGCCGTCGACGAAGCCGCGCACCAGCGCACGGCGCCCGGCCCACAGCAGCTCCGGACCAACGTTGAGGCCCTTGGCGAGCGCCAGCGCGCGCTTCTCGCGGGCGAACAGATGGCGCGCCAGGAGGAACGACCACCACGGCACCTCGTCGAGCCTGCGCAGCACGGCATCGACCTCGCCGCTGTCGCCGCGGAAGCGCCCGCGCTCGACGGTCGAGAACACGTCGCGCTTGAGCAGCACGCCCTCGGTCCAGCGCGCCGAGAGCGTCGCGGCGTCGTCTTTGGGGAGGCTCATCGCAAACTCACGCGGCTGCGGCAATGCGCAAATGATCGGCGATCCAGCGATCGAGATCGGCGAGTGCCAGCGCACTCATCGCCTGCTTCTTGGCCACCGTCTTCTCGTTGCCGCGCAGGCGCGTGCCGTCGGGCTTCTTCGTCGGCGCGGTTGCAAGCGGTGGGAACAGACCGAAATTGATGTTCATCGGCTGGAACGACCGTGTGCCGGGCTCGATGGTCTCGATATGGCCGCCCGTGATGTGGCCGAGCAGCGATCCGAGCGCGGTCGTGCCCGGCGGGCTGACAAGCGTCTCACCGCGCGCGTCCGCCGCTGCATAGAGACCGGCGATCAGGCCGACGCTGGCCGATTCCACATAGCCCTCGCAGCCCGTCATCTGGCCGGCGAAGCGCAACCTCGGCTGCGCGCGCAGGCGCAGCTGGCCGTCGAGCAGCTTTGGCGAGTTGAGGAAGGTGTTGCGATGCAGGCCGCCGAGGCGGGCGAATTCGGCCTTCTCCAGCCCGGGAATGGTGCGGAAGATGCGCTGCTGCTCGCCATATTTCAGTTTCGTCTGGAAGCCGACGATGTTGTAGAGCGTGCCGAGCTTGTTGTCCTGGCGCAACTGCACGATCGCATAGGCTTTGGTCGTGGGATCGTGCGGGTTGGTGAGGCCGACCGGCTTCATCGGGCCGTGGCGCAAGGTCTCCGGGCCGCGCTCCGCCATCACTTCGATCGGCAGGCAGCCGTCGAAATAGGGCGTGTTGGTCTCCCACTCCTTGAACTCGGTCTTCTCGCCGGACGTCAGCGCGGCGACGAAGCCGTCATACTGCTCCTTGGTCATCGGGCAGTTGATGTAGTCCGCGCCGGTGCCGCCGGGGCCGACCTTGTCGTAGCGTGACTGAAACCAGGCCACCGACATGTCGATGGATTCGCGGTGCACGATCGGCGCGATCGCGTCGAAGAAAGCGAGCGCGTTCTCGTCGGTCAGCTCGCGGATGGCGTCAGCCAGCGGCGCGGAGGTGAGGGGGCCGGTGGCAACGATGACGTTGCTCCAATCGGCCGGCGGCAGGCCAGCAACCTCGCCGCGCGCGATCTCGATCAGGGGATGGTCGTTGAGCGCCTTGGTGACGGCCGCGGAGAAGCCATCGCGGTCGACGGCGAGCGCGCCGCCGGCGGGCACCTGGTTGGCGTCCGCCGCGCGCATGACCAGCGAATCGAGCCGGCGCATCTCCGCATGCAGCAGGCCGACAGCGTTGTTGGCGGCGTCGTCCGAGCGGAACGAATTGGAGCAGACGAGCTCGGCGAGCCCGTCGGTGCGGTGCGCCTCGGTCATGCGGGTCGGCCGCATCTCGTGCAGCACCACGGGCACGCCGGCTTTCGCCACCTGCCAGGCGGCTTCGGAGCCTGCAAGGCCGGCGCCGATGACGTGCACGATGTTGGAATGAGGTCCTGTCATGGGGCGGACAGGTAGCGCTTTTCGGCGGGGAGTGAAATCGCCGAGATCGAGTTTTCTGTCGCTAGATACGACAACGCCCGCACGAGGCGGGCGCTATCGGTCCGTTCCGGTGGAGGGCTGAACGATATCAGCCCTGATACTGACCGGCGGCAACGCGCGGGATGTCCGAGCGATCGAGGCCGATATCGGCCAGTTCGCGATCGCTGAGCTGGGACAGCTCGGCAACATTGCGCTGATAGTCCCGGAAGGCCTGGATCATGCGGATGAGCGAGAGCAGCATTGGTAGTCTCCTGTAGTTCGATTCAGCCCTTGCCCGGGCCGCATCGTTGAAATGAATATAGGGGAGAGTGGTGCAGTGCGAAAGTTCCGATGTTGCGATGCAGCTAAGCGACCAGCGCATATCGGGAGTAAGGAAC
This sequence comes from Bradyrhizobium sp. TM239, assembly GCF_036247985.1. Lineage (NCBI taxonomy): Bacteria > Pseudomonadati > Pseudomonadota > Alphaproteobacteria > Hyphomicrobiales > Nitrobacteraceae > Bradyrhizobium > Bradyrhizobium sp. TM239. The sequence continues at coordinate 592,303 of NZ_BTIR01000008.1, read as the reverse complement.
GCTTAACCTCTCGCCAGCCTCGCCCAAGGCTTCGGCTGTATGGATCGAATCTAGCGACAAACGCCCGTGTAATCACGGGTTTAAGGGCAATCGATTGATCTCGATCATAGCCGAAATATGGTGCGTGCCTGTCGCCGGCAAGTCGAGCGATCAGCGTCTACACCCAAGTCCGGCATGCGTGATTCGCATGAGAAGGACGTTGTTGTTATGAATATTGATTCACTTCTGTTGAGATCGGCTGGAGGGTCAGGAGGGGTCCCGACAGCCTTGGCCCGACAGATTTGGCGGCGGAATGCGGCGGAACGACCCCCTCACGCATAGATCGCGCAGCGCGCACACGCCAAGGGTGTGGCGATGATTACCAGGATGTAATGAAAATCAGAAATTCCGCATGCGGCTCTGCGTGGCGCGCAACATCACGCAATTCTCGCGAGGAATTTATTGCGGCAAGTTGCCGCGTCCGGAGGAAAGTCATGTTGCAGATTCCGGCAATGTCGCTGGGTCTGTCCCAAGATCAAGAGAAGGAAGGTAACGTCATGACGAAGTTACTCGGGGTTATCGCAATCGCCGCCGTCGCGTTCGCCGTCGCGCCGGCCCAGGCCGCCAAGCACGCCACGGGCGGTTGCAGCTCGGCCAACCTGGAGAAGACGGAGACCGCGATCGAGAACATGGCCGACGGTGATAGCAAGTTTGTGGCGCAGAAGGAGATCGCGGCTGCGCAGGATTCGCTGCTCAACGGCAAAATGGGCGCATGCGGCGCGCACCTGAACAAGGCGATGCACGCCACCATGGGCAAGTGATGGGTAGGTAGACGCACAAGAGAGGGCCGGTCGCCGGGCGATCGGCCCTACGCGTTTGTTGATGGGTGTTTAAGGGGCGCGCGCCAGCTGGGTGGCGAAATAGGCGACCGTCTTGGAATAGACCTCGCTCTTGTTCCACTGCAGCAGCACCGCGAAATTCGGACTGCCCGGCTGCCAATCCTTGCCCTTCTGCCAGCCATAGCCGGCGAGATAATTGGCGGTGGAGGCGAGCACGTCGGGTGCGTTGTGTAGGAGGTCGCGCTTGCCGTTGCCGTCGAAATCGACGGCGTATTTCATCCAGGACGACGGCATGAACTGGGTCTGGCCGAGCTCGCCGGCCCAGGCGCCCTTCATCTCGGCTGGTGCGAGATCGCCGCGCTGGACGATGCGCAGCGCGTCCAGCAGCTCGGCGCGAAACTGCTCCGCGCGCCGGCAATCATAGGCCAGTGTTGCGAGCGAGCGGATCGTGGCGAACTTGCCGGTGTTGACGCCGAAATCGGTCTCCAGACCCCAGATCGCGACCAGGACCTCGCCGGGAACGCCATAGGCCTGCTCGATGCGCGATAGCACGGAGCCGTATTGCTTCATCATGTTGGAGCCGCGTTGCATGCGCGGCGGCACCATGCGGCCGGAAAACTCCTCGAAGGTCTGGGTGAAGACCTTTTGCGAGCGGTCGCGGTTGAGCACGCTCTGATCGAGCGTCACGCCGGCGAGCCCCGATGCAATGGCCTGTTGTGAGATGCCCTTGGCCGCGGCGTCGGTTTTGAGCTCCGCAAGCCAGGCATCGAAATTGCCCGAGCCGCAGGCAACCGCGGCGAACGCTGGCTGGGCGGACAGGATTGACGCGGAGAGGGCGAAAGCTGCGAGAGCGAGACGAGAAATCGTCGAGGTCATTCGAGGTAATGAATTCCGTGAAGCGATCTGACAGGCCGGCGCAATCTCGGTCGGAACCGCGGCCAAAGCAAGGCGTAGCATTGGCCGCGATCCTGCCCGAACCAGGGCAGGATCGCATGTCACGATATCGTCAGGCGTCCGTCCTGTTGCGCCAGGGGAAGAGGTTGGCCGGGAAGTCGGCAGCCGGCTTGCGCGGACGATGCGGCGGGGGCGGCACCGGACGTGCACCGGGCTCCGAGACGATCACCTTGCGGTAGAGATGCCAGGTGGCATGGCCGAGCAGGGGGATCACCACGGCAAGGCCGAGGAAGGCCGGGATCGTGCCGAGCGCGAGCAGCACCGCCACGATCACGCCCCAGGCCGCCATCGGCACCGGGTTCCTCGCGACCACGCGCAGCGAGGTGCTCATCGCCTCGAACGCGCCGGCATGGCGGTCCAGCATCAACGGAAACGATACGGCGCTGATGCAGAGCGCGGCGAGCGCGAACAGGAAGCCGGCGCCGCAGCCGACCACGATCAGCCACCAGCCCTGCTGCGTCGTCAGCACGCGCGTCATGAAGTCCGAGATGCCGCTCACGCCCTCATAGCCGAACGCCGCGACATAGATCGCCTGTGCGGTCGCAACCCAGGTCACGAACAGGGCGAGCAGCAATGTGCCGAGGCCGAGCATCGCCCCGAACGAAGGCGAGCGCAGCACCTCCATCGCATCCCAGGCGCTGGCTTCCTCATAGCGTTCGCGCCGGCTGGAAAGCTCGTAGAGACCGAGCGCTGCGAAGGGGCCGATCAGCGCAAAGCCGGCGGCCAGCGGAAACAGCAGCGGCAGCACCGAATAGCCCATCACCACGCGGGCGAGCACGAGGCCGAGCACCGGGTAGATCACGCAGAGGATGATGGCGTGACTCGGAACGGCCTTGAAATCTTCCCAGCCGCGCCTGAGTGCATCGTGCAGATCGGACAGCTGGATGGTTCGGATCACCGGTCCAGGCGCATCCGCGGTCTGGGCCATCGTGGGGACATTGCCCTGGTAGAGTGTGGCCATGGTCGCTAGCTCCCTTGCCAAGCGGCCGAATCCGGCGCCGGCAAACGGCGCGAGCGGCCGCCATTCTGAGTTTCGCGATTCCGACCAGACGCGAATTCCGGATGGCATCGCGAGCTGAAGTGCAACCGTACGCCTATTTCCGAGTCCTGTCCCTCACGCTTGGGTGAAATTCGATGCCGCAGCGCAACTCGACGGTGTCATTCGGTCGTCATTTCGCCGCAGATAAGCTGATGCTGCGTGTTGGCTCGCGGAACTTTGCGGGCGCTACGCAGTAACTTGGTCTATAAGTGCCACTCAAGGCCCTTCCAACGGATCCTTTTCGGGGAGCAGACATGAGCATTTTCGGGAAAATCATGAGCGCGATCTTCGGCAGCCAGCCGGCCTCCGCCGCGCCCGCTGGCGGCGCAGCTTCGCCTGCTGGAGCCGCGCCCGGCGCTTCGGCGCCGGCCGCCGCACCCATGGCCGCGGTCGATGTGGCGGCAATCGTCGACAAGGCGGTGGCTGCGCACAAGGGCGAGAAGCTGGAATGGCGTACCTCGATCGTCGACCTCATGAAGGCGCTCGACATCGATTCCAGCCTTGCCGCGCGCAAGGATCTCGCCAAGGAGCTCGGCTACAGCGGCGACATGAACGACTCGGCCAGCATGAACGTCTGGCTGCACAAGCAGGTGATGTCCAAGCTCGCCGCCAATGGCGGCAAGCTACCGCCGGAGATCAAGCACTGACCGCAAACACTGACCGAACGCCGGTCGTGTCGTAAGGGCCCGCGGTCGCGCGGGCCTTTTTGCTTTCAGACGACCAGATCCGCATCCTCCGGATGCCTGTCGAGATAGTCGACGACGAAGCCGCAGCCGGCGATCACCTTGCGGCCGTCGCGCCGGATCAAATCCAGCGCGCCCTTGATCAGCTCGGAGGCGATGCCGCGGCCGCGCAGCGCGCGGGGCGTCTCGGTGTGGGTGATGATGACCGCCGTCGGGGTCAGCCGGTAATTGGCGAAGGCGACCTCGTTGCCGACATTGAGTTCGAAGCGGCTCCTGTCCTTGTTGTCCCGTACCGATGCCACCATGCAAGATCCTTCCGACGTGCGTCTGACGCGTTGATCTAGGAGCTCGTCCCAGCCCTTGGCAAGGCGCGGCCATGGGAGCTTGCCGCACGGCAGATGTCTGCAAACGCGCGTACCTGTAGCTGCAGCGCAGTATGAGACGTCATCCCTGGCGAACACCACGCCAGCTCCAATAATTGCCGAGACCGCTCTTGCAAGTTCCATGGCGGCTCCCACGTCTTCTCAAGGACATACGTCCGAATGCGGCCGGCAGGGTCGCCTAGACGTTCGGAGTGTCGTGCCGCCAGCCGCCGGCGTGTGCCTCTGTCACAGGAGGGTACGATGTCGGACTTTGGTTTCTTGAAGACTCATCGAACATGGGAAGACTGGTGCGGGATGCTGCTCGGCGCGCTCATCGTGGCTTCGCCGTGGTTTCCCATCCAGGATCAGGCGGCAATTACCGGAAACCAGACGGTGGTCCTGAATGCGGTCACAATCGGCTTGGTTGTGTTCGGCATCAGCCAGCTCGAATACGTCGCCTTGCAGCGCTGGCAGGAGGTGACGACGATCCTCGTCGGACTGTGGCTCATCGGCTCGCCTTACGCCCTCGGCTATTCCGGTGACGGTTTTCTTCGCATCTATCACACGAGCCTCGGAGCGGTGCTGGTCCTGCTGGGGGTACTCCAGCTGTGGCAGGACTGGGACCTGAATGACCAGGACATGCTCAGGCACGGTTGACCGGCCGCAGATCTCGCAGGCCCGCTGGCTACAGGCGGCGGGCCTGTGCTCTCACCTCGCCGGATGCTTTTCGATCCACGCTTTCACGAAGGGGCATTGCGGGATCACCTTCAATCCGGCGGCGCGGACCTGGTCGAGCGCGCCTTGCACCAGCTTCGAGCCGACGCCCTTGCCGCCGAGCTCCTTCGGCACGTCGGTGTGCTCGAACGTGATGACGTTGCCGTCGAGCTTGTAATGCTCGGTCGCAACATGACCTTCGACCTCGAGCTCATAGCGGTGATCGGCCCTGTTGTTGATGACGTCGCTCATATCGTCTCCGCTCAGCTCTTCAGCGCGTTCGTCAGCATCTTGCGGATCGACCAGGCTTCGCCGTCGGAGGAGCCCTTGATGTCGTCGATCCGCCAGCTATTCGCCTCGCGCACGAAGTCGTAACGCACGATGAGGTCGGCGGGTTTCCGGTCGTTGCGGTGACCGGTGATGGTCACCGCGATCGTCGCCTTGTCGGCCTCCATCTTCTCCGCGTCAATCTTGAACGATTTCACGTCCGGTTCCTGCGAATTGGTGACCGGATCGAAATCGACCGGCCCGACGTCGCCCTTCGGTGTATGCGCATCCGACCTGGCCCACAGCGCGACCAGCGCCTTGGAGAGATATTTGCTCTTGGCCGCCTTGGTCTCGATGACGAAGGCGCCGCCGCCATCGCCCTTGCCCTTGGCCGCGCGGGTGTAGATCGCAGTCAGGATTGCGGCGGGATCGCTCGTGGCAGGGGTCTCGGCGAAGGCGGGAGCAACGCCTGCGAGCAGAGCGGCGGCGACGAAGGTCCGACGGGTAAGCATGAAATGTCCTGGAGAAATGTTCTGGAGAGGACGGCATGCGAGAGCAGGCCGAGGCGGCCGGCGGCGCGCATCTCAGTAGAGCCATGCAAAGGCGGTTCGGTTCAATCGGCCGCTTTGGCGAGCCTGGAATCTTCGGGCTGCTGCGGCGGGCGCAGGCACCCCTGGCAGATGACCAGGGAGCGGTTGACCCTGGCATCCTGGTCGGCCTCGCTGGCATCCTGCGCCTGCCACCATTCCTTCGACTGAGGCTGAAGTCCGGCCTGCGATGTGTTGCGCTCGGATCGGGCCGCGGTCCGTGCTGGTTGTGCGGCTGTCCGCGGCCGATTGGGATCCTCGCCGGCGCCGTCCCAGGCATAACGCGCAGGCTTGAAGGCGGGATCGGAGGCCAGATGCGCCTGTGGCGCCACGGCGCATCCGGCGAGCGCCAGCGACAACAGGAGGAAGGCGGGCGCTTTGACCATGATGCGGCACTCTTTACGCGAGAACTGACGAAGGTTGCGCCGATCATGTTTAAAATTCCCTGAACGATCGCGGCCGCGCCAGCGACAAACGCGCATGCGCTATTTGATGTTGCTGCTCGCTCTGTTCGTCTCCGCCGCGCGCGCCGAGGATGCAAAGCCGTTCAATCCGTCCGACTATCCGGCCGGCGTGCAGAAGGCGCTGCGCTACGCCAACGAGGAGTGCACCAGCCAGGACGGCGGCGAGGTGACCTTTGCGCCTGATACGGTGCGCAAGATCGACCTGACCGGTGACGGCCGCGACGACTACATCGTCGATTTCCAGGACACCAAATGCGGCGATCGCGAGACGACCTATTGCGGAACTGGCGGCTGCGTCATCAACATCCTGGTGACGCTGCCGGACGGCAACGTTCGCCCGGTGTTTGACGGCTATGTCCGCAGCTACAGGATCATGGCCCCGCCGGTGAAGCGCGGCGCTGCACGCACCGTCCGCTTCGATCTTCATGGCAGCTTCTGCGGCGGCTTTGGCCCGCAGGCCTGCGTCAAGCAGAAGGCCATCACGGCGACGCCGTTTGCGTTCAGGCAGCCGTAGGGGAGCCGTGCATCCGGTGGCCTTGCAGGGGCGCGGGCGATGGCGATAAATGGGCCGCCATGAGCCGGCGGCCAGCACGCCGTCCGCCCTCGAAGAGGAATCCCCATGCAGCCCCTGCGCATGTCCCGCCGCGTCATGAATCTCGCTCACATGCTGACCCAGAATGCGCGGCGGCATGGCGCGCGTCCCGGTTTCGTCTGGGGTGACAAATCCTGGACCTGGCGGCAGATCGATGCGCAGGTCTCGGCGCTGGCGGTGGCGCTCGCCGCGCGTGGCATTGCCAAGGGCGACCGTATCCTCGTCCACTCCAAGAATGGCGACGAGATGTTCTTCTCGATGTTCGCCGCGTTTCGGCTCGGCGCGGTCTGGGTGCCCACCAATTTCCGCCTGATGCCGGATGAGGTCACCTATCTCGCAGAAGCTTCCGGCGCCAAGGCGTTTCTATGCCATGTCGATTTTCCCGAGCATGCGGCGGCGGTGAAGGGCGGTGCGCTGGAATTCACCTGGAGCGTCGACGGCAAGGGTGCGTTTGGCGAGACATCGGTTGCGGAGGCCATTGCCTCGCAGGCCGGCGCCAATGTCGCCAATGTCGCCGTCGAGCACGACGATCCCTGCTGGTTCTTCTTCACCTCGGGCACCACCGGTCGGTCCAAGGCCGCGGTGCTCACCCACGGCCAGATGGGCTTTGTGATCACCAATCATCTCGCCGATCTGACGCCCGGCGTCACCGAGAATGACGCCTCGCTGGTGGTGGCGCCGCTGTCGCATGGCGCCGGCGTGCATCAACTGGTGCAGACCGCGCGCGGTGTGTGCACCGTGTTGTTGCCGACCGAGAAATTCGACATCAACGAGGCGTTCCGCCTGATCGAGACGCATCGGGTCGCCAATCTCTTCACCGTGCCGACGATCCTGAAGATGATGGTCGAGCACCCCGCCGTCGACAAATACGATCATGCCTCGCTGCGTCACGTGATCTATGCGGGTGCGCCGATGTATCGCGAGGATCAGAAGACGGCGCTGAAGAAGCTCGGCAAGGTCATCGTGCAGTATTTTGGCCTCGGCGAGGTCACCGGCAACATCACCGTGCTGCCGGCGGCGCTGCACGATCCCGAGGACGGCCCGCACGCCAAGATCGGCACCTGCGGCTTCGAGCGCACCGGCATGCAGGTCTCGATCCAGGATGATGAAGGCCGCGAGCTCGCGGCCAACCAGAGCGGCGAGATCTGCGTGATCGGGCCGGCGGTGCTCGCCGGCTATTACGACAATCCCGAAGCCAATGCGAAGGCGTTTCGTAACGGCTGGTTTCGCACCGGCGACCTCGGCCACATGGACGAGGAGGGCTTCGTCTACATCACGGGCCGCGCCTCCGACATGTACATCTCCGGCGGCTCCAACATCTATCCGCGCGAGATCGAGGAGAAGATCCTGACGCATCCCGCGGTCGGCGAGGTCGCCGTGCTCGGCGTACCCGATGCGACCTGGGGCGAGGTCGGCGTCGCCGTGTGCGTGGCGCGTGCCGGCGAGAAGGCGGTGAGCGAAGCCGAAATGGCGGCGTTCCTCTCGCCGAAGGTGCCGCGCTACAAGATGCCGAAGCGGTTCTTCTTCTGGGAGGCCTTGCCGAAGTCGGGCTATGGCAAGGTGCCGAAGCGCATGGTGCGCGACGAGCTCGAGGCGCGCGGGCTGCTCGATCTCGACAAGACCAAGGCGGGCTGAGCGCAGGCGATGCGGAGTATCAAGCAGCCGGGCGCGCCCATCGCGGAAGGCATCCAATGGGTGGAGGCGAGGGGGCGCGCCTTCTCGTTCACGCTTCAGGCAGGTCTGCCACTGCTGGATGCCGTGCGGCGCGGCTTTGCGGCCGAAGGTTTTACGAGTGGCGTGCTCAACTTCCGGCATGGCGCCCTCGGGCCTTTCGCCTATGTGATGCCGGCGCTGTCGAGGACGGGCGAGAACGCCGCGTTCTACAGCGACACGTACCGGCCCGGCGGCGTGACGCGTACGAAGCTCGGCAGCTTGACGCTCGGCATGCGCGACGGCGCGCCGTTCTTTCACTGCCACGGGCTCTGGACCGAGGCGGACGGCAAGGCGAGCGGCGGCCACATGATGCCTGATGAGACCATCGTCGCCGAGCCGTTCGAAGTCGAGGCCTTCGGCCTCGATGGCGCGATGTTCACCGCCGAGCCCGATCCCGAGACCAATTTCAAGCTGTTCGGGCCGGTTGCCGCCGCGCGCACCGGCGCGCGCACGACGAGCCGTGCTTTCGCGCTGCGGCTGCGGCCCAACCAGGATTTTGCCGGCTCGCTCGAAGAGTTCTGCCGCGCGCACGGCATCGCGCGCGCGATGGTTCACGGCGGCGTCGGTTCGACCATCGGCGCGCGTTTCACCCATGGCGGCGTGACCGAGCCGTTTGCGACCGAGCTTGCGGTGACGGCCGGGATGATCGCGCCCGGGCACTCCGATGCGCTCGAAGCAGCGCTCGACGTCGCGCTGGTCGACTACACCGGCGGCATTGCCGAGGGACGCCTGGTCCGCGGCGACAATCCCGTGCTGATGACCATCGAGCTGGTGCTCGAGGTGTCGGGCTAGTATCGGCGAGCGATCATCAGTGAGCACGTAGTTTGGCAATGGCCTGGAACGTGGATTGACTGACGCTTGATATGCCCGAGCTCGATCCTTGAAACAGATTGAGCAAGGGAGATTGAGCCTGGCCGGTGCTCTGGTTGTTCTTGATGTCATACATGGCGGAGAAGCGGTTCAGCAGCTTCGCGACCTTCGCGGGGTCGGACAGATCCTTGACCTTCATGAACCTGTCCACGTACTTGGCCTGCTGGTCGATCGGCATCGCCGCCATCTGATCAGGTAGATTGAAGGTGGTCCTGAACACCTCCGAAAGAGCCTTGTCGGCAAGGATGTCGTATGGCGACGTGATGTCCGCCGCCTTGCGCTGGAAATAGAGCGCCAGGCGTACGCCGGGATTGGTTTCGCCTTGCTGCTGCTCGAGGCTTTGCTGGACATAACTTGCCTGTGTGTCCCGCAATTGATCCCGCCTCTGGGGACCCATCATCGGCAGGCGCGCGACGTTGCCCTTGCTGTCGAAATTGAACGACGCCACGATGTCGGCAAAGCGAGGATCGCTCTGCGTGTTGGCGAAGCTCTCGGGATCGTTCAGATCGGAGGCGAAGATCTTCTTGAGGAAATCGGTGCTGACCTTGCTAGGGTTCAAGCCCTTGGCCAGGAGAACCAGGTCGACCATCGGCCTGTTTGCCAGAAGATCGGAAACGCTGTCGATGCCGGCGATCGCCTCCTGATAAGCCGTCGCGTCCTTGGCGGCTTGTGCCCGAACCGCCGCCTGCTGCTTGGTGCTCAATGTGCTTGCGCTCTTCACCGCTTGAACGACGTAGTCCCTTGCAATCTGGAGGACTTCAGCAGCGTCCTGCGCCAACAGGGGGGTCGTCAGATTGCCTTTTGCATCGAAGTTGAACGCGCGTGCGAGCTGAACGTATCGATTGTCCTTGAGAGTATACACGTAGCTCTTGGGATCGCCGAGGTCACTTTCGAGGACGGCCTTGATGGTCGTCTGCGAGACCTTTTTCGGGTCGAGGCCGACGGCGCCGAGCGCAAAATCGTACACGCCTGGCGTCGATACGAACGCGTCGACCGAATTGAGTTTGAGGATGGCCGTTCTGAATTGTTTGATTGCAGAGGCTTCGCTCAGCGGGCTTGCCGCCGAATAGACCGCGGCCTTGCTGTCATCGAACCGCTTCTTCGTGAGTGCGATATTTGCGGCTGTCTGCGCGGGCGTACCTGCCGGAAGCGACCCGTCGGGCAAGAACTCGAACGCGCCGGCCATATCCACAAATCCGCCGATCGTTGCGATCTGGTCATCGAGACTGGAGATGCTGTTCCTATACGTCTCCAGGTGATGCTTCTCGACCAGGATCTGGACTTGCAGCTGAGGCACGTTTGCGCCCGGTTGCGCGAGCTGGGCCGTGTAGCTGGCGATATTCGAGTTGGCCGTGCTGGCGTCTGACTGCGCTTGGGCGCGCGCTGCGTTGAGGCCACCCAGCTGGGACGCGAAGGTGGTGTTGACGTAGCTGTTCGGATCGGATGGGTCGCTGCGCAGGACCTGGCTGATCGTGGCCGGCGGCCACTTGCTTTCGTCGATCCCGAATGCCGAATAGACATAATTGCGAAGGCGATCGTTGTTCAGGATTGCGTCCGCGCTGCTGATGTTGCCGATCTGGGCGCTGTAGTAATTCGAGTCGCTGGCGAGTGCATCGACCTGGCTCTTCTTGGTCGCCGTGTACAGACCGATCATCTCGTCGGTCTGGTTGTCCGACTGGGCAACCGGCGCTGCAGCGTCGTTGAAGGAGAATGCCGCGGCAAACTCCCGGTAGCGCTTGTCGACCAGCTTGTTGACGAAGCTCTTGGCGTCGTTGAGGTCGCTCTCCAGCACTTTCTTCATGAAGGCGTTGGCGTATGCCATGTCTTCCAGCCCGTATGCCTTCAGCGCATAATGATACAGGCGATAGTCCTTCATGAGTTCGTCGACGGTCTTCACCTGGCCGATGTGGGCCTTGTAATAGGCGGCCTCCCGCGCGACGTCGGGTTGCTGTTCGACCCGAGTCAGGGACTGCTTGAGATTGCGCGTGATGTAGTTGTAACCGAAATACGTTGATACCATCGCGCATTCCTCGCGGTTCTTGTCGTCCCGGACGTCCGTCAATCATTGCGGGGTCGCGAGCAGGGGAGCCGGCCTCATGCCAGCAGTCAGTGCGTTTCCTTCGGGCCATTTCGGCTTACAATCTGAAGTTTTAACTTATCTCCCGGTGACGTAAGCCGAGTTTGTTTTCGAGTTGTTTCCATATGTTTCTAAAATGCAGCTTACGCGGAGGTTGTGTTCCTAATATGTTCCGATCGAAAGATCGGTCGGAATCAAGTGGAGACGGGGTATGAGCCGGAGAGGTCACCGCACGATCAACCTGCCGGCGCCGTATCTGAAGCGGGTCTGGCTCGACCCTTCGAAAATTCACGATCGCGAGGCCTATCCGTTTTGCCTGCCCATCTTCCCGGATGAGTTCGAGCTCAATTTCGACGCGCCCATCACCATCATCGTCGGTGAGAACGGCACCGGGAAGTCGACGATCCTCGAGGGCATCGCATCGCTTGCCGGCTACGACGATGCCGGTGGCGGCAAGGGGTATAGGCCGGTCGATCACTCCGAGGCGCGCGAGAAGATGGGCGGGCAGCTCGGCAAGGCCCTGCGCGCGAGCTGGCTGCCGAAGATCAGCAATGGCTGGTTCTTTCGTGCCGAGAGCTTTTTCTCGGTCGCGCGGTATCTGGACAAGGCCGCGCGCGATGCCGGTCAGGTCGGTCCCGATTTCCTGTCGCACTCCCACGGCGAAGGCTTCCTGCGCTTCTTCGAGGAGCGCTGTCAGCGCCAGGGCATCTTCATCTTCGACGAGCCGGAATCGGCGCTGTCGCCGGCGCGCCAGATCGAGTTCTTGAAGCTGCTGCGGCGCATGGAGGACTCCCGGATCTGCCAGGTGATCATGGCGACGCATTCGCCGATGCTGATGGCGTATCCCAACGCGGGGCTGCTGCGGCTCGGGAAATACGGCCTGGAGCCGGTGACGGTGGAGGAGACCGATCATTACCGGCTGATGCGGGAGTTTTGTGCTGACCCGCGCGGGTTTGTGGAGGCGACGCTGGAGGAATAGCTGAGGGGGCGCAATCGGCACGTGCTCTCTCCCCGTCATTGCGAGCGCAGCGAAGCAATCCAGAATCTCTCCGCGGCGGAAGTCTGGATTGCTTCGTCGCAAGGGCTCCTCGCAATGACGGAGTGTGACGTAGCACCATTCGCCGCTCTCGTGTCCCGGACAAGCTGCGACGCGCAAGCGTTGCGGCGCAGATCCGGGACCCAGGAGGCCGAGCAACGTGCCGACGCATGGGCCCCGGCTCTGCAGCGCATCACTTCGTGCTGCGCAGCGTCCGGGGCACGAGACCGTTGTCCATTGGCTGGCACAGGCTTTCATCCTCGCGGCATGATCCGCCCGAGCTTTTGCTTCAGTTGCCGCCCTCAAAAGTGCCGAGGGCGCAGGGAAGGCCGGGTGCCGGCTGGCACCCGCGGTCCGCTGTGCGCAAATGCGCAAAAAGCAAATGCACAGCGGCATACAGGTGAAGCCAAACATCCGGCCTTCCCTGCGCAGTGGGTTTACGGCTTATGTCGTGCTCTCCCCGGGGAGCGTTGCACTATTGCCCCCGTCGCCTCGCGGATAGCCGATGCATGTGCCCGGTTGGGCTGCCTACATCACCGCAAGACTTGGCGCACAGACCCCGGGCGCCAGGACCACACGATTTTGCCGTACGCAGGCTGCACCGGTCGTGTGCGCGCCGGTCCTTGCTCACGGTGTGACCCGCCCTGCAAACCACCTTCGCGCCGACGCAGCCCGCGTCCACCACGTCCCATCCCGCGTTCGTGACGATCGCGATGCGCCCCTCGGCCCGGGACGGGATGGGTGTCGTATACGATAATCCGAACTTCTGATAAAGAGAAATATTTTGGCGCGGCGACGTTGACCCGTCCATGGGTGTTTTGCCCGCCGGGCCGCGCAACAGCTTGTGGGGTGCGCCGAGCTCCGCCGCAACGGCGCCACGAACCGGTCTCCCCTCGGCCCCAAAATGCGCTAGGATGACCGCAGCGCGCATTCCAAGTCGCGCACGATCAACTGGACGTATGAGGAAACGAGATGAGGGTGACGATTGGACGGCGCACGGCCACGGCTAGCGCGCTGGCTGTTTTTGGGGCGGCAGGCTTGACGGCGGCCTTTGGGCCGTTTTTTTCGCCGGCGGCCTGGGCGCATGGGCCGACCCGGCAGAAGGTGCGGGAATCCATCGAGATCAACGCGCCGCAGGACAAGGTCTGGGCCGCGATCCGCAACTTTCAGGACATGAGCTGGCTTCCGCCTGTCACCAAGACCACGGGCGAGAAAGGCAACGAGGTCGGCGCGACGCGGACGCTGACCCTGCAGGGCGGAGCGACTGTCGATGAGGAGCTCTACAAATACGAGCCCGACATGATGAGCTATTCGTACCGGATCACGAAGGTCGACGTGAAGGTGCTGCCGGTGACCAATTATTCCTCGACGTTGACGGTGTCTCCGGCTTCCGACGGCAAGTCCAAGCTGGAATGGGCCGGGGCATTCTACCGCGGCTTTCCCAACAACGATCCGCCGCCGGAGCTGAGCGACGAGGCCGCGGTGAAGGCGGTGAGCGGGCTCTACAAGACCGGTCTCGAAGCGCTGAAGAAGAAGATCGAGAGCGGTAGCTGATCGTGCGGATGCTGGTTCTGGCGGCGCTCGCCGCCAGCCTTTGCCACGCCGGCCTTGGCAGCGCGGCTGCCGAGGAGGCGTTCGTCACCAACCAGCTCAGCGACGATCTGATGGTCGTGGATCTCGCCGCCGCGCGTAGCGTCGCGACCATCCCGATCGGCGGCAAGCCGGCCGGCGTCGCCGTCAGCGCTGACAGCCGCTTTGCCTATGTCACGAGCCCCGACGCCAAGGCGGTGACGGTGGTGGACGCCGCAGCCCGGCAGGTGGTCGGGCGGATCGAGGTCGGCGGCGGGCCGCTCGGCATTGCTGTGGCGCCCGATGGCAAGACGGTCTATGTCGCCGATTGGTATGCGGCTGCGGTGCGGGTGATCGACGCCGCGAGCCGCAGCGTCATCGCCAGCATCGCGGTCGGCGCCTCGCCGTCGGGCCTGGCGGTGACGCCTGACGGCAAGCTGCTGCTTTCGGCGGACCGCGACGACGACAGCGTGTCGGTCGTGGACACGGCGACGCGTCAGCGCAAGGCGACGATCAAGGTCGGCACCCGTCCGTTCGGCGTCACCATCGATGCCGAGGGCAAGCGCGCCTACACCGCCAATGTCGGCTCCGACGACGTCTCCGTGATCGACATTGCCGCTGGCCGCGAGGTCGGCCGCGTGCCGGTTGGCATGCGCCCCTATGCGGTGGCGCTGACGCTGGGCCGGGGCTTCGTCACCGACCAATATGGCGGCACCGTCAGCGTGTTCGATGTTGCGACGTTGAAGCCGATCAAGCGCATCAATGTCGGCGACTATCCCGAAGGCATCGCTGCGACCGCCGACGGCAAGCGCGTCATCGTCGCCTGCTGGGAGAGCAACACGCTAAGCATCATCGACGCGACTGATCTGAAGGTGATCGGCGAGATCAAGACCGGCGACGGCCCGCGCGCGTTCGGCGCGTTTTTGCGCAGGACGGAGTAGGGCGGCGTAGGGTGGGTTAGCCTTGCGGCTGCGCAAAAGCGCAGTCGGAAGGCGTAACCCACCTCTTTGGCTTCCGTGGAGACAGAAAGTGGTGGGTTACGCTGACGCTAACCCACCCTACGAGACCGAGCCAGCGTCGGAGCAATCTCCTCCATCCGCTCGAACACATGATCCGGCCCGTGCGCCCGCAGCGCCGCCGGGGCCGCATAGCCCCAGCACACCGCGCCGCAGGCGATGCCGACGGCGCGTGCTGCCTCGATGTCACGAACCTCGTCGCCGATCGCGATGACCTGGTTTGGCTCCACGCCGGCGCGGCGGATGACGCGGCGGAATTTCGCGGGCTTGCCGAACAGCGATGCCGAGCAGTCGAAATGCGAAAACAGCGCGGCGGCCTCGCCGAGCTTCTCGCGCGCATTGGCCTCGCTGTCCGACGTCACCAGCGCGAGCTGCACGCCGTTGTCCGCCAGCGTCCGCAGCATGGTCTCGACACCTCCAAACAGCGGGATCTCGCTAGCTGCCTCTCCCTTCAGCCGCCGCGCATGCCGCGCGATCGCCGGTAGCTTCCACAAGGGCACTTCAAGGCGGCTGAGGATCTCGCGCGTCGAGGCGTGCCGCAGTCCCTCGACGTCCTCATCCCGAACCCGGCGAAAGCCAAAGCGGTCCGCGATGTCGTTGACGGTGCGGAGGAACCAGGGGAAGCTGTCGGCCAGCGTGCCGTCGAGATCGAAGATGGCGAGGGAGTAGGGCATGGGGGAGTTCGCTGACAAGCGAGATGGGACGTGCTACTATTGGGCAGAATTCGAGGATAGCCATGCGGCACGAGCGCATTGAAATCAACCCGGCGATCATGGACGGGAAGCCCGTCATCCGTGGCACGCGTGTCCCGGTCGAACTGGTTCTGCGCGAACTCGGCGCAGGTATGACCACCGAGGCCATCATCTCGGAGCATCCGAGGCTGACAAGCAACGATGTTCGGGCAGCCCAGGCTTTTGCGGCAGGCTATCTGGCCGCTTGAGGCATGGTTAGCCGCCGGACTCAGCCTTAATTATTCTCGATGGGCTGAAAGGGGCCTCGCTCGCGCAAATTAGCGACAGTGATCGGCTCTTGGCATGTCATCGCCGTGGAGGGTTCCATCTGTCGTTCGAGTCAAAATATTGAGAACGAGCGTACCCTGCCGTATTCCACAACGCATCAAAAGCAGGACGTACAGCGCGTTGATAGGATTCATCGCTTCCGTATTGCTCAATCACAACTTCCGGAAGCTCTAATACGTCTCTGTCTATTGGCGGCGGATCGTCGAACGGGCGCTGATCGATTCCAAGTCGTGCCCCTCGGACGCCTTGCAGAGTGATCATCAAGAATATCGGTGGCGGTACCTCAAGTTGGCGCAGCGCCGCCAAATAGTGAGGAAGCTGTTCGAGAATTGAACGATCGAACGTTAAAGCGGGTACCCAAACAGTCCCATCGATTAGATCGCCGGTAACCCGGACTTTTACAGCTTCAATTGCCCCTGTTCGAAATATTTGCGTGTATGAAATGCATTTTCCGCCTGTCCCATGCGAGAGATTAGAAAAGCCATCAAAATTAATCCGAGGTGAGTAACCCATCGAAGACATCGGCTTCAACAGCTCTTGCAGGCGCTGCGCCGCCGCTACATCGATCCGATTCTCTAGGCCGAAAGAGGACGCCGGCAAAAGATGCAACACTAAGCGACCATTGTTCTTCATTAGGGGAGCTATAGCTTCGCTAGCATCAATCTTTGCTAGGCGCTCTGCTCGGAATGAACGCACCCGGTCTGCCGCTGTGGCCGAGGACGTGAACACGACCCGCAGCTCTTCCACGCTGAATTCATAAGAGCCTGCGGAGTTTCGTCCATAAATCCGGTTTGCGTTTCGGGCACTTACGCGATGCGGCGGATTCCAGCTCTTCGGAATTCTCAAAAGCAAAACATATCCACCGCTCACTGCCACAGACTTCATTCGTATGCCCGAGATACGAGGCTCAAGGCCATCACGAACGAGATTCTCCAATCTCTGGAGATCTTTGTCGGCGTCTCCCGTAAGCGGAGTAATCGCGGTTGGAATACCGCCTGACTCATCTATTCCGATAACTAGATGCCCACCGGATGTGTTTGCGAAAGAAGAAACGTCTTTTAGCAACTCCTTTACGTCTGCATCAGCGAAACCATACATCGCTCGTTTGTAGTCGACTAGAATGCCTTCAGGCACGCCGGCCAAGATTTGCTGGGTTAGATCTGTCTCCGAGATCGCATCGAAATTTACAGCTGAAATACTCATTGAAGGCTCCGTTGAGGCCAGTGTCTCACTCCGCCGCCTGGCTCGTGCTCCTTCGCTTCGGCTTCCGTGCCTTCTTCAACACCGGCTCCAAGAACTTGCCCGTATAGCTCCTTGGCGCCTTCGCGATGTCCTCAGGCGGACCCCACGCCACGATCTCGCCGCCGCCGTCGCCGCCTTCGGGGCCGAGGTCGATGACCCAGTCGGCGGTCTTGATGACTTCGAGATTGTGCTCGATGACGACGACCGTGTTGCCCTGCGCGACCAGCTCGTGCAGCACCTCCAGCAGCTTCTTGACGTCGTGGAAGTGCAGGCCGGTGGTGGGCTCGTCCAGGATGTAGAGCGTGCGGCCGGTGGCGCGTTTTGACAATTCCTTGGCGAGCTTGACGCGCTGGGCTTCGCCGCCCGAGAGCGTCGTCGCTTGCTGACCGACATGGATGTAGTCGAGGCCGACGCGGTGCAGGGTCTGAAAAGTCTCGCGCACGCGCGGCACCGCCTTGAAGAACTCGGCGGCTTCCTCGACGGTCATGTCGAGCACGTCGGCGATGGACTTGCCCTTGAACAGGACCTCCAGCGTCTCGCGGTTGTAGCGCTTGCCCTTGCAGACGTCGCAGGTGACGTAGACGTCGGGCAGGAAGTGCATCTCGATCTTGATGACGCCGTCGCCCTGGCACGCTTCGCAGCGGCCGCCCTTGACGTTGAAGGAGAAGCGGCCGGGCTCGTAACCGCGCGCCTTGGACTCGGGCAGGCCGGCGAACCATTCGCGGATCGGCGTGAAGGCGCCGGTATAGGTCGCGGGGTTGGAGCGCGGGGTGCGGCCGATCGGCGACTGGTCGATGTCGATGATCTTGTCGATGTGCTCGAGGCCCTCGATGCGGTCGTGCGGGGCGGCACCCTCGCTGGCATTGTTCAGCTTGCGGGCGATGGCCTTGTAGAGCGTGTCGATCAGCAGCGTCGACTTGCCGCCACCGGACACGCCGGTGACGGCGGTGAACAGGCCGAGCGGAATTTCGGCGGTGACGTTCTTGAGGTTATTGCCGCGCGCGTTGACCACCTTGATGGTGCGGCGATGGTTCGGCGGCCGCCGCTCCGGCACCTCGACCTCGAGCTCGCCGGTCAGGTACTTGCCGGTCAGCGATTTCGGATTGCGCATGATCTCGGCGGGCGTGCCTTCGGCAATGATGTTGCCGCCATGCATGCCGGCGCCGGGGCCGATGTCGAGCACGTGGTCGGCGAGCAGGATGGCGTCCTCGTCATGCTCGACCACGATCACGGTGTTGCCGAGGTCGCGCAGCCGCTTGAGGGTGTCGAGCAGGCGCGCGTTGTCGCGCTGGTGCAGGCCGATCGAGGGCTCGTCCAGCACGTAGAGCACGCCGGTCAGCCCCGAGCCGATCTGCGAGGCCAGGCGGATGCGCTGGCTCTCGCCGCCGGAGAGCGTGCCGGAGGAGCGGGAGAGGGTGAGGTAGTTGAGGCCGACGTCGAGCAGGAAGGTGAGGCGCTCGCGGATCTCCTTCAGGATGCGGCCCGCGATCTCGTTCTGCTGCGCGTTCAGCGCCTCAGGCACGGTCTCGAACCATGCACCGGCGCCCTTCACGGATAGCTCGGAAATCTCGCCGATATGCTTGCCGCCGATCTTGACGCAGAGCGCCTCAGGCTTGAGCCGAAAGCCCTTGCAGCCCTCGCAGGGCACGTCGTGGAAATACTTGGCGAGCTCCTCGCGCGCCCACTCGCTCTCGGTCTCGCGATAGCGGCGGTTGATGTTGGTGATGACGCCTTCGAACGGCTTCTTGGTGTCGTAGGAGCGCACCCCGTCCTCGTAGGAGAACTTGATCTCGTCCTCGCCGGAGCCGTGGAGGATGGCGTCTTTCGTCTTCTTGGCCAGGTCCTTCCACTTGGTGGTCAGCGTGAACTTGTAGTGCTTGCCGAGCGCGGTCAGCGTCTGCACGTAATAGGGCGACGACGATTTGGCCCAGGGCGCGATCGCGCCCTTGCCGATGGCGAGCTCCTTGTCGGGGATGACGAGATCCTCGTCGACATGCTGCTCGACGCCGAGGCCGCCGCAGGCAGGACACGCGCCGTAGGGGTTGTTGAACGAGAACAGGCGCGGCTCGACCTCGGGAATGGTGAAGCCGGAGACCGGGCAGGCGAACTTTTCCGAGAACAGGATGCGCTCGGGTCCGCTCTTGTCGTGGATCTTGGCGGTCTTCTTCTTTTCCTCGGCGGGAGCTGCCGCCGGCGCGTCGGCGAATTCGACGACGGCAAGACCCTCGGCGAGCTTCAGCGCGGTCTCAAAGCTTTCGGCGAGGCGCTGGCCGATGTCGGCGCGCACCACGATGCGGTCGACCACGACGTCGATGTCGTGCGGGAATTTCTTGTCGAGCGTCGGCGCTTCCGCAAGCTCGTGGAAGGTGCCGTCGATCTTGACGCGCTGAAAGCCCTTCTTGAGCCATTCGGCGAGCTCCTTGCGGTACTCGCCCTTGCGACCGCGCACGACGGGGGCGAGCAGATACAGGCGGGTGCCCTCGGGCAGCGCCAGCACGCGGTCGACCATCTGCGAGACGGTCTGGCTTTCGATCGGCAGGCCCGTGGCCGGCGAATAGGGCACGCCGACGCGCGCCCACAAGAGCCGCATGTAGTCGTAGATCTCGGTGACGGTGCCGACGGTGGAGCGCGGGTTCTTCGAGGTCGTCTTCTGCTCGATCGAGATCGCCGGCGACAGGCCGTCGATCTGGTCGACGTCAGGCTTCTGCATCATCTCCAGGAACTGGCGCGCATAGGCCGACAGCGATTCGACGTAGCGGCGCTGGCCCTCGGCGTAGATGGTATCGAAGGCGAGCGAGGATTTGCCGGAGCCGGAGAGGCCGGTGAACACCACCAGCTTGTCGCGGGGAATCTCGACGTCAATGTTCTTGAGGTTGTGCTCGCGCGCGCCACGGATCGTAATTGCGCGCAGGCTGGAGCCCGCGTTCTGTTGTTGGCGCTTCGCCTTGATCACTTCATCCATCCGAGTTGCCCTCAAGGAATCCCATGGGTGCGCGACCGCGCCAATAAAAAAGGCGCGCTCGCCCGGAACCGGGATCGGCGCCGATGGGGTTGTCAGCGAACGTAGGAAGAACGGAGACGGATTTCCAGTGGGACTTGCGAATCGTCAACGGAATGTTGGCGCGCTGGCGGCAACTGGCAGCAGGGGCTTTGCGGAACTGCGCGGCAAGGTGCCGCGAAAACAAAAAGGCCGGCGCAAGGCCGGCCTTTCGTGACGATGGGACGTCGGTAGCGATCAGGACTTCAGATCAATACCGGGCGACCACGGGGCCGCCGAAGGTGTAGTTGAGGCGAACGGTGCCCATGTCGACGTCCTGCTTGATACGGTCGATACGGTCGTTGACGCCGAGGATCGTGAACGAGTTGTTGCGCTTGCCCATGAACAGATGGTCGTATTCGATCGCCACGGACCAGTTCGGTGCGAAACCGAATTCGATGCCGGTGCCGACCGCGCCACCCCAGCGCGTCTCGCTTGCGCTGTCGAGCACCACGCCGCCCACCAGGCCGTTGTATTTGGCGTGCGTGACGGCCGCGCCACCCTTCACGTACCAGAGCACGTTGTTCCAGGCATAGCCGACCTGGCCGGTGAACAGGCCAAGCGCGTCGATCTTGGTCTGGTTGACCAGCGGCCCAAGCACCAAGCTCGTATTCGAGCCCTTCAGGTTGGCCCAGTCGCCCTGGGCTTCAAGACCGAACACCCAGTTGGCCGACTGCCAGCGATAACCGACCTGTCCGCCGACGACGCCGCCGGTCGCATTGTGACAGCCTTCAGCCGTGTCCGGACCCGCAACACCGAAGATGTTGTTGACGTCCCAGCAGTTGCGGCTCGAGGCGCCGCCGCCGTTGATACCGATGTAGAAACCGCTCCAATTGTACATCGCGATCGGTGCGACTGGAGCCTTGGTGTAGGGGCGGGCCGCCAAATCGGCCGCCGAGGCCGGTGCCAACGCGCTGAGTGCGAACAAACCGGCCGAAGCCAGCAAAAGCTTCTTCATATCCATTCCCCAGTTCCGTTTCTCTTTCTGACCTTCCGGAAAGCGGAAGAGCCAGCGGAGCTATGACCCGACTAATGTCATTGCTTTACACCATTAAAGCCAAAGGTTGTGTCACCCGGACGCCACATCTCTCCCGAAATGCTAGCGAGCGAGCGGGCTGGGGCGCAAAAACAAAAAGGCCGGCGCAAGGCCGGCCTTTCGTGACGATGTGACGTCGGTAGTGATCAGTACTTCGCAGATCAGTACTTGGCAACCACCGGGGCGCCGAAGTGGTAGTTCACGCCGACCTGCACGGTGTGGAAGTTGAGCGTGCCGGTGGTGATCGGAGCGCCGAGACCGGAGAAGTAGGTCTCGCCACCGAGGCTGCGATAGAGGTACTCGCCCTTGACCGACCACTGCGGAGCGAAGAACGCCTCGACGCCGGCGCCGACGGTCCAGCCCGAGTGGAACTTGCTGTCGGAGACAGTCACGCCGAGCGCGCTGACGCTGACCTTGTTGTCGATCCAGGCGTAACCACCGGTGCCGTAGAACAGCACGTTGTTGACGGCCCAGCCGATGCGGCCGCGGACGGTGCCGAGCGCGTCGGTCTTGGACGACACGGTGACGCCGAGAGCGCTCGCCGAAGCGCTGACGTCAGCCCAGGAGCCATCGGCCTCGATGCCGAACACGACGTTGCCGGTCTGCCAGTTGTAGCCGGCGGTGCCGCCGACGAAGCCACCCTTCATCTTCGGGTCGCCGGAAGCGTTTTCCCAGGCGCCGCCACCGACGATACCGAGGTAGAAGCCGGTCCAGTTGTAGACGGCCGCTGCCGGAGCGATCGGAGCCTTGGTGTAGGGGCGAGCTGCGAGATCGGCCGCCGAGGCGGGCGCAGCGAGAGCGAACAGACAGGCCGAAGCCAACAAAACCTTCTTCATTTCAACTAATCCCAGTCCCAGTTTCTGTTGTTGCCTTCCGTTCCCGGAAGGGCAGCGGACTCAACGGCCCAACTGACGCCGTACTTACACCACCAAAGCCGCAAGTTGTGTCTCCGAAAAGCCACAGCGGTCGAAAAGGTGATGGTTACTGACTTATTGCCTCCGGTTTCATGGTCGCGCCAAACGAAAAAGGCCGGCGCGAGGCCGGCCTTAGACTTCAACGATGTCAGATAGATATCAGTAGCGCGCGGCGACCGGCGCACCCCAGTTGAAGTGATAGTTCACACCTGCCTTGACCGTGTGAACGGTATCGGTCCACTCGGAGCGATTGGTGGGCACGGCGGAGTACTGGATCGTGCTCTTGCCGAAGTCGATGTAGTTGTATTCGACCTTGGCCGACCAGTTCGGAGCGAACATGTATTCCGCGCCGGCGCCGACGGTCCAACCCCAGCGGGTGTTGTTCTGGATGAAGACGTTTCCGGGGATGCCATCGTAGCGGTGCTGAATGTCGCCGACTGCAGCGCCGCCGCTGACGAACAAGAGAGCGGGACCGGTGGAATAGCCGAGACGGCCCTTGATGTCGCCGAAGCCACGGATTCTCGTGAAGTAGGTGTCGCCGAGGCCGGCATTGATCTCGGCAGAACGGCCGTTGATGTCAGCCCAATGGTAGTCGCCCTCGATGCCGAACACCCAGTTGGCCGCCTGCCAGTTGTAGCCGAACACGCCGCCGACAAAGCCGCCGGTGGTGTCGTAGTTCTGACTTCCGGCAAAGATCGCCGTGTTCGGAGCGCCAAAGAAGGTTTCGTCGCTGCGGCCCCAGGCACCGCCGCCCTGCACGCCGACATAGAAGCCGGTCCAGGTATAGATCGGAGCGGGGGGCGCGATCGGCGCCTTTGTATAGGGACGGGCCCCAAGGTCTGCAGCACCGGCCGGAGCCGAGAGGGTCAGCGCAACCGCGCCAGCAAAGCCAATCAGAATCTTCTTCATTGTAATCTCCCCAGTCGTGTCCGCCTCTCTGAGTTCCCCAAGGCGGACGATCAGGCGCGAGGCCCATTGCATCAATTCCAGGCACGACGATAGCTCGATTGGGCGGCAAAGTCCGTGACCGGAGCGCAACAGCTAGGAGCAATCGACCTGCCCTTAACTTAATGAATGTTAAGTGGTTTTTATCATTCACGGGAACCCGGTTTGGTTCCATCTCCATTTGCCATCACAGCGCCATTTAGGCGCCACCCCGTCTCCACATTTGGCAGTAATGTCTGCAGGAACAAATCTGGAACAAATCGCCGGTCGGTGCTATATATGGGGATAACCTTGGGGGTGACGGGCTGAGCGGCGCCTGCAAGCGTATAGGGTCGTCTCAACAAGGCGCAGAGGAACGCGAATAGCGCGCTCGGCCTTAGGAAATTCAGTGGCATTCGGAGTGGAGAGCGGCGATGGCGGGAAGCGTCAACAAGGTCATTCTGGTTGGAAATCTCGGCAAGGATCCTGAAATCCGCCGCACCCAGGACGGGCGGCCGATCGCGAATCTGAGCATCGCCACCTCCGAGACCTGGCGCGACAAGAACAGCGGCGAGCGCAAGGAAAAGACCGAGTGGCACCGCGTCGTGATCTTCAATGAAGGGCTCTGCAAGGTCGCCGAGCAGTACCTGAAGAAGGGCGCGAAGGTTTACATCGAGGGCGCGCTGCAGACCCGCAAATGGACCGACCAGAGCGGCGTCGAGAAGTACTCGACCGAGGTCGTGCTCCAGGGCTTCAACTCGACGCTCACGATGCTCGACGGCCGCGGCGGTGGCGGAGGTGGCGGCAGCTTCGGCGACGAGCCCGGCGGCGATTTCGGCTCCTCCAGCCCCGTCAGCAGCGCACCGCGCCGTCCCGTGGCCGCCGGCGGCGGTGGCCGCAACAGCGACATGGACGACGATATCCCGTTCTGAGCCCGGATCGGACGATGAGGGGGGCGCTGGCCGGCTGAGCGGCGCCTTCCCACGTCGTGTCAGCAAACCTTACTAATCGGTAGCAAGGGCTCGGGATTTCCGGGCCCGCTTCATGTTTGGGTTGAACGCGGATTGCGCCAGGGAAAACACCTCGACGGGGCGTGTGGCGGCGCGATTGACGAGGTCTCGGAGGCGATTTTGGAAGGCCTGTTCCAGGCCCATCCGAGACGCTCCCCGCAAGGCCGTAAGCTATTGGAAAAATAAGCGGAAAAAGCGCTTCCCTGGAGCCCGCGAGGGTGGTTATCAGGGGCTCGATGCGCTATATGATTCCCAGATAAAACCTCACCGGATTTCCCCTTGGCTGACGACGACGACAAGCCCGGCGACCAGCCGGGGCAACCCTCGGATATTCGCCCCGTCTCCATCTTCGAGGAGATGAAGAAGTCCTATCTCGACTACGCCATGAGCGTGATCGTGGCGCGGGCGCTGCCCGATGCCCGGGACGGTCTGAAGCCGGTGCACCGCCGCATCCTGTTCTCGATGAACGAGCAGGGGCACACGCCCGACAAGAAGTACGTCAAATCCGCCCGCGTGGTCGGTGACGTCATCGGTAAGTATCACCCGCACGGCGACCAGTCGATTTACGACGCCATGGTCCGCATGGCGCAGGACTTCTCGATGCGGGTGCCGCTGATCGACGGCCAGGGCAATTTCGGCTCGGTCGACGGCGATCCGCCGGCTGCCTATCGTTATACCGAAGCGCGCCTGACCAAGGCCGCGCTGGCCCTGCTGGCCGACATCGACAAGGACACCGTCGACTTCCAGCCGAACTACGACAACAACGAGACCGAACCGTCGGTCTTGCCGGCCAAGTTCCCGAACCTTCTCGTCAACGGCGCCGGCGGCATCGCGGTCGGCATGGCGACCAATATCCCGCCGCACAATCTCGGCGAGGTCATCGACGCCTGCGTCGCGCTGATCGACAACCCCGCGCTCACCATCGACGAGCTCATCAACATCGTGCCGGGACCGGATTTCCCGACCGGCGGCGTCATTCTCGGACGCGCGGGCATCCGCGCCGCCTATCACCTCGGCCGCGGCTCGGTCGTCATGCGCGGCAAGGTCGCGATCGAGACCATTCGCAAGGAGCGCGAGGCGATCATCATCACCGAGATTCCCTACCAGGTGAACAAGGCGACGATGGTCGAGCGAATCGCCGAGCTGGTGAAGGAAAAGAAGATCGAGGGCATCGGCGACCTGCGCGACGAATCGGACCGCGACGGCTACCGCGTCGTCATCGAACTGAAGCGCGACGCCGTGCCGGATGTGGTGCTGAATCAGCTCTACAGATTCACGCCGCTGCAGACCAGCTTCGGCGTCAACATGGTGGCGCTCGACAGCGGCCGTCCGCGGATCATGCATCTGAAGGACCTGCTCGCGATCTTCGTCGACTTCCGTGAACGGGTCGTCACGCGGCGCACCAAGTACCTGCTCGCCAAGGCGCGCGACCGCGCCCATATTTTGGTTGGTCTGGCGATCGCGGTGGCCAACATCGACGAGATGATCCGCGTCATCCGGACCTCGCCGGATCCGACCACTGCGCGCGACACCCTGATGTCGCGCGACTGGCCGGCCCGGGACGTCGAGGACATGCTGACGCTGATCGACGATCCGCGTCACCGCATCAGCGCGGATGGCACGATCCGGCTGTCGATGGAGCAGGCGAGGGCCATTCTCGATCTGCGTCTTCAGCGCCTCACCGCCCTCGGCCGCGACGAAATCCGCGACGAGCTCGACAAGCTTGCCGGTGAGATCGCCGATTATCTCGACATCCTGCGCTCGCGCGAGCGCGTGCTCAATATCATCAAGACCGAGCTTGCCGAGGTGAAGGCCGAGTTCGCCACCCCGCGGCGCACCGTCATCATCGAGCAGGAAGGCGAGGTCGAGGACGAGGACCTGATCCAGCGCGAGGACATGGTCGTCACGGTGTCCCACGCCGGCTACGTCAAGCGCGTGCCGCTGTCGGCCTACCGGGCGCAGCGCCGCGGCGGCAAGGGCCGCGCCGGCATGCAGACCCGCGACGAGGACTTTGTCAGTCGCCTGTTCGTGGCTTCCACGCACACGCCGGTGCTGTTCTTCTCCTCGCGCGGCCAGGTCTACAAGGAGAAGGTCTGGCGTCTGCCGATGGCCGCGCCGAACGCGCGCGGCAAGGCGCTGATCAACATCCTGCCGCTGGAGCAGGGCGAGCGCATCACCACCATCATGCCGCTGCCCGAGGACGAATCCACCTGGGGCAACCTCGACGTGATGTTCGCCACCACGGGCGGCAATGTCCGGCGCAACAAGCTGTCGGACTTCGTCGATGTCCGCCGCTCCGGCATCATCGCCATGAAGCTCGACGAGAATGAAGCGATCGTCGACGTGCAGATCTGCACCGAGCGCGATGACGTGCTGCTGACCGGCGCTGGCGGCCAGTGCATCCGCTTCCCCGTCACCGACGTGCGCGTGTTCACCGGGCGCACCTCGATGGGCGTGCGGGGCATCGCGCTCGGCGAGGGCGACAAGGTGATCTCGCTGGCGATCCTGCGCCATGTCGAGACCACCTCGGACGAGCGCTCGGCCTATTTGAAGATGCGCCGCGCGGTCGCCGGCGAAGCCGCGGCGGAGGAGGCGGCAGCTGACGCAGAGGCCGAGGAGACCTCCGGCAGCTTCCAGCTCGCCCAGGAGCGCTATATCGAGATGTCGGCGGCCGAGCAGGTCGTGCTCACCGTCTCCGTCAACGGCTATGGCAAGCGGACCTCGTCCTACGAGTACCGCACCACCGGCCGCGGCGGCAAAGGCATCGTCGCCATGAGCGTCAACAACCGCAACGGCAACCTCGTGGCGTCGTTCCCGGTGGAGGACGCTGATCAAATCATGCTGGTCACCGACAAGGGCCAGCTGATCCGCTGCCCGGTCGAAGGCATCCGCATCGCCGGCCGCTCGACGCAGGGCGTCATCGTGTTCGACACCGCCGAGGACGAGCACGTGGTGTCGGTCGAGCACATCACGGAAGAGGCGGAGAGCGGGAATGGGGCGAATGGCGAATAGGATTAGCGAATAGGGTTTGCGGCTCTATTCGCTATTCGCCACTCACTATTCGCGAAGCTAAATCTCCAGCTCCGTGCCGAACTCCACCACCTGCTTGGTCGGCACGCCGAAGAACGCGGCGGAGCGTTCGGCATTGCGCTGCAGGAAGGCGAACACGCCTTCGCGCCAGACCCACATGCCCGGGACGTCCTCGCGCGGGATGATGGTCTCGCGGCCGACGTAATAGGTGATGTCGGAAAGGTCGATGCCGGGCAGCTTGCTCTGGCGGCAGACGAGGTTCAGTCCCTCATAGATCGTCGGGTTCTGCATGAAGCCGTAGTGCAGGATGACGCGGGTGATGCCGGGAATGATATCGATCACGTCGGCGCGGTCTTCGTCCGCGATGTGCGGAAGCTCCTCGATCAGCACGGTGACCAGCAGCACGCGTTCGTGCAGCACGCGGTTGTGCTTGACGAACTGCGTCAGCGCGAGCGGCACGCCGCGCGGTGCGGATGCCAGGAAGACGGCGGTCCCGGGCAGCCTTGCGCTGCATTTGTTGACCGCGGTCTCGATCAGATCTTCCTCCGGCTGGCGCAGCTTGGCGCGGGCGGCCTCGACCAGCTTCACGCCGGCGCGCCAGGTCAGCATCAGGAAGGCGACGAGGCCGGCGAGCAGCAGCGGAAACCAGCCGCCCTCGAAAAGCTTGACCGAGTTCGCCGAGAAGAAGATGAGATCGATCACGAAGAAGAAGCCGTTCACGGCAACGACAAGCCAGGGCGAAAAGCCCCACTGGATCGCGACCAGCGCGGCCAGCAGCGTCGTGATCGCCATCAGCAGCGAGACCGCGATGCCATAGGCGCCGGCAAGGGCGTCCGAGGAGCCGAAGTTCAGGACGGCACCCAGTGTTGCCGCCGCAAGCAGCCAGTTCACCAGCGGCACGTAGATCTGGCCGATCGCATCGCTGGTGGTATGGCGGATCTGCATGCGCGGCAGGAAGCCGAGCTGGATCGACTGCTGCGTCAGCGAGAACACGCCGGAGATGATCGCCTGCGAGGCGATCACGGTCGCGACCGCCGAGAACGCGACCAGCAGATAGTGCAGGGCGTCGGGGCAGAGCTGGAAGAACGGGTTCTCGATCATCGTGGGATCGGTGATCAAGAGCGCGGCCTGGCCGAAATAGTTCAGCACCAGCGCGGGCAGGCAGATCGCGAACCAGGCGAGGCGGATCGGCAGGCGGCCGAAATGGCCCATGTCGGCATACATGGCCTCGCCGCCGGTCACCGCGAGGAAGGCCGCGCCGAGAATGCCGAAGGAGACGTGGAAATCCTGGTGGATCAGGAAATTGAACGCATAAAACGGGCTGAGCGCCGCCAGCACCGCCGGCGCCTTGACGATGCCGTGGATGCCGAGCGCGGCGAGCACGACGAACCAGGCCAGCATCACCGGTCCGAAGATGCGGCCGATGAAACCGGTGCCCTGCTTCTGCATCATGAACAGGCCGATCAGGATGGTGACGGTCACGGGCACCACGACGGGCGCAAGCGAGGGCGCGTCGACCTTGAGGCCTTCGATGGCCGAGAGCACCGAGATCGCGGGCGTGATCGCGCCATCGCCGTAAAGCAGCGCGGCGCCGACGAGACCGACGACGAGCAGATGGGCGCGCCAGGTGCCGGGCTGGGCGTGGCGGGCGTGGAGCAGGGCGAGTAGCGCCACGATGCCGCCTTCGCCGCGGTTATCGGCCCGCAGGATCAACAGGGCATATTTGAGGGAGATGATCAGCAGCAGCGCCCAGAGGATCAGCGAGGCGATCCCCAGGACAGCGTCGTGATGAAGCGTGCCGCCGTGGGCAGCCGCCTTGGCGGCTTCCTTCAGGGCATAGAGCGGGCTGGTACCGATATCGCCATAGACCACCCCGAGGGCGCCCATGGTCATGGCAAGCGGTAGCGGATCAGGATGGTGGCCGGAAGCGACAGCGGGCGTACTGGACAATGACAACCCCCCGATGGGATCGCGCCCGACGGGCCATTCCGCCGGGCGCGAGCAACACAGTCTGCGACGAGACGTCGCAAAACTCCATCGGGATTATGTGACGTGAAGCTGACAGGCCAGCCTACGGGGTACGGTTCGCGGTCACGAGGCGCGCCTCGCGGACGTTTGCCTTGGTGCCGGCCTTGCGCAGACATGAGGCTTCGAAATTCGGCCAGGCCTGCTGCGAGCAGTCCTTGCCGATGGCCCGGATGTCGAGCCGGTCGCTCTTGGCCAGCGGCTGCGGCACGCTGGCCTCGACGCTCGGGGCAAAGCCGGGCAGGAGGGTAAGGGCGGCGGCGACACACGCAGACAGAGCGATCGCTGAGAGAGCCTTGATCATTTGACAGTCCCCTGTGATGCGGCCGCCTACGCCCAGTGTGCGGCCCGTCATTCGTTGGCCGGATTAGTAACCATGGCCAGTTTCCGGACGTCTTCGCCGGCACGGGAAATGGTTTCTTGGCCGCGCCCCTTTGTTTCGTGGTTGCCCGAGGGACGAAACAAACGGCCATTGCCGACATGGCCTGCGGGATATTTCGGTAGGATTTGGCCGGGGAACCGGCCCGGCTTGCCGGGCCGGGCCGGGCGCGGTAGGAGGGGGCCATGCCGCGCATTGCCTTCTATCCCGGTTCCTTCGACCCCATCACCAACGGCCATCTGGACGTGGTCCGGCACAGCGTTTCGCTGTGCGACCGGCTCGTGGTCGCGATCGGGGTCCACCCCGGCAAGAAGCCGCTGTTCTCCACGGAGGAGCGGCTCAAGATGCTTCATGACGTCTGCGGCCCGATCGCGGCGCAGGCCGGTTGCGTGCTCGAGGCCGTGACCTTTGACGATCTGTCGGTGACCGCGGCACGCAAGCACGGTGCGACGATCATGATTCGGGGCCTGCGTGACGGCACCGACCTCGACTACGAGATGCAGCTCGCCGGCATGAACGAGGCGATGGCGCCGGAAGTGCATACGGTCTTCCTGCCGGCCTCTCCGATGGTTCGCCCGATCACCGCCACTTTGGTGCGCCAGATCGCCGGCATGGGCGGGGACGTCTCGGCCTTCGTCCCGCCGCAGGTCGCGGCACAGCTCAAGGCAAAATTCGCCGCGTAACGGCGCGCTTCCTCTTCTCTCTGATCCGGAGTTGTCATGATCCGAATTCTCGCAGTTCTTGCCGCGCTTCTGTTCGCGGTGCCGGCGGTGGCGCAGCAATTGCCGGCCAACCTCGACAAGGCCAACGCCATCGTCATCGACACCACCAAGGGCCGCATCGTCATCAAGCTGCGCGCCGATATCGCGCCCCAGCATGCCGAGCGCATCAAGCAGCTCGCGCGCGAGGGCTATTACAACAACGTGCCGTTCCACCGGGTCATGGACGGCTTCATGGCGCAGACCGGCGACGGCGAGAAATTCAACGGCACCGGCGGATCGAAATATCCGAACCTGAAGCAGGAATTCTCCAAGGTGCATTTCGCGCGCGGCATCGTCGGCATGGCCCGGCGCGGCGACAGCGTCGACAGCGCCAACTCGCAATTCTTCATCATGTTCGCCGACGGCGGCAGCCTCGATAATCAGTACACCGTGATCGGCGAGGTCGTGCAGGGCATGGACGTCGTCGACAAGCTGAAGAAGGCTCCTCCCGGCTCTCCCGGCGGTGCCGTGACCGATCCCGACAAGATGGTGAAGGTGCAGGTCGCCTCCGACATCAAATAGGAGACGGCGATGGCGCGCTGTGGCGACAAGCTCCTGCTGGTTGCCGCCGTGCTGTTGCTCGGCGTGTCCAGTGCGGCCGCCGAGGATGGGCAGGTCAACACCATCCAGGACATCTTCCGGCATCTGCGCACCTGCTGGAAACCGCCGCCGGCCGCCAAGGCCCGCCCACTCGACATCACCGTCGTCGTGAGCTTTAACCGGTCCGGCGACATTCTGGGCCATCCGAGGATCTCCTATGAATCCGCGGAGGCCTCCGACAATGACCGGCTGCAATACCGGATCGCGGTGATGGAGGCGTTGCAACGCTGCACGCCGATGCCATTTACCGATGCAATGGCCGGCGCCGCTGCGGGACGTCCATTCGCGATCCAGTTCCGCAACCGGAAAACTTCACCTCCAACGCAAGAGAGACGAGCATGAGCGCCACCGAAAACACCCTGATCCTCGAGACCACGCAGGGGCCCGTCACCATCGAGATGCGGCCCGACCTCGCGCCCGGCCATGTCGCGCGCATCAAGGAACTGGTCCGCGAGGGCTTCTACGACGGCATCGTGTTCCACCGCGTGATCGACGGCTTCATGGCGCAGACCGGCTGCCCGCAGGGCACCGGCACCGGCGGCTCGGGCAAGAAGCTGAAGGCCGAGTTCAACAAGGAGCCGCATGTGCGCGGCACCACCTCGATGGCGCGCGCCGCGAGCCCGGATTCCGGCGACAGCCAGTTCTTCATCTGCTTCGACGACGCCCGCTTCCTCGACAACCAGTACACGGTGTGGGGCAAGGTCACCGAGGGCATGGAGAACGTCGACAAGATCAAGCGCGGCGAGCCGGTGCAGAACCCCGACAAGATCGTCAAGGCGCGGATGGCCGCGGACGCTGAGTGATGACTGCCGTCATGCCCCGCTTTCGCGGGGCATGACAAGGTACCGAACGTGCGCACCGATCTGTTCGATTTCGACCTGCCCGCCGAGCGCATCGCGTTGCGCCCGGCGAGCCCGCGCGACTCCGCGAAGATGCTGGTCGTGGAGAACGGCGCGTTACGCGACCAGACCATTGCCGACCTGCCGCAATGGCTGAAGCCGGGCGACCAGCTCGTCGTCAACGACACCAAGGTGATCGCGGCGCAGCTCAGGGGCCGCCGCATCGGGCGTGAGACCGAGCCGAAGATCGAGGCGACGCTGATCAAGCGGCTCGACGGCTCGCGCTGGCAGGCGCTGGTGAAGCCCGCGAAGAAGCTCGTCGCCGGCGACCGCATCCGCTTCGGCAACGAGGGCAAGGTCTGCCTGCTCGGCCATCTCGATGCCGAGGTCGAGGCCAAGGGCATCGAGGGCGAGGTGACGCTGTCGTTCTCGTTCCACGGCCCGGCGCTGGATCAGGCCATCGCCGACCTCGGCAGCCCGCCGCTGCCGCCCTACATCGCCTCCAAGCGCACGCCCGACGACCAGGACCTCGCCGACTACCAGACCATGTTCGCGGCGAACGAGGGCGCGGTCGCAGCGCCGACGGCTGGACTTCATTTCACCCCGGCACTGGAGCAGGCGCTGCGCGCGCGTGGCGTCGGAATCAACCAGGTCACGCTGCATGTCGGGGCAGGGACCTTCCTGCCGGTGAAGGTGGACGACACCGAAGGCCACAAGATGCACGCCGAGTGGGGCACGATCTCCGCCGAGACGGCGGAGCGCCTCAACAGCGGGCGGAAGAACGGCGGCCGCATCGTCGCCGTCGGCACCACGTCGTTGCGGCTGCTCGAGAGCGCAGCGTGCGAGGACGGCACCATCCAGCCCTTCGCAGCCGAGACCTCGATCTTCATCACGCCCGGCTACCGCTTCCGCGCGGTCGATGTCCTGCTGACGAATTTCCATTTGCCGAAGTCGACGCTGTTCATGCTGGTGTCGGCGTTTGCAGGGCTGGAGACGATGAAGCAGGCCTATGCACATGCGATCGCAAGCGAGTATCGGTTCTATTCGTATGGCGATGCGTGCTTGTTGTTTCGGGCAGAGCCAAATCCATCCCCGTCACCCTGAGGTGCTCGCCTCTTCGGCGAGTCTCGAAGGGCGACGGCCCGGCCGCGGCATCTCGGCCGTTCATCCTTCGAGGCTCGCGGCGCGATGCTGAACGCATCGCGCCACTCGCACCTCAGGATGACGGATCGACGGGCGTGCTCGGTTACGCCATCACCCGCTGCGGCAACAGCTCCGCGATCTGCACCGCGTTCAGCGCCGCGCCCTTGAGCAGCTGATCGGCTGCCACGAACATCGAGATCGAATGCCCGGAGGGATCGCTGAGGTCCTTGCGGATGCGGCCGACCAGGACGTCGTCCTGGCCTGAGGCGTCGATCGGCATCGGGAAGTAGTTCTTGACGCGGTCGTCGACGACCTTCACGCCGGGCGCCCGGGCCATGATGGCGCGGACCTGGTCCTCGGTGATCTCCTTCTCGCATTCGAAGGTGATGGCCTCGCAATGGGCGCGCAGCACCGGCACGCGCACGCAGGTGACACCGATCGCGATCCTCTCGTCCTCGAAGATCTTGCGGGTCTCCTTGATGACCTTGGTCTCTTCGTCGTTGTAGCCGGTGTCAGGGTCGACGGCCGTGTTGTGGTTGAAGAGATTGAACGCGTAGGGGTGCGGCATCACCTTGGGCGTATAGACCTGCCCGTTGAGATTGGCGCGGGTGGATTCGACGAGCTCCTCCATCGCGGCGGCGCCGGCGCCGCTGGCCGCCTGGTAGGTCGAGATGATGACGCGCTTGATGCGGTTCTTCTGATGGATCGGCCACAGCGGCACCAGTGCGGTGATCGCGGCGCAGTTCGGGTTGGCGATGATGCCCTTGTGGTCGCGGATCCGGTTCGCGTTGATCTCGGGGATCACCAGCGGCACGTTCGGGTCCATGCGGAAGGCGGAGGAATTGTCGACCACGACCGCGCCGGACTTCACCGCGATCGGCGCATACTTCTTCGAGATGCTGCCGCCGGCGGAGAACAGGGCGATATCGACGCCTTCGAACGAGCGCTCGGTCAGCTCCTCGATGACGACCGGCTGGCCGCGGAACGACACCGTCTTGCCGGCCGAGCGGGCGCTGGCAAGCGCCTTCAGCTTGGCGACGCGAAAGCCGCGCTTGTCCATGGTGGCGATGAATTCGGCGCCCACTGCACCGGTGACGCCGACAATCGCGACGACGGGATCGTTACTCACTTTGTCCTCCATTGAATTTCGGTTGAGCTGGGATTTAGGCAACAAAAAAGCCCCGGACCATCGAGGGCGGGGCTTCGGTAGAGCTGATGCGTTTTAGTCGACGACTACGCGCGCACGCCTCCCCGGGCCCCTGGGGCCGTGGTGGTTTTGGTCGT
This sequence comes from Bradyrhizobium sp. TM239, assembly GCF_036247985.1. Classification (NCBI taxonomy): domain Bacteria; kingdom Pseudomonadati; phylum Pseudomonadota; class Alphaproteobacteria; order Hyphomicrobiales; family Nitrobacteraceae; genus Bradyrhizobium; species Bradyrhizobium sp. TM239. Next base: position 558,299 of record NZ_BTIR01000008.1, on the reverse strand, counting down.
GCGTTTGGTGGTCGTGAACATGGCGGCGACTTATGCGGGAGAGTTTTGCGCCCGTCAATGGCTTTTCACCCCGGTCGATGCCGGGGCCGAACTCGCGGTATTTTGCACCCGCTATTTCGTTTTGGCGCCCGGCGGCTCGAGGGTGACCTCCTTGAGGTCGTCGCCGCTGACGACGACGATCGAAAAGTTCAGCCGGCCGCGTTCGCGCACCAGCCCGCCGCTGATCGCCTTGCCCGAGGCGGCGCGTTCGGCGACGCGCACGGCATCGGCGAGGCGGTGCCTGATCGCACCGAGCGCTGCGAGGTTGTCGCGGTCCTCGTGGTCGAGCTCGGCGAGGGGGAGGGCGGCTTCGCCGCCGATGAGCTCGCCGGTCGAAGCATTGATGGTGTGGCGCCAGATCCGGTCGTTGTGCAGGGTCTTCACCCGATACACCGGCACCCCGGCGGCCCCGTCGAAACTCACATCCGCCGTGGTGGCGCCGGCGTGCCGGGCTTCGGCTATCGACATGGCCTGGCTGATCGAGATCGACGAGCTGCGGAAGCGCTCGATCTCGCGGCTGACGGCCTGGCGGTCGGCCTCGGCATCACCATCTGTGTCGCTGTGAAGGGCTGTCGGCGTGCCCGCGGTCACGATCGCCCGGGCCGGTGCGGCGAGGACGAGCGCGCACAGGGCGGTCGCAAGCAATCGCGAGATATGTCGTTTGGCTGTCGTCATGCTCGAAACCCTCGGGCAGCGAGTGTGCCGGATGATCGTAAAGAATTCGCGGCCGGCCTTGGGCGTCGGCCGGCCGCGGAACGTCGTGGGCGGGCTGTACCCGGCACGGCGATCTAGCTGTACGGGCCACCTTTGGGGCTGGTGAAAAAAGCGGTCCGTATCGCTTATAACTAAACCATACCGTATCGTTTTATTTTGGTCAACGGCGCAGGCGGTTTCCCGTGGGGAAAGCGCGCAATCTCACGGAATTGTCAGCGCGTGGGGCGTCGCCGCGACGAGGCTTTGGTGGTGCTTTGGACGCGGTCGGCAGGTCCTAGCGCACCGGCGAGGAACAGCTTGATGGCGGTGCGCATCCGCTTTTCGGCGGCCTTCAATTCGAGCGCGGTCCCGAACGTCGCCATGCGGTGGGTGTGACCGACGACCACGTCGAGAAACACCTCGGCGGCAATTGTGGTGTCCTCGATGTCGAGCGCGCCTTGCGCCACCAGACGGTCGAAGAAACGTGCCGTGGTGGCGACGGCTTTCATCCAGCCTTCCTCCTTGCCGAGCTTGGCAACGTCGGGGAAGTTGATGGCCTGTGACGTCATCATGCGGCTGAAGGCGACAGCGTCGGGTCCGCAGGTGAATGTCAGCATCTCGCGCCCGATCTCGACCAGCCGCTGCTCGACCGAGATGTCGGAGGCGCTAGAGAGCTGCGTCTCGGCGGCGGCCGATAGTGGCGCAAGCCAGCGCGCGATCTCGCGCCTCAGCACGGCGGCAAACAGGCCGCGCTTGTCGCCGTAGCGGGAATAGACGGTGGGCTTGCTGACCCGGGCCGCTTCCGCGACCGCGTCCAGCGAGGTGGCGTCGAAGCCGCGGTCCAGGAACAGGCGGGTGGCGACTTCGATCAGCCGCAGGTCGCGCTCGATGGCGGCGGTTTTCGTCGGCCGGCCGCCGCGGGATTTCGGCACTTCGCGCCGCGGCGCTGCCGGTCTCGTCCTGGTCGCAGTCAATCCCATGCCCAGTGATTCCTGCGCGTTTCTGACAGTCGTCATTCGCTCTATATCGCGCAGGAGCGGAGGCGTCATCGCGAATCTGGCCGGATTGGCCGCATCGTCAACGGTTTCGGCAGGGCCTCGTTCCGTCTCACGGCACCGTCGAGCCCCAGGCCTGACCGGCAGCGGCCTTGTCATAACCGTATTGATAGAGCGCCCGCATATAGCCGGTGTCGAAGCCTTCCGACGGCGGCGCCGGATACTCGCGCGCGATGTAGGAGAGGTGGAAGCCGAGACGGTTGCGTTTGGCGAAATCATAGGTCGAGAAGATGATCGAGCGCGTCTGCGACTGGGTGATCGCCGACAGGCTGCGCGAGGCGACATCGATGGTGCCGTTGGAGACCAGCTCGAAATTGCGTTCGATCTTCTTGTTGACGAGGATGTAGATGTCCATCTTCGCATTGCCGGGCAGGCGGCTGCCCTGGAACAGCAGGGCTTCCGGCAGCGTCAACACCGGGGCGGTCACGCCGCCGTCGACATGCATCTCCTGAAACTTGCGGCCCTGGCCCTCGGCGTCGATCATGATCGGCGGAAACACCAGGGGAATGCTGGCGGAGGCCGCCATCACGTCGCGAAACAGTTTCAGCGCCTCGGGTGTGCCGACCGCGGCGATCTTGCCCATGTCCCAGATCGCAGTGCGCTGGGTGTCGAGATCGGTCGTCACCACCAGGAGCTTCCGACCCTTGGCATTCTCGCGCGCGACTTGCGCCATGATCTCCGGCCCGACATAGCGGGCGACGAGCTCGCGCAGCCTGGTGTTGCCGAACAGGCCGGATCCGAACAGCACGCGCATGATGCTGGGATCGTTCAACAGGCTCTCGGCGATGCCGCTGGTGTAGACCTCCTTCAAAGTGTCGTCATATTGCGAGCCGAGGAAGGCAAAGGGCGCGATCAGGCCGCCGGTGCTGACGCCGGAGACGACGGAGAAGGTGGGGCGGGTTCTGGCCGCGGTCCAGCCGTTGAGAACGCCAACGCCATAGGCGCCATCGGCGCCGCCGCCGGAGAGCGCCAGATAGGACTTCGTCGCGGTGCTGGTGTCCTTCTCGAAGCTGAATTTCGTGACGGGGTCGTCGGCGTAGCGCCTGAGGCCGTCGATATCCAGCACGCGCGATGTGCTGGCTTCTGCGGCTGTATAGGGCGTGCGGGGCAGCGAGGTGCAGGCGCCGAGCATCAGGCTGCAGGCCAGGACCAGAAATGCGGTCAGGCGGCCGCCTGTCTGCCTGATCCAGTCATGCGGGCGGCCGGCGACGTCAGTCGAACACGAAGGGAAGGGCATAGTCGGTGGCTGGCGATCACGCATTTACCGCCGCCGGCAGATTCGCCGCGGCATTCTCGTCCAGTCCCCAGGATAAAACTACACTGTATCGTTTTGTTTAACAAGGGCGGTGGCGCCAAAATCCGCCGTGTCCCAGTCTGAAGCACCCGCCGGCTGCCGCGTGGCGGGTTGATCGGCCTTCTCCGACACGCAATAAGCACGGCCATGAATCCCGACAACGATCTTCCCAATCACTTTGAATTGCTCGGCACTGATGGCGCCGCGCGGACCGGGCGCCTGACCACCCCTCACGGCGTGGTGCGTACGCCCGCCTTCATGCCGGTCGGTACCGCCGGTGCCATGAAGGGCATGCACTGGCGCGAGGTGCGCGATGCCGGCGCCGACATCGTGCTCGGCAACACCTATCACCTGATGCTGCGTCCGAGCGCCGAGCGGATCGCCGGCCTCGGCGGCCTGCAGCGGTTCACCGGCTGGAACGGGCCGATGCTGACGGATTCCGGTGGCTTCCAGGTGATGTCGCTGTCGGACCTGCGGAAGGTTACCGAGAACGCCGTCACCTTCCGCTCGCATATTGACGGCGCCAAGGTCGAGCTGTCGCCGGAGCGCTCGATCGAGGTGCAGCGCTTGCTCGGCTCCGATATCGCCATGCAGATGGACGAGTGCGTGCGGCTGCCGGCCGAGCGCGCCGACATCGAGCGTGCGATGCAATTGTCGCTGCGCTGGGCCGAGCGAAGCAAGCGCGCCTTCGAGAGCGCGCCCGACGGCTACATGCTGTTCGGAATCGTGCAGGGCGGCGACATACCCCAGCTTCGCCATGAGAGCGCGCAAGGTCTCGTTGCGATCGGCTTCCATGGTTATGCAATCGGCGGCCTTGCCGTCGGCGAGCCGCAGGCGGTGATGCTGGCGATGATCGACGAGACCGCGCCGCTGCTGCCGACACAGCGGCCGCGCTATCTGATGGGCGTCGGCACGCCCGACGACATCCTCGAAGCCGTCAAGCGCGGCATCGACATGTTCGATTGCGTGATGCCGACGCGCAACGGCCGTCACGGCGTCGCCTTCACGCGCTTCGGCCAGGTGAATTTGCGCAACGCGCGCCACGCCGACGATCCGCGTCCGCTTGATGAGGAGAGCTCATGGCCGTCGGCACGCAACTGCGCGCGCGCCTATCTGCACCATCTCGTCAAGGCGGGCGAGACGCTGGGGGCGATGCTGCTGTCCGAAATCAATATCGCTTACTACCAGTTCCTGATGCAGGGCATCAGGGACGCGATCGCACAGGGAAGGTTCGACGAATTCTATCAGCGTACGCGCGCGGACTGGGCGAGGGGCGATATCGCCCCGCGCTAGGGGAGCTGCGCTAGTTGCATACGAACCGGTGCTTCACGGCGTGCTTGGTGACGAAGCCGTAGCCGCAATTGTCGCAAGTCCAGAGATAGCTGATGACGTGGTCGGAGACATAGGCGGATGCTTCGGCGGCGACCATGGAGTCGGCGCAAACAGGACAGGTCGGCAACTCGCTGCAACGCGGATCACGCCTTAGCGCTACGGTCGACATCACTTCAGCGACTGCTGACATCGTGGTGACCTCCCTGCTTTGAGACCTAAGTCTAACATAAGCAGAATCAGTTGACGAGGTCGCAACACAAATGCGTTGGTTTTCTGCTAATTAAAGCTCACGCGATTTTGCGATGCAGCGTATTTAACATGTGCCGCATTGTCGCTTGCGTGTCGTCGCAGGCTATCCGTAACTGCGCATGAGCTGCGTAGAAGCGCAAGTTTTCGCCACAGGGAGTTCATCATGGACGCATCGTCCACCACGGGTGCAGCGCACCAACCCGGCCGCGGCCGGATCTACGACTCGATCGTCGACGCCTTCGGCAATACACCGACTGTGCGCTTGCGCCGGCTGCCCGGCATGCACGGCGTGAACGCGACCATTTTGGCAAAACTTGAATATTTCAATCCGGCCGCAAGCGTGAAGGACCGCATCGGCGCGGCGATGATCATCGCGATGGAGAAGGCGGGCATCGTCAAGCCCGACACCGTGCTGATCGAGCCGACCTCCGGCAATACCGGCATCGCGCTCGCCTTCGTGGCGGCTTCGCGCGGCTACCGCCTCAAGCTGGTTATGCCGGAATCGATGTCGATCGAGCGGCGCAAGATGCTGGCCTTTCTCGGTGCCGAACTGGTGCTGACGCCGGCGGCGCAGGGCATGAAAGGCGCGATCGCCGCCGCCGAGGAGCTGTTGAAGACGACGCCGAACTCGGTGATGCCGCAGCAGTTCAAGAACCTCGCCAATCCCGAGGTGCACCGCCGCACCACCGCGGAGGAGATCTGGAACGACACAGGCGGCAACATCGATTTCTTCGTGGCCGGCGTTGGCACCGGCGGCACGATCACCGGCGTCGGCCAGGTGCTCAAGCCGCGCAAGGCCTCACTGCGCGTGGTCGCGGTCGAGCCGGAGGAAAGCCCGGTGCTGTCGGGCGGACAGCATACGCCGCACAAGATCCAGGGCATCGGCGCCGGCTTCGTCCCTGACATCCTCGATCGCGCGGTGATCGACGAGATCGTGAAGATCAACTCGACGACGGCGATCGAGACCTCGCGCGCGCTGGCGCGGCACGAGGGGATTCCGGGCGGCATCTCCTCGGGCGCGGCGATTGCTGCGGCGCTTGAGATCGGCAAGCGGCCGGAAGCGGCGGGAAAGACCATCCTGGCCATCGTGCCGTCCTTCTCCGAGCGGTATCTTTCGACAGCACTGTTTGAGGGAATCTAGGACATGGCGGATCAACCCCCGAGGCGGCCGCGCACACTCGGCGATGCCAGGACCGAGGCCGAGGCGGCGTTCAAGAAGGTGACGGCCAAGGTCGCCGCGGCGCCGCCGAAGCCGAACGTGGCGCCGGGGATCAAGGAGCAGGTCACGCTACGTATCGACCAGGACGTGCTCGAGTTCTTCCAGGAAGGCGGCCCCGGCTGGCAGGACCGCATCAACGAGGCGCTGCGCAAGGCCGCGGGGAAGTAGGCTCCGGCTGGACACGTCGGAGCAGCGGCGTCTCTCCGCGGGCTGTGACATCCGCCTGGCGCACATCTCTATCCTCGTCATTGCGAGGAGCTCTTGCGACGAAGCAATCCAGGCTGCTCCTGCGGAGAGACTCTGGATTGCTTCGCTGCGCTCGCAATGAGGGAGTCCGCGGCGGCATCGTCGCAAAAAAGAAAAAGCCCGGCGTGAGCCGGGCTTTGGTGTTTTCAATCCCGCTCGTCTCAGCGGCGGAACATGCCGCCCATCATGCCGCCGACGACGCCACCCACGAAGGCCGCGCCGGCTGCATCGCCGGGATTGCTGCGCTGGGGAGCCGGAGCCGGTGCCGGTGCGCTGCTGCCGGCGGGCGCGGCGGCACGGCGGGCCGCCTTCTGGCTGTTGTCGCTCGCGGTCGGCGGAGCGGCCTGGACCTCCGAGATCAGGGCCTTGTGCTGGTGCTTGTTGAGGTAACCCGATGAGGGATAACCGCGCGCGGCCTGCCAGCGTTTGAGCACCGTCCGGGTCTCATCGCTGAACACGCCGGTCTGCTTGGTATCGAAGCCGAGCCCGGTGAGGCGACGCTGCACGTCGCGGCGCTGGGTCTTGTCGAGGCCGATCTGATCCTCGGTGACCTGGGTGGCCTCGTCGGTGAAGGTCGCGGGATCGACACCGGCGTTGAGGGTGCGCGTCGCGGTCGAGGGGCCGCTCTTGATGGCCGCAAGGCGTGCCAGCGCCAGCGCCTTGAACTGGCCGTTCGGATAGGCGGCGAGATAGGCGTTGAGCTCTTCCGGCTTGTTGGACTCTTTCACCGAGCGCCAGTATTCGAGCTCGACGCCGTCCGAGTTGCCGCCGGCCGCCATCGGCACGCTGCCAGCCGCCGTCGGTGCCGCGTTGGCGACCTGGGTTGTCGGAGCCTGGTTGAGATAGACCGAGCCGGTGAGGTTGGTGTGGCCCCAGGGCAGCTGACCCTTGCGGGTCTCTTCATTGACCTGCGCGCGCACCGACGTCATCGCCTGCTGGATCTCGATGCCGGGCTTGGTGATGTTGTCGATCAGCGCACGGGTGAACGGGCTGTTGTTGCCCTCCTGACCGTCGAGCGCGGTCTGGCCGGGGCCGGTGGCGAACGCGATGAGAGTGCCTTCACCGGATTTCATCTCGGCGAGACCGCTCTGCACGTTGACGCTGCGCGTCGCGGAGTTCGACTTGATCTTGGCGGCGAACGGATTGTCGCGGCAGGCATCGAGGAAGACGAGCTTGACCTTGGCGTCGCCCATGGTCTGCTCGAGCGTCAGGTCGATGTTGATGGCGGCGCCCAGCTTGACGTCCATCTCGGACTTGATGTCGGCGTCGACGGGCAGCAGGTAATTGGTGCCGCTGACGGCGATGCCGTGGCCGGCATAATAAAACAGCGCGATGTCGGAGCCCTGCGCCTTGCGCCCGAAGTCGAGCAGCTTCTCGGTCATCTGGTCGCGGCTGAGATTGGATCCTTCGATCACCTCGAAGCCGACATTGCGCAGCGTCGCCGCCATCGCCTTGGCGTCGATCGGCGGGTTCGGCAATTGCGCGACGTTCTTGTAGGTACCGTTGCCGACGACGAAGGCGACACGACGGTCGGCCTTCGCGGCACTGACCGACAGCGCCATGCACATCAGCGAAGCGAGGAGGGTGAGATAGCGCATTCTGAAATCCCCAGAATCGAATTGCAGGCAGCAACGAATTGGCAACGAACCTACACGAAGTGCCCGACTTCGCGCCACCAAAACGGCGGTCCGTTGCGTGCAACCCGCTGCTGTGTGGCCGAATGTGCACGATGGGAAAGCTTCCCAACGTGATCCAAATCACACGGCCACTTTGTTTTGTCGCGCGGGGCAGCACGAGGTTCACCGCGCGCGGGCGGGAATCGCTGAGACCGGCTTCAAATTCAGGAGATTGCCGCACAGGATCAGCACAGCGCCGAGCACGGTCCAGGCGTCGAGCCGCTCGGAATACAGCAGCCAGCCGGCCGTCGCAGTCAGTGGAACCCTGAGGAAGTCCATGGGAACCACGATCGTTGCGTCGGCATATCGGAGCGCGCTGGCAAGGCAATAGTGCGAGAAAGTGCCGCAGACACCGATGACGAAGAGCCATCCCCATAGATGGGATGTCGGCCAGGTCCACACATAGAGCGTTGGCAGCAGGCCCACGACCATCTGCACGATGATCATCCAGAACAGGATCGATAATGCGCTCTCGGTTCGGGTCAGCGATTTCGCCAGTATCATGGATACGCTGAAGCCGATTGCGGCTCCGAGCGCGATCAGCTGGCCGGGATTGATCTCCCCGGTGGCGGGCCGCACGATCATGACGACGCCGACGATGCCGAGCACGACGGCGGCGATCTTCCAGACCGTCATGCGTTCAGACAGGAACGTTGCGGCCAGCACCGCAGTCCAGATCGGCATGGTGAACTCGATCGCCACGACCTGGCCGATTCCGATCAGCGTCAATGCGTAGAACCAGCCGAGCTGCGCGAAATAATGGACCCCGTTGCGTGCAAGGTGCTGCGGCAGGCGTTTGGTCGCGACCGCCTTGAAGCCGCCGGCGCTGTAGATGAGCGGCAGGAGCAGCGTGAGACCGATCACCGAACGCACTTCCATGATCTGGAAGACGTTGAGCTCACGCGTGGTCTCGCGCCCGGCAACCGCCATGACCAGCATCAGCGACAGCCAGCCGGCCATCCACAAGGCAGCCATCGTTTTGGACGGTGTCGCGCTCATTGGGCAGTGGGTTTGGGGGCAGGGGGCCGGAGGTTGGAACGTGAAAGGACGGCCGGTATCGACGACATCGCCGCCGTTTGCAACGGCCAAATCTGCGGATGCAGCGATGCAGGGCGACGTGCTAAGGCATCAACGAACAACGACAAAAAATGGGAGAACTCCGCTCATGCAGATCTTGCAGCCGGCCGAATGGAAAAAACCGCGCGGCTTCTCTCACGGCGTTGTGGCGGAAGGCCCTGGCCGCTGGGTGGTTCTGGCCGGCCAGACCGGCGGCGACGAGACGGGTAGCTACGCGCCCGACATGGCGGCGCAGGTCGGAGCCGCACTGAAGCGGATCATCAAGCTTCTGGGCGAGGCGGGCGCCGGCCCCGAGCACATCGTCCGCCTGACCTGGTATCTGACCAGCCGCAGCGAATATGAAGCGGCCGTTGCCGGTATCGGCGCCGCCTGGAAGGAAACGCTGGGACGCAATTTCCCGCCTTCGACGCTGCTCTACATCGGCGGCCTCGTGGACGAGCGGGCCAAGGTCGAGATCGAGGTCACGGCGTTCGTGCCGAACGCATAAAAAAATCGATCCGGCGCGGGCGCCGGATCGATTTTATGTGGCTGTATCGGCTTAGCGCGACATGGAGATGTTGGCGCCGCGGAACTGGCTGTCCGCGCGCATGGTGACGGTCTGCTTGTTGCCGCTCGTCTTCAGCGCGATGTTGGCATTGAAGCCGGCCGCGGAGGCGACCACTTCGAAGTTCCCGCCGCCGCCGCGGCCCTGGAGCGAGCCGGAGATGTTGCGGCTGGCCTCGGACCAGCTGCCGGTGATGGCGCTGCCCTCGGCCCTGACATTGGCTCCGAGGTTGAACTTGTAGGCATCGCTGGCACAGGTCAGCGACATTTCCATGGTCGGGCCGATCGGGGCGTATTTGGCACGGCAGCGGATCCGCTCGGTCGAACCGTCGTCCAGCGTGACGACGCCGCCGCCGCTCCAGCTTCCTGCCATCGGGGCAAACGGACCGGACTGGGCCTTGCTTTCAGAGTTGGCGATCCCTGCCGCAAACAAAACGGCGGCCGCAATCAGCAGCCGCCGGTTCCGGGCGCGAGCCACACTTGGTTTACTGGCGCGATGCTTCCCACCGCCCGCTGCACGGTATGCCTGCAGATGCTCCATTCCACTTCCCCGATCCGGCGTTGCCGTTGAGTTGACCGTTGGCATATGCACCATTGATCGAAACTTTCACAAGTCCCCCGCTGCCGATGGTGCCGGAAACGTTAGCGCCGGGCGCGGTGATCCTGCCGTCGGCAACTGTCAGCATGGAGCTTGCGGTCGGCTCGCAGGTGCCGCTCTTGGTGACGATGATGACCTGCCAGTTGCCGTCATAGGGGCTCTGGGCGAGGGCGGGAGCGGCGAGGGTGCCAGTCAAAACTGAAGCGGCACAGAACGCCGCGATGCGACCAAAACGCATGAATTCCGTCCTTGAATTTGTCTGATATGCTGACGCTTATTCGGACGAAATGTGACGGAAATTTGTTGCAATGCCAAACTGAAAATTGTTCCTGTGGAAACAATGGTTTATTTGCGTTCCCAACTCCAATTTTCGAAGCGGAATCAAGGCCCCTTCACGTTAAGGGTAAACGTCAGGAGAGACTCGGTGCAGAGGTCGCGAACTGCTCGTCCTGAGTCTTGGACGGCAGCGCCTTGTGGACCTTGGCATAATCGATCACGTCGGCCAGTAATTTGAGGCCGAGCGGAGCGAGCGCGCGCTCCCAGAGCTCGCGGGCGGTCTCGCCCTTCTTGACGAAGCACCAGTCCTGGGCGGCGATGGCGCCGGCGTCCATGCGGTCGGCGAGATGATAGATCGTGCCGCCGGCGATCGGATCGCCTTCCTTGATGGTCCATTCCACGGCGGCCTTGCCGCGGTGACGCGGCAGCAGCGAGGGGTGATAGCCGATCCCGCCGAACTTGGCGGCGGCGAGCGCGTCCTTGCCGATCCGGGCGTGGCTGTGCGCCGTGATGATCAGATCGGTATCGGGGGCAATCTCGGAGGCCACCACCAGCTTCGGATTGGCCTGGACCGCGACCTCGATGCCGGCCGCCTTGGCGGTCGTGGCGAGCCGATCCTCGGCATCAGCGACGACGACCCGGACAATCGAGACGCCATGCTCCCGGAGCATGTTCAGGGTGGTCACGCCGAAATGGCGGGAGCCGACGAGGGTAATGCGCATGGGTGTCCGATCCGGTCTCGCAACTGCGTCATCCCCCGATAACACGTCCGGACGCCCTGTCACCCCCCGCAGCGCGTTTGCGCCGGTTATCAACAATGTGCCGGCGCGGGGCGCGATGATTCCGCGATTGCGCGGGCGGCCGTTCCGGTGCTCCATAGGCGCGTTGCACGGCTCGGGAGCGAGTGCATGCGAGACGCCTGGCTTTTCCTTTTCGCGACACTGGTTGTGGCCCCTGCGGCCCATGCCGGCGGGCCATACCCCGCTGTGCCGCCCGAGACCGGGGTCGCGCCGTTCGTGGGGCCGACCTGGGACGCCTATCGCTGCGCCGAAGGGCCGGTCACCAATTTCTATCACGGGGCCTATTACGGTGAGGAGCCGCCGGCGCTCTATCGCGGCTACGCGTACCGGCCCTACTATCGCTACAGCGCCTATCGCAGATATCCGCGCACCTATTTCTGCGTCACCGACTAGCGTTGCCGCGGCCAATATGGGCCGGCAAGCAGGCGATAAAGCCGGTTCCTGTGTTTGGTTTTTAACAGAGGAATGTCCGGCCGGCTGCTAACGTGCGCCCACCGGGGCTGGCGACATTTCAACCCGCATCCGTTTTCGAACCCGGCTTTGGCCGCTGGCGTCATCGCCAGCGGCCTTTTCGTGCCACGCATCACAAAATCATCGCATGGTAACACGATCTCAACCAGCCCAGCGTATCGACGAATCCGTCGCGGATTTGTATTGCGTACCGCGACACCGAAATTGTCCCGCCGGCCCTTGTGCGCCGCGCGGGCCTTTTTCGCCGGGACAAATTTCATGCCGAGCGCAATTGAGCAGATCGTCGACACCTATGTGCGGCTGAAGAACCGGCGCGGGCTCGACGAGCTGATGATGCACAGGCAGCGCCTTGCGGTCGATCTGAAGAGCAGGTCCGGCTATGATTTCAACCTGCCGATCGGCCAGATCGACGAGGAGATCGCGATCATCGAGGCTGGCCTCAGCCGGCTCAAGGCGGAGAATTCCAAAACGGTCTAGCGGGGGAGGCGGGCGCTCGCGAGGATTGGGGACGACGCATCGTCGCAGTCCGAGACCGGTTCATGCATGGTTCAGGCCGGCCATGTCTTAATCCCCGGGTCGTTTCGTGGGACACGAATCCTGCTAGGCTTGTCCCCGTGATTTTGGAGGAGACGTCATGATCGAGCTTGCGCTGGCTGGCCTGCTGGCATTTGCAACCGTGCCTGCGGCATCGCCTGAGCCCATGGTGGAGCAAGTTCAGTTCAGGGCTGCTCCGGGCGGACGATGCCCGGACGGCTATGATTACAACCACTCGAACGGCCGCTGCTACCCCAACGACTATCATGCGCCGGGTGTCTACACGCGGAATCCCGGGCCGCACGAATACTACGGACGCCAACGCGGCGGCGGCCTCTGTCCGCACGGTTACGACTACAATTACTCGAACGGCAGCTGCTATCCGAACGGGGCGCACGGGCCCGGCGCTTACGGGCGTCCCGAAGCCTATGGACGACGCGGCGGGCTCTGTCCGGACGGCTACGATTACAACTATTCGCGCGGGCAGTGCTATCCGAACGGCGCACGCGTGCCCGGCATGTACGGGCGATAATCGATCGTCGTGGTAAGGCGGGCGCGCTCAGTCGCGCCGGCCGCCGTCGATGACCGTGAACAGCGGCCGCGCCGGGGTCGGCTCGACCAGGAGTTCCTCCACCAGCGCGGTGGCTGCATCGACATATTTGCGCGTCGGCTTGTCGAGGGGGCGTTTCGCCTCGTCGTCGAGCGCGATCTTTGCGGCTTCGACCAGCTTGCGCATGCGCGCCGCATGGTCGTCGCCTGCCGTCAGCGTCGCGCGTGCCAGCGAGCGCAGCACGAACAGCTCGCCCTCGAGGCGGAGCAGGCGGTCGTTGAGCCTGGTAAGGACGGCGTTGAGGTCGGCCATGTCTGCTGTTCGGCGCGGAGGATCCGTCCTGATCTAGCGGCGATCGGTGAACGGAGTCCAAACGGCACCGGTGCAATTCGGCCGATCCTCCGGTCCGTCCCGGATGACCGGCGCGGCGCAATCGGGGAGCCGTTGACAGCCTACCACTCGACGCCGGCCCAGCGCTTGCCGAACACGGGCGGCCTCGTCTTGACGGCTTGCCAGCCGAAGAAATGATGCTTGCCGGACCAGGCGTGCACCACGCCGCTACAGATGCTGCATTTGAAGCTGCCGGTGTGGGCTTCGCTGTGCTCCTCCCTGGTCGCGGTGTAGTTCATACCGCAACCCGCACAGGTGAATTCTTCGATCGTCCAGATGCTGTTGGCCATTTGCACGGAATGCTTCTTGTTGACCTCGACCCACGGTAGTCACGGGCGTTTGCAGTGGCGTAAACCGGGGCGGGGAAATCCGGTTAACGGGCGTTAGCCAAGCCCGGCCGCCGCCATCGCGGGCCATGCGAGATCCGCGGCTTCGCAGCCGGATCAGAAGCTGCCGCTTCGCATGTCCCGGTCGATGCGCATCTGCACCCGCCTGACCGCGAGCAGCCACAGCCTGGCTTGCACCCGTCCGGAGCGGACCCTGCCGCCAATCGCATAGGCATATTGCCAATAGCCCGGCGCGGCGTTCGGCCTCAGGGAATAGTGGATACCGCGGTGCATTCCTGCGCGTGCATCGGATTCTCCGGGAGGGTCTGTCATCGTCTTTCGAATGCGGAATGGCCCGATGTGTTCCTAATCGTGGGCCCGGGCAGTTCCAGTCGCCTTGACGCCGGATGCGTTGCTGGCAATAACGGCTAGGCCTCGCAAGCAACGGAAGTTGCGTTCATGCCGCAAGGAAAGCAGTGCCCGTGAAAAGTCTCCGTCAGCTCCTGACGGGAGAGGATGTCATCCAGCTCGTGATCCGGCTCGGCCTGCTCGCCCTGCTGATCATCTGGACCTTCCTGATCATCCGCCCGTTCGTGCCGATCCTGGCCTGGAGCGGTGTGCTCGCGGTCGCGTTCTATCCGGCCTTCAGCTGGGTCGCAAAAATCCTCGGCGGCCGGCCCAAGACCGCAGCAGTGATCCTGACCCTGATCACGCTCGGCATCGTCATTGGCCCGGCAACCTGGCTCGGCATCAGCGCGGTGGACGGCGTGCGCGAGCTGGCGCGTCAGCTCGGCACCGGCGATCTGGCGCTTCAGGCCGCGCCCGAGCAGCTCAAATCATGGCCGCTCGTCGGTCCCTGGCTGTTTGAGCTCTGGGACCAGGCCTACACCAACGTCCGCGCGGTGGTGCGCGAGGTGGCGCCGTATCTGCAGCCGCTGGCGGGCCCGCTGCTCTCGCTCGCAGGCGATGCCGGCGTCGGCACGCTGCAATTTCTGGTCTCGGTGTTCGTGGCCGGCTTTTTGTTTCCGCACGGGCCGAGGCTGGTTGCGGCCGGCCGCGGTTTCCTGTTTCGCATCGTGCCCGAGCAGAGCGAGCATTTCCTGTCGCTCGCGGGCGCGACCATCCGCGCGGTGGCGCAGGGCGTGATCGGCGTCGCGATCGTGCAGGCGCTGCTCGCCGGCATCGGCTTCAAGCTCGCCGCCGTGCCGAGTGCCGGCCTTCTCGCCTTCATCGTGCTGCTGCTCTCGATCGTGCAGATCGGCGCCTTCCTCGTGCTGCTGCCGGTGATCATCTGGATCTGGACCGCCAAAGACGTCACCACGGCGCTGCTGCTCACCGTGTTTCTCGTCGTCGTCGGCTTCCTCGACACCATGTTGAAGCCGCTCGTGATGGGGCGTGGCCTGACCACGCCGACCATCGTGATCTTCGTCGGCGTGATCGGCGGCACGTTGGCCCACGGCATCGTCGGCCTGTTCATCGGCCCGATCATCCTGTCGGTGGCCTGGGAGATGATGATGGCCTGGATCAGGACTGAGGATCGGACGGGGGCGGGGGCGGGCGAAGGCTGATCGCGCCTCGAACCGCGCGATCTTTCCGCCGTGTCGCGCCAGGACCCGAGGGATCGCGCCCTGTGATCAAAACGTGCCGGGAACTTGTCTGTTCGACTAGACAAGTTACGATTGGGACGATTCTGGTTTCAATGACGGCAGCAATGGCGAAGTCTTCCAAACTGGTTGCCGCGCGGCGCGGCAAGGTCTTGTTGGTCAGACGCCGGTCGGACGGCCTGTGGATGTTCCCGGGCGGCCGCAAGCGCGCGCGCGAGTCCGACAAGGACTGCCTGCGACGTGAGATCAGGGAGGAGCTGCCCAAGCTGAAACTCGGCAGGATCAGCCTCTGGAAGGAAGTGACGGCGAGGAACAAGCGCTCCGGCCGCAAGATGAGCGACGCGATCTTCATCGCCAAGACTGCCAAAGGCAGGCTGGCGATCGGCGACAAGAAGGAGATCGACCGCGCCGCCTGGCAGAAGCCGCGCGGCATCCGCCTGACGCCGACCTCGCGCTATATCCGCGACCGCCTGTTTCCGAGGAAGCAGAGGCGGAAGGCGAGCTAGTCCTCGCGTCCCGCCGATCGCGTCCGTCCGGCGAACCTCCTCGACTGCGCCCCCTGCGGTTCGGGCGCAGCAAGCTTCGCGGCCTCGGCCTCGCGCATCTCCTTGCGAACCTTGCGGGCATCGCGCATCGCGCGCTTGACGAAGGGATGTTGGGAATCCTCGGCGAAGAACAGCACCACTTCGCAGCTCGGACATTGCCTGGAATAGCCGTCCTGCAACCGCCCGGCGCGATCGCGAAACACGTTCTTGCACCGCGTGCACTGAATCTGGATTGAACTCATGCGCGCGCAACAATGGCTTTGGGAAATGGATCGTCAGCTCATCCCAAATGTCTGAAGAAAGCCTGAATGACTTCGTGGTCGGATGCTCGCAGACCGCGCGGGCACGCGCCACCGGCCGGCGGTGGAAGAGGCCGGTTGGAACAGCCGGTCAGTCGCTATTGCTTGGCCGCCATCGTGTCCAGGCACTGGTTGAGAAAGGCGGTGCGATCCCTGGGCAGCACCTTCTCGAGATCCGCCTTCAGCGCGCATTCGCGCTGGCGCAACTGCTCGGCCCGGCGCTTCTCGGCCGCCTCGCGGAATTCGGGAGCAACCTTGTTGGGATCGACCAGCGGCTGTGAGCGGGCGGGAGCCGTCGCAAGCAGTGCAATGGCGGCGATGAAAAAGATTGGTTTCAAATGAGCCTCCGTAAAAGAAAGCATCCTAGCGCGCGACGGATGCGCGCTCAAACCGGGGAACGCGGTACCCCGTTCCGGCGTGATGGGCCTCGCGGGCGAACCTCCGCCGGCGGCTTAGGAACGATTGGGCACGGCAAGCGTCGAATCCAGGCTCCCGGCCCATCCCCAAGCCCCAAAGCCCCCGGCCGTGAGAAAACCCTCCCCACGAAGGTTGGCGACCTCGGTGTCACCGAGGTCGTTTGTTTGGCGTGTGAACCAGTTCACAAGCGCGCGGTGAAATCGCTGCTATGAAGACATCATTGCTTGACCAGTTCATTTTGCTCGAAACGCCCCAGCGTGGCTCCAAGCGCTGGGGTTTTTCGTTTCTCCCCGTGCGCAGAATGTTTACAATCGCGCCAAGCGTCGCATCGACAGACGCAGATTCCGCGCCGCGCTAGTTCCGGCCCGAGATCGATCAACAGCCAAATTGTCGGGATCGCGGCGCCGCGCCGAACGTTGCCACCAGGCGTGCGTTCACCGGTCAAATCCCATATGCATGGCGAGAAGTCGCCGAATCGGAATGAGGGCGGCTAGCGTTCAGTTGACGACGGCTTACGACCAGAAACGGATTCAAGTGAGGCTTACCAAAAAGGCGCGGGTGGCCAAGACGCCGCCGAAGAAGACGTCACCGATCAAGACGTCATCGAAGAAGGCGTCGGCGAACAAGTCATCGCCACGCAAGGCGCTGCCAAACAAGACGTCGTCAAGGAAGAGCAAGGAGGCACCGCGCGCCGCGATCTCGTCCTCGTCGCCCCTCGGCGTGCTGGCTCTCCATCTGCTTGCCCAATGGAAGCAGTCCGGACCCAGCGGCATCGTTTTTCTCGCCGAGAGCGAGAACAGGGCGGAACGGCTCGGCAGTGTCATTCACGCGCTCGACCCCTCCTGCGAGGTCCTGGTATTTCCGCGATTGAACACCTTGCCGTTCGATCAGCTCGAGCCGTCGCACGAGCTGGCGGGGCGCAGAGCCTCCGTCCTGAGGCGCATCGCGAAATCCAAGAAACCGCTCTTTCTCGTCTCGACCGCAGAAGCCGTGATGGAGCGACTGCCGCCGCCGGCGAACCTGTCGCGCCTGAGCGTCAGCCTGAAGGTGGGCGGCGCGTTCTCCGAGCGGGAGCTCGAGACGCGCCTTGAAGCCCTTGGATACGATCTCGACGACGAGCCCGACTATCCGGGCGGGGCGCTGTTCCACGGACAGACCTTCGAGATATTTCCAGCGGGCGCGCTGGGCCCGTTCCGGATCGAACATTCGGATCGCACGATCAGGCGGATCGTGGCGTTCGATCCGAACGAGCACAGGATCATCTTCGAGACCAAGGAGCTTGTCGTCGATCCCATGTCGGAGCGGCTTGGCCTTGCCGGCAAACGCAGCAAGCGCGCGAGCCTGTTCGACTATTGCGGGCGCGCCAAATGGATCGCCGATGCGGGCGTGCCCGTGCACGCCGACGGTTGGTTCGACACGATCGAGGAGGCCGCGCCTCGTGCGGAGCGTGAGCGCGAATATCTCGGACGGCGGGACTGGAAGCAGCTCTCCCGCGGCATGAAGGTGTTGCCGCGCGCGTCGTCCTTCCAGACCATCCCGGAGTTTTCGAAGCTGACATCCTCCAGGAAGGCGCTGCGTGCCTTCGTCGAGGAGACGCGCCGGGCCGGATCTCGACTGATCCTCGCCGCAGCGCATGAGGACGATCTGCGCGTGATGGAGCGGATGAGCGGCCTCAAGGCGCAGCGGTGCGAAGACTGGGACGAGGCGGTGCGCGGGCGCAGCGGGGAGGCGGCGCTGCTGGCCGACCTCGATGCCGGTTTCGTCATGCCGGGGAAGAAGCCTCTCGTCGTCGTGACCGCCTCCGACGTGCTCGGCAGCCGCGCGCATCATCCGCAGCCGATGGCGCGTGCCTGGAGCGCGGCCTTCGATCATGCCGATGTGCCCGAGCAGGGCACGGTGGTCATCCATCTCCAGCGCGGCCTCGGCGTGCTCGACGGCCTGCAGACCGTGAACACGGGCGGCGGCGCAATGCGGGAGATGATCCGCCTGAAGTTCGCCGGCGACAATGCGGTTCTGGTGCCGCCGCCTGATCTTGCCTTGATGTGGCCTTACGCAGCCGAGCTCGGCAAGCTCGCGCTCGACAAGGCGGACGGCAGCACCTGGTGGGCGCGCCGCGGTGAGGCCGAGCGCGAGATCCAGATCGCCGGCAAGGCGCTGGCCAAGCATATCAGCCAGCGCCGCAAGCGGCGCGGCGACAAGCTGGTTCCGCCGGGATCGGCCTATGAGAAGTTCGTCGCGCGCTTCCCTTACTTCACGACCATCGACCAGGCCAAGGCGATCGCCGACGTGCTGGACGATCTTGCCTCCGGCCACCCGATGGACCGGGTGATCTGCGGCGACGTCGGCTTTGGCAAGACCGAGGTGGCGCTGCGTGCGGCGGCCGCGGTGGTGCTGTCGGGCAAGCAGGTCGCGATCGCGGTGCCGACGACGGTGCTGGCACGGCAGCATGTCGCAACGTTCCAGAAGCGCTTTGCGCCGTTCGGCATCGAGGTGGGAAACCTGTCGCGGGCCACCTCGGGCGCGGAGCTGCGCGAGACCAAGGAGGGACTGCGCAGCGGCCGGATCAAGGTCGTGATCGGCACGCAGGCGCTCGGTGGCAAGGACGTCAGGTTCGACGATCTCGGTCTCGTCATCATCGACGAGGAGCAGCATTTTGGCGCGGCCGAGAAGGCCAAGCTCTCCGGCCTCGCCAAGAACGTCCATGTGCTGATGATGAGCGCGACGCCGATCCCGCGCACGCTCGCCGCGGGCCTTGCCGGCTTCCGCGACCTCAGCGTGATCGCTTCGCCCCCGGTGCACCGGCTGCCGGTCGCGACCCGGATCGCGCCGTTGTCGGATGCGGCGATCGCCTCCGCGCTGCTGCGCGAGCAGCGCCGCCACGGCCAGAGTTTCCTGATCTGCCCGCGCATCCAGGATCTCGATCCCATGCTGGCACGGGTGCAGGCGGTGGCGCCGGACCTTCGCATCGTCTGCCTGCACGGCCGATTGGCGGCCGACGAGATCGACGATCGCATGATGAGCTTCGTCGAGGGCCGGGCCGACGTCCTGCTCGCGACCAACATCGTCGAGAGCGGCCTCGACATTCCCCGTGCCAACACCATCGTGGTCTGCTGGCCGGAGAAGTTCGGCCTTGCCCAGCTGCATCAGCTGCGGGGGCGGGTCGGGCGCGGCGGCATTCGCGCCTTCGCTCATCTGTTGACCGAGACGCAGTCCGGACAATCCGAGAAGCGGCTGGCCGTGCTCGAGGAGTTCAGCCGGCCCGGCGCCGGCTTTGCCATCAGCGAGCGCGACCTCGATCTGCGAGGCGCGGGCGACCTGTTCTCGGAGCTGCAATCCGGCCACGTCCATGTGTTCGGCCCCGTGCTCTACAGCCATCTTCTGAAGATGGCCTCGGAGAAGCTCGACGAGGGGCAGGCGGTGTGGGTGCCGGACCTGAACCTTCCGGTCGCGGACATGCTGCCCGAGACCTATGTGCAGTCCGAGCCGGTGCGCCTCGAACTCTATGCGCGCGCCGCAAGATGCACGGATGAGGACGACCTCGAAGACCTCGAGGAGGAAACCTCCCGCCGCTTCGGCCCGCTGCCGAAGGTCGCGCGCGACTTCTTCGCAGCAGCAAGGCTCAGGCTCGAATGCAAGCGCCGAGGCATCATCCGCCTCGACGTCGGCCCTGAAGCTGCGGCCGCAACGTTCCTGCCGGGACGCCTTCGGAAATCGAGGGGACGGTCGCTGCAACGCGACGGCGACCGCGTGGTCCATCACGCCAAGATGCAGGACGCGCCGTTCGAGCGGGTGGAGGAGTTGTTCGAGGTGCTGGACGAGGGGTAGGGCTCGCGCGTTCGTCAGCGCGAACAACTGCCAATTCGTAGCGGGATCCCTGTTCCACCCTTATAGTTAATTGGGGCGTGGCGAAGGAGATTGTCCGATGTCACATGCCATTCCTCCGAACATTGTCGCGATTGTCGCAAGCTCCTGTCTGTTGGCCCTGGTGCAAGCAGGCGGCGCGAATGCCGGGTCGGCAGGAGCGGGCATGGGAACGGGGCCGGGGAGCGCTGGCGGCTCGGCGCCTTCTGGAATGGGGACGGGGGCGGGCAATGCAGGTGCTTCCGCACCCGCGGGGATGGGGACAAAGGACAGCGCCGCCGGCGGAGATCTGAGCACCAACAGCCAACCGACCAATCCGAACGTTCAGCCCGCCACGCCCGCGAGGTCGCGGGCGGCAGCTCAGGCCGCGAGAAATGCCGGGGCTGGTCACGCTCAAAATGGCCTGCCGATCGGCGCGATCGGGAGCGGCACGAGCAATGAGGATCAAACGGCCACCGGTTCGGCGTCCTCCCAAAACAGACCCCGGCCGGCAACACAGGCTCAGGGAAACAGCGGCGTTGGTTCGGTTGGTCTGTCAGGGAGAGGCTCGAGCCTTTCGGACCAGCGAGCCGCACGAGTCGGAGACAAGGTGCTGGACGCCAAGGCCCAGGTCGAGCGGCGAACGACCGTGTCGCGCAAACGCGCTACGAGCCCGATAGGACCAGGTTTGTAATCTGCGAGCGAAGGGCGAACAGGTAGACTTGGTGCATCGCGCTCTACCACTGCCCGATGCGGGACGCGCCGTTCGAGCAGGTGGAGGGGTTCGAGCTGCTGGACGAGGGATAGGGCGCCATTGGAAAAATGCGAAAACAACCCCATGCGCAGTAGCTAAGTGCTGCTGGCACAAGGTGTTTTGAATCCGGCGGCAACGCTCGTTTGCTGCGTCGGGCAAAACAGGGGTATTGTGCCATCTTCGGAAAACCCGCTGGTCAGGATGCTGACTTAGGAACGGCTGCCGTAGGGTGAGCAAAGGCGCAAAGTGCAGTGCCCACCATGCATCCAAGCCCGGCGATCGAAGTGGTGGGCAGGCTTTCGCTTTCCCCCCTACGGCAATGTCAGCGTAGCGCCTCTGCTCTTCGCGCGGTCCCCCGTAGTCGGCCGGGGTCGGCGTGCTCGGCCGCTAACGTGGAATTAATCAGAAATGCTCACAATTTGAGGCAGTTGTGTAAGGGTGCTGCGTACAAGGGTTCGTCGCGAGGACGGTCCAGGGGCGGTTTCCTGTTGCTCGCTCACTGGGGTCAATGCAGATGACCACGACCTTCGAAATGCAAAGCTTCGCCGAAGAACTCGACGCTGCAGCCCTTGCAGCCGCCGCAGCGGAGCAGGAAACCCCGGTTCCGATCAAGCAGTCCAGCCGGAAATCGGTCCTGACCCTTGCGGTGTGCGCCCTGGCCATCAACGGCGCGGCGGCCATCTACACCTCGCCGACCGATTTTCGGTCGCTGAGCGTCGACAGCCTGGCGGAACTGCTTCCACGTCTGCAAACGTCCGTGCCGAAACCGGATCCCGTGGTCGCGGCCTTGAAGGACATTCAGGCGGCCCAGCAGCAACACACCGCGTTGCTGCAACAGAACAATCAGGCATCCGATCAGAACTCGGTTTTGCTGCAGCAGGATTCAATGGTGCTGCTGTCGCTGCGGCAGAGCATCACGGAGGAGCGGGTCGACGTGAGGAAGATCTCGTCGCAGTTGTCCACGCTGATGGCGAAGATCGATACGCTGCAAAACACGGTGACGTCGGACGTCACCTCGTCCGTCCGGCGCGCGCATGCGCGCTACGGACTGCCCGCCGCGATGCGCAAGCGGATGGTAAGGGACGTTCGGGAAGTAAAGCCCCTGGGTCCCGTTTCGGTCGGAGGCGCGCCGCTGACGGTGCCGGCTGCGACGGCGGCTCCGGAAAGCTGACGACCGCAACTTCCGGGATGGGCCGAGGCCCCGGATTGGCCGTCAGGTCTGTCAGTCCGTCACTTCGGGGCGTGGTCGATCTTGTGCTGCAGATGCCCGGTGTCGTGATCGCGACGCAACTGGCTCAGCGACGTCTCGTTCAGCTGAAGCAGGACCTCGCTAAGCTGCGTCGTATCGGGATAGCCGGCCGCAAAACCCTTCCCGTAAATCTTGCGCAACGTGCCGACCAGCGTGTTGCCGTGCTTCTTGCCGATCGCGCCATCCTTGTCGCGGTGGCGGCTATCCAGGCCATGTTCCTTCATGTGGCTCTCCCTGTGCGGCGTCTTGAGCGCCTGGACAGAGCGTGCTCCCAAACGAGTTGACTGGCAATGGCATCGCGCGCGGCAGTTGAGGGCCCGCTTGCACCACCGCAATGGCTCGCGCTTCTCTCCTGCTTGTGAAGCCGCAATCGGTTGTGGCGAGCCGATCGGCGCATCAGATGACAACGGGCGATTGCTCGGTTGGAGTTGCTGCGATGCGTGCGCTTGTTGCCATGGGTCTGTTGCTGGTGCTGTGCACCTCTGCAAACGCCGCAAATGTGCATCACGCCCGCGCACGCCAGCCTGCGGTGGACCGGCCCGGCGCGAATGCTGGTCCACCGGCGGCCGCGGCGGATAGCCGGGGAAAGGGGGCGATGGTCTTGTTCAGTTGAGCCCGCAGCACTTCTTGTATTTCTTGCCGGAGCCGCACGGGCATGGGTCGTTGCGGCCGACCTTTTTGCCGGGAGCTGCGTCGGCCCTTGGGTCGATGCCTTGAACCGGCTGGTAGTTGGCAAGACGCCATTCGTTGAGGATGACGACGAAGTCGCCGATCATGTCAGGTGCAGCGGTCAGGATGGGATCGTCGAGCTTGGCGTCCTTGTCGCCCCGGGCGATCTCGGCGAGCAGTAGCATACCGCTCATCGCCGCCGCCGTATCGGCATCGGCGTCGAGCAGCTCTTTCCAGGCCGCCGGGCGCAGCGCGACGGCCTTCTCGAAGCCCGACATCCAGATTTCCCAGATCACGTCGTCATTGCCGGTGTCGACCGTGAACAGCGGACCGTAGCGCTCCGGGCGTTCCATCAGGGTGCGCGCGACGTCGTTGTAGTGCGCCATGACGAGACCGAGAACTCGATTGGCATGATCGAGATTCTCGAAGACGGGAGTCTGGTCCGCGCTGTTCTCGTGCCAGACGACGGGAAGCCAGTCGTTGGGCCTGATCAGCTCCGGGCAGGTCAGCAACCCCGCGATGAAGCCATCAAGCTCGTCGAGCAGCATGGCGTCCTCGCCGAGGGCGAGCAGTTCTTTCTCAAGCTGCTTGCCGCGGCGCGATGGTCCGGACA
Source organism: Bradyrhizobium sp. TM239 (assembly GCF_036247985.1). NCBI lineage: Bacteria > Pseudomonadati > Pseudomonadota > Alphaproteobacteria > Hyphomicrobiales > Nitrobacteraceae > Bradyrhizobium > Bradyrhizobium sp. TM239. Next base: position 534,941 of record NZ_BTIR01000008.1, on the reverse strand, counting down.
TGGCGTCTTTAAGATCGTGCCGAAGGCAGGGAAGCTAAGCTGCTTGCTCCTCGAACGAGGTGTACACCCGGCCGGCGGGATCAACGACCTGAACGTCCCAGCACCCGTCCTCGATAAGCTCTTTGGCTTTCTTGAGGGCGGCGGCGAGTGACAGCCGCTTGAGACTGACGACGCCTGCCGTGTCGAAACCGTTGATTTCAAACATGCCGTTCCTCCGGTTTTGATGAATCCTACACGTTTCCGGCGGGTTGTCAGCGGGTTTTTGGGGGGCTGGGGCGAAGGACAAGCTCAGAACACCTCGCCGTATCGGCAGGCCGCGGCCTCCCGCGGGTGCGTTGCCAATGGAGCTAACCGGCCGCCGCGCGTCGCAGGTGTGGAGGGACGGGGATGGGACGATGCTCTTCCTCGGCGGCCTCGATCCAACACGCGATTGCATCCTGTACGTTCCGCACGGCCTCGAATTCGGTAGCGCCGTCGGACATGCAGCCGGGAAGGTCGGGCACGGTCGCAACAAATCCGCCGCCGTCTTCCTCCGTCAGCGGCTCGATAATGATCTTGTAGTGCGGACGCTCGCCCATGTGGTCTCAATCTCGCAGGAAGGCTACCAGCTTCTTGATATATATTGGTTTAATCGGCCGTTTGAAAGGCACGGTCAGGATTTCAACCTTTCCGGGCTTGGAAATCTTGTAGTGCGAGCCCCCGCCCCGTGGCGGGACGCACCTTGCGCCGTGAAGAGCGCAAATTGTCTCCACATTCTGGATGCGCCACCCAGACGGATTGCGCTCCATGTCGTCCAAGGTCGTGCGGGCCATCACTGCTCACCTCAAATCTCGAAGCGAGGCGGGCGTGATTGCCCCTCCACGGGTGGAGGATGATTGTTCAAGTTTCTCGGGATGGCAAGAGGAATACCAGCCTTCTCAACCCATCTAACGAGCTAGCGTGCGGCAGTTCGGTGCACAATCATCGCAATCGTAGAATGCGCTATCACGGCAAGTCTGGCCTCACTCCAACGGGATGGTGTCCACCCGCAGACAGGGACGGCACTGGTAGGCGTGCACTGCGGGAAGCGTGAAGATTGCCGGCAGCGTGGCCAAAAACGTCATCGGCCGTCCGCACTTGGTGCAGATCAGAACGGGCGGGCTGTCTTTCGCTGTAGAGATCATCGCCAAGATGCCCAGAGAGGTAGGGCACAGTAGGCGCATGCTGCGAGCGGTTCATCTCGGGGCGACTACTGGACTCTATCGGAATCTGGCGCGCTCTGGGGACGAAGGGGCTGGTGCGAGCCGCGTCATCTGCGCTTGTTTAGTGCACTGTCACCGCAATTTTAAGTGACGACGCGTGCCATGTCGAAATCGTTGATTTCAAACATGCCGCTCCCCCAGCTTTGGTAAGGCGCACACGTTTCCGGCGGGTTGTCAGCGGGTTTTTGGGAAGAGTTCCTGAAGCATTGGACACTTAAGAGCAATTGCGGAAAGTGTGACTGAGTTGAATGCACCGTCCCCGCAGTCCCGTATAGGATAAGAGAATCCTAAAGACCGCGAGGCGTGCTGCAAGTCAGAGGGGGGGCTATGGCCGAGCCGATCAAGGTAACGAAGACCGAGCATTACGTGGGAAACGATTTTTTCGAAATGATGAAGCGACGTTTCAAGGAAGAGTTGGAAGATCGAAGCGAAATGCACCTTCAGGTCGGGCGAACGATCGTTGCCCTTTCCGATATCGAGCAACGTCTAGAGATGGTTTTCGCGCTATTCAGTCTACCTATCTCCGAAGAGCGCTCGGTTCGAACATTTCACGGTACGCAGAATTTCAATCGCAAACTGGAGTTGGTCGATTATGCTGTATTGCGATCTGGTGAAAGAGAGCTGCACGCCCCTTGGAACGAGTTAAGCGAGAGGATTAAGCAGCAAAAGGTGGTGCGAAATTTAGCGGCTCACGCGAGTATCTATTTTCGACAGGAGAAGGGAGCGAGGCGCTCGCGTGCGGTAATTAGTGCATCGTCTTACGGTGAGCGGGGAAAGTCGAAAGAGTTGGGAATTCCCGACGTTAAGCGCGCTGCCGATGAGCTTGAGGCCATCGCACGAGACATTATCAGGTTCTTCAGCCCTACGCTGCGAGCGATCACAAAAGCCAGAAACATTACTGTCGATCCTTGGTAAGCCAGTGTTTGGGCGGCTCCTCACGATTAGAACACGGCGCAGAAGATGGCTTTTAAGTCGAAAGATCAGTTAACCAGCGCCGCAGATGTATTCCATTGATTAGTTCAAGACGATAGGGCAGCACATCCTTCATCCCGGGCGCTTCTTCGATACGCGGCGCAAAATCCGACGTGGTCGCAATGATCCCTTTGCTCACGTTCGCCTCAGTTGCGAGCACACCAAGCATCTCGTGCACGTGTGCGCGATCAACAAGTCGATTTGGCGCGTACGCCTTCATCGAGCCCAGTATGCGAATACAACCCACTCCATGTTTAACTGCGATTACATCTCTGCCATGATCGCCTGACCTTGGCGTTAGTATAACCTCATATCCGTCCGCACTCATTGCGCCCGCCAGCATTTCTTCCCACTGTCGGTCATTGAGCTGAAATGCGAGATTCCAGTCCTCTCCCAACCGCTGGGCAATCTCGACCCAAACACCGGCATAGGACTTAATCAAAAGCCCTTCCGATGTTTGCCTTTCCGGCACGATCAGGCCGCCTACCGTTATCGATGCAATGTTTGTGGCGTTGCTGAGCAGTTCGGCTGCGCGCTTTCGAGGACTGCTTGCTCCAAGACGGCCGAGGCCAGCTCCCATGCGCCCAAACCCGCCGATCATTGGCCAGCTATCCTATTTGAGCTCGTATGCTGTTTGCGTACCTAGGAGCATTTTGCGCCTATTGGATTTGCGGAACAAGCCATTGATCTGACTGTGGTGAGCGCGCTGGGGCTCGAACCCAGGACCCCGTGATTAAAAGTCACGTGCTCTACCGGCTGAGCTACGCGCTCCCATGGCCGCTGATGGCTTCAAGAAGATTGCCATCGTGTTCGGACATTCGAGAAGCATGTCTTGCCGCTGCGCTAAGCTCGCGTCGCGGGGAAAAACCGGCTGTTTCCGGATCATGCTTTCGGCCCCGCTGTGTAGGGGGATGGAGCGCTGAGGTCAATAGCGGGGGTGGCTGCCGAAACTCGCGGCAGGAGCGGGGATTCGCTCGCGGTTTCCGCCGCTTAAGGCGGAAAGCTCAACCCGATTGGCGGGCCGTCACCCACGCCGAAGACCACGTGGCTTTTAATCACGAGGTCCAAAGGCTAGCGCGGAGCCTCAATCACTGGGTTTCCCGCCGCACCTCGTTCGGCACCGGCTGCGGCGTGCCGGGAGCCGGCAGCGCGACCGGGCGCAGGCCGATCAGCTCGGCGGTGCGGATCGCGCTGTCGCGCCAGAACTGGAACGAGTTGATGCGGCTGAGCTCGAGGATGGCGATCGCCACCGCCGCCAGGAACGGCAGGCTCTGCAGCACCAGCACGCCGGCGAAGATGTAGATCTCGGTGATCTGGCGGTAGCTGTTGGAGGCGATCAGCACGCCGGCGCCGACGATGAGCAGGGTGCCGATCACGGCCTCCCAGAACGCCTGGAACTCGATCGACATCCTGGACAGGCCGCCCTTGGAGGTGCGGGCGAAGGCGATGTGCTCGGTGATGAGGCCCTGCGCCACCGCGCGCGACACCGTCCATTGCACGCTCATCGCCGCGATCATGGCGCCCAGCATCTGGCCGGGCTTGATGGCGACGCGGGCGCGGTACATCGACAGGAAGTGCGCCAGCGAGACGATGAAGGCGCCGATGATCGGCAGCGTCAGGATCTTGTCGGGGATGGCGATGTCGGCGAAGGCGACGATCGGCACCCAGATGAGGTTGAGCAGCGCCACGACCACGCCGAGGCTTTCCGCGCCCAGCCAGTTCAGCCAGCCCAGGCCATATTCGCGCTTCTGGTCGGGCGTCAGCCGGCTCTTGCCGGGCAGGAAGTAGCGCCAGTGCTTCTTGACGATCTGCAGGCCGCCATAGGCCCAGCGGTGACGCTGCTTCTTGAAGGCCTCGTAGGTGTCGGGCAGGAGGCCCTGGCCGTAGCGGTGGTTGGTGTAGTGGGTGGTCCAGCCGAGCTCCTGGATCGCAAGGCCGAGATCTGAATCCTCGCAGATCGTGTCGCTCGACCAGCCGCCGGCCATGTCCATCGCCGCGCGGCGGATCAGGCACATCGTGCCGTGCACGATGATGGCATTGGCCTCGTTGCGCTGGACCATGCCGATGTCGAAGAAGCCGGCATATTCGCCGTTCATGATGTAGTGCATGATCGACAGATCGCCGTCGCGATGCTCCTGCGGCGCCTGCACGAGGCCGACACGCGCGTCGGCGAAAGCAGGCACGAGGTCCTTCAGCCAGTCGGGATCGACGGCATAGTCGGCGTCGAGAATGCCGATGATCTCGGCATCCGCCGCGGTGCGGTCCATCGCAATCCGAAGAGCGCCGGCCTTGAAACCCTGCACCTTCTCGGCGTTGATGAACTTGAAGCGTTCACCGAGCGCGCGGCAATGGTCCTGGATCGGCTGCCAGAACGCGGGATCCGGCGTGTTGTTGATGATGACCACGCATTCGTAGTTCGGATAGTTCAGCCGCGACAGCGCATCCAGCGTCTGCTTGAGCATCTCGACCGGCTCGAAGTAAGCGGGGATGTGGATCGAGACCTTCGGGCAGTAATTCTCGGGAACGTTCTCGACCGGCTTGCTCTTGCTGAGCAGCCGCTGCGGCGGCCGGCCGAAGGCGACCGCTGCGATCTCGTCGATGCGCGCCATCGCAATGAGAACGAGCGGCACAAGCAGGATCATGCCGAGCGTCAGCGCGAAGGCCGAGCCGAACAGGAAGTAGTGGCTGTTCCAGAAGGCGAACACTGTGGCGACCCAGGCGCCGACGCCGTTGGCCGTCGCCGACAGCAGGAAGGCCTGCTTCGCGGTTGGCTTTTCGATCCGCAGGATCGGCAGCGAGAGCAGGATGCCGACCAAGAGGGCGATCGCCATCAGCTTCCAATAATCGGGATTCTCGACCGGACCGGTCCAGGCGAATTTCGGCTCGCGGCTGGCGTTGAGGATGCCCCAGTACGGACCGACGCCGCCCTCGTTGAACTTCCAAGGCTGATCGATGGCTTCGACGATGTTGTAGTCCATGCCCATCGCTTCGGCGCGGCTGACGAAGCTGCGCAAGGTCAGGGCTTGCTTGAATGGACCGGGGTCGGCGCTACGCAGGTTGTAGCCCGCGCTCGGCCAGCCGAACTCGGCGATCACGATGCGCTTGCCGGGAAACAACTTGCGCAAGAGTTCGTAACGATCAACCGCTTGATCCACCGCCTGGTCGGAGCGGAAGTTTTCCCAATAAGGCAGCACGTGCGCGGCGATGAAATCGACGCTGGAGGCAAGGTCCGGAAAATCGCGCCAGATGTTCCAGATCTCGCCCGTCGTGACGGGAACGCGGACCGCGCCCTTGACCTTCTTGATCTTGTCGATGAGGTCCTCGACCTTCTGCTCGCCGCGGAAGATCACCTCATTGCCGACCACGATGCCGATCACGTTGCTGTTCTTGCGGGCGAGCTCGATGGCGGCCTTGATCTCCCGCCCGTTGCGATCCTCGTCCTTGTCGATCCAGGCGCCGACCGTGACCTTGAGGCCGAACTCGGCGGCGATCGGCGGCACTAGTTCGTTGCCTTCCGTCGCGGAGTAGGACCGGATCGCTCGCGTGAGAGTCGAGAGCTTCTTCATGTCCGCGCGAATCTTGTCGGGGTCGACGTTGATGTCGACGACATGCCCCGGTTCGAACGGCGTATAGGACAGGCTCGGGATCAGCCCCTTGAAATCCGGCGCGGGTTCCTTGTCGCGTAGGACTCCCCAGATGCCGGCGTGAAGCACGGACACGAGCAACAGAACGGCGGCGACAACGCGCATCGCGGCTAAACCAAAAGGGGCTGAGGGGGCAGGGAAGCGGATCCGACCCCGAGATCCGACCAAGTCCGCGGCAAAGGGAGCATACCTCTGCCGCGCGGTTTCTCAACTGTCATGGCCTCATGTCCTTATCAGGGCATGGCCTTCTTCGAAAAATGCGTGGCAGTGCCAACCGCTTCTGTGGCCGATCGTTCCTGAACGGCGGCTGAAGCGACCCGCTGCTATTTCGGGGGCGCCGGGGACGGGCTTGCCGCAGGCGAGGGGCTCGCGGCCGGCTGCGGGGCCGGCGCATTGCCGGCTGCCGGTGCCGCCGGCTGGGAGGCGCTCGCCGCCGCCTGCTGCGGCTGGGCGGCCGGGTTGATCCAGCAGGCGTGCACACGGCTGTCCAGGGTCTCCGCGACCTTGGGATCGATCTGGCCGCCGAACCGGGTCAGGCAGCGGAAGGCGGCCTGGATGTGGCCGCCGGGGCAGCCGAAGCGGTCGTAGAGGTCGAGATGGCGGAACGCGGTATCGAGGTCATCCCGCCACATCAGCCGCACCACGCGCCGGCCGAGCCAGACGCATTCGGGATTGCCGGCCGGGCCGCTGATGACCTGGGCCGCTTCGGCGAATTCGTCGGTGCGGCGCTGGTTCTGGGCCGCATCCTTGGCGGCGTCGGCGGGCTGGGCGGCGGCCTTGCCCTGGTCCGGCGCGGGCGTGCCGCTCTGGGCGGAAGCGCCACCGAGACCGGCGAGAACGAGAAGGCAGGAGACGGCCAGGATGGCGGCGAACTGCCGCAGGACCGCATTTCGTGACTCGAACACCCGTTGCCGCATGAATTCCCCAATGTATCCGCTGGCCGTCCGCGTCAGGATCCCGCGGACGCGCCGGTGATGGCGTCCAAATGGGTCTCCAATGCGGCGGAAAAGTCTTTCGGAGTCCATGACCTGTATTTGGAATTTTGTCCAGCAAAGTCACGATGCTAGGCCCCGGTCGAACGGCCGCAGCCGGGACAGCAGCGGATCCGCAGAGTGGATCGGCATTTGGGCACCCGCTTGGACACCCCCTTGAACACCCCCTTGGCAGATGGCGTGCAAGCAGGTAATCGACGGACCCTTCGCGGAGGACGGAACCGATTTCACTTCGTACGCCACTGGCGCTTTTGCTCGTTTCACTGGGTGCGATTGCTGCCGTGTGGTGGTGGTTGGCGACGCCGATCACGCTCGCGCGCGCCCCGATCGATCCCGCCGAGAAGGTCCAATGCGTCTCCTACGCGCCGTTCCGCGGCGAGCAGACGCCGCTGAACGCGTGGACCCATATCGAGGCCGAGCAGATCGAGCAGGATTTGCGCCAGCTCAAGGAGATCACCGACTGCGTCCGCACCTATTCGTTGGAGAACGGGCTCGACCAGGTGCCGGCGATCGCCGCCAAGGTCGGCGGGCTGAAAGTGCTGCAGGGCATCTGGCTCTCCAGCAACCGAGCCAAGAATTTTGAGCAGGCCGCGCTCGCCATTCGTCTCACCAAGGAATTCCCCGCGATCATCACCGCCGTCATCGTCGGCAACGAGGTGCTGCTGCGCGGCGAGATGACGACGGCGGACCTCGTCTCGATCATCCGCCTGGTGAAGACGCAGGTCAGCGTGCCCGTCACCTATGCCGACGTCTGGGAGTTCTGGCTGAAGAACCGCGAGGTCTATGACGCCGTCGACTTCGTCACCATCCACATCCTGCCCTATTGGGAGGATATGCCGGTGAAGGCGAAGTTCGCCTCCGCCCATGTCGAGGCGATCCGCGAGCGCATGGCGGTGGCGTTTCCCGGCAAGGAAATCCTGATCGGCGAGACCGGCTGGCCGAGCGAGGGGCGCATGCGCGACGGCGCGCTGCCGTCCCGTACCAACCAGGCGCGGGTGGTCTCGGAAATCCTGGCTCTGGCGAAGGCGAACAAGTTTCGCGTCAATTTGATCGAGTCCTACGACCAGCCCTGGAAGCGCAAGCTCGAGGGCACCGTCGGCGGCTATTGGGGCCTGTACGACTCGGTGCGCCGGAGCCTGAAATATCCGCCGGGCCAGCCGATCAGCAATTTCCCGTACTGGAAATGGTACATGGGTGCGGGCATGGGTCTGTGCGTTCTGGTGTTCGCGGTGGCGATGATCACGCTGCGCCGGCGGCCGTGGACGCCGCGCTTCTCGGCCTGGCTCGGCGTCGCCATCTCGGCGACGACGGCGGGGAGCCTGCTCGGGATCGGCGCCGACAAGCTCTATTATGAGAGCTACGGCATCGGCGGCTGGCTGCTCTGGGGCGCGCTGCTCGCGGCCGGCATCCTGTCGCCGATCTTCTGCGCGCAGGCGATGGTGATCGGCCGCAGCCTTCCGACCTTCCTCGATCTGCTCGGTCCGCGCGAGGGCCGCAAATGGTCGAAGCTCACGGCCGTGCTCGGCCTGACGCTGGCGGTGACGGCGGTGATCGCGGCCGCGACCGCGCTCGGTTTCGTGTTCGACCCGCGCTACAAGGATTTCCCCTACGCCGCGCTGACGATGGCCGTGGTGCCGTTTGCGCTGTTGATGCTGAACCGGCCGCAGATCGGCCAGCGTCCGATCGCGGAATCGGTGTTCGCGGGCGTGCTGGCGCTGTCGGCCGTGTTCGTGCTGTTCAACGAAGGCCGCGACAATTGGCAGTCGCTGTGGACCTGCACGATCTATCTGTTGTTCGCGCTCACGCTGTGGCGGGCGCGGGCCGAGCAAACCCAAGAATGAACAGGCCGATCGCCAGGCCCGACAGCACGACGTTGTAGAGCACGATGCCGAGGCCGGCGGCGATGATGCCGACGGTGAGCAGCACGATCGACGGCCGCATCAGGTTCAGCGTCGCAACCACCAGCGCGACGATGCCGAACACCGAATTCTTGAACAGCACCGTCGAGACCGACCGCGCCTTGCAGATCATGGTCTGCAGCCCGGCGTCGCAGGCGAGAGCGACCTGCGACAGCTCGATCGCAAGATAGCGCAGATAGAGCGCATAGCCGACGGAAGCGAAGCCGACGACGATCAGGAACTGCACCTGGTAGGGCGAGAGGCGGAAGGGCTTTTTTGTCATGGCGGCAATATGGTCGGGATGGCGCGGGCAGGCAACAGGGCAGGCGATGTTTCTGTTGATCCGGCTCGCCCAGGGCGAGCGCGAAGCATCAAAATTGACCTGGCGTCTTCCGGCTGTGTTCCGCCAGCCGGCGCTCATATCGTTCAGCCAATGCGAGGAGCCGTTTCCTGATGTAGGGATCCGCCTGCTCGGCCAGCTCGCGGATCAACGCGAGTTGCTCCTGCAGAAACTTCGCGTCCGTCATCTCCGCTCCGAATCAAATCCGTCGCGGATACTGCCGTCTTACGCGGACCTCTTCCGTATCTTTTGGTACGTCCGCTATTTCAATCCCAACCGGCGCTCGACCCAGCCGAGAACGAACAGCACGAGCAGCGTGACGGCGATCGCTGCGGCGACCAGCAGCCAGGCTCCGAGCGCGCAGGCAATTCCAAGGCCGGCCGCAATCCAGACGGTCGCCGCGGTCGTGAGGCCGTGAACGGTCTTCGCCTTGGCGTCGTGCAGGATGACGCCCGCGCCGATGAAGCCGACGCCGGTCAGCACACCGGCAACGACGCCCTGAATGACCCGGGAGATCGCATCGGGGTGGTCGCGTAGATTCTGGAACTCGATCACGGAGATCGAGACCAGCGCGGAGCCGAGAGCGACCAGCGCCAGGGTGCGCATTCCCACCGGCTTGTCGTTCATGTCGCGGTCGATGCCGATCAGCAGCCCTGTTCCCGCCGCGACGAGAAGCCTCAGCACATCATCCAGTTCGTTCATCGAAGCTCGTGCGTTTCAGGAGTCGGACGGCGCCTGGCGTGCGCCTGCAGATCGGGACTAAACGTCAGCCTGGTGCGAAAGAGCCGCTGAGATCCAAGCGTCCGATGGTCGCATGCCCGCGCAACTCCGAATGATCATCGGCGATCAGGCAGCGCGAGCCGCCGTTCGACAAGGCGATGGCGCCGACCAGTCCGGCCGGCGCCATCTGCCAGAGTCGAACGCGACCGCGCACCATCACTTCTTGCGGGTGTTCGAGCCCGTGGTGTTCTGCATCTTCTGTCCCGGCGCGCTTTCCGAGTGGCCCGGTCCCTTGGTGGTGTTGGTCTGGTGACCAGGGGCGTATTCGGACGCGCCGGGTCCCGTCGAAGGCTTCTTTGTGTTGTGCATTTGCTGACCCGGCGCGTTGCTCGAAGCGCCCGGTGATTTCGTCGTTTGCGCAAGCGCCGGAGATGCCGCCAGAAGCGCGGCCGTTGCGATGATCAATGTCTTCACGTGGGTTTCTCCCGAGGTCATGGAGGCGGGCGCGCGTGATTTTTTACATCGGCCGCTCCGGTTCATGACCGGGATAACTTGGCAATCGGTGGGTGGTTTCTCTTCTCGGACCGAAATTTAGGTTCATCGCCGCGGGCGAAAACACGCGGCATTCACCGCGCGTTCAGGCGCGATGCTTATCGCCGGAAGAACGACGACAGCGTCGATCCCGCGGACGCAGACGCGGTCTCCGGCTTCGCGGGCGCCGGCTGTGCCGCAGGCGCCGGCGCGGGCTCCTCGCGCTTCGACGAGCGCTTGGAGGAGTAGCTGCGGCGGCGCTGCGGCTTCTCGGGCTTTGCGCTGGGCGCGGGCGCGGTTTCGGCTTGCGGGACCGCGTCCTGGTTCTTCTCGGAGTTCTTCTCCAAAACCCTGTCCTGGGACTTCTCTTGTCCCTTCTCCGAACCGCCGCGCATCGACAGGCGCTGGCCGTCGAACACGGCGGTCTCGCAGTGACGATCGTTCTCGGCGAGGCTTGCGCAGAATTTTGCGGCGGCGGCGGCATTGACCAGAGGACCGGCACCGAGGCGAAGCTGCATGCCGAGCCCGGTGGTGCCTTCCTTGATCATGATGATGGGTCGCAGCGCTGCGATCTCCGGATTGGATTTGCTCAGACTGCGCCAGAGCGCGCGCAGGCCATCGATCGAATTGGCGCCGCCGAGGTCGATCGCGAAACGGGTCTGCTGGACCGCGATGGCGGGGGATTCATTCTCGGCTGCCTCAGGCGCCTTCGCGGCTGTCGCGACGGCTTCGGTCGGGGCGGGCGCCGGCTCGATTTTCTTCTCGGCGGCCTTCTCGTTTGTTTCGGGCTGAATCAATTTCGACGCGGCCGGATCGGGCGGCGCCATGATCGATTTGGACGGCACCAGCGGGATGGTCGGCAGCGCCGAAGTCGATGCCAGCGGCTGCTGCACCAGCGAGGCGGCGGCCGCGGTCTGCGGCGGCAGGCTCAACGGCTCCTTTGCAGTTTCTTTGAGCGTATCCTTGGCTGTTTCCTTGGTCGTTTCCTTGGGCGTGTCCTTGGCGGCCTCGGTGCGGGGCTTGTCGCCGGCGGGGGTCGAGGCGACCGGCGCGACGCTCGGGGCCGCGGCATCCTGCGGCTTGCCGGCTTGCGGCGGTGTGGTGGGCTGCTTGGCGATGGCGCCGGTGACGGACTCGAGCCCTTGCTCGACCACGGTGACACGCGAATAGAGCCGGTCACGATCCGTATTCAGCGTCTCGATGGCGGACGCGAGCCGGCGGGCCTCGTTCTGGCTCTCCTTGGTCAGCGCCTGGAGCCGCTCAGCCTGGCGCGCGAGATCGGCGGACGCAACCTGGTCGCGCCGCCAGCCGAGCTGGGCCTGGTTGGCTATCACCGCGATGACGACGGCGCCTACGGCCGCCACACCCCAAGAGCCCAGCCGCCACATCATGCGGCGGTCGAACGCGCCTTCCTCGGCCACAAGTCCGGAGAACAGCCCGCCGGTCTCCTTGGTGCCGAAGGCATCCGCCAGTGGGTCGGAATCCTTTGCCATGAACGTTAAGTGCCCAGCCCTGTCCGGCTTCCCCGAATCAATCAGGAAACATTAACAGGAAAAGCGTGTCGCACTTGAATTCCGGGCGTTTGCGGGGGTAGCAAGGCAGGAGCTTTTGAGGGTGGCTGCCCGCCCGTCGCGCCAATTGATTCGGCCGTATCTGACAGGATTTCGATGACCGCCCGTTCCAGCCTCACGATCGTGCTCGCCGCCGGCGAAGGCACGCGCATGCGATCGAGCTTGCCGAAAGTGCTGCATCCGGTCGCCCACCAGAGCTTGCTCGCCCACGTGCTCGCCGCGGCACCCCAGGGAACCGGCACCTCGCTCGCAGTCGTGATCGGCCCCGATCACCAGGTGGTCGCGGACGAGGCAAAGCGCATCCGGCCCGACGCGCTCACCTTCGTGCAGGACGAGCGGCTCGGCACCGCGCATGCGGTGCTGGCGGCGCGCGAGGCCATCGCGCGCGGCGTCGACGATCTCCTGATTGCCTTCGGCGATACGCCGCTGATCTCGGCCGAGACCTTTGCGCGGCTGCGCGCGCCGCTCGCCAGGGGCGCCGCGATTGCCGCGCTCGGCTTTCGCGCCGCCGATCCCACCGGCTATGGCCGCTTCATCGTCGAGGGCGAACGGCTTGTCGCGATCCGCGAGCAGGCCGATGCCAGCGCAGAGGAGCGCAGGATCGATCTGTGCAATGCCGGCGTGATGGCGATCGACGGGCGCCGGGCGCTCGAAATCCTCGGGCAAATCGGCAACGCGAACTCAAAGGGCGAATATTATCTGACCGACGCGGTCGAAATCGTCCGCAAGCAGGGATGGGAGTCCGTGGTGATCGAGACCAGCGAGGACGAGGTGCGCGGCATCAACACCAAGGCACAACTCGCCGAGGCCGAAGCCGTGATGCAGGCGCGCTTGCGCAAGGCGGCGATGGAGGCCGGCGTCACGCTGATCGCGCCCGAGACCGTTTATCTGTCCGCCGACACATTGTTCGGCAAGGACGTGACGATCGAGCCGTTCGTGGTGATCGGCCCCGGCGTGTCGATCGCCGACGGCACCGTGATCCACTCCTTCTCGCACATCGTGCAGACCACGCTCGGCAAGAACGTCTCGATCGGCCCCTATGCGCGCCTTCGGCCCGGCACCTCGCTCGGCGACGGCGCGCGCATCGGCAATTTCGTGGAGACCAAGGCGGCGACGCTGGAGGCCGGCGTCAAGGTCAACCATCTCTCCTACATCGGTGACGCCACCGTCGGCGCCAATTCCAACATCGGCGCCGGCACCATCACCTGCAACTACGACGGCTTCAAGAAGCACAAGACTGTCATCGGGCAGGGCGCCTTCGTCGGCACCAATTCCTCGCTGGTCGCGCCGGTGAAGATCGGCAACGGCGCCTATATCGGCTCCGGCTCGGTGATCACGAAGGACGTGCCCGACGATGCCATGGCGCTGGAGCGCAACCAGCAGACCATCCGCGAAGGCGGCGCTGCGCGCTATCGCGAGCTGAAGACGGGCGGGAAGAAAACTGAGAAGAAGCCGGAGAAGTGAGCCGCCAAGTGGTGGTTCTCTTGCTGGGGCTGCGCTCGCGTGGATGAGGACAAAGAGGCCGCCTTTTTATTCGATTTCATCATCGATAACGTCATCAAGCCGCCGGGACGATGGGTGCTGGACCAATTTGGCGTGCGCGGCCCGCATGAGCATGAGACCGCGGCACTTTTCACCGGACTGGCGTTCTGGGCGTTCGTCGTCTTCCTCGTGTTCGCCCTGGTTCTGGGATGGTGAGGCGCCCGCTATTCGTCGTCGGCGAATTCGGAGAAGATCGCGCGGGTCAGGCGCCAGCCGCGCGGCTTGGCGCGCTTGACCGGCTCGCCTTCCGGATGCTTGGTGAAGACGGGCTTGCTTTCCTTACCGCGCTGGGGCGGCGGCCAATGCGCCAAATGCGTGCCCGTGGTCTCGCTGGCGCGCACGGACATCGATGACAGACCTTTGCGGTCGGACGAGCCTTTCATGGCCTTGTTCTCCTGGACCGGAATCGTTGGCCAAACATGTTGACAATGAGTTAACGTGCGCGGTCTAAGGCCGGCCAATTCGACGCAGGCGAAGCTCAGGTTGCGGTCCATGCTGTCTCAATCCGCAATAATTATTGAGTATATGGTTCCCTCCGAATTTCGCTAAAAACCGGGCGCGTCGTTTAGGCGATTTTTCGACGATTTGGGGGATAGTGATCCGCATGTGCGGGATTGTTGGCATTCTCGGGCGCGAGCCGGTTGCAGAGCAGCTGGTGGATTCGCTCAAACGTCTCGAATATCGCGGCTATGACTCGGCGGGCGTCGCCACGCTCGAAGGCAAGCACCTCGAGCGCCGTCGCGCCGAGGGCAAGCTGAAGAACCTGGAGAAGCGGCTGGAAGCCGAGCCGCTCAAGGGCACCACCGGCATCGGCCACACCCGCTGGGCCACCCACGGCAAGCCCACCGTCAACAACGCCCATCCGCACGCGACCGAACGCGTCGCCGTGGTCCACAACGGCATCATCGAGAATTTCCGCGAGCTGCGCGAGGAGCTCGAGAAGAAGGGCACGGTGTTCCACACCGAGACCGACACCGAGATCGTGCTGCATCTCGTCGACGATTTGCTCACGCGCGGCAACAAGCCGGTCGAAGCCGTCAAGCTGGCACTGGCGCGGCTGCGCGGCGCGTTTGCGCTCGGCTTCATCTTCGCCGGCGACAACGACCTGATGATCGGTGCCCGCAACGGGCCGCCGCTCGCGATCGGCTATGGCGACGGCGAGATGTATCTCGGCTCCGACGCCATCGCGCTCGGCCCGTTCACCGACACGGTCAGCTATCTCGAGGATGGCGACTGGGTCGTGCTGACCCGCAAGAGCGCGACGATTTTCGACAAGGACGGCAACGCCGTCCAGCGCGACAAGATCAAGCACGCCGCCTCGACCTCGCTGGTCGACAAGGCCAACTATCGCCACTTCATGGCGAAGGAGATCCACGAGCAGCCGGAAGTGGTCGGCCATACGCTGGCGCGCTACGTCGACATGGCAACCGAACGCGTCTCGCTGCCGGTCAAGCTTCCGTTCGACTTCAAGAACATCCAGCGCATCAACATCACCGCGTGCGGCACCGCGAGCTATGCCGGCTACGTCGCAAAATACTGGTTCGAGCGCTTTGCGCGCGTGCCGGTCGAGGTCGATGTCGCCTCCGAATTCCGCTACCGCGAAGCGCCCTTGCGCAAGGGCGATCTCGCCATCTTCATCTCGCAGTCGGGCGAGACCGCCGACACCCTGGCGGCGCTGCGCTATGCCAAGGCCGAGGGCGTGCACACGGTCGCCGTCGTCAACGTGCCGACCTCGACGATCGCGCGCGAGAGCGAGACCGTGCTGCAGACGCTCGCGGGCCCCGAGATCGGCGTCGCCTCGACCAAGGCTTTCACCTGTCAGCTGATGGTGCTGGCAAACCTGGCGATCGCGGCCGGCAAGGCCAGAGGCGAATTGTCCGATGAGGACGAGACCAAGCTGGTTCACGGCCTGGTCGAGGTCCCGCGCCTGATGGCGGATGCGCTCACCACCGAGTTGCAGATCGAAAAGCTCGCGCACAGGATCGCCAAGTCTCGCGACGTGCTCTATCTCGGCCGCGGCACCAGCTTCCCGCTTGCGCTCGAAGGCGCGCTGAAGCTGAAGGAGATCTCCTACATCCACGCCGAGGGCTATGCCGCCGGTGAGCTCAAGCACGGGCCGATCGCGCTGATCGACGAGACCATGCCTGTCGTCGTCATCGCGCCTTACGACCGGGTGTTCGAAAAGACGGTGTCCAACATGCAGGAGGTCGCCGCCCGCGGCGGCAACATCATCCTGATGACAGACGCGAAGGGCGCGGAAGAGGCGACCGTCGAGTCCCTCGTCACCATCGTCATGCCCGACATGGCGGCGGCCTTCACGCCGATGGTCTATGCCGTTCCCGTGCAGCTGCTTGCCTATCACACGGCTGTCGTGATGGGGACCGACGTCGACCAGCCTCGCAACCTCGCGAAATCGGTGACCGTGGAATAGGCAGAAGGGATCGGTCGCGGTCTTCCAAAACCTGCTAGAAGACCCTAGCTTGTGTGCTGCGACCGACCTGGAACCCGAATGAACCCCCGCGACGACGCGCCTGCGCCTCTTGATCCCCTCCCGGAACCGCATACCGGCCTGATGGGCCGCTTCCGTAATTATTTCCTGACCGGCCTCGTTGTCACGGGGCCGATCGCCATCACGCTGTATCTGGTCTGGTGGTTCGTGACCTGGGTCGACGGTGTTGTGCGGCCGTTCGTGCCGTTGGCCTACCGGCCGGAAACCTATCTGCCGTATGTCGTTCCCGGCTGGGGACTGGTTGTCGCATTCTTCACGCTGACGCTGGTCGGATTCCTCGCCGCCAACCTGATCGGCCGGACGCTGGTCGATGTCGGCGAGACTTTCCTCGGCCGGATCCCGGCCGTGCGCGCCATCTATCGCGGCCTGAAGCAGGTGTTCGAGACGCTGTTCTCGGGCAAGGGCTCGAGCTTCCGCAAAGTGGGCCTGGTCGAGTTTCCCTCGCCGGGCATGTGGTCGATCGTGCTGATCTCGCAATCGCCGAATGAAGAGGTCGCGCGCAGCCTGCCGGGGCAGGAGGAGCATGTCTCCGTGTTCCTGCCGTGCTCGCCGAACCCGACCACCGGATTCTTCTTCTATGTGCCCAAGAGCAAGATCGTCGAAGTCGACATGAGCACCGAAGACGCCGCGACCTTGATCATGTCGGCCGGCGTGGTGCAGCCGGGCTCGGCACCCGATCCGAAAAAGGCCGCCGCGCTCGCGGGCATGGCGAATGCCGCGCGCATCGCCAACGCCTCGGCGCTTCGGCCCGAGCCTGCGAAGGTGGAGTAGGGCCATTCCCTTGCGGGATGGCCGCGGTCACGCGCGCGTTCGCATCCTCTGATATCCTCCGGTTCACCTGAGCGCCTCGCTCGGAATTCGATCTGGAGTCCATGATGTCCAAGACCATTGCGATCCTCGCGCCCGGCGCTATGGGCAGCGCCGTCGCCCGCCGGCTCAGTGAGCATGGCGCGCGCGTGCTGACGTCTTTGGGAGGGCGGAGCGAGGCGACGCGGAAACGCGCGGCGGATGTCGGCATGGTCGATGCCGATGACAATGAAATTGCGGGCGCCGATATCATCCTCTCGATCGTGCCGCCGGGCGAAGCCGTCGCGCTGGCTGAGCGGCTGGCCGCGCTGATCGTCAGGCGCGAGAAGAAGCCGGTCGTTGTCGATTGCAATGCGGTCAACGTCGACACGGTGCAAAGGATCGAGGAGATCATCGGCTCGGCGCAGGCGCCGTTCGTCGATGGCGGCATCATCGGTTTTCCGCCGCAGCCCGGCGGCAAGAGCCCGGCCTTCTACATGTCCGGCGAGTACGCCAGGGACGTCGCGGTGCTGAAGGATTTTGGGCTCGACGTGCGGATCGTCGAAGGTCCGGTCGGCGCGGCGTCGGCTTTGAAAATGTCCTACGCCGGCATCGTCAAGGGCCTCGCCGGCATCGGATCGGCCATGGTGATCGCGGCAACGAAAGCGGGCGCGGCCGATGCGCTGCGCGACGAACTGGCGCTGAGCCAGCCCGCGATCCTGACGCGGCTCGAGGTCGCGCTGCCGGACATGATCCCGAAGGCCTATCGCTGGGTCGCCGAGATGCGGGAGATTTCCGGCTTCTTGGGTCCGGATCATCCGGCCAGCCAGATCTATGAAGGTTTTGCGCGCTGGTTCGAGCATCTCGCGGAGGATGCGAAGGGCGAGGCGGCAGATGCGGAGCTGATGAAGGCATTCGCTGCGAGGATCACACAGAAAAAAGCCTAGTCGCTCCCGCGAGCCGGTTTGCTTCAGATGTAAAGGTCTCTCTCCACACGAGGGGAGTCTCCGCGAGTCCCTTTGCGACCATCTTTGCGGAAGCCCTCAGCCCGCGCCGATCAGCGGGATCGCCTCGTCCCGCTCGTACAGATACAGCAGGCACCGCAGCGCCTCGCCGCGCTCGCCCTTCAACTTCGGATCATCCTTGAGGATGCGCAGCGCCTCGTCTCTCGCCTGGGTAATGAGCTGGCCGTGGACTTCGGAGCGCGCGATGCGGTAGCCGGGCAGGCCGCTCTGGCGCACGCCAAGCACGTCGCCTTCGCCGCGAAGCTTCAGATCTTCCTCGGCGATGCGAAAACCGTCGGTGGTCTCCCGGATCACCTTCAGCCGCGCCTTCGACATCTCGCCGAGCGGCTCGGAGTAGAGCAGCAGGCAGGTCGAAGCTTCCGAGCCGCGGCCGATGCGGCCGCGCAGCTGGTGCAGCTGGGCCAGGCCGAACCGTTCGGCGTTCTCGATCACCATGATGGTCGCGGCCGGCACGTCGACGCCGACCTCGACCACGGTGGTCGCGACCAGAAGGCCGATCTCGTGGGCGGCGAACTGGCCCATCACGCGGTCCTTCTCGGCGCCCTTCATCTGGCCGTGGACGAGGCCGACGCGCTCGCCGAACCGCTTCTGCAGGCTCTCGAAACGCTTCGTCGCGTTGGTGAGGTGCTCGGTGCCCTCCGCCTCGGATTCCTCGACGAGGGGGCAGATCCAGTAGACCAGCTTGCCCGCCTGCAGCGCGCGGCCGATGCTGTCCGTGACCTCGGCGAGGCGGCTGATCGAGATGGTGCGGGTCTCGATCGGCTGGCGGCCGGCGGGCTTTTCGCGGAGCTCCGAAATGTCCATGTCGCCGAAATAGGTCAGCACCAGCGTGCGCGGGATCGGCGTCGCGCTCAGCACCAGCACGTCGACGGCCTCGCCCTTGGACGTCAGCGCGAGCCGTTCGCGCACGCCAAAACGGTGCTGCTCGTCGACGATGGCGAGGGCAAGATCGTGGAAGATCACGTCGTCCTGGATCAGCGCGTGGGTGCCGACCAGGAGGTCGATCTCGCCGGCTTCGAGCTGCGCCAGCAATTCACGCCGCTCCTTGCCCTTTTCGCGGCCGGTGAGGATCGCAACCCGCATGCCGGCGCGCTCCGCGAGGGGGGCGATGGTCTTGATGTGCTGGCGCGCCAGGATTTCGGTCGGTGCCATCAGCGCGGCCTGCTTGCCGACCTCCGTGACGGCTGCGGCCGCGAGCAGCGCCACCACGGTCTTGCCCGAGCCGACGTCGCCCTGGAGCAGGCGCAACATGCGCACGGGCTGCTGTAGGTCGCTCGCGATCGCCGCGGTGGCGTCGCGCTGGGAGGACGTCAACGCATAGGGCAGGGCGTCGATGATCTTGCTGCGCAAATGCCCATCACCGGCATTGCGCACGCCGGCTGGGCGGCGCAGTTGCGCGCGGATCAGGGCGAGCGCGAGCTGGCCGGCCAGGAGCTCGTCAAAGGCGAGTCGCGACCAGAACGGCTGATCGGGCAGGATGTCCGTCAGCTCGACCGGCTGGTGCACGCGGTTGAGCGCTTCCGCGATCGGCGGGAAACTGCAGCGCCGCATCACCTCCGGGCTGATCCATTCCGGCAACGAGGGCAGCTTCTGCAGCGCCTGCGCGATCGCGCGGCGGAGCGAGCCGAGCGCCAGACCCTCCGTCAACGGATAGACCGGATCGATGCCGGAGAGTTTCGAGATGGCCTCCTCGTCCAGCACGCGGTCGGGATGCACCATCTGCGGGATGCCGTCGTACATCTGCAGCGTGCCGGAGACGAACCGCTTCTCGCCCACCGGCAGCAGCTTTTCGACGTAGCCCGGCTTGGCGCGGAAGAACGTCAGCACGACGTCGCCGGTGTCGTCGCTGGCATAGACCAGATAGGGCGCGCGCGCGTTGCGCGGCGGAGGTGGGCGGTGGCGGTCGACGGTGACCTCCAGCGTCACCATGGTTCCGACCGCAGCGTCGCGGATCTTCGGCCGGGCGCGGCGGTCGATGACCTGGCTCGGCAGATGCAGCAGCAAATCGACCAGCCGCGGCGTCTCGCTGCGGCTGAGCAGGTACTGCAGCAGCTTGTCCTGCTTCGGACCGACGCCGGGCAGGCTGGTCACGGGAGCAAACAGCGGATTGAGCAGGCTGGGGCGCATCAGGCGAATCTAGGATCGTTTCGGCCCGTCATGCCCGGCTTTATGGCGGGCATCCACGGCTTTTTTCGCGGCCGCGCGCGGGCGGCAGGCTTGCCAAATCGAGGGCTGACACGGCCGGTTCGAATGGCTATATCACCCCGGCCCGGCACGTCCGGGCTTTCTGCGTTTGACTGGATTTGAGACATGACGGGAACGACACGATCGAGCAGCGGGCTGGACGACCGCCGGAAGCGGCTTTTGTTCCGCTGCTGGCACCGCGGCACGCGCGAGATGGACCTGATCCTTGGCCGCTTTGCCGATGCCGAGATCGGCAATCTGTCGGACGCCGAGCTGACCGAGCTCGAGACTTTGCTCGAGGTCAACGATCCCGATCTCTATGCCGCCATCACCGGCGACAAGGTGCTGCCAGCTGCTGTCACCGGCGCGCTGTTTGCCCGCATCAAGGCCTATCCGATCGCGGACCGCGACATATGAAGCAGGGAATGAAATCTCCGGCCGAGCTGCTTGCTCCCGGCCGGGTGCTGACGCTTGCCAATGTCGCGGAAGGCGCCGAAGGCCTCGTCGTCTCCGATCTCGCCCGCGCCATCGCGGCGCGGCCGAAGAAGCCGGCCGTCAGCCTTGCCGTGGTCTGCCGCGACGGCCCGCGCATGCAGCAGCTCGAACGCGCGCTGCAGTTCTTCGCCCCCGATCTGCCGGTGCTCCAGTTCCCGGCCTGGGACTGCCAGCCCTATGACCGCGTCTCGCCGCATGGCGGGATCCTGGCGCAACGCCTGACCACGCTGGCGCGGCTCGCCTCGCTCACCGGCAGCGACAAGCCGCTGATCGTGCTGACCACGGTGAATGCGGTGGTGCAGCGCGTGCCCGCGCGCGAGCTCGTCGCGGCGCAGGCGCTGTCGGTCGCGCCCGGCAACGTGGTGCCGATGGACACCATCGTCGCCTGGCTGGAACACAACGGTTACAATCGGTCCTCGACCGTGCGTGAGCCCGGTGAATACGCCGTGCGCGGCGGCATCCTCGATCTGTTTCCGGCCGGCCTCGAGCAGCCGGTGCGCTTCGACTTCTTCGGCGACAGCCTGGAATCGATCCGCTCCTTCGACGCCGAGACCCAGCGCACGCTGCTCGATATGCGCTCGCTCGACCTGGTGCCGATCTCGGAATTCCAGCTCGTCACCGACACCATCCGCCGTTTCCGCATGGGCTATGTCGCCGAGTTCGGCGCGCCCGAGCGCGACGATGCGCTGTACGAGGCCGTCAGCGAAGGCCGCCGCCATCCCGGCATGGAGCACTGGCTGCCGCTGTTCCAGGACCGGATGGACACGCTGTTCGACTATCTGCAAGGCGCGGCCGTCGCCATCGAGCCGCAGGCCGAGGACGCCATCCGCGAGCGCTTCAAGCAGATCCAGGACTATTACGAGGCGCGCCGCGATGCGATGGAGCATCCCGGTGGCGGCGCCATCTACAAGCCGCTGCCGCCGGACCGGCTCTATCTGACCGGCGAGGAATGGACCAGGCGCGAGAGCGACATGCCGCTGCTGCGGTTGACGCAGTTCTCGGTTCCTGCCGACGGGACCAGCGTCATCGACGCCGGTGCCCGTAAGGGCCGCGACTTCGCGCCGGAACGCAACGACACCACGGTCAACGTGTTCGAGTCCGTCGTCAGCCATGTCATGGCGCTGCACGCCCAGCGCAAGAAGGTCGTGATCGCGCTCTGGAGCGAGGGCTCACGCGACCGCATGACTTCGATGCTGCGTGACCACAAGCTCGCCCACACCATCAGCGTCAACAGCTGGCGGACGGTGCAGGCGACCCCGCGCAACGAGACCATGCTGGCCGTGCTCGGCTTAGAGGCCGGTTTCGAGACCGACGAGATCGCGCTCATCAGCGAGCAGGACATCCTTGGCGATCGCCTGGTGCGGCCGCGCAAGGCCAGCCGGAAGCTCGACAATTTCATCTCGGAGATCACGAGCCTTGCCGCGGGCGACATCGTCGTCCACGTCGACCATGGCATCGGCCGCTTCGTCGGCCTCCAGACCCTCGACGTCGCCGGCGCGCCGCACGACTGTCTCGAGCTGCATTATGCCGCCGAGACAAAGCTGTTCCTGCCCGTCGAGAACATCGAGCTGCTGTCGCGCTACGGCTCCGACCAGACCACGGTCGAACTCGATCGTCTCGGCGGCGGCGGCTGGCAGACCCGAAAAGCAAAACTCAAGAACCGCATCCGCGAGATCGCGGGCGAGCTGATCAAGATTGCCGCCGCGCGCCATTTGCACGAGGCGCCCAAGCTGCCGGTGCAGCCGGGCCTGTACGACGAGTTCTGCGCGCGCTTCCCCTATGACGAGACCGAGGACCAGTTAGGGGCGATCGAATCCACCCTGAAGGATCTCGAGCTCGGCCGTCCCATGGACCGGCTGATCTGCGGCGACGTCGGCTTCGGCAAGACCGAGGTGGCGTTGCGCGCTGCCTTTGCCGTCGCGCTCGAAGGCAAGCAGGTTGCGGTCGTGGTGCCGACCACGCTGCTCGCGCGCCAGCACGCAAGGACCTTCACCGAGCGCTTCAAGGGCTTTCCGGTGAACGTGGCGCAGGCTTCGCGCCTGGTCGCGACCAAGGAGCTCAATTTGGTCAAGAAGGGCATCGCCGACGGTTCGGTCGACATCGTCGTCGGCACCCACGCGTTGCTCGGCAAGGCGATCAAGTTCCGCGATCTCGGCCTCGTCATCGTCGACGAGGAGCAGCACTTTGGCGTCACGCACAAGGAGCGGTTGAAGGCGCTGCGCGCCGAGGTGCACGTGCTGACGCTGTCGGCGACGCCGATCCCGCGCACGCTGCAGCTGGCGCTGACCGGCGTGCGCGAGCTTTCGATCATCGCATCGCCTCCGGTGGACCGCCTCGCGGTCCGCACCTTCGTCGCCCCGCACGATCCCTTGATGATCCGCGAGGCGCTGCTGCGCGAGCGTTACCGCGGCGGCCAGGCGTTCTACGTGGTGCCGCGCATCGACGACCTCGCCGAGGTCAAGGATTTCCTCGACAAGAACGTGCCGGAGATGAAGGTCGCGGTCGCGCACGGGCAGATGCCGCCCGCGGTGATCGAGGACATCATGACCGCGTTCTACGACGGCAAGTTCGACATCCTGCTGTCCACCACGATCGTCGAGTCCGGCCTCGACATTCCCAATGCCAACACGCTGATCGTGCATCGCGCCGACATGTTCGGCCTGGCCCAGCTCTATCAGCTGCGCGGCCGCGTCGGCCGCTCCAAGCTGCGGGCCTATGCGCTGTTCACGCTGCCGGCGCAGCAGAAGATCACCGCGCAGGCCGAGCGCCGTCTCACCGTGCTGCAATCGCTGGAGACCTTGGGCGCGGGCTTCCAGCTCGCCTCGCACGATCTCGACATCCGCGGCGCCGGCAATCTGCTCGGCGAAGAGCAGTCCGGCCACATCAAGGAGGTCGGCTTCGAACTCTACCAGTCGATGCTGGAGGAGGCGATCGTCAACCTCAAGGCCGGCGTCTCCGAACCCGCCGCCGACCGCTGGTCGCCCTCGATCACGATCGGCATGCCCGTGCTCATTCCGGAGGACTATGTCGGCGATCTCTCGGTGCGGCTGTCGCTGTACCGGCGCCTTGCCGATCTCGACACCGAGGAGGAGATCGAGAATTTTGGCGCCGAGATGCGCGATCGCTTCGGCGTGCTGCCGGACGAGGTGCGCTACCTGTTCAAGGTCGCCGCGATCAAGGCGTTCTGCCGCCGGGCCAATGTCGGGAAGATCGATGCCGGCCCGAAGGGCGCCGTCATCGCCTTCCGCGACAATTCCTTCGCCCATCCCGACCGCCTGGTGTCATTCATCCGCAGCTATGGACAAGCCGCCAAGGTGCGGCCGGATATGAAGGTGGTGTTCCTGCAGGATTGGGAGACGCCCGAAGAGCGTCTCGCTGGCACTACCGAGATCATGCGGCAGCTCGCTCAGCTCGCGCAGAGCAAGAAGGCGGCGTGAGCAGTCATTAAGGAGCCAGAAGGGACGCTGCGAGAGCGATACGGAGGGGCGTCGAATCCGATAACGAAATGATCCCTTGCGGAATGGCCGAACAGTCCCCATGTTGTGTTCATCGAGTTTCGGCCGAACGACTTGGCCTCGCCGCTTTCAAGCGCGCCTGACTGACGACCCTCCCTCCAGATCTCGACGACACCGAACGCGCTTTTCAGCGCGGTCAAACGCTTATCTATCTTAAAGGACGTCCCCCATGACGACGGGAACTGTGAAGTGGTTTAATAGCCAAAAGGGTTTCGGATTCATTCAGCCCGACCAGGGCAGCCAGGATGTGTTCGTTCATATCAGCGCCGTTGAACGCGCCGGCATGAATACCCTCAACGAAGGGCAGAAGGTTTCATTCGAAATCGTTGCAGACCGCCGGACCGGCAAGTCTGCTGCTGAAGATCTGCGCGCCGCATAGGCTGTCGCAATCGACATGACGTTGCTTTGACCACGGATGTACTGGCAGAGCTTCGGATCTCTTGACCCGCGACCGTTCACCGGCCGCGGGTTTTTTGCACCGGTTACCGCCTGATTGCGAACGGTGGCGTTTCGCGCGAAGATACCCATATAGACTTCATGACCAATTGGCAGAAGTCGACCACGCGACAAGCACCCAAGACCAAGGCAGAGCTCCGCCTGATGCTGACCGAAGCGGTCCGCAATACGCAACCGAGCCTCGAGTCAGAGCGAAGATCGAAAGCCAGGAAGATCGCGGCTGGGACGGCTCGCGCCGATCCAGCGTCCGGGGTCGCCTTACCGGTTCGCTGAGCCGCGAGAAGGAGCAGCATGCGCAAGCTTCCCCAGCCCACCGAGCAAGAGCTTCGGGAGGGCCCTCAGGCGGTGTCCTTCCAGATCGCGAACGGGAACACGCGGCAGAGCTGTATTCTTCAAACAAATTTCCCGACCAAGGCGCAGGCGCAGAGATACCTTCTGGCGAACTGGCCGGCCGTCGAGAAGATGGCGCGCGACGCTCTCGCGATGGGGACCGTCGAGGACGGCCAGATCAAGCTCATGATGGTTTGAGCGATCGAGCCGTGCCGGCGGATGCTACGATGCCGCCCGCGACGCATCCGCCGACAGCCGCCCCAGCAACGATCTTGCCGTATCCGACGGCGACAGCGAATCCACGCTGACGACGGGCTCGCTGCGCATCTCGTGCTTGCCGTTGGAGGTGTGCCGCATCACCGCCGAGAGGCGGCGGGCGATCATGTGGGCGGTGCGGAAGTCGGTTTCCGCGAACACGACGATGACCGAGCCGTCCTTCTGCGCCGCGCCAAAATCCATCTGCCGCATCAGCCGGCTGAGGATCCGCGCAGCATCGAGCTGGGCGCGGGAATTGCCGGGGTCGAAGGCGAACCGCGCGACCGACAAACCGCCGCCGCGGGCCAGCGTCTGCTCGACCGCCTTGGCAAAATCGCGGGCGAAGGCTTCGACCGTGAGCAGGCCGCTGCGCGGATCGAGCCAGCCGCCGGCATCGATCGAGCGCAGCGTACGGCTCAATTGTGCTTCCATCGCATGCTGGCGGATCAGGGGCAGCGCATTGGCCGCGACCTTCGCCGGCTCGCCCGGGATCAGCTCGAGATTGGGCAGGTCGTAGGTCTGTGTCAGCTGGTGCGCGGTGACGACGACGGGCAGGCTGCGGAAGCGGGTGTCCTCGGCGAGCACCGTGAGAAAGGCGTCGGTGACGCGCGCGGTAAAACCTTCGGCGAGCACGACGCCGTCGAGGTCGCGGGTGTTGAGGTGTTTCGCGGCGGCTTCGATCGAGAGCGCGCCGACCACGCCGGCGCGTTCGCCGAGCGCGACGGAGAGCGCGGGATAGGCCGAGCCCCGGCCGATCAGGAGCACGGTGGCATCGCGGGCGGGATCGCCTTCCGGCAGCGCGACCTTCACTTCCGGCAGCCGGCGCAGCACCGTGGCATGCAGGGTGCGCACGCGCAAAGCGGCGCGAAGGCGCGCGATCAGGCGGTCGGAATTACCGCCGCGCGAGGAGAAGGGCAGGGCGTTGGGGGGCAGCGTGCCTGAAGCATCGAGGGCCACGAAAGGAAGGTAGAGCGACTGGTCGGCGATCTTCTTGGCGAGCGGCGCGATATGCGGCTCGTGACCGCCGGACATCTGGGCGAGAACCACGGCCGGCTGGACCTGCTCGACCGCGCGGGCTGCGCTGGCCCAGTCGGTGTCGACGACGGGAAAGAGCCGGGCCTCGTCCAGCGCCGCAATGAAGGGCGGCCGCTCGGCATTGGACACAAACAGGATCGGGCCCGCCTGGGACATTCGACAAACTCTGATCACGCGACAGATGCCGCGCAATCTAGTTTGGCCGCCTTAATGCAGCGTCAACGGAGGCGGCGAAACTGTGCCTAGCCGGGGCCGGAACGGTCGCGAAAAGCTTCGACCATCAGGGGGTTAAGCCCGAGCTCGCTGAGCGCCTCGCGGGCCCGGGTATTGTCCTGGGCGCGTCCGGCCAGGCGGTGGCCGGAAAGCCGGTCGGGCAGCGCGGTGAGCAGGGCGCCCTGGCCGAGCCGGCGAGCCCATTCCTGAAGGTCGTTGGAGAGGAAGCGGTAGCCGCCGACGGCCATGATGCCGGAGGGGGGCGCGGTGATGCAGATCGCGCCGCTCGGACGGTCGAGCCGGGCGGCATAGCCGGTGTCGACATAATCGCGCGGGGGGTGCGCGATCAGCGTGTCGCCGACCGGCTGCGGCGGGGCATAGGCGGCGATCGGCACCATCGCGCCGCGCAGGCCGAGCGTGCCCTTCGGCGTCAGCAGGATCTCGCCGGCAATAGAGGAGCCGGATTGCTCGCGCGGGGCGCCATGCGGCCCGGGCATCACCGCAACGGGCATGCCGTCCTCGCCGCGGCGGGCGCCGAACAGCCCGGCCTCGCCGAACAGGTAGACGTCGGTCAGCGGCGCATGCGGCGCGATCCAGGCATCGCTCGCCGCCACCTGCTCGGGCGCGCGCCACAGGCCGATGACGTTGCGCAAGGTCGGCATCCGCGCCGCCAGATCGGCATCGCCGAGCCGCAAGGCAAGCTGCGCCGGCGCGATCAGCACCTCGCATTCATGCTCGTTGATCTGCTGCTCCAGCACCTCGTTCTCGAACGGATGATGCAGCGCCAGCGCGCCGCCGGAGAGCAGCCACACCGCGAGCGAGGAGGCGAGCCCTGCGAACGACATCGGCGCGAACGCCGCCATCACGGTCGCGCCCTGCCTGATGTCGGCTTCCAGCGACATCGCAAGCCCGCCGGCGATCAGGCTGAAATGCGGCCGCGGCACCGGGCGAAAGCCTTCGGCCGTGACGTCGAAGGAGATCATCGCCGCCTTGCGGCCGTCCTGGATCACGGCGCGCGTGGTGCCGGGCGGGCGGGCCAGCACATCGTCGAGCGAAGCCATTCCTTCGGGCAGATCGGTGCCGAAGCCGCAGACGTGACGGATCGAGAAGGCTTCGGCGGCCGCATGCATCGCCAGATCGGCATAGCTGACGCCGTCGACCGTGCTCATGGTGACGATGGCGCGCGCCGCGGTGCGGTTCAGCGCCGCGGTCAGTTCCGCGTGCCGCCAGAGCAGCGGCAGCACCGCGACGACGAGGCCGGCGCGATGGGCCGCGAGCACGGTGAGCACGAACTCGACCGTGGCAGGCAATTGGATCGCGATGACGGAATTGGCCGGCAGGCCTGATTCGACGAAATAGGCCGACAGCGCCTCGATAGCCGTGTCGGCTTCGGCATAGGTCATCCGCCGCGGCTGGTGCCCGGTCACGCGGGCCTTGTTGAGGGGATCGAGCAGGGCGGGCGCGTGCGGCTGCCGGATCAGCGTGCGCTGAAACAACGTGTCGAGCGTCGGCGATACGGCTGGCTGGTTCACGGCGTCACTTTGCTTGATGAGCTTGCGGCTGCCCCTTCGACCACCAGGTCTCCGGCAAATAGCCTGAGAGCGAGGTGGCCTTGGGCCGTTCTATCCGATTCCAGCGCGCGATCCATTGCTCGGATACGTTAAACAGGGGGATAGTGTAGAAGCCCGCGATCAGAGCGCGGTCGAGCGCCCGCACCGACGAGACGAAATCCGTATGTTCACGGGCCTCGAGCAGGGCGGCGATCATGGCATCGACGGCGCCATCCCTGGCGCCCATGTAGTTGCGGGTACCCGGATTGTCCGCGGCCGCGCTGCCCCAGTAGAAATATTGCTCGTTGCCGGGCGACAGCGACTGGTCCCAGCGGTTCTGGATCATGTCGAATTCGTAAGCGAGCCGGCGCTGATCGAACTGCACGGGATCGACCGTTCGCACGCTCGGCTCGATGCCGGCGCGCTTGAGGTCGCGCTGGAAGGCGAGCGCGATGCGTTCCTGGTCGCGGGTCGTGACCAGGATCTCGAAGGCGAAGGGCGCCTTGGTCTTGCGATTGCGCAGCACGGTGCCGTCGAGCTCGTAGCCGGCGTCCGACAACAGCTTCAGCGCCGCGCGCAGCGTGGTCCGGTCGCGTCCCGATCCGTCGGTCACCGGCAGGCGGTAGCTGCCGTCCATGACATCGGGCCGAATTTGCGCGGCGAAGGGTTTGAGCAGCTCGCGCTCGCGCGCGTCCGCGGGCCGGCCATAGGCCGACAGGTCGGAGCCGGCGAAATAGCCGGCAACGCGCGAATAAAGCCCGAAAAAGTAATTGCGGTTGACCAGCTCGAAATCGAACAGAAGCGTCAGCGCCTGGCGGACGCGGATGTCGGCGAAGATCGGACGGCGGGTGTTGAACACCAGGAATTCGGAAGGCTGCGGCAGGCCCGGCTTGACGCTGTCGCGGATCACTTCGCCGCTTTTGGCGGCTGGAAAATCGTAGCCGTCGTGCCAGCGCAGCGGCTCGTGCTCGACGCGGAAATCATAGAGGCCGCGCTTGAAGGCTTCGAACTGGCCGTTGGCCTCGCGAAAATAGTCGAGCCGGATCT
The DNA here is from genome assembly GCF_036247985.1 of Bradyrhizobium sp. TM239. Lineage (NCBI taxonomy): Bacteria > Pseudomonadati > Pseudomonadota > Alphaproteobacteria > Hyphomicrobiales > Nitrobacteraceae > Bradyrhizobium > Bradyrhizobium sp. TM239. The sequence goes on along the minus strand of NZ_BTIR01000008.1, from coordinate 506,090 downwards.
CGTCGAAATTGTAGAGCCCGCGGTTGATGGGCAGGTCGCGGCCCCAATAATCGGGATTGCGGGTGAGCGTCACGCTGGCCCCGGGCTTCACCGCCGTGACGCGATAGGGGCCGGAGCCGATCGGACTCGTCAGCGTCGTCTCCTCGAAGGTCGCGACGTCGACGGCTTGCTTCGACAGGATCGGCATCAGGCCGAGGATGAGCGGCAGCTCGCGGTCGTTCGCGCCCGCGAGGTCGAAGCGGACGGTGAGGGGATCGGGCGCCTCGGCCTTGGCAACCTTGGCATAGTATTGCCGAAGGTTCGGACGACCGCGGTCGCGCAGGAGCTGCCAGGAGAACAGCACGTCTTCGGCCGTGACCTGCTTGCCGTCGGAAAAACGGGCGCGCGGATCGAGACGGAACGTGACGAAGCTCCGCTCGTCGTCGGTTTCGACGCTCCTGGCGAGCAGGCCATAGAGCGTGAATGCCTCGTCATTGCCGCGCGCGAGCAGGCTCTCGACCACGTAGCCCCGCATCTGCTGCACGGCTAATCCCCTCACGATGAAGGGATTGAGGCTGTCGAAGGTGCCCAGAATGCCCCAGATCAAGCGGCCGCCCTTGGGGGCATCGGGATTGACATAGGGCATGCGGGTGAACTCGGCCGGCATGGCCGGCTTGCCGTGCATGGCGATGGCGTGGGCTTCCTCGGCCTGCGCGCTGCCAGCGGACAGCCCACCCGCGAGCACAGAGGCCAGGACGCAAAGGCGGAGACCGGGGCCCTCGAAAAGGCGCAGGAACTTGAACATCGGCACACGTTGATTCGAGGACCGGCTAGCCTTGAATCCTATCACAGGGAATTTCACCGGGCGCAGCTGCGGATGTGGCCAAAGACGGTTGTCGGCATTGATCTTTTCGTCGGCCACGTTAAGAAGGCGGGCAATCGCGCAAGAGCGCCGAGCCCGTCACTTATCTGCCTCATTTGACGGGAAGAGAGCCGCGCCCAAGGCGGCCTGGTTCGGCGCTTCGGAGCGGTTCGGGCACTTCCCGTTCAGAAAGGGTTTTCCGCAATGAATTTCCGTTACTTGGCCGCGTCCGTCCGGCCGCGTGGGCGACTTCTCGCCCTGTTGACGGCGACGGCGTTGGCCGTTCCGTTTGCCGCCGAGGCCCAGACCCCGGCGCCGGCCCCGGCCCCGGGTGCGCCTAAGGCGGCTCCGGCCCCGAAAGCGGCTCCCAAGGCCGCCCCGAAGGCTCCGGCACCGGCCGCTCAGGCCCCCGCGCAGCAGGCTCCCGCCCAGGGCGCTCCGGCGCAGCAGGGCGCGGCTCAGCCGGCCGACCAGCAGATCCAGCTGATCTACGCCCCCTGGACCAAGTTCTGCCTGAAGGGCCAGGATGCCAACGCCAAGCAGGTCTGCTTCACCGGCAAGGACGGCCGCATCGAATCGGGCCAGCCGGTCATCGCCGCCGTCATCATCGAGCCGGAAGGCGAGCCCAAGAAGATCCTGCGCGTGACGCTGCCGCTCGGCATGCAGCTCGTGCACGGCACCCGCATCATCGTGGACAGCAACGCGCCGCTGCAGCAGCCCTATGTGATCTGCTTCCAGAACGGCTGCATGTCCGACTACGAGGCGACGCCCGAGCTCATCAACAGCATGAAGAAGGGCCAGAATCTCGTTGTCCAGGCGATCAACGCCAACGGCGCGCCGCTGACCCTGCCGCTGCCGCTCGCTGGCGAATTCCAGAAGGCCTATGACGGTCCGCCGACCGATCCGAAGGTGTTCGAGGAAAACCAGAAGAAGCTCCAGGAAGAGCTTCAGAAGAAGGCTGACGAGCAGCGCAAGAAGCTCGAGCAGAGCGGTGCTGCCCCTGGCGCCGCTCCGGCCGGCCAGAAGTAATCGGGCGTCAGACGTCCAGACATGAAGAAGGCGCTCATCTCGAGCGCCTTTTTTGTTGGCTGGTTGCTGGTGAAGAAGACCTAGTTCAGCGACGGATTGCGCGGACGATAGCCGCCGGCCTTGTCCTTGATGAAGATCTCGGCAACCTGGGAATGCCGGACCGGCTCGCCGGAATCGTCGGGCAGAAGGTTCTGCTCGGAGACATAGGCGACGTATTCCGATTCCGCGTTCTCAGCGAGCAGGTGGTAGAACGGCTGGTCCTTGTGGGGCCGCACCTCCTCGGGGATCGACAGCCACCACTCTTCGGTGTTGTTGAATTCCGGATCGATGTCGAAGATCACGCCCCGGAACGAGAAGATCCGGTGGCGCACGACCTGTCCGATCTGGAATTTGGCGGTCCGCGCTTTAATCATTCCCCGTCGATAGACCAGGATTGTGGCCGATGCTAGTGGCCTCATCTGGAATTAACGTTCACTTCAGGGGCAGATAGCCCCCAAGTCTTCAGAAAACACTTCATCAATGGTCGATATCCTCAATCTGGCGCTACCTTATTTTGGCTTGATCTTCGTCGGTTTTGCCTGCGGCAAGGTCAAGTCCCTGCCGGAATCGGGCCTCGCCTGGATGAACTTCTTCCTGCTCTACGTGTCGCTGCCGGCGCTGCTGTTTGCGATCATGTCGAAGACGCCGTTTGCGGAATTGAACAACCCGCCGTTCCTGGTGGCGACCACGCTCTCCACCGTCGCCGCGTTCACACTGGCACTGGTCGTGGGCAAGGTTTTCGGCCGGCTGACATTGCGTGAGGCGACGCTCGCAGGCCTCTCCGGCGGCTACGGCAATATCGGCTATATGGGGCCCGGGCTGGCGCTCGCCGTGCTCGGGACCAAGGCGGCGGCGCCGACCGCGCTGATCTTCTGCTGCGACAGCATCTTCCTGTTCACGATCGTGCCGCTCCTGATCGAGCTGTCCGACCGCGACCATCCCTCGATCATGCACGCCTTCGGCGTCGTGCTGAAGCAGATCGTGCTCAACCCGCTGATCATGTCGGCCTGCTTTGGCGCCGCGGTCGCGGCGCTGCATATCGAGATGCCGGTCGCGCTCGACCGCACCATCACCTTCCTCCAGAACGCAGCCGCGCCGACCGCGCTGTTCGTGCTCGGCGTGACCGTGGCGCTCCGTCCGTTCGACCGGGTGCCGTGGGAAGTGCCGGGCGTGATCGCGATCAAGCTCCTGATCCACCCGCTGGCGGCGTTCGGCCTGATGCTGGCGTTCGGCCCCTTCGCGCAGCCCTGGGCTGCGACCGCCGTGCTGATGGCCTCGCTGCCACCGGCGCTGAACGTGTTCGTGATCGCCCGGCAGAACGATGCCTGGATCGAATCGGCGTCCGTCGCGGTGCTGCTCGGCACCTTCGCGTCCGTGGTCACGTTGACCAGCGTGATGTGGCTGCTTCAGAGCGGACGGCTGGTGTTTCCGTGAGCGGTTTTGGAGCTTCGCCGTTTCCGCAAGGACGCTGCGCTCCCTCTCCCGCTTGCGGGGGAGGGTTGGGGTGGGGGCTCTCTCCGCGTTGGGACTGTCTGAAATCCGCGGAGAACGTCTTTACGCGGAGAGAGCCCCCACCCGGCGCTACGCGCCGACCTCCCCCGCAAGCGGGAGAGGTTGCACCGAGCCAGCGGCCAATTCGTTCAACCTAACGCAGCTACCTTCGCCAGGTCGGCGTCAGGCCCTCGCGCATGGCAAAGCGCCGGAGCGGGCCGATGGCGCCGAGCAGGTGCATGCCGACGGCGCGGACCGGCTGGAGCGGCAGGAAATCGTTGAGCAGCGAGCGGTTGGCGATGTCGATCGCAAAGGTGCGGCTCAAAACGTCCGGACGCCGCGCGCGGTCGTAGCGCTTGAGCACGTCGGGCGCGCCGGGATCCTGGCCGGCTGCGATGACCTCGCCCGCCAGCCTGGCAATATCGGCTGCATCGCGCAGGCCGAGATTGAGGCCCTGGGCGCCGATCGGGGGAACCACATGGGCAGCTTCCCCGACCAGCGCGATGCGGTCGCGGCCGAAGGATTTCGGACGTTCGATCGCCAGCGGGAACAGGTTGCGGCCGGGCTCGACCGTCATGCGTCCGAGGATCGAATGCGACTGTTTCTCGATCGCGGCCGACAGCTCGGCATCGCTGAGGCCGCGGAGCCGTTCGGCCTCCGCAGGCGCCGAGACCCAGACGATGCTGGAGCGGTCGCCGGGCAGGGGCACGAACACGCAGGGTCCATGCGGTGTGTGGAACTCGGTCGAGACGTTGCGATGCGGCCGCGTGTGGCCGACGTTGAAGGTCAGCGCGGTCTGCGTCAGCTCGCGCCGCGTCACCGCGATGCCGGCAGCTTCGCGGCACAGCGAATGCCGGCCGTCGGCGCCGACCACCAGGCGGGCCGAGAGAAACTGCGCGGAGGCCGTGCGGACCGCGACGTCGTCGGCTTCGATGACGACGCTTTCGGCCTCGTCGTCGAAACGGACGAGATTGGGCAGCTCAGCCGCACGCTCTTCCAGAGCCAGCATCAGCGAGCGGTTGTCGATATTGTAGCCGAAGGCGTCGAGCGCGATTTCGTGACAGGAGAACCGGACCTCGGGGCTGCGGAACAGCCGGCCGGTGTCATCGACGAGGCGCATGGTTTCGAGCGCAGCCGCCTTGCCCTTGCAGCGCGACCAGACGTCGAGCGTTTCCAGCAGATCAACGGAGGCACCAAGCAGCGCGGTGGTGCGATTGTCGGCATAGGGTACGCGCCGCGCCACCAGCGCTGTCCGCGCACCCGCCTGCGCCAGTGCGATGGCCGCCGCAAGTCCGGCCGGTCCACCGCCGATCACGGCGGCGTCATGAAGTGTCGATGCGTCTGTCATGGAACGACAAATGACACGCCCGGCGGCAAATTCAAGCCCACTGATTTTGCCTGATTTTTCGACGAATTGTGCGGGCGGGCGGCGCCATGGCGGATGTGCAAAGCGGCCTCATTCTGATAGCAGGGGCCATGGACAGCCAAGAGGATTCCCTGAAGCCCACGCCCGCGATCCGCGCCGCGGCGTTCTCGGTGCACATCTTCACCGCGTTCGGCGCGGCGATCGCGCTATTGGCGATGCTGGAGGCCGTGCGCGAGCATTGGGCGGCGATGTTTCAGTGGCTGGGCGTCGCCCTGATCATCGACGCGATCGACGGTCCGATCGCGCGCCGGCTCGACGTCAAGAACGTGCAGCCGAACTGGTCGGGCGACGTGCTCGATCTCGTGGTCGACTTCGTCACCTATGTCTTCGTGCCGGCCTACGCGATCGTCGCCAGCGGCCTGCTGCTGCCGGTCGCGGCTCCCTTGCTCGGCATCGCCATCATCGTCACCAGCGCATTATATTTCGCCGATCTGCGCATGAAGGCGGACGACAATCATTTCCGCGGCTTCCCGGCGTTGTGGAATGCGGCGGCGTTCTATCTGTTCCTGCTGCACTGGCCGCCGCTGTGGTCGACGCTGCTGGTGGCCGCGCTCGTCGTGCTGACCTTCGTGCCGTTCCACGTGCTGCATCCGGTCCGCGTCGTGCGGCTGCGCTGGCTGACGATGTCGCTGATCGGGATCTGGGCGCTGCTTGCCCTCTACGTGCTGGAGATGGATTTCCGCGTCGGCGCCGGCGTCACCATCGCACTCTGCGCGATCGCGCTCTGGATCAGCTTCAGCGATGCGCTGATACGACTGGCAAGATCCTTCGCATGATGCATCTGTTGACCAGTCCCGAAGCCTGGGCCGCGCTGCTCACCCTGACCGCGCTAGAGATCGTGCTCGGCATCGACAACGTCATCTTCCTGTCGGTGATCGTCTCGCGCATCCCCCAGCAGCAGGCGGACCGCGCCCGCAAGATCGGGCTCGCTCTCGCGCTGATCTTCCGCATCATCCTGCTCAGCGTCCTGGTCTGGCTGATCGGCCTGACCGCGCCGGTGTTTTCATTCAAGGGTTCGGACTTCTCCTGGCGCGACCTCATCCTGATCGGCGGCGGCCTGTTCCTGATCGCGAAGGCGACGCACGAGATCCACGCCGAGGTCGAGGCCGATGACGGCGAAGGCGATCAGAAATCCGGGGGCAGCGCCTTCTTCTGGGTAATCGTCCAGATCATCGTCATCGACATCGTGTTCTCGCTGGATTCGATCATCACCGCGATCGGCATGGCTGAGGATATCGAGATCATGATCGCGGCGGTCGTGATCGCCTGCCTGATCATGTACATTTCGTCGGGCCCGGTGTCGCGCTTCGTCGCGGAGCATCCGACCACGAAAATGCTGGCGCTGGCCTTCCTGGTGCTGATCGGCGTCGCGCTGGTCGCGGACGGATTCCAATTCCACATTCCGCGCGGCTACATCTATTTTGCAATTGCGTTCTCGGCGGCGGTCGAATTCTTCAACGTGCTGGCCAAGCGCAACCGCAGGAAGACCACCAAGCCGTCGGTTTAGGCGTTCCAGCTACATCGAGTTGACAAGGCGGGCGCGATGTCTTTCGTTGGCCTATGAGAAGAGGAGGTCAGGTGATGACCAAAGCGGTCCGTGTGCACAAGGTCGGAGGCCCCGAAGCCCTGGTCTACGAGAGCGTCGATGTCCCGGCGCCCGGCCCCGGCGAGGTGCGCATCCGCCAGCATGCGGTCGGCCTGAACTTCATCGACGTCTACTACCGTACCGGTCTCTACAAGGCGCCGGGGCTGCCCTTCATTGCCGGCAACGAGGCCTCGGGCGAGGTCATCGCGGTCGGGCCGGGCGTCACGAATTTCCATCCCGGCGACCGCGTCGCCTATTACTACAATCTCGGCGCCTATACCGGCGAGCGCAACATCCCCTGGGAGAAGCTGGTCAAGCTGCCCGATCACATCACCCACGAGCAGGGCGCCGTGCTGATGCTCAAGGGCCTGACCGTCTGGTATCTCCTGCACAAGACCTTCAAGGTCGAGCCGCATCACCGCGTGCTGATCCATGCCGCCGCCGGCGGCATCGGCCTTTTGGCCTGCCAATGGGCGAGGGCGCTCGGAGCCCACGTCATCGGCACGGTCGGCTCGCGCGAAAAGGCCGAGCTCGCCGAGGCCAATGGCTGCGATCACGTCATCCTCTACAACGAGGAGGACTTCGTCGCGCGCGTCAAGCAGATCAGCCGCAACGAAGGCTGCGACGTCGTCTATGACGGCGTCGGCAAGGCGACCTTCCCGGGCTCGCTGTCCTGCCTGAAGCCGCGCGGCATGTTCGTTTCCTTCGGCAACGCCTCCGGCCCGGTGCCGCCGTTCTCGATCGCCGAGCTCAACAATCACGGCTCGCTGTTTGCGACGCGGCCGAAGCTCAACGACTACGTCGGCACGCGCAAGGAGCTGCTCGAAGGCGCCGACACGCTGTTCGCCGCTGTCATCAACGGCAAGCTGCACGTGCCGATCAACCACGCCTACGCGCTGAAGGATGCCGCCAAGGCGCATATCGACCTCGAAAGCCGCAAGACCACGGGCGCGTCGATCTTGAAGCCGTAGTTCTCGTGTCCCGGACCAGCCGCAACGCCTGAAGCGTTGCGGCGCAGAGCCGGGACCCAGATGCAACACGCTCTGCGGGGAGATTGGCCCCGGCTCAGCAGCGCACCGTCGAAGAGACGCTGCGCTGCGTCCGGGGCACGAGACTGCTCCTACGCCACCCGCCGTGCCGCGCCGGCCTTGGTTAGAATCCCGTCGAGACAATCGATCATCTCGGCGATCTCTGCCTTCGCGACGTTCAGCGCCGGCATGAAGCGCAGGGTGTCGAGCTGTGGTGCGTTGAGGAGCACGCCGGCTTCGAACGCTTGCGCGACGATGCCGGGCGCGATCGGCAGCTTGAGGTCGAGCGCGAGCAGCAGCCCGCGTCCCCGCACGCCGCCGAGCCCGTGCCGGGCCGAGACCTTCTGCAGCTCGCTTTCGAGCAGCAAGCCGGTCTCGGCGACCTGTTTCAGGAAATCCGGCTTGCTGACCTCCTCGAGCACCGCGAGCCCCGCCGCGCACATGATCGGGTTGCCGTTGAACGTGCCGCCCTGGTCGCCGTGCTCGAAGCAGGAGGTATGTTCGGTGGCAAGCAAGGCGGCGAGCGGCACGCCGCCGCCGATGCCCTTGCCGAGCGTCATGATGTCGGGCGCAATCCCGGTGTGCTCGTAGTGGAAGAGTTTTCCGGTCCGGCCCATGCCGGTCTGGATCTCGTCGAAAATGAGCAGCAAGCCGTGGGCTTTGGTCAGCGCGCGCAACGCTTGCAGGAACTGATCGGTCGCTGGCCACACGCCTGATTCACCCTGGATCGGCTCGAGCATCACCGCGACGGTGTTGTCGTTGATCAGCTTCTCGACCGAGGCGATGTCGTTGAGCTTCGCCTTCTTGAAGCCCGCGACTTTCGGCTCGAACAGCGGTTCGAACGCCTTCTTGCCCGAGGCCGACATCGTCGCCAGCGTTCGGCCGTGAAAGCCGCCTTCGAAGCTGATGATCTCGAACGCGCCGCCCTTGTGCAGGCTGCCATATTTGCGCGCGAGCTTGATCGCACCCTCGTTGGCTTCCGCGCCGGAATTGGCAAAGAACACCTGGTCGAAGGCGCTGTTCGCGACCAGGGCTTGCGCCAGATTGAGGCTCGGCTCGTTGTAGAAGGCCGGGCTCGGCGTCAGCAGCCGCTTCGCCTGCGAAGCGAGGGCATCGGCGATCGCAGGCGGCGAGTGGCCGAGGCAGTTCACGGCCCAGCCCTGCACGAAATCGAGATAGCGCTTGCGGCCATCGTCCCAGAGGTAGGAGCCCGCGCCGCGGACGAACACGGCCTTGGGCCGTGCGGTGATGTCCATCAGCGCGTCATACGGATGCGTGGTCATGTCGAACTCCTCTGGGGTGGGTGGAAAACGGGCGCAAAAAGCAGAAAGGCCGCACCTTGCGGGTGCGGCCTTCTCGAAAACTTCAGCTGAATTCAGTGGTTCAGCGGCGTCGTCGGACATGGCGCACCCTCTCATCGTCGCGGGAGCGACGACGGAGCATTTCGGTGCGCAGGTGGGTCCGGGAATTGATCATGGGGCGGGTCCGTACAGCCGAATGGCAGGGCTTGTCAAGCTGCTGTTTTGCAAGACACCCGCCTGGCGTGCAGCGATCAGGTCAGATGCGCAGCTTCCTCGGTGTCGTCGTCGCCCCAGTCCGCACTCGCAATCGACGTGTCGATCAGCTCGCCGCGCAGCAGCTTGAGCGGCGATGACCAGTACAGCGCGATGTTGTGGAAGGGGTCGGTCAGCACCTTGAAGACCCACACGAGGCCAGTCGTGAGGTCGCGGGTGACGAAGAGCTGGATCATGCGAATGAGGCCGCCGCCGATGCCGATCGCGAGCCAGAGTGCGCCGACATGACGGACGAAATCGAGACGCGTGGTGGGCGGATCGAACAGACCGAACAGGGCAGGGAACGCGTACAGCGCGACCGGCGCGCTACCCCAGACCAGCAGCAGGATGATCTTGCGGCTCTGGTTATATCCGACCTTGACCGCTTCCTTGTAGTCGTTGCTGACGTCGTTGACGGCGTCGTAGCCATTCGGCTCGAAGAAGAAATGCCCGGTCTGCCGCGTCAGCATCGCCAGCCAGCCGACGATGCCGGCAAGCGCGGGGTCTGCGAACAGCAGCGCATAGCAGCCGAGGAAGATCGCGGCGCTGATCAGGTGCAGCGTCTGGTTGACGGTGCTCTGGTGGTAGAAGCGGTAATCGTCGAAGCGCTGCGTGCGCAGCATGTCCGAGAGACGGCTCATCAAGAAATCCTCGCTCGCGTTGAAGGCGCGGCAGAGTTAGGCCGAGTCCGTGACCCCTGCGTGAATGCATTATAGTGTCACATTGCCGGCGCGCGGCGCTGCGGTGCGGCTTACTCGACACCGTAATGCGCGAATTCGTCGACGATCCCAGCGTTGATCGCTTTCGCTGCAGCGATGTCGCGCTCGGCGCCTTCGTTGTCGCCCTTCTTCCGCTTCGCAAGCCCACGACCGTAGAGCGAGCTGTCGTACGCGGGCTTGGTGCTCAGTGCCGCGTCGTAGTCCGCAATCGCCGCGTCGAGATTGCCGAGCTTGAGGTAGGTGAGGGCGCGGCTGTCCAGCGTGTAGGGATCGTCGGGGGCCATCTTCAGGGACTGATCGCAGTCGGCCAGCGCCTCCTGCAGACGGCCGAGGATCGCGCGCGTCATGCAGCGCGAATTGAATGCGGCGGGATAGTTCGCATTGGCCTTGATCGACCGGTCGTAATCCTCCAGCGCCAGCGCATAATCGTGCGCATCGAAATACATATTCGCGCGCGCATAGAAATCGCGGTCGTTGTTCGGGCTGAGCTGCAGCGACTTGGCGAAGTCGGCCAGCGCGCGGACCCGGTCGCCGCGATCGCGGTAGACGCGTGCGCGGTTGCCGTAAGCCGGGCCGTAGTTCGGGTTGAACTGGATCGACAGATCGAGATCCGCAAGCCCGCGCTCGTCCTCGCCGTGGTTGCGATAAGCGGTGCCGCGGTTGAAGTAGGCCAGCGCGAATTTCGGGTCGAGCTTGATGGCCTGATCATAGTCGGCGATCGCGCGCTCGTAGTCGTTCTTGTCGATGAAGGAGTTGCCGCGGTTGTTGTAGTAGAGCGGGTCGCGGGCGTTCAGCCGGATGGCGCGCGTGTAGTCGGCGATGGCCTGATCTTTCTCGCCGAGATCGTCATGGGCAATCCCCCTGTTGTACCAGAGGTCGGGATGTCTGGGATTGAGCTCGATCGCACGGTTGAAGTCCGCCAGCGCACGCACGGCGTCGCCCTTTCGCCGAAGCATCTCGCCGCGATTGGCGAGCGCATGGACGTCGTTGGGATTGGCCTTGAGCACGGCCGTGCAACCCTCGATGCGCTGCTCCTCGCTGCCCGCGTCGTCGTCCTCGTAGCACCATTGGCGCAGCTGTGCGGCTGACGGGGATCGCGCCGCGGCGGGGGCGGACAGCGCGAGCAGGGCCATCGTGAGGCCGATTGCCGACAGCTTGAACCAAATTCCCGATGTCTCGTGGTATTTCATTTGCGTACCGCGTCGAAACCATTGCGCCTCTAGCGCGTTTGTGATCGAACAACGCGACTTGGTTCGAACCGGACGCAACTCGGCTCAGACCAAGAGGGACGGGACCAACCAGACAGATTTCAGCCTTGTCCGATACGCCTTATCCCATTGATCTCGACAGCATTCGCGGCGCGTTTCCGCCGGGCATCGAAGCGCCTCCGCTGCTGGTCGACTTTGCCACCTGGCTCAACGGGCGGCCCTGGGGCAGCGTCGGCTGCTTCTCGCTGCAGGGCCAGTTCTCAGATCACGCGCCAATTACCGACGGTAGTCCCTTGCGGGACAGGTTTTCGCTGTTCATGCGGCTGCCGGACGGCTCGGCCGTCGGCGGCTGGTACGGCGCCGGTCTCGACCGCGACAATCCGCCGATCGTGGGACTGGGATCGGAGGGCGACTACGAGCTGCTGGCGCCGAGCCTCGACGGCCTGCTCGCCAAACTGACGTCGCAACAATTCAACAATGCCTGGAGCGATCTCAAGCCGCATGACGAGGTCGAGCCGCAGACGGTCGAGCTTGCGCAGTGGCTGGCTGGACGGCCGCTCGGCGAGCCAGCGACGCCCGACGACAATTCGTCGGAGCTGCCCGACTTCCGCGGCTTCATGGAAAAATGGAGCCGGGATCGCGAAGACTACTGGGCCAATCACCGCCTGATGGCCGAGCTCGGCTGGCGGCTGGCCGCTCACCTGCCGAAGGGCAAGAAGCCCTGGGACCGGACGAGATTCGAGATTGCGATCGTCGGCAAGCAATATGAGGCGCGCGTGCTCTCGCACGGACCACGGCCGTTCGATGAAGCCGCGTCGATCGAATCCCTGCTGCGCGACCTGCGCGAGGAGATGCGCCGCGCCCAGCCCGAGCTTGGCCTGTGGTACACGATGAATTTTGGGCTCTATGCCGACGGCCGCGTCATGCCGAATTTCGAGTACGATGTGCGCCCGACCATCGACGGCGAGCCGGCGACCTTGTCCGAAGCGCAGGCTGATCTCGCCCGCGCCCCGCGCCCGGAGCGCTGGGTGCCGAAATGGCTGACGACCTCCTGAAGCCTCGGAATTCCGCGACGCTGCCGCCCAGCCGGCGCCCCCAAATCTTCTGTTGTGGCGCCATCTTGACCTCGCGGGGACGGCACCTTCGATCCCTCTTGACTTAGAGCGCGCTCGAAGGGGTATCTGTACGTGCGTCAGTACGAGAACGGGCACACATGAAGATCGGTGACCTCGCAAGACGAACCGGCTTGTCGACTCACACGCTGCGTTATTACGAGCGCATCGGGCTGCTGCCATACGCAGACCGGGATCGCTCCGGCCAGCGTGACTTTGACGCATCGATTCTCACATGGATCGCATTCCTCGGTCGGCTCAAGACCACGGGAATGCCGATCCGGGACATGTTGCGTTATGCGGCGCTTCGTGACGAAGGCGAAGCCACTGGGCCAGCCCGGCGGCAGCTGCTGGAAGTCCACCGGGAACAGGTTCGCACGCAGATTGCCGAACTCCAGGAATGCCTGCTCGTCCTTGATACCAAGATCGCCGGCTATGCCGGCGACGAACAGAGGACGAAGGAAAATGACGCACGCCCAAACACAAGCCGAAAGCCGCTTCGATCGCGGCCAGCGGGCCCTGTCACGCATTGACGGCAGAGCCGGCGAAAAGGTCGTCGCCTCACTCGCCGACATCGCTCCGGATTTCGCACGATACGTGATCGAGTTTCCCTTCGGCGACATTTACAGCCGCGAGGGCCTCGGCCTGCGCGATCGAGAGATCGCGACGATCGCCGCGCTGACGGCGCTCGGAAATGCCGCGCCTCAGCTCAAAGTGCATATCGAGGCGGGTCTGAACGTCGGGCTGTCTCGCGACGAGATCGTGGAGATCATCATGCAGATGGCCGTCTATGCTGGCTTCCCGGCGGCGGTGAACGGCCTGTTCGCAGCCAAGGAGGTGTTTTCCGCGCATGACGGACGGCAGGCGTCGGGAGAAGCGACATGACGAACTTGCGTGGGCACCGCGCCCGGAGCGCCGGGTGCCGAAATGGCTGGCCTGACAGCATCCGCATCGTCATTGCGAGCGCAGCGAGCCCGAATGTGAGCCCTCATCCTGAGGTGCGAGGCATGGGACGCAGCGCGCCCCGTGGGGAGTCTCGAAGGACGACGGTGATGGAGCTATCATCATCGCTACGCTCGCAACGACGGACAGCCTCAGAACCCCGCGACGCTGCCGTGTAGATCGTACTGATCGGCGCGCTCGATCTTGGCGGTGACGATCTCGCCGACGCGCAAGGGACGGCGGCTCGTCAGGTAGACCGCGCCGTCGATCTCCGGCGCATCGGCCTTGGAGCGGCCCTTGGCCACGGTCGGGCCGACCTCGTCGATGATGATCTGCTGGCGCGTGCCGACCTTGCGCTTCAGCCGGCGCGCGGAGATCTTCTGCTGCCGGGCCATCAGCGCGTTGTAGCGCTCCTGCTTGACCTCTTCCGGCACCGGGTTCTCGATCGCGTTCGATGTCGCGCCTGCAACCGGCTCGTATTTGAAGCAGCCGAGGCGATCGATCTCGGCCTCGTCGAGCCAGTCGAGCAGATAGGCGAAATCGGCATCGGTCTCGCCGGGGAAGCCGACGATGAAAGTCGAGCGCAAAGCGAGATCGGGGCACTCTTCGCGCCAGCGCTTGATCCGCGCCAGCGTCTTGTCCTGCGCCGCCGGGCGCTTCATTGCCTTCAGCACTTCGGGGCTCGCATGCTGGAACGGGATGTCGAGATAGGGCAGCACCTTGCCCTCGTTCATCAACGCGATGACCTCGTCGACATGCGGGTAGGGGTAGACATATTGCAGCCGGACCCACGCTCCAAGCTCGCCGAGCTCGCGCGCGAGATCGAGGAATTTGGCGCGGACCTGACGTTCCTTCCACGGGCTCTCGGCATATTTCAGATCGACGCCGTAAGCCGAGGTGTCCTGCGAGATCACCAGCAATTCCTTGACGCCGGCGCCGACCAAGCGCTCGGCTTCGCGCAGCACGTCATTGGCCGGGCGCGAGACGAGGTCGCCGCGCAGCTTCGGGATGATGCAGAAGGTGCAGCGGTTGTTGCAGCCCTCGGAAATCTTCAGGTACGCGTAGTGCCGCGGCGTCAGCTTGATGCCCTGCGGCGGCACCAGGTCCACGTGCGGATCGTGGGCCGGCGGCAGCGCGCGGTGCACGGCGTCGAGCACGCTCTCATATTGCTGCGGGCCGGTGATGGAGAGCACGCCGGGATAGGCCTGCTCGATCTGCTCGGGTTCCGCGCCCATGCAGCCGGTCACGATCACCTTGCCGTTCTCGGCCATGGCCTCGCCGATCGCCGAGAGCGATTCCTGCTTGGCGCTGTCGAGGAAGCCGCAGGTGTTGACGATGACGATGTCGGCCCCGTCATGCTTGCGGGCGAGCTCGTAGCCCTCCGCGCGCAGGCGCGTGATGATGCGCTCGGAATCCACCAATGCCTTGGGACAACCGAGTGATGTGAATGAAATACGGGGCGCTCTGTCCATGTAATCGCCTGGAGCCTAGATCGGAATTGTCTGGATTTGCTATCCAACTAATTGAACCGATGGCGAAATTCAATCACTAACCTATGCGGTGCGATGCTAAAGCGATACTCGCGCGTATATGACGTGATCGGCCAGTCACAAGGGAGGTCTGGACTGACTGAGGGCTGCTGATGCGGGAAGCCGGTTCCGATCGTGTGAGTGGAGGAACCGAGATGAATTGCTCCAACGTGCACGTTTTAGTTGTTGTTTTCTTTCTTGCTTGATTCCACGGAGCTAAACTGCGATGCGCCGTTTCATCTTCGGCATGGCTTTCGTTACCGCTTCCTGCGGCGCGATGTTTCCGGTACGGGCTGAAGTCGACAAGATCCTCCATGTCTGCGATCGGCAAGAACGAATGTGTCCGGAATTCAGGCCACGCGTGAAGGCACCTGATGGGTGGACGAGGGACGAGGCCGCGAGTCTCAAATACGGCGCCTCGATGTTCGTGCCCAACGGGACGAGGTTTGGCAAAGCCGAAGTGATCATCTATGCCGAAGGCCGCTACAACAAGGATCGGACCGAATTGGTCCAATGGGTCGCAACGAGCGATAGGGATTGGGCGACGACATCCGGCAAGAATGCCAAGATCACCACGCTTCCCTCGGTGAACCCCAAGATCGTTGTCAACCGCTACGACAATCCGTCCCTGAAGGACCAGCCGATTGAAGTGATCGCGCATTACGCAGATCTCGACAAGGACGGCAATTCCTACGTCGTGCGGCTAGCGGTCTCCGGCCTCAACGAGACGGCGGTGCTGGCCGCCGTGCCACTTCTCGACGAAATGATCGCTGGCGCGAGGATTCCGTGAGAGCGTAAGCCCAAATGGCAGCTGCCGTCGGGCGGGAGTGGGCGGCTTTGAAAGTTTACATTCGTTGTCTCAGGCACACCCGAGCGACACGAAGCTGACCTTGGGCCCAGCCGCCTGATCCATATCTGATCTGCCTGATTGACCGGCCTGAGCTAGTCCCAATCGCCCACAATTACAACCCTTTGCAGAGCGTTCGGGCGTGCTATGGATGAATCACCTGCCGTGAGTGAGCCATGAGCGCCGAACAGTCGCCCAAAATCGTGATCGTCGACGAAAGCCCGATCCGCGCTGCGATCCTGGAGGAGGGATTGCGGGAGGCTGGATTCACGCAAGTGGTCCATATCCGCGAGATGCAGAGCCTGCTCGCCCGTATTTATGCGGTCGACCCCGACATCATCCTGATCGATCTGGAGAACCCCAGCCGCGACGTGCTGGAGGCGATGTTCCAGGTCAGCCGCGCCGTGAAGCGGCCGATCGCGATGTTCGTCGACCAGAGCGATTCAGCCTCGATCCAGGCCTCGGTCGAGGCGGGGGTGTCCGCCTACATCGTCGACGGGCTGAAGAAGGAGCGCATCAAGCCGCTCCTCGACCTCTGCGTGTCCCGCTTCAACGCCTTTGCCAAGCTTCAGGAGGAGCTCGAGCGCACCAAGTCGCAGCTCGAGGACCGCAAGATCATCGAGCGCGCCAAGGGCATCCTGATGAAGGTGAAGGGCCTCACCGAGGACGAGGCCTACGTGCTGCTGCGCTCCACCGCGATGCGCGAGAAGAAGAAAATCGGCGAGATCGCGCAGTCGATCATCACCGCGTCGGAGATGCTGAAATGACCGCCCCCCTTCGCATCGGGTTCATTCCGCTGGTCGATGCCGCAGCCCTGATCGTTGCCGTCGACAAGGGATTTGCCGCCGCCGAAGGGCTCGAGGTCGAGCTGGTGCGCGAGGTGTCCTGGTCCAACGTCCGCGACAAGCTCAATATCGGCCTGTTCGACGCCGCGCATCTGCTCGCGCCCGTGGCGATCGCGTCCTCGCTCGGGCTCGGCCACGTCAAGGTGCCGATCGCAGCCCCCTTCAATCTCGGCATCAATGGCAATGCCATCACGGTGTCGCCGGCGCTTCATGCGGCGCTGATGGAGGAGATCGACGGCGATCGCTTTGACCCGATGGTTACGGCGAAAGCGCTGGCGAAAGTGGTGGCCAAGCGGCGCAAGGCCGGGGCAGAGCCGCTGACCTTCGGCATGACCTTCCCGTTCTCGACCCACAATTATCAGCTGCGGTTCTGGATGGCGGCGGCCGGCGTCGATCCCGACGAGGACGTGCGCCTCGTGGTGCTGCCGCCGCCCTACATGGTCGACAGCCTCAAGAGCGGCCATGTCGATGCATTCTGCGTCGGCGCGCCCTGGAATTCGGTCGCGGTCGATCTCGGCATCGGCCATATCCTGCATTTCGTCTCCGACATCCTGGTGCGCGCCGCCGAAAAGGTGCTGGCGGTCCGTCAGGTCTGGGCCGACAAGAATCCGGACGTGGTCGCTAGCCTGGTGCGCGCGGCGGTGAAGGCCGCCGAGTTCATCGAGAGCCCTGCGAACCTGGCCGAGGCAGCGCAGATCCTGGCGCGGCCCGAGCGGATCGGCGTCGATGCCGAGGTGATCCAGCGCTCGCTCGTCGGCCGCCTGAAGATCTCGCCCGAGGGTGAGGTGCGCGAAAGCGGCCGCTACCTCCTGGTGGGGCGGGAGGAGGCAGGGCGCCCCGATCCGGTCCAGGCTGCCTGGCTCTATGCGCAGATGGTGCGTTGGGGGCAGACGGCGCTCACTCCGGAGGGCGTCAAGACGGCGATGGCCGTGTTCAGGCCCGACCTCTACGATGCGGCCGTTGGCCGCCGCCCGCCCGAGCAGGCTGCGACCGCGTTCGGGGCATTCGCCGGCCCGGTTTTTGATCCTGACAACATCCGGGGGCATCTTGAGGCCTTCGAGGTCGGGCGCTGGAAGGCTTGATTCGGTCTGCGCCTTTTTTAGGCATGCATTCCAGCTGCCTAAAATTTGATCCCGCTGCTCGAATTTCGTGAAAGTGCATCGCCCGGGATTTCCCGGGGAGGCGCCTAATCATCTGAAATAGCGGTATTTTCCATTTTGACCAAGCTGGCACGCAACTTGAATGTTGCAGTGCGGCCAGCTTGTCACAGGTGCCTGCTGAGCCGAGTCCCGCAGCAACGAAGCTGATCGGACCGTTGGGTAACGAAGCCGGCTCCTAAGGGCCAGCCCAGTTCCTCGCGGGTCGCGCCAATGTCCGTCGATGCCACCCAGGTGGCCGCAGGAGCTTCGTTACCGACCATGAAAATCGATACGCTCGCAGTCGACTTCACCGACGAGCAGAAACGCTATCTCGAAGGGTTTACGACCGGTTTGCAGATCAGCCGGGTCGGTCGTGGTCTCGGCGGCGGAGGCGGCGCCGGCAAGGCGAATGCCGAGCCCGTTGGTCCCGACGCCGTGCACATCAAGGCGCAGGACAAGGTGATCGCGTCGGGCAAGAAGCTCGCGGACCAGGAGAAGTTCAAGCGCGACGAGCATCCCTTCGATGCCTATCCGCGGCTGCGTCAGCAGGCGCACGACAACACGCCGCCGAGCCCGGCGGACAATTTCCGCTGGCGCTATTACGGCATCTTCTATGTCGCGCCGACGCAGGACTCCTACATGAGCCGCCTGCGGATTCCGAACGGCATCATGAAGCATTGGCAGATGTCGGGCCTTGCCGATCTCGCCGACGAAACGTGCGGGCCGTACAGCCACGTCACGACGCGCGCCAATCTGCAGCTTCGCGAGATCCCGCCGAAGAATGCCGTGAAGCTGCTCGAGGGCATCCAGGAGCTCGGCCTGTGCTCGCGCGGCTCCGGCGCCGACAACATCCGCAACGTGACGGGAACGCCGACGGCCGGCATCGACCCGCAGGAAATCATCGACACGCGGCCCTATGCGCGCGAATGGCACTACCACATCCTCAACGATCGCTCGCTCTACGGCCTGCCGCGCAAGTTCAACGTCGCCTTCGACGGTGCCGGCAGGATCGCGGTGCTGGAGGAGACCAACGACATCGCCTTCACCGCCTTTGAGGTGAAGGACGGTTTCGGCGTCGAGCCGGGCGTCTGGTTCCGCCTCGGCCTCGGCGGCATCACCGGCCACAAGGACTTTGCAAAGTACTCCGGCATCATCGTCAAGCCGGAGCAGGCGACGGCCGTCGCCGATGCCATCGTGCGCGTGTTCATCGACCACGGCGACCGCACCAACCGCAACAAGGCGCGGCTGAAATATGTGCTCGACGCCATGGGCCATGACGGCTTTCTCAAGCTCGTCGAGGAACGATTGAAGACGCCGTTCACGCGCGTGCCGGAAGAGGCGTTTCAGCCGCGCCCCGCTGCGGATCGCATGGCACATGTCGGCGTGCACAAGCAGAAGCAGGACGGCCTCAACTGGATCGGCGTCTCGCTGCCGCTCGGCAAGCTCACCTGCGATCAGATGCGCGGTCTCGCCAAGGTCTCGCGCGACCTCGGCGACGGTGAGATCCGCCTCACGGTCTGGCAGAACCTGCTGATCTCAGGCGTGCGCGACGAGAACGTCGAGCTTGCGATTGCCGCGATCAAGCAGATCGGGCTCGCGGCCGAGGCCTCGCACATCCGCGCCGGCCTGATCGCCTGCACCGGCAATGCCGGCTGCCGTTTCGCGGCGTCCAACACCAAGCGCAACGCGGCCGAGATCGGTGACTGGTGCGAGCCGCGCGTCGCCATGGACAAGCCGATCAACATCCACGTCACCGGCTGCCACCATTCCTGCGCGCAGCATTACATCAGCGACATCGGCCTGATCGGGGCGCGCGTGCCGGTGAACGAGGACGATACGGTCGAGGGCTACCACCTCTTCACCGGTGGCGGGTTCGGCCCCGACGCCGATGTCGGGCAGGAGGTCTATCACGACCTCAAGGCCGAGGACGCGCCGAAGACGGTCGAGGGACTGCTCAAGGCCTACATCGCCCATCGCTCGTCGCCCGACGAAACCTTCCTGTCCTTTGCGCGCCGTCACGACGGCGAGACGCTGCGCAAGCTTGCCGATGCACAGGTGTCCGCATGAACCAGATCACGCCTCCGCCGAAACTCGATATCATTCCCGCGAGCGCACCGTTCTCCGATGCGCAGCGGTCCTGGCTGAACGGCTTCTTTGCCGGGTTGCTGTCGCCTGATGTTGCCGCGCCGCTGTCGGCGGAGCAGGGCGCCGCCGTCATGCAAGGCGCAGCCGGGGACGGCGACGACGGCGAAGCGCCGTGGCACGACCAGACCATGCCGATCGCCGACCGGATGAAGCTCGCCGAGGGGCGCCCGGTGCGCCGCAAGATGATGGCGGCGATGGCGCAGCAGGATTGCGGCCAGTGCGGCTACAATTGCCACGACTATTCGGAAGCGATCGCGGGCCGCAGCGAAGCCCGGCTCAACCTCTGCGTTCCCGGCGGCAAGGAAACCGCGCGGATGCTGAAGTCGCTCTACGAGGAGCTGGACAAGACACCGGCGGCCAAGACAAGTGACAAGGCTGCTGACAAAACGGACGCGGTGACCGCGCCGGCCGTGACCGTGACGATCGCAGAGCCGGGCCGCTCGCGCGACAACCCCGTGACCGCGACCTTCCTGTCGCGCCGTCTGCTCAACAAGGGCAAGTCCGAGAAGGAAACCTATCACGTCGAGTTCGATCTCTCCGAGAGCAAGCTCGACTACGTCGTCGGTGACAGCTTTGGCGTGTTCGCGCGCAACGAGGTCGGGCTCGTCGACCAGATCATCGCTCTGCTCGGCGCCTCCCACACCACCAAGGTCAACGGCAAGACGTTGCGCGAGGTGCTGATCGACGACGTCTCGCTGTCGCCGGCACCCGACACGCTGTTCGAGCTGATCTCCTTCATCACCGGCGGCGCGGCGCGCGAGAAGGCACGGGCGCTGGCGCAGGGCGAGGATCCCGACGGCGATGCCGCCACCCTCGATGTCATGGCGGCGTTGCAGAAGTTCTCCGGCACGCGGCCGCATCCGGAGGCCTTCGTCGAAGCGCTGGAGCCGCTCCAGCCGCGGCTCTACTCGATCTCGTCCTCGCACAATGCGACGCCCGGAAAGCTGTCGCTGACCGTCGATTCCGTGCGCTACGTCATCGGCAAGCGCAAGCGCCTCGGCGTCGCCTCGACCTTCCTCGGCGAGCGCATCGGCGAAGGCGAAAATCTCAAGGTCTATGTGCAGAAGGCGCACGGTTTCGGCCTGCCGCAGGACCCGAAGACGCCTGTGATCATGATCGGCCCCGGCACCGGCATTGCGCCGTTCCGCGCCTTCCTGCTCGACCGCAAGGCGACCGGCGCGCCCGGCAAGAACTGGCTGTTCTTCGGCCATCAGCGTAGCGATTGCGACTTCTTCTACCAGGAGGAGCTCAACGCGATGAAGACCTCGGGCCTGCTGACGCGCATGTCGCTGGCCTGGTCGCGCGACGGCGAGAAGAAGTTCTACGTGCAGGACCGCATGCGCGAAGTCGGTCGCGAGGTCTGGACCTGGCTCGCCGAAGGCGCCCATCTCTACATCTGCGGCGATGCCAAGCGCATGGCCAAGGATGTCGAGCGCGCGCTGGTCGACATCGTCGCCCAGTTCGGCGCGCGTTCGACCGACGAAGCCGTCAGTTTCGTCGCCGAGCTCAAGAAGACCGGCCGCTTCCAGGCTGACGTCTACTAAGGCTGTCACTCCACCGTCATCCGAGCCGGTTCCAGCTGGCTCGGATTTGAACGAATGAGATTCTCGGAACCTCTATCTGGAGAGAATTTACGTCTGCGATGCGGCCCGTTCGAAGCAGGCGCATCGCTATTTGCTCCGGCATCTTGCCTCCCGCCCTGGTTGATCCCTCATAATCCCGCAAATGGGGCGTTGGAGATCGACCATGCGCGAACTATCGGCGGAAGCCAGGCTGCACTTTTACGCGCGCTCGCTCTCGCGGCAGACCCGGGCGAGCATGCATCATGTTGGGCTTTACAGCGCATTCGCCGTGATCGCGGCGATCGTGTTCGGGACGTTGTCGGTGCATCCGTTCTAAAGCTCTCGCAGGGTGGGCAAAGCGAAGCGTGCCCACCACCTGCCTCAATCATGTAGACATCGTGGGCACGGCGCTATGCGCCTTTGCTCACCCTACGGCACTTGATGTGTCTCACGCCCCGCGCTTGAACGGCGCGACCTCGATCCCCGCATCCTTCAAGGCCTGACGCAAGGTCCGCGCGATCTCGACCGCGCCATGCGTGTCGCCGTGGATGCACACGGTGTCCGTGCGCATCTTGATGACCTTGCCCGTCACCGAGACCACCGCGCCGTCCTGCACCATGCGCACCACGCGGTCGGCGATCGCCTTGGCGTCATGCAGCACCGCGCCGGGCTTCTTGCGCGAGACGAGGTTGCCGTCGTCCTCATAGGCGCGGTCGGCGAACACCTCGTGCACCATCGGCAGATTGGCGTCCTCGCCGGCCTTCACCAGCTTCGAATTGGCGAGCACGACGAAGATCAGGCTGGGATCGACCGCCCGGATGCCGGCGGCGATCGCCTTCGCCGTCATGTCGTCCTCGCAGGCGACATTGGAGAGCGCGCCGTGCGCCTTGACATGCGTCACCTTGTGGCCGGCCGCGGTCGCGATCGCCTGCAACGCGCCGATCTGGTAGGCGACGAGGTTCTCGATCTCGGACGCCTTCAGGCCCGCGATCGGATGCCGGCCGAAACCGTGCAGGTCGCGATATCCAGGATGGGCGCCGACCGAGACGCCGCGCGCTTTCGCCAGCTCGACCGTTCGGCGCATGATGTCGGGGTCGCCGGCATGGAAGCCGCAGGCGACGTTGACCGAGCTTGCAAGCTCGATCATCGCAGCGTCGTTGCCCATCTCCCACGCGCCAAAACCTTCGCCGAGGTCGCAATTGAGATCGATCGTCTTCATGGGTGCTCTCCGCCTCTGGTCGTCGTGTCGTTTAGGGCTCCGCCGTCACCTGCCAGGTCCCGGCATCCATGGCGCTCACCGCATAGCCCGCGACGTTGGCATCGCTGAGCGCTTCGATGTTGAGCGCGACGGTGTCGGCAGAGCGCAGGCGATCGGGCAGGTTGCGGATCAGTTGCGCGAACTTCCTCGCCTCGTCCTGCGCCTCAGCCATGCCGACCGCCTTGAAGCGGAACGCGGTTCCCGCCGAGGTCTGGGCGAGGCGGCCGACATCGGCAGTGATCACCGTTGCGATCTTCGGATAGCCGCCGGAGGTGCCGCGGTCCATCATCAGCGCGATCGGCGAGCCGTTGCCGGGCACCTGGATGCTGCCGTTGACGGTGCCGTCGGAGACGATGTTATGGCCGTGCAGATGCTTGATGGTGGGGCCCTCGAGGCGGTAGCCCATGCGATCTGAGGTCGCCGAGATCTTCCACTCGCTGCCCAGGAACAGCGCCTTGTTGGCGTCGTCGAACTCGTCGTCCTGCGGACCCAGCACGACGCGGATCGGGCCGCTCACGGGCTTTGGCAGCTCGATGCGCAATTCGCCCGCGCCGCTTGCAGCATCGACCGAAAATTCGTCGCCGGCCTGCAGCGGGCGCGGGTAGGGGCTGCCGAGACCGGCGCGAGCGTTGACCGCGAGGCTGCCGAACACAGGCTCGCCTTTGATGGCGCCTTCGATCGCGAGATAAGTGAACGCGCCGCCGCGGGCAAAGCCCAGCGTCAGCGTCTCGCCGTCCTTCAGCGTCACCGATGTGTCCATCGCGACCGGGCTTCCAGCGACGTCCGCATTGCGCGGTGCGCCTGAAATCGCCACGCGCACGGCGCCGTCACGTGCGGTGAAGGCCGCACCGAACGGACCGATCTCCACAGTGGCTGCGAACGGCTCGTTGCCGACCAGCGTATTCGCCGCGGCCAGCGACAGCCGGTCCATGGCGCCGCTGACCGTCAGGCCGTAGCGCTGCGCGCCGTGGCGGCCGCCGTCCTGGACCGAGCTTGCAGGGCCGATGCTGGCGACGACGAGCCGGCTCATGCGAGCACCTGCTCAGCGATGATCTCGCCGGCTTCCGCGGCGCGGTCCAGCTCCTCGAACGTGTTGTGGTCGATGGCGAAGAACGTCACGCGATCACCGGGTTCGGTGAGGAAGGTCGGATTGCGGTGCAGTTGATAGGTTCTGACAGGCGTGCGGCCCAGAAGGTGCCAGCCGCTCGGGGCGGCCAGGCACTGGATCCCGGCCTGGATGCCGCCGATCGAGATCGTGCCGGCGGGCGTGAGCAGCCGCGGATTCTGCCGCCGCGACATGTGCAGGGATTTGTCGAGACCACTGAGATAGGACCAGCCCGGCGTGAATCCGATCATGGCGACCTTGTAGTCACCGGCGACGTGACGGGCGACGATGTCGTCGGGGGTGGTGCTCAGCGCCTTGGCGACATCCTCGAGATCGATGCCATGCTCGCCGCCATAGGCGACGGGAACGCGCCAGCGGCGCGCCTTGGTCACCGGCGGCGGCGGCTGGATAGCGATCGGGAGCAGCTTGTCGCCGAGCGCGTCGAAACCGATCTTGCCGGGATCGTAGTGCACCAGCAGAGAGCGATAGGTCGGCACAGTCTCGGTGATGCCATCGATGGGGCTTGCTGCAAGCGCCTTGTCCAGCGCCAGCACGCGCTGGTTGGCATCGTCGTCGATGGTACGGCTGAACTCGACCGTGACGGCGCTGTCGCCACTGGGCAGAAGGCGGGGCGGGGGGAGCGTCGCGGCCATTGAGCTGTCGAAGAGCTGTCGAAATCGGGCTTTTGCAGGAGCGGGCTCGAAGTTCCGCTTCACCCCTGCTTCGCGTAAATGCGCCCGCAAGTCCAATAAATTAATGCAGGAGGCCACGATAAGGCTTTGTTATCGCGTCGCATAACAGCCCACCGGCCCTGCATTATTGATAGCCTCTTGGCCCTTGACGCAAGGGCTGCGGCTCGCAAGATGCGCGCGTTGTTTCCCGCACCTCGGAGCTCGTCTGTTTCCATGTCGCTGTCCCCCGAAGCCCGCAAGATTCTCGCCGGCATCACCACTGCCACCATCACCACGGTCCTGCTGAAAAAGGGCCTGCGCAATGTGTGGATGCGGGGCGCGCGGCCGCTGCGCCCAGGCCTGCCGCGTCTGGTGGGGCCGGCCTTCACGCTGCGCTTCGTGCCGGCGCGCGAGGATCTGGCGACGCCGGAATCCTGGTCGTCGCCGATCTCGACCCGCACCGCGATCGAGGCGATGCCGGAGGGCTGCATCGCCGTGGTCGATGCCATGGGCATCACCGATGCCGGCATCTTCGGCGACATCCTCTGCGCCCGCATGATGAAGCGCGGCGTCACCGCGCTCGTCACCGACGGCGTCGTGCGTGACGTCGAGGGCGTGCTCGGCACCAATCTTCCGGTGTGGTGCGACGGCTATGCCGCGCCGCCCTCCGTGGCCGGTCTCACCTTCGTCGGCTGGGGCGAGCCGATCGGTTGCGGCGGGGTTGCCGTTTTTCCGAACGACATCGTGGTCGCCGACCAGGACGGCTGCGTGCTGATCCCGCAGGCGATGCTCGACCACGTCCTCAACGAGGGCGTCGAGCAGGAGCGCATGGAGGCCTGGATCGTCAACGAGGTGAACAACGGCGCGGTGCTGCCGGGCCTCTATCCCATGAACGCCGAAACCAAGGCGCGCTACGCCGCCAGCAAGAAGTAATCGGGAAAGAAGCGAGGTTATCCCCATGGAGATCACTGTAGCAGGCACGCGGCCGACCCGCCGCGCGCCCAAGGAAAACTTCACCGGCACCGTGTGGCAGGACCCCGTGATCATGGCGCCCGCGCCGGCACGGTTGAACTGCTCGCGCGTCGCGTTCGAGCCGGGGGCGCGCACCAATTGGCATCACCACCCGCTTGGGCAGACGCTCTACGTCATTTCCGGCGTCGGCCGCGTCCAGACCAAGGGCGGTCCCGTCAGGGAGATCCGTCCCGGCGACACCGTCTGGATTCCGCCGGGTGAGCTGCACTGGCACGGCGCCACGCCGACCAACGGCATGTGCCATATCGCCATGCAGGAGGCGCTCGACGGCGTCTACTCGACCTGGCTGGAGCCGGTGACCGACGCGGAGTACGGCGCGGCGGTCGGCTGAGGCCTTCGTGTCCCGGACAAGGCGCATCGCCCAAGGCGATGCGTCGCAGAGCCGGGACACGGCAACCTACATCCGTTCCGCCGTCCAGGTGCCCGTGCACAGCGGGCCGCGCCAGGTGCCGGAGCCCGAGGTGCCGCTGAGCCGGCCGAAGCCGACGGCGCGCTTGATGCCGGTGCTCAAGGTGACGTTGATGCTGCCGGCATCCGCCACACGGCCCGATGCCGTTACCGCGGCGCTGGTCGATGCGATCTGCCCATTGTTGATACCGATCGCGACGGTGGCGCCGTTGCCGCAGGTCTCGCTCGAGGACGAGATCCGCACGTTCCAGGCGCCGTCGAAGCTGGTCGATGCTGCATTTGCCTGTCCGCAGAGCAGAGCGAGGGCCCAGATTGCAGCAAAGATACCCTTGCAAAGATGTCGCATGACACGCCCCATTGGCTGAACCTGCGGGGCATCGTGTCACGACACCGGGTGGGCCGATGTGAGAGGTGTCACGCATGAGACCGGACGGTGCCATCGCGCCGAGCGCCGCCGCATCAGCCAGGCAGAGCCGTGAACGGGGGCGTTCTTGCCATCACCTTGTTTTCGCGGTGCGATTGATCACGCGCGCCAGCGAGACGGCGGAGTTTGTATCGACCAGAGGGGCCTTGCCGACCGTCTTTCGCAATGCGAACGCCTCGGACGCAAAAAGCTTGTCCGGATCGTCCGGGGCGTCCTTGATGCCGGTGAGCAGGCGGATTTGCATGCCCTTCAGGAGCTCAGTCACGGCCGGCTTGGCGATTGTCTTGTCGTTGGGGTCGGCCAGGAGTGCCTCTTCCCAGCCGCGGTGAGCATTTTTCGGTGTCACGCGCTCCACGAGCTTGTCGTAGCTGGTCTGGTAGGCGCCGATGGCCACGAGACGATCGCTCTCGGCGAGTTCAGGCGAAATTATCACCTCGGAGCGCAGGGTCAGCATCTGTTCGTCCGCATGCTCCAGCTCCCGCTTCATGATGCTGCTTGCAACACCCTGCCAGTGTCGATGAAATCCGAGCTGCGTGAGCGGGTTGATCGTATCAGGCCCCTCGGGCAGCAGGCTGGCTGTGAACTCTATGGCCAGGAGGCAATAGTCCAGGCCAGACACACGCTGGCCGTCCAGCAGCAATCTGTCGTCGGTCACCATCAGTCGCTTGGCAACCGCTTCGTCGAGATCGGAGCCGGCAACCAGGAGATAGCCGCTGCGGCCGAGCGCATTGCCGTCGGCATAGGAGAACAAGGGCGTGACGATGTTGAGTCCGAACAGACCGGAGACCCGGTCGTAGATCTTTTCAGCCACACGCAACCCGTCGGAAACACCCGGCGCGAGCCCGGTCTGTGTGGTCAGGTCGGCGGCCAATTGCAGGACCTGCTGCGCGACGTCGTGAAACGGAAGGCGGAACAGCCCGACGAACAGGGACAGATTGTCCTGCTTCATGGGCGCGCGCCTGACGGCGTAGATGTTCTTGAAGTCGACGTAACCTGGAGCGGCACCGGCCGCCTTCAGCTGAGCGGCGATCTCGTCATTGCTCAAGATCGTGGGCCGGCGCTGACGCCCGTCGCCGAAGCTGAATTCGGTGAGCACGACGCCGAGCGGAAGGAACGAGCTGAAAAACTTGCCGCCCTCTTGCAAGCCCATTTCGACCATACGCACGCCGAAATAGCTCGCTTCGGGCAGGAAGTTCTGTCCCGCTGTCATCGCATTGCTACCGCTCGACGCGACGTAACCGACATATGGGCGCCGCAACTCGCGGCTCGCCCAGTGCTCCACGACGTTCTTGAGTGTGGCCCAGACTGTCATGACATCCTTCCACTGCAAGCTGCTCACCGGCTGCTCACTGGCAGCGTGCTGCCCAATCGGTCGACTGCGCCAGCAGGATCGGCGAAAGCCAGATCGGACTTTCTTCGTCGTAGTTCAGGCTTTCCCACGATGCGCGGCACGCTTTCCGGAATGCGACGCAAACGGACCGCGTCTTGTGGAGTTCGTCATAGAACTCCCTGGCGAACTGCGGCGCGCGTTCGTCTTCGACATTCCATCGGAAGCCCAAGGCGTAGGGAATCCCGTTCATCACCAGTTGCTGAACGCAGCCCTTCGAGATGCCACGGCAGGCCGAGAGGTAGACCAGAGTCGTCGCTGAAAGGCCGTCGGAGGCCGCCACCCTGTCGAGCTTCAAGCCGACCGCTTGCTCCGGCTGCAGTCCGGGAAGCACGAGGGTCGCGGTTTGCTGGCCGTCGCTCCAGGCGTGACCGGCGTAGTGGAGAATGGTCGGCCGAAACGCGTCGAGCTGCTTCAGCAGATAGGGGGCGGCCTCGCCCGGAGGGGCATCCGACAAGTTGACGATCTTCAAATCGAAACAGCCCGCGGCACCCAGCTGTTTCACATGCTCCAGTTCGGTGTCGATATTGCCAAGCTTGTCGAATTTCTTGCCGGCGCAGATCGCGCTGTCGAGCTTCATATCGGGGTGTTCGCCGATCTGTGAACGAACGAACATCAGTTTTGCGCCCGGTTTGATCCGCGCCCGCTCGCTGGCCCTTCCGCGGACAAAGGACGGGATGCGCCGGACAATCGGTGCATAGAGCAGCACGAATGGCCCATTCTCCTCCGAGAGATAACGTACGCTCGCCTCGAAGGGCACCGGATAGAAGCCGGCGTCGCTGATGACGAACCGGAACGACAGTCCCACCAATCCGCCGGCGGACTTCTCGATCTGCGAGAACAGATGTTCGCCGATCGCTTTGACGACGAAGCTCTTGAACAAGCGGGTCCCGATGTCCCGCGTTTGGCCGAGCCAATTGTTCAGCGGCATCTCGTCGCGCGCGTAGGTTTGAGCGGCAGATTTGAGGTCATCGAGATCGCTGATGGTGTTCCAGCGAAGCATCGGGGAGCCGTCCTCACCCGTTCCGAGCCGGCATTCCACCTTGGCGCTGTGGATCTCGATCTCGATGACGCGGAATGCGCCCGGAATCGCATTCGTCTCGTCGGGATGCCCGGTCAGGATCGCAATGAACGGGCGCAAGATCCGATGCCGGTGCAGCTGCAGCGCGTCCATCGGCAGGATCAACGCATTGCCTGCTGCTCTGCACTCTTCCTCCAGGTCCGCGCAGGTCCCGAACGAGGGTGCGATGACCAGCACGGAGGTGTGGGGGTCCTGGGCCAAGACGACGGTGTTGAGGACGTGCTTCGCGCCGAGAGTTGTGCGTGTGTCGTATACGGCGCTGGGGTCAGTCGGCAGCCGGGCGTCGAGCACGAGCAATTCCGTCTCATTCGCGATGAGCCACTCGCTGGTCTGGTCGGGGGTCATCAGAGGCTTGTCGTACAAGTCCTCCAGGGCCACTCCTGCCGCGAGCAGATGTCCCCGTAGCGTCTCGAACATGTTTGGTTCGGCGGTGGCTATGGCAATCTTTGCTGTCATACCGGGGCCTCCTGCGCGCACAATGGCAGGTTGAATTCGAATCCCGCGCCGTCCAACTCGACCAGAGTGCCGTCGTGCTGCTCGGCAGCCTTGCGTATCGCCTCGATCGCGATGCTGGCCATCTGCCGTGCCCTGTGCTGGCTCTGCTCGATCGGGTCCGCTGCAGACGGAGCCAGGGTGTCGACGCTCGTGGCGGGCAGGCGCATGGACACCGAGAGGTGATGCGGCGGCCGCTCGGCAATCGTCACGGTCAATCGGTCGTTCGGCGTGATGCGCAACAGCAGGAGGGAGCTGAGGGCGGAGCGAAACGCAAAGCTCAACCTCTTCGTCCACCCCTTGACCCACAGAGGACGACGTGTCGCAATCTCGTCGATGAGATTGATCGCGTCACGGTCTTCGACGGGGAGGCCCTCGACCTCGTGATAGAGCACGTCCACTACGTCGAATAGCTCGGGCACCTCCTGCGGCGTCTGCTGAACGGTAAGACGCTCGGACAGACGTTCGAAAGTCAGGTCGGCCCTCAGCAGGTGGTTGGCGGCCTGCTCGAGCAGGCCGGCGCAATTTCGCATGAGGTCTGGCTTGCTCAGGAGCGACGCTGCGCCGCGCAGCAGGCCATCGGCCATCAACAGTGGGGCGCGGGTCTCGCGCGCAACGGCCGTGACGGTCTCCTCCAGATAGCCCCAGTCGCTCTCCCGGCTTTGGTCGGCAAGGCTGGTGAACAGCCAGAGTTGATGACCATAGTCGTCATTCAACGGCTCGCGATTTGCGAGAGTCGTCAGCTCGGTGCGCGGTGCGTCGCCGATCGTCAGGTGGATGTGAAGACGGTGCTGGATCCCGCATTCCGATAGTTGCATGGAATCTTCGTTCCGGGCGCCAAACGACGAGAGCTTCTTGTCACGCGCCTGGCCGAAGATGTTCTCCGCGGCACCATTCATGTGGCAGATGGTCCCAACGGCGTCGACGATGACGGCCGCCTGCTCGATTCTGTCCATGAGCGCGTGCTCGATCGCCTCGTGCCAGCGAGCCGCAAAGATCTGTTCGCAGTCGGCGGCGAGGCCACTTGCAGCGTCCCGATCAGGCCCACGGAACGCGTTGAGCTCCGATGATTCCATGTCCAGAATCAGTTCGATCTTGCCATTCACGAACAGGGGGACCGTCATGGCCGATCGTTGATCGGGTGCGGTCTTGATGAAGCCGTAGTTGCGCTCGGTATCGCTGATGTCAGGAACAACCAGGATGTCCCGCTCGGCCAGGCAGCTGCCGAGCATGCCGCTGGACAGCTCCTGGGTGTATTCGGCCTTGCGGTCAGGCGCTTTCACGAGCAGGTTTCGGTCGTTCTTGACGTGCTCGGCGACCAGCACGAACTTGCTGCGGCGGCGATCGACCCGGAACACGCCGACATATTCCCAGCCCAGGCATTTCGTGGTGCCTTTGGCCAGCAGCTCAGCGATGGCGCGTGCGCTCGCGGCCTTGTTCAGATCGTCCTTGAGTTTGCGCAAGGCGCGTGCCTGGGCATGTTCCATGGCGGCATCTGCGGCCTGCAAAATCTCCTCGACGCCGAGATTTTGCAGCGTCCGCAGGTCCGAGGCCGTGTATTTGTGCTTGCGGGACAGCAGAGCCAGCGAGCTTCCAAACCGGCCTCCGGCTTTCCGAATCGGCAATACGAGCATCGACTCGAATTCGTCGGCGATGATGGCCTTGCTCACCGGGTTGTCCATTTCCTCCGGGTTGAGGCGCTCGACGAACGCGGCCAGATTGTTGTCCCACGTCTTGCCCTGCTCGAGCCAATCGATCACGCCGGGCGGCACCTTGAACCAACGCGTGCTCCACTCCCAGCTGGGTCGTGGAAAGACAGTGACCGCTCGCCAGTAATCGCTGAGATCGTTGTAGACCCCGAACGTGCTCATTTCGAATGGGATGACCTTGCCGATGAC
Organism: Bradyrhizobium sp. TM239; assembly: GCF_036247985.1. NCBI lineage: Bacteria > Pseudomonadati > Pseudomonadota > Alphaproteobacteria > Hyphomicrobiales > Nitrobacteraceae > Bradyrhizobium > Bradyrhizobium sp. TM239. Next base: position 475,294 of record NZ_BTIR01000008.1, on the reverse strand, counting down.
CTGAAGCGTCGCCTCGATGATCTTCTGCGGATCATCGTGCTCGGCCAGAATCGTCTTGAGCTCGCGACGGGCGCGATCTTCGGCCAGAGGCGCGAACAGCACCAATAACCCGGCCGAGCTATTCGGTGCTTCCATGTAGGGGGTTCCGCTGACCCTTGCCAGAACAGAACGACCGTCCTTCGGGCGGAGCCTGACGAAGCTCGAGAAGCCCGTCTGCTCGGTGATCCATTCGGCGAACGGGTCCGTCGCTCCCTCGTCCTCGGGTCCGAATACGAGGGAGAGCGACATCTCTTTGAGCTCTGATTCCGAGAAGCCCAAAACCTGCACCGCGCGCTCGTTCGCGAACCGGATCTTGCCTGTCAGGTCGGTGCGGAGCACGCCATCCTGCAAGGCATCGAGGCGGCTCTGCTCAGCGCTCTGGTCGAGAAGAAGTGCATAATTGCCCTGCATTCCGTCTTCGTCGCGCAGCGGACCGATCTCGACTCTGACCTGACGAACCGCTTCGTCGGTCTGGATGTCTGCGCGCAAGCTCGTGTTGTGATTTGCCCGGAGGGCCATGCACACATCGGCTGCACGGGATCCGAACAACCCGGAGAAGGGAGCGCCGCGCCTGCCGGGAATGAGCTTGTCGAATGCCGCGTTCGAATAGACGATACGGCCGTCGTTCGCCAGTTCGACGAAGGGAATCTCGCTGTAATGTGCGGCTTCATCAAGCGCGTCATACCGATCCGACAATACGCTCAGCATGGTGTTTTGCGATTGCAGGATTTTGCCGACGGTCTCGGCGTCGAAACCAAACTCCGAAACGAGCATCCGCGCTTGCTCGTTGACCAGAGGCTGCAGCGCGGTCGTCAGGCTTGTCTGCCGACTTCGGAGCGCGCCGATCACATGGCGTCGTATGCTCTCCTCCGACATCAACAAGCCGGAGCCCCAGTCACCTGAGACCAGCGATGGCGTCGCACGGAGTTCCTCCATAACAACCTCGCTCGCTTACGCAACTAAAGGCGCCGAAAGGATCGGGAAACGACTCGTTTCGGTCTACTCAATCTCGGCGAAACGGCGCCGACTGCGTCGTACGCAGGTCGCAAATAGTCTGGCGATCAATCCAGACTAGAAGCAGCGAGAGCGGGCAGAGTATGAAATGGCTCACAGTGGGGGCATTTGAATCGAGCGGTCGTACGGCACGAGGCCCCGGCGGGATAGCGACGACTATCCCGGCAGTCGGATCATCGATTGCAGGTGGCGCAGCGAAAATGCGTCAGCCCACCTGCGCCATGTCGGCTCACGTGCAATCAGCGCCGCTCAGTTCACGCGCGTCCAGGTCTGGCCGCCGCAGAACATGCCGCCGAAGGCGCAGCCCTGCACGCGCAGGCGGTCGGTGCCCTTCATCGCGATCGTCGAATCGTAGGTCGAGCCGGAGTTCGGATCGAGGATGCGGCCGGACCATTTCTGTTCCTTGCTGGGCTTCATGTTGATCAGAACCTGCTCGCCATTCTGGTTCGATTTGCCGTCGACCGAATAGCCACAGAGATTGGTGCCGCATTGCTCGATGCGGACCTTGCCTTCCTTCTCCTCGGTGAGCCAGACGCCGAGCGGTGAATTGAGATCGCGCGTGGGCGCGGTCGCAGGAGCTGGTGGAGCGACGGCGGCGGCCTGAACGGGGGCTGGGGCCGGTGCGGGCGGTGGAGGCGGGGCCGCAGCCGGGGCTGCGGCAGCCACGGTCGGGGCCGGCGGCGGCGCGGCGGGCGCTGCCTGCTGCTCGACCGGCGCAGGGGCCGGAGGAGAGGGCGCGGGCGGCGGCGACACGGCAGTCTCGGCCGGCGCATTGCTGGCGGTCGCGGCCGGAGGCGGAGCGGGCGGCGGGGGTGCTACGGCGGCGGGGGCAGGCGAAGGCGCCTGCGCAGCCGCTGGCGGCGGGGCGACCGGCGCAGGAGCGGGAGCAGCCGGCGTTTGCGGCTCGACGGTGGCTTGCTGCGGTGCCTGCTGGCCCGGACCCGTCTCGTTCTTCTTGGCCTTCTTCGCCTTGCCCTGGCCGGTGTTGTCGTACACGCCGGGAATCTGGACGGTGCCGCGGTCCGGGTCGATGCGGATGGTGCGCCCGCCATATTCGAAAGTGTACTGCGCCTGCGCAGCGGTGCTCGCCAAAAGGAATGCGGCCGTGGCCAACAGCTTCCTCATTTCCATCTCCTGAACAGGTGGTCCCCGCACCGACGCTTACGCGCCGGCTCGATCGTAAAAAGTGATCTAGATCACTGTCACGGTATGAGTCGTCGTCCTGCGGTTTCGGGTTCAATAGGCCAACAGCCGGTCCAAAGTTTGGCGGGGGCAAGCGACAGGAGGACGCGGCTGGAGCCTATTCAGTTCCGACGCAATCGGAACGGGGCTCTCGTCGCGCGAACCGGTACCCACTTCGTCCGGAAACGCTCTAATCGAACCAGGCGGCGTAGATTTTCTTGTAGCTGCCGTCTTCCATGGAAATGTGCAGCCATTGGTCGACGAAGGCCTTCAGCGCCATGTCGCGCTGGAGCCAATAGGCCTTCTCGGAGAAGTCGAACGGCTTTTCGGGATGCACCGCGCAGAGCACGCCGGCATGCTGCTTCTGCTGGTAGCGCGTCTCGGAGGCGTCCGTCATCATCAGATCGGCGTTGCCCTTGGCGATCTCGTCGAAGATCACGGTGTTGTCGGAGAAGACGCTGATCTCGGCGTCCTTGATGTTGGCGCGCGCGAAGCGCTCGTTGGTGCCGCCGGGATTGACGATCACGCGGGTGCCCTTCTTGTCGATATCAGGAAGCGTCTGGTACTTGCCGACGTCGGCGCAGCGCGTGATTGGCGTCTTGCCCTCGCGCATGATCGGCGTCGAGAAGAATCCCTTTTTCTGCCGGTCGAACGTGACCGAGACGCCGCCCATGGCGACGTCGAACTGGTCGGCCTCGAAATCCTTCATCAGCTTCGGCCAGGCCGTCGGGACGAACTCGACCTTGACCCCGAGCGCCTTGCCGAGCGCCTCCGCCATGTCGACATCGAAGCCGCTGAACTGCTGCGTCGCCTTGTCCAGATAGGTGAAGGGCTTGTAGTCGCCGGTCATGCCGACGCGCAAGGTGCCGCGCTTGACGATCTCGTCGAGGCGCGAGGGCGCCTGCTGGGCGTGAGCCGGAAGGTTTGCCAGCAACGCCACGGCCGCAGCCGCCAGGATTCGAACAGCCATTCGAACGATCATCTCTTCTCCACCCCTGCGCGAGCTGTCATTGTGCAGCTCTTGAGGGGTGGATTTAGACCAGATGCCAGTCGCTGGCGAGATGGAATTGAAGGGAATCTTGACGTGACGATCTCGATGTACGAGGCCTCGGTCGGCCTCTTCGTGCCGCATTTGCGCAATCTGTCGGGGCTGCTCGACAAGGGCGTGGCCTATGCGGAGACCCGCAAGTTCAATCCGGCCGTTCTGCTCGGCATGCGGCTGGCCCCGAACATGTACGATCTGGCGCAGCAGGTCGGCGAGGCCTGCCGGCATGCCGTGGTCGCCCCGGCCTTGCTGGCGGAGCTCGAGCCGGTGGCGCTGCCGGCGCTGGAGCACGACATGGCCGGGCTTCAGGCGCGCATTGCGACCTCGATCGAGTTCATCGAAAGCCTGCCGCGCACGGAGATCGATGCGGCGGCGGAACGGAATGTCTTCTTCAGGCTGAAGAACGGGACCGAGCTGCCCTTCACCGGGCGAGCGCTGCTGCTGACGTTCAGTGTCCCGCAGTTCTTCTTTCACGTCACGACCGCCTACGACCTGTTGCGGCATGCAGGCGTCGAGCTCGTGAAGAAGGATTATCTGGGAAGGAAGTAGTTGCCGAGGCGCGATGTCACCTCTCCCCGGCGGGGAGAGGTGGAGAATTTCGACCTGTGGCCTCAGGCTTCGCCCTTGCGCTCGTAATCGGCGAGCGAGCTGCGGCCGGCGATCTCGCTGCGCAGCTGCTCGAAGCGCCTGTTCGCCTCGTCCTCCTGGACGTCGACGAAATGCACCGCGGCCTCGCTCGTCATGGGGCCGCTGACCACGGGCGCGGACTGCTCGCCGATGGTCTCGTGGACGTAGTACTGGCCGTCATCGCCGCGATGGACCGTCCATTTGAGCCGGATCGCCACCATGGGTCCGGGCCCGATCTTGCTGTAGCCGTCGGCATCGGTGTGCTCCGGCACCAGCGGCTGCTCCTCGACGACCGGATGCTCGTCGAGAGCCGCCTGTTCGTCGATGACCGCCTGTTCGTCGATGACCGCCTGCTCGTCGGAAGCCAGATGCTCACGCTCGCCGGCGACCACGATTTCAGTCTCGGTGTGGCGGACGACGAGGACGGGCTCGGGGTGCTCCAGGATGCTGGCGATGGTCGCCAGCGCGTGGTCGGTCGGGTCGATCTCTGACAAGGGTCCATCCTCCAGCTCGACGCGGCCGGCTAGTCTGTCCCACTGCCGCCGCGGCCGGTCTTATTACGCGCGTTTGATTAAGGCTGAGTTGGGGCTCGATCTGCACCAAAATGGGACGCATTCTGGCCTTCCGAAGGCGGGCTATCCGCCCGCCCTCGCTTGTTCAAGCCAGCACGTCCTGATTGATGATGTTCTGCCGGATGGGATCGCCGTCCAGCACGCTCAGGATATTGCGCGCGGTTTGCTCGCTCATGCGGCTCACCGCCTCCACCGTGACGCCGGCGACGTGCGGGGCGATGATGACATTGGGCAGCGCGAACAGCGCGTTGCTGACCGGCGGCGGCTCCACCTCGAACACGTCGATGCCGGCGCCGGCGAGCTTGCCGGAGACCAGGGCGTCGTACAGCGCGGCTTCCTTCACAATGCCGCCGCGCGCGGTGTTGATGAGATAGGATTTCGGCTTCATCCGGCGAATCCGCGCCGCATCGAACAGGCCGACCGTTTCCGGCGTCTTCGGGCAGTGGATGGTGACGAAATCGGCGTTCGGCAGCGCGGCGTCGAGGTCAGTGACGGGCTCGCAGCCGGCGGCCTTGATCTCGGCGGCAGGCTTGTAGGGATCGTAGACCTGCACGGTCATTTCCATCGCCAGGCACCGCTTGGCGGTACGGGTGCCGATGCGGCCGAAGCCGATGATCAGCACGGTCTTGCCGTAGAGATCGAACGGCAGCATGCCGAGCCGGTCGGCCCATTTGCCGTCCTTGACGCAGGCGTGCAACTCGTTCGCGCGCTTGGCCAGCGTCAGCATCATGAACAGCGCCTGCTCGGCGACCGAGGGCGAGTTGGCGCTGCCCGCAACCATCAGCGGCACCTTGCGGCGGGACAAAGCGGGCACGTCGACAGCGTCGTAGCCGACGCCGATGCGGGTCACGACCTTCATGTCCTTGGACGCCTCGAGCTCGGTCTCGCCGAACGCGGTCGCGCCGAGCGCCACGCCGTGGACCGGCGCATGGCTCTTCAGCAAGGCCTCGAAGTCCTTTGCCGAGATCAGATTCGCAAACTCGACGAGCTCGATATCGTCCCGCTGGGTGAGGAGAGCGCGTGCCCCTTGCGACAAAGTTTGTGTAACGAAAATCTTCTTCTTGTTGGTCGCCATCGTCCCCTGCCTGCGCGAGTTTCTTGGACCGGCGTCACAACACGACGCCGGTCGCCTCGTTTAGCAGGTGCATGTTATTGAGGTCCATCGCCAAACGCATGGGTGACCCGTCCTTGGCGCCGGCATTGGGATTGACGCGGCCGCAGACCGGCGTGCCCTCGAGCCCGAAATAGACCAGCGTCTCCATCCCCATCGGTTCTGTGACGTCGAGCACGGTGTCGAAGCTCTCGACGCCCGGCTCCAGATGCGCATGCGACTCGGTGAGATGCTCGGGCCGGAGGCCGAGCAGCAGCTTGTCGGTGCGCGGCAGCGCGTTGTAACGCGCCGCGCGGGCCGGCGGCAGCGGAAAGGCGATGCGGTCGGTGAGGCGGATCTGAAGCGTGCCGCCGACGTCCTCGAGCCGGCACGGCAGGAAGTTCATCGCGGGCGAGCCGATGAAGCCGGCGACGAAGCGCGTCGCGGGCTTGTGGTAGAGCTCGTTCGGCGTGCCGATCTGCTCGATCTTTCCCTTGTTCATCACCACGACGCGATCGGCCAGTGTCATCGCCTCGACCTGGTCGTGGGTGACGTAGACCGTGGTGGTGCGCACCTTCTGGTGCACCTTCTTGATCTCGATCCGCATCTGCACGCGCAGCTTGGCGTCGAGATTGGACAGTGGCTCGTCGAACAGGAAGACTTTCGGGTTGCGCACGATGGCCCGGCCCATCGCCACGCGCTGGCGCTGGCCGCCCGAGAGCTGCTTCGGCTTGCGGTCGATCAGGTCGGTGATGTCGAGCAGGCGGGCGGCTTCCGTCACCCGTGCCTTGATCTCGGCCTTCGGATAGTGCTTCAGGCGCAGCCCGAACGACATGTTCTCGGCGACCGTCATGTGCGGATAGAGCGCGTAATTCTGGAACACCATCGCGATGTCGCGGTCTTTCGGCGGCACGTCGTTGACGACGTCTCCCCCGATCATGATGTCGCCGTCGCTGATGTCCTCGAGCCCCGCGATCATCCGCAGCGTCGTCGACTTGCCGCAGCCGGAAGGGCCGACCAGCACGATGAACTCGTGGTCGGCGATATCCAGGTCGATGCCGCGCACGGCTTCGACATCGTCGTAACGCTTAACCACTTTCCGCAAAGCAACGTCAGCCATGAGACATCAACCCTTTGTCGCACCGGCGGTCAGGCCGGCAATGTAGTAGTCCATCAGGAAGGCGTAGATGATCAGCGGCGGCGCCGCGCCGAGCAGCGCGCCGGTCATGATCTGTCCCCAGTTGAAGACGTCGCCCTTGATCAGCGTGGTGGTGATGCCGACCGGCAAGACGAGCTGGTCGATCGACGTCGTGAACACCAGGGGATAGAGGAACTGCGCCCAGGACACCGTGAAGGCGAAGATGGTCGCGGCGATCAGGCCGGGCAGCGCCACAGGGATGAAGATCCGCGTCAGCGTCTGCAGCCACGAGGCGCCGTCGATCAGGGCGGCCTCGTCGAGCTCCTTCGGAATCGAGGCGAAATAGCCGATCATGATCCAGGTGCAGAACGGCACCGTCAGCGTCGGATAGATGAACAGCAGCACGTACCATCTGTTGAGCAGCGTGATGCCGGTCAGATCCTGGACCAGGCCGAGCGTCTTGAACAGCGGTATGAACAGCAGGCTGTCCGGGATCAAATAGGTGAGGAAGACGCCGGTGGCCAGCGTCGCCGAGCCCCAGAACTTCATCCGCGCCAGCGCGAAGGCCGCGGGGATGCTGATCAGCATCGTGATGATGACGACCACGATCGACACGATCGACGAATTCCAGAAGAAGCGCAGGAACTGGTTCGAGCTCAGGAGCTCGACATAGTTCGCCAGCGTCGGATGGAATACCCACCAGGGATTGGTTGCTGCCGATATTTCCGCGCTGCTCTTGAGCGAGGTGATCAGCATGTAGATCGGCGGCGTCAGGAAGAAGATCGCAAACAGCACCAGGAAGAAATAGGACCAGCGTAGCGCCCAGGTGCGGTCGCGGCTCATGCTGCCGTATTTGACCTTGCGGGAGGGGCCGGCCTTGTCGATTGCAAGCGTGCTCATCAGGCTTCGTTCCCGCGTTTGTTGACATCGCGCAGGATGAAGATCGCTGCGACGGCGAGGATCGGCACCATGAACAGGGAGACGCAGGCGCCGAGCGGAATATCGCTGCTCTGAATGCCAACCTGGAACGCCCAGGTGGCGAACAGATGCGTCGTATCGAGCGGGCCGCCTGACGTCAGGATGCGCACGATGTCGAAATTGGCGAAGGTCACGATCAGCGAGAACAGCGTCGTGATGGCGATGATGTTGCGCATCATCGGCAGCGTGACGTACCAGATCCGCTGCCACCAATTGGCGCCGTCGATCGCCGCGGCCTCGTAGAGCTGCTCGGGGACCGACTTCAGTGCGGCGAGGTACATGATCAGGAAGAACGGCGCGCCGTACCAGACGTTGACCAGGATGACGGAGAAGCGCGCCCAGAAGGTGTCGCCGAGCCAAGGGATCGGACCGACGCCGAAGAAGGACAGCGTGTAGTTGAAGGCGCTGTAGGAGGGATCGAACAGCCACAGCCAGGCCAGCGTGCTCATCGCGGGCGGAATCACCCAGGGAACCAGCAGCATGCCGCGCCACTTGCGCTGTTTCTTGCCCGGAATGTTGTGGACCAAATGCGCGACGATGAAACCGATCAGCGCCTTGAAGACCACGGCTGTGATGGCGAAGATGCAGGACTGCCGCACCACCATCCAGAACGTCTCGCGCTTGAACAGGAAGGTGAAGTTGCTGAGGCCGACGAACTTCGTCATCGCCTTGTTCAGCGTCGCGAGATAGACGGAGTAGAAGGCCGGGTAGAGCACGAGCAGGGCGATCAGAAGGATCAGCGGCAGCGTCAGGAAGAACGCCACCGTCGATTTCCGCCCGAGCGCGTTGCGCAGGCTTGTTCTCTTCCGCGCGCCCCCTGCACGGACGATGCGACCTTGCTCGACGACGACATCGGCCATCTCAGCTTCCTTAAGTCAGCTCTATTGGATCTACTTCTTTGTCCAACCGCGAAGCCGGCCATTGAGGTCGGCTTCCCGGCCGTGCGAATCCGATGACGGGATTCGGGCCGCTCACGCAGATGGCGTGAGCCGCCCGGCACACCCCGGCTAGCTCCGCATGAAGCCTTCGCACTCGCCCTCGGCCCAGGCGAGGGCCTGATCCATGGTCTCGCCGCGCGCAAAACGCAGCGCCATCTTGGTCAGCGTCGCCTGGAAGTAGATCTGCTGCGCAATCTTGGGCGGAGCGGGCGATGCCGCGATCGACAGGGTCTGGTGCTTGTGCGGATCCGGATAGTGATAGAGCGTGCCCTGCGGCGGTCCTTCCTCCGCCCAGGTCTTGAACTTGGTCATGTTCGCGTAGGCCGGCAGGTCATAGCCGCCGCTCACCGCGACGAACTTCTCAATCGACGATGGCGAGGACATGTGAACGAGCAGGCTCTTGGCCGCCTCCTTGTTCTTGCCGAAGCTCCAGACGCCCCAGAAGTAGGGCAGGTACGGCGCAAACCGGCCCTTCGGACCGGACGGGAAGCCGTGCGTCCAGCACTGCTCGGCGACCTGCGGCGCATCGCGCTTGGCAACGGCCCAGGCGCTTGGCGGATTCAGGATCATCGCGCCGCGGCCGGAGATCAGCCATTTGTTGTTCGACGCGTCGTCCCAGGACGGCGCATCCGGCGGCAGGAACGCGATCAGCTTCTTGTAGAACTCCATGGCTTGGCGAACCTGATCGGTCTTCACCGTGATGTCGCCCTTGGCGTTGACGAGCTCGGCGCCGAACGACTGGAAGATCGCGCCGGCGGTGTCCACGCTGTCGGTGGTCTCGCCGAGGCCGATGCCGAACGCGAAGCCGGCCTTTTGGCAAGCCTCGGCTGCCTTCAGGAAGGTCTCCATGGTCCAGTTGTCCGCCTTGGGCGGGGCGCCGGCCGGGTACATCTCCTGCACGTCGATGCCGGCATGCTTCTTCATCAGATCGATGCGGGAGCAGGGGCCCTTGATCTGGCTGCCGGGTGTCGCGGGCACCGCGAGCCATTTGCCGCCCGACTGCCCGAGATATTTGACCGTGCCGTTCACGTCGCCATTCTGCTTGAGGAGCGGCTCCATGATGTCGTTGAGAGGCTCGAGATTCTCGGAATAGGCCTGCGGCCACCAGCTCGGCATCTGAAGGATGTCGTGCCCGGACTTGGCCTGCGCTTCGGCCGCGGCGGTCAGCTCGATCTTCTTGTTGTTGCTGGTGATGTAGTCGATCGAGACTTCGACCTTCTCCTTCGCCGCCCATTCATTGACGAGATCGGTCGAGGCCTTGTTGGCGCCTGGCACCCAATGGTCCCAGAAGCCGATCGAGAGTTTGCCGGCGGCGTAAGCGCCCCGAACATAGGGCGCCGAGATCAGCGCCGCGGAGGACATTGCAGTGGCAGCCACAAATTGACGTCGCGTCAGTGTCTTGCGTGACATCTCGTTTCCTCGCCTGGGTGTTTGTTGTTGGAGTTTCCTCTAAGACTTCTTTTCCGAATTCTTGTTGTTGGATTTTCTTATTGATGCCGTCGGCCCAGGTGAACAATTCACGCAGACCGCAGCAAATTGGTAGCGCGATCAGATCATGATTGACCGCGTCTGTCGAGAAAGCCGAACGGCTCGCAGCTAGAACTAACGTTGCGTCCTGGAACGCGGCAGCGCTGTGCCGGTGGGTGAGCTGCGGTCGCTTGTTTTGCGACGCACACGTTGCGTGAACCGGCCTGGAACGATCCGTGCGCAATTACGCCGCAGTTTCGAATAAGCCTGCATAACCGCTTCGCGCGAAAGACTTTTCGGGCGTGGACAGCACTTGGCTGCGTCTGGACCGCGAAGCGGCGGAAACGATAGAATTGCAGCTGGCGGGTGCACCGCCCCAACAGGCCAGTCAGTTCGACGATGGAGACGAGAATGATCAACCCGGCGCCGTCAGCGCGGCTTCACATGCGGCGATGGCTCGCGCTGGGGGCCGTGCTTACGCTGCTGCTCAGCGCGGCCGCAGTGGCCCATGCTCAGGGTTTGGTCAAAGGCGTTCAGGACGGCGCGGCGGCCGGAAACAAGGCGGCAGGTCCGGTCGGTGGCGTGCTCGGCGGCGCAATCGGCGGCGTGGTCGGCGTTTTCACCGGCGTGCTCGGCGTCGGCAACAACAATGGCAATCAGGCCCCGGCTGCCAAGGATGCTGGCAAGGATGCCAAGCAGCAGGGCGCGGCCAAGGACAAGGATGCCAAGGGCGCCAAAGCCGGCAAGGGCGCCAAGGCGAGCAAGGAGGCCAAGAACGCACCGCAAGGCAAGGACAATAAAGATGTCACCGTGCTCACCCAGACCGGAGCGCCGCAGCAGTCCGCCGAGCAGATCGTCGCCAACAGCGATTCCTATATCGACCGGATCAAGACCCAGCTGAACCTCACGGCTGATCAGGAGAAGCACTGGTACGGCTTCTCGAGCGCAATGCACTACCTTGGGCATAATGGTGCAGAGCGGCTCAACTTGCGGGTTGCGCGCGCCAAGCGGGATCCGCCCGACGACATCATCGAGCAAATGCGCAACGAGGCGCAGTTTCTGATCGACCGCGCCGCCGACCAGCGCAATGTCGCCGACGCCGCCGAGCCGCTCTTTTCAAGCCTCGATGACAAGCAGAAGCAGGTCTTCATTCAGGAGATGGTGCGTCTGAGCCACGAGCGAGGATTGGATTGATCAAGTTGAATCGGATCGGGCGCGTTCGAATTAACGGCGCCTGCCACGAATTCGTGAACCCTCTCCGGGATTGAGGTATGATTATCTTCGCAAGCTGACTGCGGGGGTGATATGGCGGACGGACTCTCCGTTTTCCTGGTCGAAGACGAGGCGTTGATCCGGATGATGATCGCCGACATGGTGGTGGAACTCGGCCACCACGTCGTCGCGGAAGCGGACAATGTCCGGGACGCAAGCGCGTTCGCCATGACCGCGCAATACGACATGGCCATCCTCGACATCAATCTGATGGGCGTCTACGTCGATCCCGTCGCCGACCTGATCGAACGTCGCGGAAAGCCGTTCATGTTCGCCACGGGTTACGGTCCGGAATTGCTGCCGTCCTTGCTCCGGCGCAGGCCGATCTTGCGCAAGCCGATCGCGATGGATCAGCTCAAGGCGATGATCGATTCCATGTTTCCGGAAGCCTCGGTCAAATCGCCGCACTAGTGACGGCGAGGCGCCGCGCTGGCGACGGCGAAGACGCCGCGCTGGCGACGGCGAAGACGCCGCGCTGGCGACGGCGAAGACGCCGCGCTGGCGACGGCGAAGACGCCGCGCTGGGATAGCCAACGAAAATGGCCGCCCGTCGGGGGCGGCCATTTGGCGACGGAATTTGTCGCGGGTCTCAGATCAGGCCGGCGCCGAGGTCGATGCCGTGCGCCATCAGGCCGAACGAAGCGACCAGGCCCGTGCAGCAGAACAGCAAGATGGTCTTGAAGGAAGAATCAGCGAAACGCGTTTCGACGACGGCCGGCATCGCGGCGAGCGAAATCATGCTCATGTTCATTGCCCCCTTTGTTGACCCTGACTTGGATCAGGTGAGGGAACCCTAGAGCAAAAAGTTTGACGTCGGATTGCGAGGCATCGTTAACGAAATCGCAAACAAATCTCGCGTTCGCAGCTCTCCGTGATGGATTGCAAGTCTCAGTTGCGGCCGTTCTTCAGCACCCTGGCGATGGTGTGGGCCGTCATGGCCGCGCGATCCGAAGCGCGCTGAGCGGCGAGCCGGTCTCGCGCCTTTTCCTCGATCAGCAGGTCGATCAGGGCCAGCCGCTTGTCTTCGTCATCCGCCTCGCTCAGCAGGCGGTGATAGCGGTGATAGTCGAAACCCAAATCCTGCTTACGCATGTCACGCCCCCCGCAACTACGCCACACACACACGGTAGGATTGTTTCTCATCCGGAACACGCAGGCAAGCGCGTTCATGCCTGAAACCGCGCGCGCGGGGCAATCAGCTGTGCATGACTGGAACCGTGAGCAGGAAGGACAACGGAACTTCAGTTCGGATTGGAGTCGGCGAACATTTTCAGGCCGACGAAGCTCGCATCTGGCTTGGTCACGAGCCTGGTCGGGATGTTGCGCAAATAATCCTGGAAGCGCCCCTTGGCTTCGAAGCGCGCCCGGAACGCGGAGGCGAGAAGGAAGTCGGGAAAGCGCGGCACGATTCCGCCGGCGACGTAGACGCCACCGCGGGCGCCGAACGTCACCGCGAGATTGCCGGCGACCGAGCCAAGGATGGCGCAAAACATCTCCAGCGTCGCGCGGCTGACGGGACAACTGTCCTCCAGGGCGGCCTTGGTGATGGCGGCGGCATCCCGATGCGGCACCTGCGCGCCGTCAACCTCGGCCAAGGCTTCGTAGAGGCTCTGCAATCCGGAACCCGAGAGCGCGCCGCGCTCGATGGAGACGTGACCGAGGCGTCGGCGCAAGCACGCAATCACGCGTTCCTCGCGCTCGTTCTCCGCCGGCAGGGTCGCGTGTCCGGCTTCGGTGACGACGGCCAGTCGCGCGCCATGGCGTTCGACCAGACATGAGACGCCAAAGCCGGTTCCGGGTCCGACCACCAGCAACGGCTCTCCGGGCAGGCCATCCTGTCCGCCGAGGGGGATCAGATCCGCAGGCTGCAAGGCGGGCAGGGACCATGCCACCACCTCGAAATCGTTGAGCACATGGACGCTGTCGAAGCCGAGAGCCGGCTGCAGCTCGTTGCCGTCGATGACCCAGGGACTGTTGGTCATGACGCAGCGGTTGTTGGTGACGGGACCCGCCACCGCCAGTACGGCTCTTTGCGGCTGCTCGCCGCCTGACCGGCGCGCCAGCACGTCCGCGATGGCTTCCCGGACGGTCGGGAAGTCGGCGACCTTTACATAGTCGATCGGTCCGGTCTGGTCGCCGTTGCCCAAATCGCCGTGGCCCAATTCGCTCCGGATCAGCGCGAAGCGCGCATTGGTGCCGCCGATATCGGCGAGAAGAATTTGTCCTGTCTTGCCGATATTCATGACTTCGTGGCCGCCGTCGCCTTGCGGCGCGGCAACCCTGTCCTCCACTCCTTCGACCCGATCCGCGCAGTCACGGACAGGGCGAGAATCCGCCCTTGGGTGCGCCTAGTCAACACGGACGAGGCCAAACCGTTGCATCCTGGCGGGCTTCCCATGGCCAATTCGCGCGGGGCTTCGCTCTGCGCCAGCAGTTGCGAAGCCGCGCGGGAAGGCCGACACTAAGGGGACTTGTCCGGTGCCGGCGCGCCGGGCACATCGAACGAGACCGCCGATGAAGATTTCCGACCGCGACGTGCTGCTGGTGATCGACGTGCAGAACGATTTCTGCACCGGCGGGGCGCTCGCCGTTCCCGGCGGCGAGAAGGTCGTCCCCGCCATCAACCGAATCGCCCAAAAATTCGCCAATATGGTGCTGACCCAGGACTGGCATCCGCGCGACCACGTCTCGTTCGCGCCGAACCATGCGGGCAAGCAGCCGTTCCAGACCATCGAGCTCGACTACGGCACCCAGGTGCTCTGGCCGGCGCATTGCGTGCAGGGGACCTCGGGCGCGGAGTTCCATCGTGAGCTTGACGTCGCCAGGGCGAGCCTCGTGGTGCGCAAGGGCTTTCGCCGTGGCATCGATTCCTATTCGGCGCTGTTCGAGAACGACAAGCGGACGCCGACGGGCCTGCTTGGATATTTGCGCGAACGCGAGCTGAAGACCGTGTTCGTCGCCGGCCTCGCGCTCGATTTCTGCGTTCGCTTCTCGGCGGAGGATGCCCGCAAGGCAGGGTTCGAGGTCGCCGTCATCGAGGACGCCTGCCGCGGCATCGATCTCGACGGCTCTGTCGCCGCGACCCATCGGAGTTTTCGGGACCTCGGCATCTCCATCGTGAGCCTGGAGGCGTTCCTGTGACGATCGTGAGATAGCGATGGTAAAGCAGCAGCCCGGTAAACAGAGCGGTGCACAGAAGCCCGTCCCGGACGACCCGCTGCTGTGGCCGTTTGCAGCGGCGCGCCTCGCCATGGACAGCTGCTTCTGGTGGCTGGAGCGCGGACCGGCGGAGCAGGACGACAGTACTCTGTCCTGGACGACGCCGAGCACCGTGGCGCTCGAGCTCGCGACCATGCGTCTGCGCGATTGTTCGCAGACGCGGTCCGGCCAGCCGGCGCTGGTCTGCGCGCCCTATGCGCTGCATCGGGCCCTGATCGCCGATTTCGCCCCCGGCCACAGCGTGGTGCAGTCCCTGCAGACCGGCGGCATCGACCGGGTCTATCTCACCGACTGGCGGTCGGCGACGCCGGATATGCGCTATCTTTCGATCGACAGCTATCTCGGCGATCTCAACGTCGCCATCGATGAGATCGGCGCGCCGGTTGATCTGGTCGGCCTGTGCCAGGGCGGCTGGCTGTCATTGCTCTATGCGGCGCGCTTTCCGGCCAAGGTGCGGCGGCTGGTGCTGGTCGGTGCTCCCGTCGATCTGTCGATTGAGTCTTCGTTGTGCCGGCTCACCCGGAACGCGCCCGAGATGGTCTATGACCAGCTCGTCGCACGCGGCGGCGGCAATGTCCGTGGTGAGGAGATGCTCCGCTTCTGGTCCAAGGCGCCGGACAGCGACGACATCGTAACGGCATTGCAGAGAGACCTGTCGGACGCGGAGGGCGCGGCGCTGCTCGCGCGTTTCGACCGCTGGAACGCCGAGACGCTCGATCTGCCGGGCAAATATTATCTGGAGATCGTCAACCGGATTTTCCGGGAGAACCAGATCGCCGGCAGCAGCTTCATAGCTCTTGGCCGCACGGTCGATCCGAGGGACGTCAAGGCGCCCGTCTTCCTGTTGGCCGGGCTCGACGACGAGGTCGTGCCGGCTGCGCAGGCGCTCGCCACCGCTGGTCTCCTCGGCACGCCGCCGGCCTTCATTGCGGCGGCGTCCGAGCCGAGCAATCACCTCGGCCTGTTCATGGGCGCGCGCACCCACGCGCACGCCTGGCCGCGGATCGCCGCGTGGCTGCGCGACGATCTGTCCGGCGTGCTGGCCCGCAGCGCCTGAGCTCGCCAAGGCAAAACCAAGGCGCTGGACAGACCAAGGCGCTGGGCAGACCAAGGCGCAAATCCGTTATGCATGACGGCGGATGGCCTGCACGGGACCCGGTCGATGGGCTACATATGGTCCGGAGCCGACGGCTGCGGCAGCGAAGATTAAGGGTACGGCGCTCGATGACTTTCCACTCGATCTACGCTCACGGGTTTGCGCGCGTGGCCGCCTGTGTCACCACGTCCCATGTTGCCGATCCCTCGGCCAACGCGAAGGCCGTGCTGGCGGCCGCCAATGCCTGCCATGAGCAGGCGGTGGCGGTCGCCGTGTTTCCCGAGCTGTGCCTGTCCGGTTATGCGATCGAAGACCTCGTCAAGCAGGACCCGCTGCTCGATGCGGTCGAGCGCGGCCTGGCGGGAATCGTGGAAGCCTCCGCGGGACTGATGACGGTTTTGATCGTCGGGGCGCCGCTGCGCTTTGGTCATCGCATCTACAATTGTGCCGTCGTCATTCACCGCGGCAACATCCTCGGCGTGGTGCCGAAGACCTATCTGCCGACCTACCGCGAATTCTACGAGGGCCGGCATTTCGCTTCCGGCGCCGGCATGGTCGGGGAGACGATTGCGTTCGGTGGGCTGCATGCGCCGTTCGGCGTCGACCTGCTGTTTGCGGCCGAGGACGTTCCGGGCCTCACCATCGGCGTCGAGATCTGCGAAGACATGTGGATTCCGGTGACGCCGGCCTCGGAGCTGGCGCTTGCGGGCGCGAGCGTGCTGATCAATCTCTCGGGCAGCCCGATCACGATCGGCCGTGCGCGTTCGCGCGCGCTCTTGTGCCAATCGACATCGGCGCGCTGCCTCGCGGCCTACGTCTATTCGGCTGCAGGAGCAGGGGAATCGACCACGGATCTCGCCTGGGACGGCCAGACCTCGATCTACGAGAACGGCGTGCTGCTGGCCGAGGGCGAGCGGTTCCGCCAGGGCGGCCAGATCACCTATGCTGATGTCGATCTCGATCTGCTGAGGCAGGAACGTGCGCTGATGGGGACGTTCGACGACAACCGCCGGCAGCGTGAAGCGTTTTTCCGCAAGGTGACATTCGCCCTGAAGCCGCCGGCCGCCGACATCGGCTTCCTGCGCAAGATCGAGCGCTTTCCGTTCGTGCCGAGCGACGAAAGCCTGCTCGAGCAGGATTGCTACGAGGCCTACAACATCCAGGTCGCCGGCCTCGTGCAACGCATGCGCGCCACCGGCACCAAGCGCGTCGTGATCGGCGTCTCGGGCGGGCTTGATTCCACCCATGCGTTGATCGTCGCAGCCAAGGCGGTCGATCTGCTCGGCCTGCCGCGCGAGAACATCCTGGCCTACACCATGCCGGGCTTTGCCACCGGCAGCGAAAGCAAGACCCATGCGCTGGCGCTGATGCAGGCGCTGCAGACGAGCTGGCAGGAGCTCGACATCCGCACCACGGCGACGCAGATGCTGAAGGATATCGGCCATCCCTTCGGCACCGGCGAGAAGGTCTACGACGTCACCTTCGAGAACGTGCAGGCCGGCCTGCGCACGGACTATCTGTTCCGGCTCGCCAACCATCACGGCGGCATCGTCATCGGAACCGGCGATCTTTCCGAGCTGGCGCTCGGCTGGTGCACCTATGGCGTCGGCGACCAGATGGCGCATTACAACGTCAATGCTGGGGTGCCGAAGACGCTGATCCAGCATCTGATCCGCTGGGTGATCGCATCGAAGCAGTTCAGCGGCGACGTCAACCGGACGCTTGGCTCGATCCTGGTGGCCGAAATCTCGCCCGAACTGGTGCCGGTCGAGCCCGGCCAGAAGCCGCAGAGCACCGAAGCATCCGTCGGCCCTTACGAGCTGCAGGATTTCAATCTGTTCTACACGCTGCGGTTCGGCATGCGTCCGTCCAAGATCGCCTTCATGGCGCAGCACGCGTGGAAGGACGTCGCCAAGGGCGAATGGCCGCCGGCGTTCCCGAACGACCGGCGCAGGGCCTATGATCTCAAGGACATCCGACGCTGGCTCGAGGTGTTCCTGCGCCGCTTCTTCGCCTTCAGCCAGTTCAAGCGCTCGGCGATGCCGAACGGCCCGAAGGTCTCGGCGGGCGGCTCGTTGTCGCCCCGCGGCGATTGGCGCGCGCCCTCGGATTCGAGCGCGGCGGCATGGCTCGAGGATCTCGAACGGAACGTGCCGAGCTGAAGGGCGCGGCGGATCGGTGGGGAGATGATCGGATGTCGGCGGGGCATGGAGCGGAAGCGGAGGAGGCCAGGGTCGTCAACGGCCTCTACATCTTCGACATCGAAATGCGCGACGGCAAGCGCGGACAGGCGAGGGGCGTCGTCGTGCTCTGCGACGGACGCATCATGGGCGGCGACAGCTATTTCTACTACACCGGCACCTACACCTTCCGAAACGGCAAGTGGCGCGGCGACATGATCGTCAATCAGCATACCGAAGCGGTCGGCAGGACGCTTGCGTTCGGCGGCAGGGAGGTCACCTGCGGCTTCTCGGGCGACTATTCCGCAGGCGGTGCCGAGGTCGAAGGCATGGCACTGGTCGGCAAGACCAGCGTGACATTCACCGCCCGCCTCACATTGAAGGACGCGATGTAAATCCGCGTGACCGGCCCTCGTTCCTGCTCAGGAACCTTCGCACTTACAGAGCGTTCGCGTCTGTTGTTGCGAATTGTCGAGGAGAGGGACCATGCGTCAACACTTGATGTTATCGACTGCGGCCGTCGGGCTCATGCTCGCGTCCGGCATAGCCTACGCCCAGGCGCCCGGTGAGCGCAGAGACGAGCCAAAACGGACCGAGGAACCGGCGAAAGGCGCCGCGCCCCAGCGCGGTGGTGCAGCTCAAGAACGCGTCCAGGATCGCGCCCAGGGCGCACAAGAGAAAATGCAGGGAGCCGGCCGTGAGGAGAAGGGCGGCGGCCGCCGGGCAGACGAAGAGAAAGGACGGCCGGGCACCGCCACCGAACGCGGCCAGCCCAATGCGAAGGAGCAGGCACAAGACTCCCGCGAGCCATCGCGAGATCGCAACCGAGAAGCCGACACGACGAAACAAGGTCGCGAGACCGGCAAGAGCAGCGCCGAGACGAAGCAGGACAAGTCCGCGCCGCAGAAATCAACGGCCGAGTCCGAGAAGTCCAAGTCCGGTCCGGCTGGCCAGCAGAACGAGCGCAACCAGAACCAGCCTCCGCGCAATGCGGCCGAGCAACCGCCGGCGCAACAGAACAGCCGGCCTGCCACCGCGACGGACACGAACCGCGCGGCTCCGACCAACAATGCGCAAACCGTGCCTTCCGGTACGCAGACCAATCAAGCCAATCAGACCACCCAGACCAACACGCAGGTTGGTCAGCAGACCAGCGTGACCACCGAGAAGCAGGTGCGGATGTCTGAAACGGTGAGCCGCGCGCGGTTGGCGCAGCCGGAGCGCAACCTGAACATTTCGATCCGGGTGGGCGAGGCGATTCCCTCGCGCGTGCGACTGTACCGGCTGCCGCCCGAGATCGTCTCGATCGAGCCCCAATATCGGGATTACGAGTATTTCGCGACCGATGACGACGTCGTCATCGTGGAGCCGCGGACGCATCGCATCGTCAGCCAGGTGCCGCGCGATCCGTCGCGAGCCCGCGCGCAGATGGGCGGCGCTGCCTCGTCGAACGTGGCAGCCGCCGGCAGCGCGACGGGCAATAGCGTGAATTGCCGGATCATGCGGCGTGATGCATCGGGCAATGTCGCCGAAGCAGAGCCGTCAACTGTCGGCTCGACCGCGCGCACGGATTCGCTGAGCGTGATGGTTCAGATGCCGGACGGCAGCTCGTCCGCACCGGTCGCCCTCGGGGCGGCCGCCGGCAATATCGTGGTCGCGACGCAAGGGCAGGGCGACTGCACGGTGACGATCGAGCCGCAGACGCGCTGATCGAAAGACGACGCTGAAACGACAACGCGCCGCCCGGATGCCCCAACCGGACGGCGCGTTGCTGCGTTCAATCTGAAAGTTTCGAGGTCCGGAGTGCCTAGGAGTCCGGACCTCGTCACCTTGCCCCAGCCTTCAATCCCCCGCCCCATGTGGTCCCCCAACCCCATGTAGCGCGATCAGAGGGTGATGCCCGTGGAAGTGGCCGCCGATCGATGCACGCGATGTACGTGACATCGCGATAGGATTCTATTCCGGATCACTACGGACACAGATGCCGCTTGCCATGTGCCCGTTCTGCATCGGTGGTCTGATCGCCGTGGCCTGATCTACCGCACGCGATCGGCAGGATGTCCACATCTCCGCGGCGCTGCTGAACCTCGATTTCACGGGCCTGTCATTGAACTGGTCTAGCGCTGCTCCCTGTCATCGCCGACAGCCAAGGAGCAAGCCATGTCGAAGCCGGTGTTGGGCGCCGCATTGTCCATCAAATCTATCCCCGCGCATCGCGACTGGCTTCTCGACCGGCAGCGCGATCTCGAAATCCAGGATTTCTTCCGCGCCGATCTGCTCGATAGCGACTGGCGCAGCACGGCCGGCGAGATCAAGCAGATGCTCTCGGGCCATACCGGCCGGCTCGGCATCCACGGCCCGTTCTGGGGCTTCAAGATTGACAGCCACGATCCCATGATCCGCCAGGCCGTGACCAAGCGCCTGCTTCAGGGCCTCGACGCCGCCGAATTCCTCGGCGCGACGCAGATGGTGATCCATTCGCCGTTCACGACCTGGGACCACAACAATCTCGATCTTTATCCGGACAATCGCGGCAACCTCGTCGAGCGCGTCAAGGCGACGCTCGCCGAGGTGATCGCGCGCGCCGAGACCATCGGCTGCGAGATCGTCATCGAGAACATCGAGGACAAGGATCCGCGCGACCGGGTGCGCCTCGCCAGGGCGCTGGAAAGCGCCAAGGTCCGCGTTTCGCTCGACACCGGGCACGCCAACTACGCCCACATCTCCACCGGCGCGCCGCCGGTCGACTATTACGTCGAGACCGCTGGCGACATGCTGACCCATGTGCATCTGCAGGACACCGACGGCTTTGCCGACCGGCACTGGGCGCCGGGCGAAGGCAACATCCCCTGGGTCGCCGTGTTCCGTTCCCTGGGACGGCTGAATTCCAACCCGCGGCTGATCCTCGAACTCCGCAACCACGACGACGTCCGCGCCGGCGCAGCCCATCTCGCCGCGCTCGGTCTCGCCGAATAACCGCATCATCTGGGGCTACCGCCATGAGCAAATTCACCCGTCGCACCATCCTGAAAACCGGCGGCGCCGCCGCAGGTACGCTGCTGCTGCCGCGTTTTGCGATCTCGCAGGGCGACAACCGTCCGTCGGTGACGATCGCCGTGCAGAAGGTGACGAATGCGAACGTGCTCGACGTGCTGCGCGAGCAGTCCAATGTCGGCGAACGCGTGTTCTTCTCCTCGATCTGGGAGGGCCTGATCTCCAAGAACTGGCGCGGCAGCCTCGAGGCCGTGCCCGGCCTTGCCACCGAGTGGCGGCGCATCGACGACCAGACCGTCGAGGTGAAGCTTCGCCAGGGCGTCAAGTTCCACAACGGCGACGAGCTGACGGCCGAAGACGTCGTCTTCACCTTCAGCCGCGAGCGCATGTTCGGCGAGACCGAGGCCAAGAGCCGCTCGACCATCCAGGCCTTCGAGAAGATCCCGACACCGCGGCCGGGCAAGGAATTGCCGCCCGACGTTCCCGCGGTCGCACGCCGGATCTGGCCGGACCTCGTGCGCGTCGATGCGATCGACAAGTACACGGTGCGCTTCTACAACGCGACGCCCGACGTCACGATCGAGGGCCGGCTGTCGCGCTACGGCTCCGACATCATGAATCGCCGCGCCTGGGACGAATCCGCGAGCTACCTCGACTGGGCGCGCAAGCCTGTGACGACCGGCCCCTACAAGGTCGTCGAGCTCAAGCCCGACGTGTCGCTGACGCTCGAAGCGCACGACGAATATTGGGGCGGTCGTCCGCCGCTCAAGCGCATCCGCTTCCTGGAAGTGCCGGAGGTTGCCAGCCGCATCAACGGGCTGCTCTCGGGCGAGTACCAGTTCGCCTGCGACATCCCGCCGGACCAGATCGCCGGCATCGAGAAGAACGCCGCGTTCGAAGTGCAGGGCGGCACCATCCTCAATCACCGCCTGACCGTGTTCGACAAGAACCACGCCCAGCTCGCCAATCCGCTGGTGCGCCGCGCCTTCACCCACGCGATCGATCGCCAGGCCATCGTCGACAGCCTGTGGGCCGGCCGCACCCGCGTGCCGAAGGGCCTGCAATGGGAATTCTACGGCGACATGTTCAACGCCGACTGGAGCGTGCCGGCCTATGATCCGAAGCTGGCGCAGGATCTGCTGAAGCAGGCCAATTACAAGGGCGATCCGATTCCGTACCGCCTGCTCAACAATTACTACACCAACCAGGTCGCGACCGCGCAGGTGCTGGTCGAGATGTGGAAGTCGGTCGGCCTCAACGTCCAGATCGAGACCAAGGAGAACTGGTCGCAGATCATGGAGCGCGCGCCGAGCCGCGCCGTGCGCGACTGGTCGAACTCGGCCGCCTTCAACGATCCGGTTTCGTCGCTGGTCGCCCAGCACGGGCCGAATGGCCAGCAGCAGCAGATCGGCGAATGGACCAATGTCGAGCTGAACAAGCTCTCGGAGTTCCTGGAGACCTCGACCGACCGTGCCGCCCGCAAGAAGGCGTTCCGTCGCATGTTGGAGATCGCCGAGCGCGAAGACCCCGCCTACACGGTGCTGCACCAGAACGCGACCTTCACGGCCAAGCCGAAGTCGATCAAGTGGAAGGCCTCGCCGGCGTTCGCGATGGATTTCCGCGCCGGCAATTTCGAGGCCTGAGGTGTCACCACTGGTCAGCATTGCGGGCCTGAGCGTCGCCTTCAGCGGCGTGCCGGTCCTGCGCGGCGTCGATCTCGCTCTTGGCAAGGGCGAGGCGCTCGGCCTCGTCGGCGAGTCCGGATCGGGCAAGTCGGTGACCTGGCTTGCCGCGCTCGGGCTGTTGCCACGGCATGCCAAGGTCTCGGGCTCGGTGCGGCTCGACGGACGCGAGATCCTGGGCGCGGCGGCAGCCGAGCTCGACACGGTGCGGGGCGGGCGCGTCGCCATGATCTTCCAGGATCCGGCGAGCGCGCTCAACCCGGTCTTGACCATCCGCAGGCAGCTCTGTGAAGCGCTGGCGCTGCATCGTGATCTCCAAAGCAGCGCCGTGAAGGCGGAAG
This sequence comes from Bradyrhizobium sp. TM239, assembly GCF_036247985.1. NCBI lineage: Bacteria > Pseudomonadati > Pseudomonadota > Alphaproteobacteria > Hyphomicrobiales > Nitrobacteraceae > Bradyrhizobium > Bradyrhizobium sp. TM239. The sequence continues at coordinate 452,420 of NZ_BTIR01000008.1, read as the reverse complement.
CGCGACGGCTGCTCGATCTCGTCGGCATTCCCGATGCGGTGCGGCGGCTAGAGGCCTATCCGCACGAGTTCTCCGGCGGCCAGGTCCAGCGCATCATGATCGCGATGGCGCTCGCCGGAAATCCGGACCTCTTGATCGCGGACGAGCCGACCACCGCGCTCGATGCCACCATCCAGGCGCAAATTCTGGAGCTGCTCTCCACAATCCGCCGCGAGATGAACATGGCGATGGTGCTGATCAGCCACGATCTCGGCGTCGTCGCCGAGAATTGCGACCGCGTTGCGGTGATGTACGCCGGCCGCATTGTGGAAGAAGCGCCGGCCAACCAGCTCTTCGCCGATCCCGTGCATCCCTATGCCCAGGGCTTGATCGGCGCGCTGCCGCCGCTCGACGGGCCGCGGCGGCGTCTTGTCGCCATTCCCGGGACGGTGCCCGATCCCGCGCACATGCCCGTCGGCTGCGCCTTCGCGCCGCGTTGTGCGATGGCGGCCGAGGCGTGCGGCGTTTCCGCGCCGAGTCTGGCGCCCATCGCCGATGATCGGGCTGTCGCCTGCATCCGCGCCGAAGCCTCGCGCCGCGCGCTGCTCGGGATCGCGGCCGAATGAGCCCGCCGCTCGTCGAGGTGTCGTCGATCATGCGCAGCTACAGCATGCGCTCCGGCATGTTCGGTCGCAGCACGGCCGTCCACGCGGTCGACGGTGTGTCGCTCACGATTGCGAAGGGCCAGACGCTGGGCCTCGTCGGCGAGTCCGGTTCCGGCAAGTCGACCACCGGGCGCATCGTGCTCGGCCTCGAGCCGCCCGATAGCGGCGAGGTGAGGTTCGACGGCAAGCCGATGGCGGCGACCGGAACGGCCGCGTGGCGCGCAGAGCGGGCACGCATGCAGATGATCTTCCAGGACCCGCTGGGCGCGCTGGACCGGCGTTTGCCGGTCGCAGCGCAAATCCGCGAGCCCCTCGACATCCACGGCGTCGGCACACCCACGATGCGCGAGGAGCGCGTCCGCGAACTGCTGCGCGCGGTCGAACTGACGCCTGCGCATGGCGCGCGTTATCCGGGCGCGCTGTCGGGAGGCCAGCGTCAGCGCATCGTGCTGGCGCGGGCGCTCGCCACAAAACCGGATTTCCTGGTCTGCGACGAGCCGGTCAGCGCGCTCGACGTCTCGATCCAGGCGCAGGTGGTGAACCTGCTTTGCGATCTCCAGGCCCAGCTCTCGCTCACCCTGCTGTTCATCAGTCACGATCTGCGCGTTGTCAGGCAGATCAGCAACGTCGTCGCGGTGATGTATCTTGGCCGCATCGTCGAGATCGGCAGCGCGGACGATTTGTTCGCGCGGCCCGAGCATCCCTACACCCAGGCGCTGGTCTCGGCGTCGCCAGCGCCGGGCCGCCGCAGCGCAGGCCGCATCGTGCTCGCGGGCGACCCGCCGAACCCGGCCTCGCGCCCCGGCGGCTGCGCGTTCCATCCGCGTTGTCCGCGCGCCATCGCCCGATGCGCACACGAGGTGCCGGCGCTGTCGACCGTCGGCGGGGACCGGCAGGTCGCCTGTCATCTCGTTACGGGCGCTCAAACGCGAGACGCCGCGTGATGGGACGCTACTTCGCCATTCGCATCGGTCGCGCTGCACTCACGATCGTGCTCGTCGTCACCTTCGCCTTCGTCGTGCTGCGGCTGTCAGGCGATCCCGCGCTGATGATTTTGGGACCGGAGGCGCCGCCCGAGGTGCTCGCGGCTTTCCGCAAGGCCTGGGGCCTCGATGATCCCATCTGGTTTCAGTATCTCGATTATTTCGGCGCCATCGCCAAGGGCGAGCTCGGCCGCTCCATGCGCGACGGACGGCCCGCGATCGAGCTGGTGCTGGAGCGGATTCCGGCGACGCTGGCGCTGACCTTGCCGGCCTTCGCCTTCAAGGTCGCGCTCGGCGTTCCCGCCGGCATCTACGCCGCGCTGCACCGGGGCTCCGGAATCGACCGCGCCGTCATGATGACGGCGGTCGCCGGCTTCACCGTGCCGAGCTTCGTCCTCGCGCTGCTGCTGGTGCTCGTGTTCGCCGTGCAGCTCGGCTGGCTGCCCTCGGGCGGGCAGGACAGTTGGCGCCACGCGATCCTGCCCATTGCGACGCTGAGCCTCGGCGGTGCCGCAGTGCTGGCGCGCTTCACCCGCAGCGCCATGCTGGAGGTGCTGGGCCAGCCCTATATCCGCACGGCCTCGGCCAAGGGGGTGCCGTGGCGCAAGGTGGTGACGTCGCATGCACTGCCGAACGCGGCGATCCCGACCGTCACCATTTTGGGCTTCATGGTGGGCACGCTGATCGCGGGCGCGGTCGTGGTCGAGAGCGTGTTTGCCTGGCCGGGAGTAGGGCGGCTTCTTGTCGTTGCGGTCGCCAATCGCGACCTCGCCGTCGTGCAATGCATTCTGCTGCTGGTCGCCATGACCATGGTTACGTCCAACCTGGTGGTCGACTTCCTCTACGGCTTCCTCGATCCGCGGCTGCGCGCCAAAGGAGCGCACGCATGACCGACGCCACGCTGAAAGACACGGCCAGCGGCCGCCGCATCAATCTCCCAGCGATCCCGGTCTCGGTCCTGCTTGCGATCACCTGGATCGCCGCGATGCTGGTGGTTGCGGCTTTCGCGGAGAAGATCGCGCCGTACGGCTTCACCCAGCTCGACTTGCGCAACCGGCTCGCCGCACCCGGCAATGTCGCGCACTGGCTCGGCACCGACGAACTCGGCCGGGACGTGCTGTCACGGCTGCTGGTCTCGATCCGCATCTCGCTGCTGATCGCCTTCGGTGCGACCGCCATCTCCGCGATCGTCGGCACCACGCTCGGCTTCCTCGCCGCGCATTTTCGGGGCGCCGTGGAGCAGCTTGTGCTGATGCTGACCGACTTCCAGGCCAGCATGCCCTTCCTGATCATGGCGCTGGCGGTGCTCGCCTTCTTCGGCAATTCGCTGCCGCTCTTGATCGGCCTGATGGGCATGTTCGGCTGGGAGCGCTACGCCCGCATCGCCCGCGGCCTTGCCATCTCCGCCAATGCGCAAGGCTACGCCGCCGCGGTCCGTCAGCTGGGCGCGACGCCGCCCCGGATTTACCTCCGGCACATCCTGCCCAACATCGCCTCGACCCTGATCGTCTCGACCACCCTGGTCTTCCCCGAGGTGATCCTGATGGAGTCGGGCCTGTCCTTCCTTGGTCTGGGCGTGCAGCCGCCGATGACCAGCCTCGGCAACATGGTCGGCTACGGCCGCGAATATCTGACCCGGGCACCCTGGATCATGCTGGCGCCGGCCACCACCATCGTCGTGACCACGCTGGCCGTCTCCGTGATCGGCGACTGGCTGCGCGACCGGCTCGATCCGACGTTGCAGTAACGGATGCGCCTCGGGATCATCCGCCGTCATTCCGGGGCGCGCCGAAGGCGCGAGCCCGGAATCCATTGTCCCGCGGGTGCTGCCGCCCGATGGATTCCGGGTTGGATGCTGCGCATCGCCCCGGAATGACGGAGAGAGGTAGGCTAGGCGCCGAAAACCCCGCGCCGGGAGCAGGGGAGCCCTGTCCGCCCCAAGTTCCCGTTGCGCGCGTTCCCCGCGTGCGCTATCCGGCCACAAAGGCCTGAGGCGGCACCACATTTTCCCGCCCGGCCGGTCAAACCGAGGACGGAAACCGCCATGCCAGCCTATCGCTCCCGCACCACCACTCACGGCCGCAACATGGCGGGCGCCCGCGGCCTCTGGCGCGCGACCGGAATGAAGGACGGCGATTTCGGCAAGCCGATCATCGCGGTCGTCAACTCCTTCACCCAGTTCGTGCCGGGTCACGTCCACCTCAAGGACCTCGGCCAACTGGTCGCCCGCGAGATCGAGCAGGCCGGCGGCGTCGCCAAGGAGTTCAACACCATCGCGGTCGACGACGGCATCGCCATGGGCCATGACGGCATGCTCTACAGCTTGCCGTCGCGCGAGCTCATCGCCGACAGCGTCGAGTACATGGCCAACGCGCATTGCGCCGACGGCCTCGTCTGCATCTCCAACTGCGACAAGATCACGCCCGGCATGCTGATGGCCGCGCTGCGGCTCAACATCCCCGCCGTGTTTGTTTCCGGCGGGCCGATGGAGGCCGGCAAGGTCAAGCTGCAGGGCAAGACCAAGGCCGTCGACCTCATCGACGCCATGGTCGCCGCGGCCGATAGCAAGGTCAGCGACGACGACGTCAAGGTGATCGAGCGCTCGGCGTGCCCGACCTGCGGCTCCTGCTCGGGCATGTTCACCGCCAACTCCATGAACTGCCTGACCGAGGCGCTCGGCCTCGCGCTGCCCGGCAACGGCACGGTGGTGGCAACCCATGCCGACCGCAAGCGTCTGTTCGTCGAGGCCGGCCACACCATCGTCGATCTCGTCCGCCGCTATTACGAGCAGGACGATGCATCCGTGCTGCCGCGCAACGTCGCTAACTTCAAGGCGTTCGAGAACGCCATGACGCTCGACATCGCGATGGGCGGCTCGACCAACACCGTGCTGCATTTGCTCGCCGCCGCCCATGAAGGCGAGGTCAAATTCACCATGCAAGACATCGACCGGCTGTCGCGCCGCGTGCCCGTGCTGTGCAAGGTCGCGCCGTCAGTCGCCGACGTGCACGTCGAGGACGTGCATCGCGCCGGCGGCATCATGGGCATTCTGGGCGAGCTCGATCGCGCCGGCCTGATCGACACCTCGGTCTCGACCGTGCATGCGCCGACCATGAACGAGGCGCTGGAGCGCTGGGATATCAAGCGCTCCAAGAGCGAGGCGGTCCGCACCTTCTTCCGCGCCTCGCCGGGCGGCATCCCGACCCAGGTCGCCTTCAGCCAGGAGCGCCGCTACGACGAGCTCGACGCCGATCGCGAGAAGGGCGTGGTGCGCAATCTCGAACACGCCTTCAGCAAGGACGGCGGCCTCGCCGTGCTCTACGGCAACCTCGCGCAGGACGGCTGCATTGTGAAGACGGCCGGTGTCGACGCCTCGATCCTGACATTCTCGGGCCCCGCGCGCGTGTTCGAAAGCCAGGACGCCGCCGTCGAGGGCATTCTGGGTGGGAAGGTCGTCGCAGGTGAAGTCGTGGTCATCATCTACGAAGGCCCGCGTGGCGGTCCGGGCATGCAGGAGATGCTCTATCCCACGAGCTATCTGAAATCGATGGGCCTCGGCAAAGCCTGCGCGCTCGTCACCGACGGCCGCTTCTCCGGCGGCTCCTCCGGCCTGTCGATTGGCCATCTCTCGCCGGAAGCCGCCGAGGGCGGCAACATCGGCCTGGTGCGGACCGGCGACCGCATTGCCATCGACATCCCGAACCGCAGCATCACGCTCGAGGTCTCCGACGAGGAGCTCGCCCAGCGGCGTGCCGCGGAAGAGGCCAAGGGTGATACCGCCTGGCAGGCGGTGGGCCGCAAGCGCAACGTCTCGACCGCGCTGCAGGCTTACGCAGCGCTCACCACCAGCGCCGCGCGCGGCGCGGTGCGCGAGGTCAAGCGGCGCTCTAAATAGCGCCTCGACACGCCACAGGCGGGAATCGATTGCTCCGGAGCGCTCGCGGTCCCCCGCGAGCGCTCAAATGCGCCGTGCAGGACAGAGATGCGAGGCCGGGACGGGGGGTCGCAAAGAAACGGCCCCCGCCTCCTGGGGTGTGGGCTATTGGGGGGTGGAGGCGAGAGCCGCTTTGCGAAGTGGGCACCCGACGTGCGGGCTCGCCCGCCAGGCCCTGTGAATTTAGTGCATTTGTTCTCGCTTTGCTATTTAATTTTTATTTATTTTTTGTTTTTTTCTGATTTAATCGTGCAATCCTAAGAAAAATAGCCGAAATCCCCTTTTTCCGAATCCGGCCAGGCGGTCGCCGTATCCCTCCGCAACGGTCCGGATGACAGTAGCGGAGTCAGCCATGAGTCAATCTCCATCGCTCGTGCCGCAAATGACGACAGACCGGGACGTCTATCTCGTGCTCGATGATTTCGGTCGGCGGATGGGCCGCGCCTGGTGCGAGACCGCCGAGGAGGACGCCGATCGGGCGACCCTGCTCAGACATCTCGTCGAGGGGCAATATCTCCATCCGGTACGTGTCGTGGCCTTCAATACCGCGGAGGGATGGTCACGAGACGCCACCGCAGAAATAGCAGACGAGCTGCGCCGCCGCTTTGTCGAATTCGAGGAGACAGATCCCTCGCTGCTGGAGTTTCTGGAAAGAGCAGCGAGGCGCTGAAGCTCGACCTTGACGGAGGCGGATGAGCGATCTTCGCGTTAATGCGCGTGGTCAATGAGTTCTTACCGGTCGGCCGCGATCGGCCGTTCGCATTAAGGATGCCCCGACGAAGTTCGGCAGCCCTGGATTTTGCGGCGTATACTCGCGCGACCTTCGCAAATCCATTTTGGGCAACTGGGGCACCACCGCAATGTCTCGTACTCTCGCCGTCGTTTTCTCCACCGCCGTCGCCGCGATTTCCATGACGGGCGCAGCCTCCGCCGGCTGCTACAATTGCTACGCACCGCCGCCGTGCCAGACCTGCTATCAGCAGCAATACGTGCAGCCGCAATACCGCACCGTCGACGAGACCGTGATGGTCTCGCCGGGCTCCGTTGTGGCGCACCGCTCGCCGGCGCAGTATCGCACCGTGATGGTGCCGCAGACCGTGATGGTCGCGCCGCCGAGCGTCCAGTACGAGCGCATCCCGCCGCAATACGCCACGCGCCAGCGCGTCGAGATGGTCTCGCCCGGCTATTCCTATTACGCCCCGGTGCAGATGGGCTGTGCGTCCTGCGGGTACTGAGCCGACCGAGCTACCAACAATTCCATGCGGCGCTCCTCACGGGGCGCCGTTTTTGCTTTTGCTGCTGGCAGACGGCTTATGTTTGAGACTATACCGTAGTTTCTAACGCCTAAAGGCGTTCGCATAGCCGGCTTTTGGGCTTGCAATCACCGTCGCACGGACGTGTCCATGGCTGCGGAAGGCGACTTAAGCCCTATCGCCTTTTGTGGCGCCACGTCTCGCACTCGCGTTTTGGTTGCTGATGGATGCACCATCAAATTGAATAACGATCACTTTCGGAAGTTTGAGGCTTCATCCTAAGAGCCTGACCGGAAAGGGTGAGCGGCTTTGGAGGGCTTGTGATTCCTTCGGATTTGCAAAGATTCGAGGGAGGACACAATGCCGTGGACCAAAGCCGCTCGTATCCAAGTATCAGCGCGGTGGACTGCGTTACGAAGCGACCTGACCGATGCCGAGTGGGCGTTGATCGCCCGAAAGATGCCGCGGCGGCAGCGATTGGGCCGGCCGCGGGAGGTTCGATCTGCGCGAGATCGTGCAGGCGATCTTCTATGTCCTGTGGAGTGGCTGCCAATGGCGAGCCTTGCCGAAAGAGTTCCCGCCATACTCGACGGTGCAGGGCTATTTTTACGCTTGGCGCGACACGGGCAGATGGCAGGAGATCGTCGAAGCGTTGGTTCGGAAGGCGCGCCGGCAACTGGGACGAAAGCCCAAACCGACAGCTGCCGTCATCGATAGCCAGACCGCCTCGACGACCGAGGCCGGCGGACCACGCGGATTCGATGCCGCAAGCGCCTCCATGGGCGTAAGCGCCATATCGTGACCGATACCAACGGTCTGTTGCTGGCTGCATATGTTCATCCCGCCAATATTCAGGATGTCCACGGTGCCGTTCCCTTGTTGAAGGACTTGCGAGGCCGTTTCCCGCGGCTTGAGCATGTCTTTGCCGATCGGATATATCGCGGCAAACAGCTCGTCAACGCACTCTCAGGCTGCGGACCGTGGACGATCGAGATCGTCGAACGACCGCACGGCGTCAAAGGCTTCCAGCTCCTGCCCAGGCGCTGGGTCGTCGAGCTTAGCTTTGGATGGCTCGGCAGATGCCGGCGCCTTTCGAAAGACTTCGAAGGCTCTGCCGCCACCGAGCTCGCCTGGCTGCTTGCCGCCCATCTGAGGCTCCTAATTCGCCACCTGGCCGCACCCTGAAAGCGTCTACGCGCCTTTTTGAGTCAGGCTCTAAGGTGGCATAGCGATTTTATGAAGCGCCTTACCCCTCGCTACCACAATCTGGAGAAGCCTGATCTGCAAGCCGCATTTGCGATATTGCCATGCAGAGCGGTGACACCGCCGACGGGCCGGCCGAGCTAAACGAATTGAACCGGCTCTGTCGCTATCTCATCAGCGAGAAGACGCGCGGCCCAAGTCGGCAGCTCGTCGATGCGATCGACAATTGTGTTGAGCAGCTCACTGGCGACCGGACGAAGCTGCACCCTGGATCCTTCAGCATCTGATCTGGCCGCTTTTATCCTCCCTTAGTATATGTGCAGTGCACTGTGACTTGCACTCGCCCTCAGGTTGCGATTTAGTCGCTGCATTTTGAAGAGGGGGAATTTTCATGGCCGATGTTCAAGTGACGTGCATCAATAAGCAGCCTAGGAACGACCCACATGAGGGGATCACACATCTCGGAAATTCGACCGGGAAATGGACGCGGCAAAGTGTGATCAATTGGATCGAGGCGGGCACTCACACCTTTTATACGCTCGTGAATGACAAGCGAGCCGACGTTGGTGTCGTTCAGGGGGCAAACGGCAAATACGTCAGGACGCACGCTGACGGATATTACAACGATAACCTTTTGGCTTTACCTGAGTGCCCATAACCCACGCGTCTCGTTGAAGCCAGCGACTTGCGCACTCGCTTTGATTGCGGTTGAATGACTGCAGCCAGGGGGGCGCCGATGGCTATGTTTCTGAAGATCGTTTCCGGCTTCTATTTGCTGATCGTCTGGCATTTTTGTAGGAGCTTCGCCCACCAGCGCCGCCGACCATAGCGTCAGATCCGCTCTTCCACATGTGCGCATTCCTCGTCGCAGTCTGTTTCTCGATTCCGGCTCACGGTTCTCTTCGCTTTCGGTCAGATCGTCGGTGAGATTCGTTCGATCCGAAACTATTCACGACTCCAGTCTGAGCATCTCAAGGCGATGCGAGCCTACTACGAGCCGCAAGGGCGATGGAAGATGCCAAGAATGTCTTCAGCCTCCGGAGTGGGTCTCGTTGCGTCGATGGCCTTGCTTCCCTTCCCGTCGGTGTCCAACCACCGCATGCCAATATACTAGAACTCGCATTCATGAAGCCAATGCAAGATAAAAATACAGATGTCGTTCGTCTGTTGATTGCAGAAGCGATCGACGACGAGCGCAAGAAAGTCGAACTGAAATTCATCGAGCAGGAGCATCGAACGACGCACGTTCTATTCAACCTCTATGCGCATTTGCGAAGTAAGAACCCCGATCTTCGCGGCGCGGCCTGGAAGGCTTTCTTTTGGCGGTTCTTTGTGCCGCGCGGCGTAACAGTCATTCTGGCAACAGGTGGTCTGCTGGGTATTTTACTTACGGCTTCGGGACTTATCCTCGCGTTCCGTGCCAACACATTGCTTGAGCGGCAAACCCATCGCATGGACGTCCAGAACATGCTCACCGAGTCGCAGCGACGCTCCGCTTTTCTGGCGTCAGAGCTAAGTAGCATTTTAACGCGATTGGAGGCGGAACAAAGCGAATGGAAGCAGCATCAGGCTCCTCAAGCTGAAGAGCGGTTGTTTACACCGACTGAAGTAACAATCGGCCGTCTAGTATCGCTGACACTAGCATTGAGGCCGTATCGTCCAATTGAAATGGAGACTCCGTCTCCTGATCGAGTACGTCGCCCTAAGGCGTATGGTCGATTTGCTTGGCTTGAATGGCTTGCAGATCAGTTGTTTCCGATTTCGGACGATGCGGATCTCTACCGATTTTCTGACAGATTGATTAGCCCCGAAAGGGGGCAGCTTTTGCTCGCCCTCATTCCACAAAAACTCGATTTCTCAGCCCTTAGCCGGGCAGGCGCGACATTTGACTATGCGGATTTATCGAACAGCACATTACACGACGTCAATCTTGGTGCGATACAGTTGCGTAACGCTGATTTTACGAGGGCCTCAATTGAAGACTCAAACCTAGGGAATGCCGATCTCGACTATTCGATCTTTGTAAGAACGAAAATCACGTCATCTACGCTGGGACCCGCCAACGAAGCTGAATTTAGCCATGTCGTCTTGAGCAATGTTGATTTCACGACCCGCGATGGATGGAACAATAATTGCCAAGCCCTGGGTGTGACAGCCAATTACAGTCCCGCCACGGTCGAAAAGCTCCTGCCGATGCTTGGTTGCCGCATGTTGGGAATGACTCTTCGCGACAAAGAAAGCGCAGAAAAGCTCATCGCCTTGGCAACGAACATGGATCAGTTCGTCGTGTGTATCGAAACCGCGATCGAGCCAACCGCTGACCCAGACAAGCCTAGCCCTACGTATCCACTATACGTCTTTCGGGAGAAAGACATGTCTTGCCACTCCAAGAACCAGTTGTATCCCCCCATCCAGGACCAAAAATAGTTTAAACAGTCCAATAGCCCCCGCCACGCCACCTGTTGTTGGCAAGCGGCGGTTGACGACGCCATGCGAGCGGCCATAAAGAAGTGAACCGACGACGTTGGGTAGCAAAGCGGCAGCAGGGTCCAAACGTCCTCTGCCAAGCGACGAAAAGCTAAACAATTTCAAGGTCCGGAAGGGTGGCCGAGTGGTTTAAGGCACCGGTCTTGAAAACCGGCGTGCCCGCAAGGGTACCGTGGGTTCGAATCCCACCCCTTCCGCCATACTATCGGTCGGGCTTTCCCGGGCAGGTGATCGGTGCATCAGACTTTCAATCCGGCCGTGCTCGACAAGCTGAGGCTCCGTATCCAGGCGTTGCGCGCCAAGACCATGGCCAATGGCTGCACCGAGGACGAGGCGCTGTCTGCCGCCGCCAAGGTCGCCGAGCTGCTCGATCGCCACGATTTGTCGCTCTCCGACGTCGAGCTGCGCGCCTCGCCGTGCGAACGGAGGGTCTTCGAGACCCATCGCAAGAAGCGAATTCCGCTGGACGACTGCATCGGCGCGATCGCGCATTTCTGCGATTGTCGGGTCTGGCGCGAGAAGAACGCGGCCGGGGAGAATAGCTATGTGTTCTTCGGTCTCGGCGCGGATGTCGAGGTCGCGCATTATCTGGCCGAGTTGATCGACGGCGCCGTGCGCGCCGAGCTTGGCCGCTTCAAGACCTCGCTCGACTACAGCAGGTTCCGGCACCAGGAGCGGCATCTGGCCAATGCCTCCTTCGCGCTCGGGATGGTGGCCTCGATCGCGGACAGGCTGTTGGCGATCAAGGCCAGTCGCGATCAGGTCAACGAAAGCACCGGTCGCGGGCTGGTCGTCCTCAAGACCTCTGTGGTCGATGCAGAATTAGACAAGCTCGACCTCAATCTCCGCACCGCGCGCAGCACCAGCCGGATGGTGTCGATGACGGCCTATGAAGCCGGCGGGGCTGCCGGCGCGTCGCTGGCCATCAATCCCGGCCTTGGCGAGTCGCAGTCAGGGACCGCTCGCAAGGGAAACTGAGGGGCGCGGCTTCGGCCGGAGTCGAGAGCATGGCGATGTCGGTCGTCTATGCTGCCGGCGTGCTGATGAAATGCCGCTTCACCGTAATTCGGCGGAGACTGTGAGAGCGGAAGCGACGAGGGGCGATAGCGACTTCGTCGCGCAGCCGGCACCGGACTCGAAGTGGAACAGCAGCTACCGCGAAGCGTCAGTAGCTGGTAGGTTCGGCACGAAGTGAGGACCGACATCATGGCGACGGACTGCTGCGAACAGAACGGCTCTTGCTGCAGCCCCCCACCGTTGAACCTCGAACCTGTTCGGCGCACAGAGTGCGGGTCCGCAGAGGCGGCGTGTGGTTGTTCCGGCGGTGTTCCGGTCTTCGACGGAATGGACCCCACGTACAAGCGGGTCCTCTGGACGGTAATCGCTGTCAACGGCTCGATGTTCTTGATCGAGATGCTTGCTGGGCAATTGGCAGGTTCACAGGCGCTGAAAGCCGATGCTCTGGATTTTCTTGGTGACACGGTGACGTATGGGCTCAGCTTGGCCGTGATCGGGGCGAGCTTGCGACGCCGAGCTACAGCCGCCCTTTTCAAGGGTCTCTCTCTCAGCGTGATGGCGCTCTGGGTTGTCGGGTCGACTGTCTACCAAACGCTCATTCTCGGTACGCCAAAAGCAGAAGTCATGGGAGTGATTGGATTTCTTGCTCTTGCGGCCAATCTCGGTTCGGTCTTGATGCTCAGGCCGTACAAGGATGGGGACGCGAACGTCCGGTCTGTTTGGCTCTGCTCGCGAAACGACGCAATAGGCAACGTGATCGTGATGGTCGCCGCCTTGGGCGTTTGGGGGACCGACACAGCTTGGCCCGACCTCCTCGTCGCTGCCGTGATGGGTGGCATCTTCCTGACCTCCTCGATCCAGATACTCCGACAGGCTTGGAGCGAGTTCAACGCGGATAACTCCGCAAGCCAGCAGACCGCTGCCGCTCGTTGACAACTCGGGCGGCTAATTAAGATTGGAAGCTTGTCCGCCAACATGAACAGTGGTGCCTAAAACGTGCGACTCTTGAACACCTGAGCATTGACTAAAGCGTACGAGGAAGGCGGGTGACCTGCACCTTCCTCGCGCAGTCGTGGCCACGCACGCTTGAGCCCCCCGTCTGTTCTGGCTGGCAGCTTGAACGAAGAGAAACCTCAGCTCTTCGGACCGCCGCCCTTCAGCGCGTCCCAGGCGGCCTGGTTCGCTTGATCGAATGCTTTGCGGGACTCCGCGAGTGCGGCGCTCAGGACCGACCAGGATTCGCTGCCAGCCTGCTTCAGCTTCTGCAGACGCGCTTCGGCTTCGGACGCATCGGATTTCATCTGCTTGAGCGCGGCATCGACATCGACGGTGCGAGCTGAGGCCACTTTGCTCGCGGCGTCGCGGAATTTATCCGCCGCTTCGCGCCACGCCTTGGCCTGGGCCGCGGCAACGTCCTTGAAGGTGGCCTGCTGCTGCTCGAACTGTTTGCCGGCGCCTTCGAAGTAGGTTTTCACCTGGGCCTCGAATCCAGCCCACTGCTTCTCCAGATCAGCCTTGGCGTCGGTCCAGGCGGCTTCACCTGCTTCCGCCTGGGTCTTGAGCATCGCCCGAAACGCGTCACGGCGCGTCGTCAGATCGGACAGGAGCTGATCCGTCTTGACCTTGGACTCGGCCTTGGCCTGGCCGGCTTTGACCTCGAACGAGGCCAATGCGGCATCCATTTCGTCGATCCGCTCCTTGGCCCAATTGAGGTAGAAATGCATGCTGCTCTGCTGTGACATGGCCGTCTCCATCTGCTTGCCGACGTCAGGATCTCAGAGCCTGAGCTTGCTGGTGTTGACCTGTCGCAATGACATCGCGCTGTGGAGCTCGCGCGAACCGTCGTGTCGCGCCCGGCGGAGTTTCCGAAGTTGGCAGGGTGGCGGGCCAGACGGCTTTCGCGGGTTTGAAAAATCTTGCCGCCAGAACGGCTTAGCTACTGTGCATGGGGTTGTTTTTCGATATTTTGGTGGAGCGGCCTTCGGGCAGGGCGGACAGCTTGAGTTCCCGCTTTGGGCCACGGGGTCCGCCTTATGGAACTCTTTCGCCGCGTCTGCGTTGTCTTCGCATGACTGAAGACCTTTCCTTCCGACGCAAACCCCTGACCCCCGAGCAGCGCCAGGCGCGCGATGCGGCACGCCGGATCGAGGCCGAAAAGGCCATGCGCGACCATGAAGAGGCGCAGAAGGCGTTTTACGCCAACAAGGAGCGGCTGAGGGCCGAGCGGCTGGCGCGCGAAGCGGCGGAAGCGGCGGCGGCAAAGGCCTGATCCAGCCCGGGCCCCGACGGCAATCTTCTGACGCGATCTGTCCGGGCGATGCCGCCGGCTAATGCCGATTGGACATCCGTGTCGCGCTCCAGGCCAGCATCAGCGCCTGGACGGCCCCTGTGAACGCGCCGCGGGGCGATCGCGCCTCGATGGCTTCGGCTGCGATGCGGCAATCGTCGGCGACCTTGAGCAGCCCGCTTCGCGCGAGGTCCAGGGTGGAGAGGGCGGCCTGCTCCAGGCAGACCCGTTCAAGCCGTCGAAACTCCCGCAGCTCTTTGTTCATGCGTCAGCTCTCGGTGTGCCCCAAGCCATGCGGCGCTGAGTCTGCTTAACGGGTGGTAAACGATCTCTGCCTAGCCGGGTTGGCTGGCGCCGGGCTTGTGCGGGCCGTGCACGCGCCCGGCGCGGGACGCATCGGCAGGCTTGACGGCGTCTTCCTTCCGCCGGAAGCTTCAACTGATCCCAACTGACGTGAAGCACGGAGACGTTCGCCCCCGGCCAGTCCGACACCCATCAGCGAAAAGCGCAAATGGAGCTGACCATGACCACCTTCGACAAGCGCGAGCAGGGCTTTGAGGCCAAATTCGTCCACGACGAGGAACTCATGTTCAGGGCCGCCGCCCGGTCCAGCAAGCTGCTCGGGCTCTGGGCTGCAAGCCGGCTCGGTCTCAGCGGCGATGCCGCGGCCGGCTACGCGACGACGCTGGTGACGGACCATCTGGACAACCGGACAATGGACGAGGTGCTGGACAAGGTGTCGCGTGATCTCGCCGCCACCGGCCTCGCGCGCGAGCAGGTCGCGGCCAAGTTTCAGGAATGCCTGCACCAGGCCATGCAGCAGCTTGAAACAGACAGGTGAAGAGGCCGCCGGGGGCCTGCTTGCGCGCGGCGGAGTCTCCGAGCCTGTCGACATAGGCAATGCCGATCGCCGAGACGACGAAGGTGAGATGGATCAGCACTTGCCACATCACGCCGGTCTCGGTGAAGCCGGCGCGGTTCGAGCCGAGATTGCCGGCCTCGATGAAGGTGCGCAGCAGCGCGATCGAGGAGATGCCGATGATGGCCATGGCGAGCTTGATCTTGAGCACGCTCGCATTGACGTGGCCGAGCCATTCCGGCTCGTCGGGATGGCCCTGCAGGTCGAGCCGCGAGACGAACGTCTCGTAGCCGCCGACGATCACCATCACGAGCAGGTTGGAGATCATCACGACGTCGATCAGCGCGAGCACGCTCATCATGATCTGCTGCTCGGTGAGATCGATCGCGTGCCAGGAGAGATGCCAGAGCTCCTTGAGGAACAGCACGATGTAGACGCATTGCGCCACGATCAGCCCGAGATAGAGCGGCAGTTGCAGCCAGCGCGAGCCGAAGATGATCATCGGCAGCAGGCCCAGGCGCGGCGAGGGCGAACGGGGTTCGGCACGAGGTTCGGATGGGGGTGAAGGCTCAACCGACATTCAGGCTGCATCCTCGCAATCGAAACGATCTCGCCTTCCTCTAGCCCGGCAACATGGCCGGCGGAAGACGCCGCGCACGTCTCACCTTCGGCGGATCGCGCCATTTCGTGCTAGCGTGCCCGCGCGGCGGTCGCACGACGGCCCGGATCTGGAGGGCGGGAAGTGACGAGCAGCGGCTTTCGCAGATGGTCCGGCGGGATCGCGCTCGCTGGCGCGATCATGATCGGCGCCGGCTCCGCGGAGGTCTCGGCGACACCGCTGACGCCGTTTCGCTACGAGGCGCAGGCGCAGCGTCATTGCCCGCACGACAAGGTGGTCTGGCTCGACTTCAGGAAGGGCATCTACTACCGCAAGGGGCAGAAGCGGTACGGCCAGGGGTTCGACGGCAGCTTCGTCTGCCTGAACGAGGCCCGCGACGGGCGCTATCGCCGCTCCCTGCTGGGGCTGCGCTGAGCGGCGCGCGACGCCGGCTATTTCTGCGCCGGCAGCCTGACCGGCACGTGCGGGGAGGTGCTGATGACGCGGGGGCTTCCGTCCGGATAGGTGCGATCGCCGCGGATCAGTGATTCCAAAACCAGGAAGAATTTCTCGGCAAGCATTTGCGTCACCCTTGTTGGTGATGGCCTCTGGAAATGTGTCGAGGCACCGGACGCGGAAATTCAATCAACCGAATGGGAGCGGGCATTGGCGCATGCTGCGCCGCGGTGGAGCTGTGCCGGAGAGGAATGAAGCGGGGCTCAGGCGAAGGCCAGTGCCACGAGGCTCGAGCAGAGCAGGACCAAGCCGCCGGCGGTCAATACCAGGAAGCCGTCAGATACCAGGTCATGGTTGCGCATGTGACACCTGCCGCTCTCGTTTTCGATGCTCGGTCGGATCGATCAAAATTGTCCGAACGCGCCGCTTGAAAGAGGTGATGCTTGCCGATCGCGCGAGTGCCTCAGGCCCTCGTGCGATAACCTTCAAACGCATGGGCCAGGAAGATCCCCGCGCTTACCAGACCCATCAGTGCCGAAACCGTCTCGATCATCGTTAAATTCCAAATCCCGCCCTTGCATCCGAGAGAACGCGTGCGACCTTGCACAGTCAAAAGAATTCCAGTGAAGGCAGCGACAATGGGGGTGGAGTGAGGATTTGGCGCAACAGAATGTCCGGCCGTGGCACAGAGCAGGCGCTATCGCTCCGTAGAACAACGGAAAAATGCGAACGTCCTGTTTACCATCCCGGCGGGATCGCTGTGGGCTCCCCATTTCCGCCGTGTTCGGGTTGCGTTATCGTTACCGCTTCCGACGCGGTGGTGGGCCGCCTCGGATTAAAGGACCGGACAGCGCTCCCCGTCGCCAAAGCGGGTTGGGTACGCCTCCGGCAAAGTGGTATTTGGGGCGCATGGGGATCCGACGGTCAGATTCGGTTTTGCGGGCCACACGCGGTGTTGCGGCGGTCGCAACCTGCCTTGCGCTTGCCAATTGCGCCTCCTCGAACAAGTTCGCCAGCCGCGTCGATCCGAAATACGGCGTGTCCTCGAGCCCCCGGGTCGTGGCGTTGGGGGATCCGGTCCCGAAGGGCGGCGGCACCTACCGCGTCGGCAAGCCCTATGTCGTTGCCGGCCGGACCTACGTGCCTGAGGAGGACGTCAACTATCGCGCCGAGGGCATGGCGTCCTGGTACGGCGATGACTTCCATGGCCGCCTGACTGCCAATGGCGAAGTGTTCGACATGACCTCGCTGACCGCGGCGCATCCGACCCTGCCGATGCCGTCCTATGCGCGGGTGACCAATGTCTCGAACGGCAAGTCGCTGATCGTGCGCGTCAATGACCGCGGGCCCTATCACGGCAACCGCCTCATCGATGTCTCGAACAAGGCCGCCGAACTGCTTGAATTCAAAGGCAATGGCGTCGCCAAGGTCCGCGTCGAATATGTCGGCCGGGCGCCGCTCGAAGGCTCCGACGACCGCCAGCTTCTGGCGACCCTGCGCACCGGCGTTCCGGCGCCGTCGCCCTCGATGGTCCGGGTCGCCTCGGCCAAGCCCTTCGTACCGGAATTGCCGGGATCGAGCCGCGCTGCCATTCGCGGCGACGTGCCGATGCCGGAGGGGCGGCCCTATAATCTCGGCACCACCTCCGCCGACATGGCCTCGCTCAACGCGACCTCGGAAATGTCGGCCTCGAGCCGCAGCCGGGGCCGGGCGGTCCACAACGCGCGCGCCGTGTCCTATGACGAGGACGGCCGCTATGCCACCGAAAGCGCTCCGTCTGCCGCCTACGCCTCGGACGGCGCCGCAGAGGCCCGCAGCATCCTGAGCGGTCGCGGGCTCTACTAAGCAGGCACCAGGCAAGCAAATCCGGCTGGCGGCGTCGCGCTTGCCGGCTCGTCGTCATCTCCCGGGATCAGAACGGGATGCGTGCGCGTCCCGTGAACGTCCATATCTGCGTGTTGCCGCCGATGCCGCCGAGCTCGGCGCCGAAGCCGACCGTGGTCCCACTCGCCAGCCTGGCACCGATGCCGCCCGTAACCCGCGCCGACCAGCCCTGGAGCAGCGGTGTGGAGGCCAGCGGTACGCCACCCGCAGCGACGATCGCAGCCGCGTCGTCCTGGGTGAAGTAGTAATCGGCATAGACGCCGGCATAGGGCGCCAGCAGCACACTATCGAGCCACGGCACGGGATAGGAGATCCTGTTGCCCGCAGACGCGCGGCCGCTCGAGAAGGTGCGGGCAGCCTGCTGGGTGCCGAGCGAATCGACATAGGCGTTCTCACGCTCCCACAGCGCGTACACCTTGGCCGACGGCTCGATCGTGAAATTGGCCCAGTTGTAGGTGCCGGTGAATCCGGTCGCGAACATCCAGCGATTGCCGTTGAAATTGCCCTGCGCCGTGCCGGCGGTGCCGTCATAGCCGATGCCGGAATAGGTCACCGCCACGTCGTAGCGCAGCGTCGGGATGATCTTCCAGCCGAGATAGGCGCCGACAGTCCACCCGGACACAACAACATGATGCCGACCGTCGTCGCCAACTACTGCATCTGCTTCAACGGCATTTTTCCGTCACCGGGCTAGGCCGCCCGCGTACTGGGCTCGTCTCAAGGAAAGCAACATGTCAAATCCCTACGTCGGCGAAATTCAGGCGTTCCCGTTTGCCTTTGCGGTTGGCGGCTTCAACAATGCCTGGCTGCCGTGCTTCGGACAGCTTGTCGCCGTTCAAGCCTTCACGCCGTTGTTTGCGCTGATCGGCACCAATTACGGTGGCAACGGCACGACTAACTTCGCTTTGCCCAATCTCAACGGCGCGGTCACGATCAGTCAGGGTACCGGGCCGGGATTGCAGCCGCGCGTCGTCGGCGAGTCCATCGGCAGCTCCCAGGTCAGCCTGATCGGCGACAACATGGCGATGCACACGCACGCGCTGCAATTGGGCAGCAACGCTGCGCAAAATGCCGCGCCCGGTCCTGGGACGGGAATGAACATGGTCGCGCTCAATCCGGTGTTCAACGGCTTCGTGGATCCGCCCGGCAATCTCACCTTTTCGCCCAACGCGGTCACGTTGACCGGGCAGGGCCTGCCTCACGACAACATGCAGCCGACCCAGGCCTTGATCATGTGCATTGCCTACGCGGGTATCTTTCCGAGCTTTCCATAGCGCCCACCCATGATCGACGGCGGCGCACCGCTCGACATTGTGCCCGGCGATCCGGATTTGCGACTGCGGTCAGCCGATCCCGGTGATGAGCCGTTCACGCGGCAGCTGTTCCGTGAGGTCAGGAGCAGGCAATTCATAGCCGCAGGACTGTCCGGGCCGATCCTCGAGCAGGTCGTCGAACAACAATTCCGCAGCCAGACGGCCGGCTATGCCGCGCAGTTTCCGAACGCGATCTCGTTGATCGTCACACGAGACGGGGGGGCGATCGGTCGGCTGCTGCTTCATTGCGCAAGAGAGCACTGGCACATCATCGACATCGCACTGCTGCCGGCCGCTTGCGGTCGCGGCGCCGGCACGAAGATCCTCGGCGCTCTCGAAGCGAGCGCTCGGCAGCAGGGTGTCGGCGCGCTGACGCTCACGGTGCTCGCGAGCAATGTGAGGGCGCGCCGGCTTTACCTGCGGCACGGATTTGTCGAGCGTGGGGCTGCGGGCGCCGCGTACATTGCGATGAGAAACGATATCGGCTAGCGCGCCGACGCTTGGCGCAGGAACTTCACCAGCGCAGCGTTCACCTCATCCGGCCGTTCCTGCTGCACCCAATGGCCGGCGCCCTCGAGGATCAGCTTTTGCTTCAGGTTGGGCAGCACGCGCTCGAGCTCGTTGACGCGCTTGGCGCCGATCAGGCCGGTGATGACGGCGTCCCTGGAGCCGGCGATGAACAGCGAGGGCTGATGGATCTGCGCGTCCTGCCAGGGCGCCGTCAGCTCCCAATTGCGATCGAGGTTGCGGTACCAGTTCAGCCCGCCGTGAAAGCCGGACTTGCGGAAGCTTTCGGTGAAGTAGGCCAGATCCGCCTCGCTGAGCCAGCCGGGCAGCGGTTCCTCGGCGGTCGCGTGGCTGAGAAAGCCCTTGCCTTCCTGCACGAACATGGCGGCGGTGGGATCGGCGAGGCCGCGTCCGCCGAGCACGATGCGCATGGTGCGGGCGACGTCGCGCTCGAGCTCGGCCTCGGCGACGCCGGGTGCCTGGAAGTACTGCCAGTAGAAATTGGTGACGCCGCCCTGGCGCAACAGGTCGAGCGGCTTGCCGCGGCCGCGGAACGGCGGCGGCACGCTGAGGCCGGCGACCGCCGTGAAGATGTCGGGCCGGAACAGCGCCGCGTGCCAGGCGACCGGCGCACCCCAATCGTGGCCGACCACCATCGCCCTGGTCTCGCCGAGCGCCTGCACGAGGCCGACCACGTCGCCGACGGTGTCGAAGATCGAGTAGGCGGCAACGTCAGGCGGCGCGGCGCTCTGGCCGTAGCCGCGCATGTCGGGGGCGACGACGTGAAACCCGGCTGCGGCGAGCGCGGGGATCTGGTGGCGCCAGGAATAGGACAGCTCCGGCCAGCCATGGCACAGCACGACCAGCGGACCCTGGCCGGCTTCGCGGATGAAGAGATCGATGCCGTTGGCCTTGATCAAGCGGGTGGGGGACATCGCTTTTCCGCCTTGTTTCAGGGGTTTGGTCGAGAAACATAAGGCGCCACGATAGGGGCGCGGCGAGAATCGTGCAATCTCTGGGCAGGCGTCCAACCCCCCGCGTTGTTCGCACCGATTCCAGCTGTTAGAACGCTGCTCTCAGGGCTTGACCATGGCATGTCGTCTTCCTTCGCTACGTCGCACCCGGTTCACCGCCGGAGCGCTGGTGCGCGGGCTGATCGCGACGGCTCTGGTCGTGGGCATCGGCTGGAGCGGGGCGCTTCTGGCCGCCAACCAGAGCATCCAGGGGGCCAAGAAGCCGGACGATGCCGGCTTCGACGGCGATGCCCCGACCGCGATCCTGATCGAGGCCTCCTCGGGCAGCGTGCTGTTCGAGAAGAACGCCGACGAGCTGCGCGCGCCCTCCAGCATGATGAAGCTGATGACGGCGGAGGTCGTCTTCAATGCCATCAAGAAGGGCGACATCAAGCTGACCGACGAGTACCGGATCAGCGAGAATGCCTGGCGCCGGGGCGGGGCGCCGTCGGGCGGCTCGACCATGTTTGCCGCCATCAACAGCAAGGTCTCGGTCGACGATCTCCTGCACGGTGCGATCATCCAGAGCGGCAACGATGCCTGCATCGCGCTCGCCGAAGCCATGGCGGGCAACGAGCGGATCTTCGCGGCTGACTTCATGACCAAGCGCGCCCGCGAGCTCGGCATGACCAAGTCGACCTTCGGCAACTCCAACGGCTTGCCCGACCCCGCCAACAAGATGACGGTGCGTGAGCTCGGCGTGCTCGCCCGGCACATCATCCTGGACTTCCCCGAATTCTACAAACTGTTCGGCGAGAAGGAGTACACTTGGAACAAGATCCGCCAGCCCAACCGCAATCCGCTGCTCAGCTCGATGGAAGGCGCCGACGGCCTGAAGACAGGGTACACCAAGGAAGGCGGCTACGGCATGGTCGGCTCGGCGGTGCAGAACGGCACGCGGCTGATCGTCGTCGTCAACGGATTGGAAGATCCCGAGGATCGCGCCACGGAAGCCAAGAAGATGCTGGAATGGGGTTTCCGCAATTTCGAGACCCGCACGCTGATCGCGGCCGAGCAGCCCGTCGGCTACGCCAAGGTGTTCGGCGGCGAGAGCCGCTCGGTCAGGCTCGTCGCCAAGACGCCGGTGAAAGTGATGGTGCACAAGAACGGCAGCGACAAGCTGATCGCGCGTGTCGTCTATAGCGGTCCGGTGCGTGCGCCGGTCGAGGCGGGCCAACGGGTCGGCGTGGTCAAGGTCTGGCGCAGCGGCAACATCGCGGTGGAGACGCCGGTCTATGCGGCCGAAGCGATCGGCACCGGCTCGACCGTGCGACGCGCGATCGACGGCGCCAGCGAGCTCGTGATCGGCATGTTCCGCGCAGGCGCCGAGAAGCTCTGATCATGAGTGACAGCGCGCTACAGCGGCCGTCCGGACGCGGACGCTTCATCACCTTTGAAGGCGGCGAGGGCACCGGCAAGTCGACCCAGATCAAGAAGCTTGCCGACCGTCTCAAGGCAGCAAAGCTCCGCATCCGTGTCACGCGTGAGCCGGGCGGCTCGCCGGGCGCCGAGATCATGCGTCATCTGGTGCTGTCGGGCATGGGCAAGCTGCTCGGCCCCGAGGCGGAGACGCTGCTGTTCGCCGCCGCGCGCGACGACCATGTCCGCACCGTGATCCTGCCTGCGCTCAACCAGGGCACCTGGGTGCTGTGCGACCGCTTCGCCGACTCGACACGGGCCTATCAGGGCAGCCTCGGCCAAGTGCCTGAGGGCCTGATCAACGCGATGCAGCGGGTCACGATCGGCGATCTCAAGCCGGACCTCACCATCATCCTCGACCTGCCGGTCGAGATCGGCCTGCAGCGCGCCGCCGCGCGCCGGGGCGGCGGCACGCCCGACCGGTTCGAAGGCGAGAAGCTCGGTTTTCACCAGGGCCTGCGCGAGGCCTATCGCAAGATCGCCGCGGACGATCCCGCACGCTGCGTGCTGATCGACGCCAATTCCGACCCTGACACGGTCGCAGGCCGTGTCTGGACGGCGCTGCGCGAGCGTCTTCTTCCGACGCCGGCCTCGGTGATATCAGCATGAGCCCGCGTCAGACCGAGCGCGAAAGCGCCATTCAGCATCCGCGCGAGACGAGCCGCCTGTTCGGCCATCGCGAGGCCGAGGCGGCTCTGCTGACGGCCTATCGCAGCGGGCGAATTCCGCATGCCTGGCTGATCGGCGGGCCGCAGGGGATCGGCAAGGCGACGCTGGCCTATCGCATGGCGCGCTTCGTGCTCGCCCACGGCCAGCCGCTCGCGCCTTCCGTGCAGCGCGCCGAAGACCTCGCGATCGATCCTGATGACGCCGTGGCGCGGCAGGTGGCGGCCGGCTCGCATGGCGGCCTGCTGACGCTGGAGCGTACCGCCAACGACCGCGGCGTGATGCGCACCGTGATCACCGTGGACGAGACGCGCGAGACGATCGGCTTCTTCGGCTCGACTGCCGCGGCGGAAGGCTGGCGCGTCTGCATTGTCGACACCGTCGACGAGCTCAATCCGAACGCGGCCAACGCGCTTCTGAAGATTCTCGAGGAGCCGCCGCAGCAATCGCTGTTTCTTCTGGTGAGCCACGCGCCCGCGCGCGTGCTCGCCACGATCCAGTCGCGCTGCCGCAAGCTGCGCCTGCGATCCCTCGCCACGGACGATGTGATCGGGGCGGCGGCGTCGGCCGCCGAGCTCGATCCGAACGATCCCGCGCTGCGCGATGCCGCGGATGCCTCCGAAGGCAGCGTTGCACGGGCGCTGACGCTGCTCGGCGGCGATGCGCTCAAGCTCCAGCAGCGCACGGCGGCGCTGCTCGCGCGCCTGCCGCAGGTCGATCCGCGCGAACTGCACACGCTCGGCGATTCGCTCGGTATCAGCGACCGCGTCGCGCTCGCCGCCTTCATCGACGGGATCGATCGCTGGATCGCGGAACGCCTGCATTCGGACGAGGCCAATGCCAACCAGAACCTGCCGCGCCTTGCGCGCCTAGCTGAGGTATGGGAAAAGATCGTCCGCGCCGCGCGCGACACCGAAACCTACAATCTGGAGCGAAAGCCCTTGGTTTTCTCGGTGTTCGGCTGGTTGGCGGACGCAACGCGCTAAAGCATGATCCGGAACAGTGCGAGCGGCTTTCCGAAAGATCATGCGCAAATCAATAATCGAACTCAGGTTCGTTTCCAGATTTCGAGAAGTCGGTAAAGGAATTCGTCGTGGCAACGCCAGCTAAGAAAACCGCAAAAGGCAAGGGCCGCAACAAGGCTGCGAAGAAAGCCGCAAAGAAGGCCGTGAAGGCACGTGCGTCCAAGGCCAACGCCAAGGCGGCCAAGAAGGTCAAGAAGACCAAGAAGGCCACGGCCAAGAAGGGCGCGAAGAAGAGCGCCGTGAAGACGGCAAAGAAGGCGGTCAAGAAGGCTGCGAAGAAGCCGGCTGTCTCCAAGAAGGCTGTGAAGCAAGCCGCCAAGAAGCCAGCCAACAAATCAGCCAAGACCCTCGCCAAGTTACCTGCGAAGACGGTGGCCAAGAAGGCGAGGGTGGTCGCGCCTGTGATCGCAGCGCCGGCCCCCGCCGCCACGCCGCCGAAGGCTGCCAAGCCGAAGGCCCCGCGCGCGCCGAAGCCCGCTGCAGCTCCGCAAGCCGCAGCGCCCGCAGCCGCACCAAAGGCTGCCGCGCCCGTTGCCGCCCCCGCCCGCGACAACGTCTTCTACATCACGACCGCGATCGCTTACCCCAACGGCAGTCCGCATATCGGCCATGCCTATGAGGCGATCGCGACCGACGTGCTGGCGCGCTTTGCGCGGCTCGACGGCAAGGATGTGTTCTTCCTGACTGGCACCGACGAGCATGGTCAGAAAATGGTTCAGACGGCGGCCGGCGAGAACATGGCTGTCTCTGCGCTCGCGACCCGCAATGCCGGTCGCTTCAAGGAGATGGACGAGCGTCTGAACGTGTCGTTCGATCGCTTCATCCGCACCACCGAAGAGCAGCATCATCGCTCCAGCCAGGAGATCTGGCGGCGCATGGAAGCGAACGGCGATATCTATGCCGACATCTATGCCGGCTGGTATTCCGTGCGTGACGAGGCGTACTACGCCGAGGACGAGACGCGCTTGAACGATGACGGCGTCCGGCTCGGCCCGCAGGGCACGCCGGTTGAATGGGTCGAGGAGAAGAGCTATTTCTTCCGCCTGTCGGCCTACCAGGACAAGCTGTTGAAGCTTTATACGGATCATCCCGATTTCATCGGGCCGGATTCCCGCAAGAACGAGGTGGTGAGCTTCGTCAGAGGCGGCCTGCGTGATCTCTCGATCTCGCGCACCACCTTCGATTGGGGCGTCAAGGTGCCTGGCGACGAAGAGCACGTGATGTATGTCTGGGTCGACGCGCTGACCAACTACATCACCGGCGTCGGCTTCCCCGATGAGAGCGACAAAAACTGGCGCTATTGGCCGGCCGATGTGCACATCATCGGCAAGGACATCATCCGTTTCCACGCGGTGTATTGGCCGGCGTTCCTGCTGTCGGCCGGCATCCCGCTGCCGAAGCGGGTCTATGCCCACGGCTTCCTGTTCAGCAGGGGCGAGAAGATGTCGAAGTCGGTCGGCAACGTCGTCGATCCCTTCAACCTTGCCGACCAGTACGGCGTCGACCAGGTGCGCTATTTCTTCCTGCGCGAGGTACCGTTCGGACAGGACGGCAACTACAATCACGAGGCCATCGTGGCCCGCATCAATGCCGACCTCGCCAACGATCTCGGTAACCTCGCGCAGCGTTCGCTGTCGATGATCGCCAAGCAGCTCGGCGGCGTGCTGCCCGAGCCCGGCGAATTCAGCGACAACGACAAGGCAATTCTGGCGATGGCCGACGGCATGGTCGCCGCGTCACGCGCGGCCATGGCAACGCAGCAGATCCATCACTGGCTCAACGCCGTCTGGGCCGTGGTGGCGGAGGCCAACCGCTATTTCGCGGGCGAGGCGCCGTGGGCGCTCGCCAAGACCGACCCGGCCAGGCAGAAGACGGTGCTCTACGTCACCGCCGAAGTCGTGCGCCAGATCGCGATCCTGGCCCAGCCCGCGATGCCGACCGCTTCGGGATTGCTGCTCGACAGCCTCGGCATCCCGGACGGCGAGCGCAACTTCGCCATGCTCGGCGGTGCCAGGCGCATTGCGCCCGGCTCGACCTTGCCGGCGCCGACGCCGGCATTCCCGCGCTATATCGAGCCGGCAGCCTAGGACGTTTGCGCGATGCTGGTCGACAGCCACTGCCATCTGGATTTTCCGGACTTCGAGGAAGATCTCGACGGGATCGTGTCGCGAGCACGCGCGGCCGGCATCGGCCGTATGGTCACGATCTCGACGCGGGTGCGAAAGCTCGATCAGCTTCTCGCCATCGCCGAGCGCTTCGACGACGTCTATTGCTCGGTCGGCACTCATCCACATAACGCGGATGAGGAGGACGGTATCGCGCCGGACGAACTGGTTGCGTTGACGGAGCATCCCAAAGTCGTCGCGCTCGGCGAGGCCGGGCTCGACTATTTCTACGACAACGGCTCGCCTGAGGCGCAGGCGAGGGGCTTTCGCGCCCACATCGCCGCCGCCCGCACGACCGGCCTGCCGCTGGTGATCCACACCCGCGAGGCCGACGAGGACTGCGCGCGCATCCTGGAAGAGGAGGCGGCCAAGGGGGCGTTTCGCGCCGTGCTGCATTGTTACACCGGCGGGCGCGAGCTGGCGCTGAAGGCGGTGTCGCTGGGGCTTTATGTCGGATTCACGGGCATCCTGACCTTCAAGAAGTCGGAGGCCCTGCGTGCGCTTGCGGCCGAACTGCCGGCTGACCGTATTCTGGTTGAAACAGACTCGCCCTACCTTGCGCCCGGCAAGTTTCGGGGCAAACGCAACGAGCCGGCCTATGTGGCCGAGGTCGCAAAGGTGCTGGCCGAGACGCGCGGTGTGTCGTTTGACGAGATCTCGCGCCAGACCAGCGAGAACTTCTTCCGCCTGTTCTCGAAGGTGAAAGCTTGAGACTGGGAGCCGCATGACGCTGACGCTGACGATCCTGGGCTGCGGCTCCTCCGCCGGCGTGCCGCGCCCGGCACTGGGCTGGGGCGCCTGCGATCCCAACAATCCCAAGAACCGCCGCCGCCGCTGCTCGCTGCTGGTGGAACGGACCTCCGAGCACGGCACCACGCGCATCCTGATCGACACCTCGCCGGATTTGCGCGAGCAATTGCTCTCGACCAATGTCGATCACATCGACGCGGTGTTCCTGACGCATGAGCATGCCGACCAGACTCACGGCATGGACGATTTGCGTTCGGTCGTGATGCACATGCGCCGGCGGATCCCGACCTATTTCAACCAATCGACGGCCAAGGACATCCTGTCGCGGTTCTCCTATTGCTTCATCTCGCCGGAGGGCAGCGACTATCCGCCGATCCTGACCCGGCATTCGATCGAAGCGGGCGAAAGCCAGACCGTTCTGGGGAAGGGCGGCGCCGTGACGATGACGGCCTTCCTGGTGCAGCACGGCAACATTCCCGCGCTCGGCTACCGCATCGGGGATGCGGCCTACACGCCCGACCTCAACGACATTCCGCGCGAGAGCTGGGGTGCGCTGGAAAATCTGGACCTCTGGATCGTCGACGGCCTGCGCTACACCAACCATGTCAGCCATTTCAGCATCAATGACGCGCTGTCCTGGATCGAACGGTTCAAGCCGAAGCGCGCGGTCATCACCAACATGACGGCCGACGTCGATTACGAAGTCATCCGGCAATCGCTGCCCGCGGGCGTCGTGCCTGCTTTTGACGGGCTGCGGCTGGAGACGCACTGAGCGCACCGGCCTGGCGCGATACGGCCTCGCCAGCAATGGAGCGGGAGCCTCAACGCTGCCGAGACTTCTCGGCGCCGCCGGCGTCGATCCGCATTTTGAAATGGGAATTCAGCTCAGTCCGTAATCGCCTTCGCCGATCCCGCTTCGTTGCGCAGCAGGAATTTCTGGATCTTGCCCGTGGACGTTTTCGGGATGGGCCCGAACACGACGGACTTCGGCGCCTTGAAGCCCGACATGTGGCTGCGGCAGAACGCGATGATGTCGGCTTCGCTCGCGCTGGCGCCGTCCTTCAACTCGACGAAGGCGCAGGGCACTTCGCCCCATTTCGGATCGGGCTTTGCCACCACGGCGGCGAACAGCACGGCCGGATGCTTGTAGAGGATGTCCTCGACCTCGACGGAGGAGATGTTCTCACCGCCGGAAATGATGATGTCCTTGGAGCGGTCCTTGATGATGACGTAGCCGTGCTCGTCGAGGACGCCGAGATCGCCGGTGTGAAACCAGCCGCCCTCGAAGGCTTCCCTGGTCGCCTTCTCGTTCTTGAGATAGCCCTTCATCACGATGTTGCCGCGGAACATGACCTCGCCGATGGTCTCGCCGTCGCGCGGCACTTGCCTCATGGTCTGGGGATCGATGACAGTGACGCCTTCCTCGAGCGGGTA
The DNA here is from genome assembly GCF_036247985.1 of Bradyrhizobium sp. TM239. Lineage (NCBI taxonomy): Bacteria > Pseudomonadati > Pseudomonadota > Alphaproteobacteria > Hyphomicrobiales > Nitrobacteraceae > Bradyrhizobium > Bradyrhizobium sp. TM239. The sequence continues at coordinate 424,523 of NZ_BTIR01000008.1, read as the reverse complement.
GGGCACGCCCTGCCGGCGCTTCATGCGCGCGCGTTCGGCAGGCGGAAGCTCGTCCCAGCCGGGCTGCTCGGCGCAGACGGAGGCGGGGCCGTAGACCTCGGTCAGGCCGTAGACGTGGGTCAGCTTGATGCCGATGTTTTCGGCGCCTTCGAGCACCGCGACCGGCGGCGCGGCGCCCGCGATCAGGCCGACGACGCGGCGCGCGGCGTTGCCCTTGGGCGCATCGGGGGCGTTGATCAGCGTGTTGTAGACGATCGGCGCGCCGCACATGTGGGTGACGCCGCGGCTCTTGATCAGCTCGAAGATTTTCGTCGGCTCGACCTTGCGCAGGCAGACATTGATGCCGGCGGCCGCCGCGATGGTCCAGGGGAAGCACCAGCCATTGCAATGGAACATCGGCAGCGTCCAGAGATAGACCGGATGCTGGCCGAGATTGCCGGCAAGGATGTTGCTGACGGCGTTCAGATACGCGCCGCGATGATGGGTGACGACGCCTTTGGGATTTCCGGTCGTGCCCGACGTGTAGCTCAGCGCGATGGCGTCCCACTCGTCCTGCGGCAGGATCGCCGTGAAAGCGGGATCGCCTTCCGCAACCGCCGCCTCATATTCGATCTCGCCCATGCGCTGTCCGCCCTTGAAGGCGTCGTCGTCGACGTCGACGACGAATGGTTTCGGGCCGGTCATCTGCGCGAGCGCGTCGCGAATGACGCCCGAAAACTCGGGATCGACCAGGATGATTTTCGCGCCGCCATGATCGAGCTGAAACGCGATCGAGGGCGCATCGAGGCGGATGTTCAGCGCGTTGAGCACGGCGCCGGTCATGGGCACGGCGAAATGCGCTTCATTCATCGCCGGGATGTTCGGCAGCATCGCTGCCACGGTATCGCCGACGCCGATGCCCTTGCGCGCGAGCCAGGACGCAAATCGCTTGCAGCGCTCATGGGTCTGCGCCCAGGTGAAGCTGCGTCCCTCATAGACCGTGCTGACATGATCGGGATAGACGGCGGCGCTGCGCGCGAGGAAGCTGAGCGGGCTCAGCGGCACGTAGTTGGCTGGGGTCCTGTCGAGGCCGATATTGTACTGGTTCTGCCGCTCACTCATCGACACCCTCCTTAAGCCGCGCCTCAAAGGAATCCGATCGAGATCCAGGGGAAGATCGCGACGATGATCAATCCCACCAGCAGCGCCAGCAGATAGCCCCAGATCGGCCGGATACCCTCGGCCGGATCGACGCGCCCGATGGCGCAGGCCGCATAATAGCCGACGCCGAAGGGCGGGGCGAATAGTCCGATACCCATGGCGAGAATGATCACCATCGCGTAGTGCACCTCGTGCACGCCGACGGCCCGGGCGATCGGAAACAGCAGCGGGCCGAACAGCACGATCGCCGGGATGCCCTCCAGCACGCTGCCGAGGATGGTGAAGGCCAGGATCGATACGGCGATGAAGGTCGCCGCTCCCCCGGGCAATCCGGTCATGGCCGCCGCCAGCGAGCGCGAGAAGCCCGATTGGGTCAAGCCCCAGGCCATGCCGGTCGCCGTGCCGATGATCAGCAGGATGGCGCCCGACAGCGCCGCGGTCTCGACCAGCATCGGAAACAGCCGCGACCAGTCGAACCGGCGGTAGACGAGGAGGCCGACCAGGGAGCCATAGACGATGCCGATGGTGGAGACCTCGGTCGCGGTCGCGATGCCCTCGACCACGGCGTAGCGGATCACGAAGGGCAGCGCGAGCGCGGGCAGGGCGATGACGAAGGTCTTGCCGATCTCGCCGCCCGTGGCGCGTCGGACATGGCTCATGTCCTCGTGGCGGTAGCGCCACCACACCAGCATGCAGAGCGTGATCGCGAGCACGACGCCGGGCAGGAGGCCGCCGGTGAACAGGGCGGCGATCGAGACGCCCGTCACCGAGCCGATCGTGATCAGCACGAGGCTCGGCGGAATGGTCTCGGTCTGGGCTCCCGTCGCTGCCAGAAGCGCGACGAGATCGCCGGGCTTGGCGCCGCGCTGCTTCATCTCCGGAAACAGCACGGGCGCGACGGCCGCCATGTCCGCGGCCTTGGCGCCTGATATGCCCGAGACCAGGTACATCGCGCCGACCAGCACGTAATGCAGGCCGCCGCGGACATGGCCGAGCAGGCTCGCCAGGAACGCCACCATGGCCCGCGCCATGCCGGTCATCTCGATCAGGAGCCCCAGGAACACGAACAGCGGCACCGACAGCAGGATGAGGTGGCTCATGCCCTCGTCCATCCGCCCGACCAGCACCATGACCGGCGTCCGCGTCGTCAGCGCGAGATAGCCGTAGATCGCAAGGCCAAACCCGAAGGCAATGGGAACGCCGGCGAAGACGCAGAAGCCGGCGACGCCGACGAAGAAGATGACGAGGTTGAGATTGCCGAGCGGCCGCAGCAATGGCTCCGCCAGCCAGAACAGGCCGACCAGGACGGCGACCGAGAGCACGGCGGCTGCGACGATCCGGTAATCGGCCGCGCGCAGCAGCCGCAGCAAGGCAAACGCCGCCATCAGGCTGATGCCGGCCGGCAGCGCGGCGGCGCGCCACATATTGGAGATCTGGAGCGCCGGCGTGGTGATGTAGCTCTCTTCATAGGCGTAGTCGCAGGACGGCCAGACGATCAGGACCAGGAACGCCAGCGCCGCGCAGGTGGCGACCAGATCGAGATAGGCCCGCATGGCAGGTTTCGCGCTGGCGACGACCGCGGTCATGCGCATGTGCTCGGAGCGGCGGAACGCAACCGCCGCTCCCAGCATGGCGAGCCACAAGAACAGGATCGAGGCGAGCTCGTCCGACCAGATCAGCGGCCGGTGCAGGCCGTAGCGCGCGACCACGCCGGCGAACAGGATCACGATCTCGGCGACGACCAGGATCGCCGCCGGGATTTCGACGACGAGACCGAGCAGGCGCTCGACCGAAGCCAGCACGGAAGATCGGCGAGGGGACTGAAACGCCGCCTCGCCCACCACTCCGGTCACATCGACCCCGACATGAGCCATGATGGCTCCAACGCGCGTTACGACAGCTTGCCGACGGCCTTTTCCAGGAGATCCCAGGCCTGGTCGCCATACTTGCCCTTCCACTCGGCATAGAAGCCGGCAGTCCGCAGCTTGTCGCGGAACGGCGCCACCGTGGGCTGATTGAAGATCAGGCCCTTGGCCGCGAGCTCCTGCTGCAGATTGGCATTGAGCTTGGCGGTGTCCTCACGCTCCTTGACCGCGGCGGCATTGATGTTCTTGGCGACGACGGTGCGCACGTCCTGCGGCAGCTTTTCCCAGGCTCTGCGGTTGGCCAGGAACCAGAAGCCGTCCCACATGTGGTTGGTCAGCGAACAGTATTTCTGTACCTCGTAGAGCTTGGCGGTCGAGATGATCGCCAGCGGGTTCTCCTGGCCTTCGACAATCTTGGTCTGGAGCGCCGAATAGACCTCGCTGAAATTGATCGAGGCGGGCGCCGCGTCGAACGCCTTGAACATCGAGGTCCACAGCGGCGATACCGGCACGCGGATCTTGAAGCCCTTGAGGTCGTCGGGACCGGTGACGGGCTTGCTCGACGAGGTGGTCTGGCGGAAGCCGTTGTCCCAGATCTTGTCCATGACCTCGAGGCCGGCCTTCTTGATCTCACCGCGGACATGGGCGCCGAGGTCGCCGTCCATGGCCTTCCAGACCGTGTCGTAGTCCGGGAACGCGAAGCCGATGCCGTTGATGGACGCCGCCGGCACCAGGGTCGACAGGATCAGGCCCGACAGCGTGAAGAACTCGACCCCGCCGGAGCGGATCTGGCTCAGCATGTCGGTGTCGGAACCGAGCTGGTTGTTCGGGAAGATCTGGAGGTCGAACTTGCCGTTGGTCTCAGTCTTGATCGCCGCCGCCATCTCCTTGGCGCGGACGTTCAGCGGATGGGTGTCCGGCAGGTTATTGGCGTACTTGTACGTGAACTCGGCGCTCTCTGCGCGGGCCACATGGGGCGCACCGATGCCGCCCAGGACCGCGGTCGCGGCGGAGGCCTTGAGAAGCGTGCGTCGGGAAAAGCGCGTCGAAAAGACCATGGGTCTGCTTCCTCGGAAGGTTTGTTGTTGTTCTGAGACGCAAACCTATACGGACGGAAGGCCTGAAGGTCATCTGCGATCTCGCGAGGCCTCGCTTATTGCAGCCGGACGAGGTCCCGGCAATATCGGCTTTCGGTCAGATGGGCTGGATTCAAAATCTGAAAAACAACCCCATGCACAGTAGCCGTCGAGAACCGGGGCAACGTCGAAGCCCGGATCGAAAATCGCGCTAGGGCGAAGGTGTGGTGACAGGAATTCCGTCTAAATAACTGATCTGATTGTACATAAAGATATTCCATAATATACCTTATGCGAATTACGGATTGGGCTATGGCCGCACGCGGCCTGCCAGTCAGATCGCCTGAGCTGAGCGCCTATCGCCGTACCTGTGCGTCTGTTCCGTGGCCGAAGGACCTGCGGCCACTGCCCCGGCCGGGCGGCCATGCGGCTCTGAAGTGCGGTAGCATTGTTGCCGTAAGCGCGTCACTCCGCCGCAAGCGATCGCAGCCAGGCCAGTCTCGAGATCGCGCGCTCGGCCAGGTGCTGCATGCTTTCGAGGTGGGCTGCGTCGCTCGACCGCTCGGCGCCGTCGAGGTAGCCGTCGACCAGGGCTTCCGCGATCTCCAGTGGATCCTTTCGTTCCATGGAGGCCGGAAAGCTGCCGAGGCCCGCGGCGGCGTCGGCCATCGCGATCGTCTGTTGGCGCATGTCCCGTGTCCGGACCGCGGCCGGCCCACTCAGGCGCTGTTCGATATCGCCAAGTTGAGCAATCAGGCGAAGCTCGAGCCGCCGCGCATCGATTTGCGGCGGCCGAGGTGTCGATGCGTCGGCGCTGCTCCGTTCGTGCTCGTGATGATAGGCGCGGCGCCTCTCCTTCCGCAGGGTCGCGACATGGCCGAGCTCTTCCCTGGCCATCGCCTCGGATGCTCTCTTGATGTCAGGATCCTTGGAATAGGCGGCGAGATAGGACCAGAATGCGAAGGCCCGCTCCTCGTTGCGGACCGCCATGGCGAGCGCGCGGTACGGTGTCATCAGCCGCGATGTCTTGACTTCGGCGGCAGCTTCCGGGGCAAGCGCTTCCGGCGCTTCCCAACGGACCAAAGCGGGATCCGGGCTCTTGCCGCGGCGCGATTGCGACCACTGTGTGACGCTGTCCACGTGCTCGCGCTCGGCGGCGGCAAGTCGCGTGAATACCTCGGCGATATCAGCCTTGCCCTGCCCGCGCATGTCTTGCGCGAGTGATTCGTACCTGTTGGCGGCTTCCTGCTCCATTGCATGCGCTAGCGCAAAGAGCTCGTCGAGAGACTCCAATACACCCGCGGGCTCAGCACTGAGCAATGATGTGCGTAGGAATGGCATACCGAGGACTCCACATGCAGATTTCTGAACCGGTTCCGCGCACGCACAAATCTCAAGAGCGGGGTTGACAGAGTCAGTCGCGCGCGATGAGTGTTGCATGTCAGCGGCGACAAATCATCGAAGAAGATATCAAGGCACGCGCGCCTCTGTCCGTCGCGCAAATCGCATTTGAATCGATATGTTGAAGCGACCGGATGACGAAACCGCCTTCGCAAGGCGTGCAGCGCTAGCGCTCGCAGGCTTGCTGCTGATGTGTCTGACTTATATTTCGCCCGCGTGCGCCGCCGGCGACTTACCGACATACCTGCCGAAGATTACGCCTGCCGAATTTTTCCCGAATGCGGACCGTTTTGGCCCGCCGCAAGGCGATCCGCCCATCGTACCAGTGTACCGCGGCGACCAGCTCCAGGGATTTGTCTTCCTCAACTCCGATTTTGCGAATTCCGTCGGGTACTCGGGCAAACCGATTCACTTGCTGGCCGGGATCGACCCGAAGGGCGTGATCACCGGCATCAAGCTCGTCGATCACAAGGAGCCGATCGTGCTGGTCGGCATTCCCGAGCCCCGCATCGTCGCCGCCATGAATGCCCTGATCGGCAAGGACATGAAGCCGGTCGCAAGTGGTGCCGAGAAGCCGCCGCAGGTCGACATCGTGAGCGGCGCGACCGTCACCGTGCTGGTGATGGGCGACAGTATCGTCCGTGCGGCGTCCAAGCTCATCCGGAGCGGGCGCGTCGGCGGCGGCGACGGTGCGGCGGCTTCGGCAGCCCTGCCCCCTGTCGTCAAGACGCTCGATCTCGCGCGCAGTGACGTGCGCGACTGGGAGAGCCTCGTCGGCGATGGCTCGGTGCGCCGGCTTCATCTCGGCATCGGCGACATCAACGACGCCTTTGCGAAGTCCGGCAGCGCCGCCGCGGGCCAGTATCCCGAACCGGGTGAGGCGAGCGATACCTTTATCGAGCTCTACGTGGCGCTCGTGACCGCGCCCACGATCGGCCGCAGCCTGCTCGGCGAGGACGGCTATCAGCGGCTGAAGGACAGCCTGAAGCCGGGGCAGCAGGCCATCGTCGTCGCCGGCAACGGCCCCTACTCCTTCAAGGGTTCGGCCTATGTCCGCGGCGGCATCTTCGATCGCATCGAAATCCTGCAGGACGGCAACAGCACCCGCTTCCGCGACCGCAACCACACCCGTCTTGGCGCACTGGACGCTGCTGGCGCGCCCGAGTTCAGGGAAATCGGCCTGTTCGTCACCCCGCCTGAATTCACGCTGGATCCGACGCAGCCGTGGCAGCTCCAACTGCTGGTGCAGCGCAGCCTCGGCGGCCGCGACAAGGCGTTCCTGACTTTCGATCTCGGCTACGCCCTGCCCGACGGTTATATACGCCGCGAGCAGCGTGCGGTGACGGTACCGGAGAGCGCGGCGCCTCCAGCCTCGCAGGCCACCGCTGCCGCCGCCCCGCCCCCGGAGGCGGACGAGCCGCTCTGGATGCGGATCTGGCGGTCGAGCACGGTCTCGATCGGTTTCACCGCGGTCATGCTGGCCGCCCTCACCGGCATCTTCTTCTTCCAGAATCTGCTCGTGCGCCGCCCGGTGTTCTACACCTGGGTGCGGCGGGGGTATCTCGCCCTCGTTCTGGTCTGGCTCGGCTGGTACGCAAACGCGCAGCTCTCCGTCGTCAACGTCGTCACCTTTACCAATGCGCTGGTGACGGGTTTTCGCTGGGAGTTCTTCCTCGCCGCTCCGCTGATCTTCATTCTGTGGGCTGCAACGGCCGGCGGGCTTCTGTTCTGGGGGCGCGGCCCGTTCTGCGGCTGGCTGTGTCCCTTCGGCGCGCTGCAGGAGCTCACCAACACGGCCGCGAAATGGCTGAAGGTGCCGCAGATAACGGTGCCGTGGGGGCTGCACGAACGGCTATGGCCGATCAAGTACATCATCTTCCTCGGTCTGTTCGGGCTGTCGCTCTATTCCGTCGACATGGCCGAGCGGTTCGCCGAGGTCGAACCGTTCAAGACCGCGATCATCCTGAAGTTTTCGCGAAGCTGGCCGTTCGTGGCCTACGCAGTCGCCCTTCTCGTCATCGGCCTCTTCATCGAACGCTTCTTCTGCCGCTACCTCTGCCCGCTCGGCGCCGCGCTCGCGATCCCCGGCCGCATCCGAACCTTCGAATGGCTCCGCCGCTGGGAAGAATGCGGGTCACCCTGCCAACGCTGCGCCAAGGAATGCCCGGTGCAGTCGATCCATCCCGAGGGTCATATCAACGTCAATGAGTGCATCTACTGCATGCATTGTCAGGAGCTCTATTACGACGATCACCGCTGCCCGCACATGATCCAGGTGCGGCTCAAGCGCGAGAAATTCGCGGCGATGTCCTCGCCCGCGATGCGCTCAGGCGGCAAGGGTCCCGCGACCGTCATCACCGCCGGGGGCAAGCCTGTCGCGGCGTCACCCGTCGCAACTCCACCACCAAACTGAACCGAAAGCCGAGGAGGCAATCATGAGCGAAAACGAACAGGCAAAGGGCGTCAGCCGGCGAGCAGTGCTCGGAACGACGGCGGCTGCGGCGGGCGTAGGCCTTGCGGGCGGAGTGGCGCTGAAGGACGGCGGCTTCGTCTCGTCTGCCGACGCGCAGACCAAGAACGCAGCTCCGAAAGCGCCGGCGGCAAGGTCGGCCGTGCTGAAGACCGAGGTCGCGCCGGGAGAGCTCGACGAATACTACGTGTTCTTCTCGAGCGGCCAGTCCGGCGAGATGCGCATCATCGGCCTTCCCTCGATGCGCGAACTGATGCGCGTGCCGGTGTTCAACCGTTGCAGCGCCACCGGCTGGGGCCAGACCAATGAAAGCCTCAAGGTTCTGACCGAAGGCATGCAGCCCGCCACCCGCGAATTCCTCAAGAATCGCGGCGGCACGTTCATGAACGGCGACCTCCACCATCCCCACATTTCGTTCACGGACGGCACCTATGACGGTCGCTATGCCTACATGAACGACAAGGCCAACAGCCGCGTCGCGCGGGTGCGGCTCGACATCATGAAATGCGACAAGATCGTCGAGCTGCCGAACCAGCACACGGTCCACGGCCTGCGTCTGCAGAAATATCCGCGCACGGGCTATGTGTTCGCCAACGGCGAGGACGGCGTGCCGCTGCCCAATGACGGCAAGGTCCTCGACGATCCCAAGCAGTACCACTCGATCTTCAGCGCGATCGACGGTGAAACGATGAAGGTGGCCTGGCAGGTGATCGTCAGCGGCAACCTCGACAACGTCGACGCCGACTACCAGGGCAAGTACTGCTTCGCGACCTGCTACAACGGCGAGGAAGGCGTCACGCTCGCCGAGATGACCGCCAGCGAACAGGACTGGGTCGTCATCTTCAACATCAAGCGGATCGAAGAGGCCGTGAAGAAGGGCGACTTCAAGGAGATGAACGGCGTGCCCGTCATCGACGGCCGCAAGGGCTCGGCCTACACCCGCTACGTTCCGGTCTCGAACAATCCGCACGGCATGAACACGGCGCCGGACGGAATCCACATCGTGGCGGCCGGAAAGCTCTCGCCGACCGTGACCGTGATGGACGTCCGCAAATTCGACGATCTGTTCGACGACAAGATCAAGCCGCGCGACGTCGTCGTCGCGGAGCCCGAGCTGGGACTCGGACCGTTGCATACTGCCTATGACGGCAAGGGCAACGCCTACACCACGCTGTTCCTCGACAGCCAGGTCTGCAAGTGGAACATCGACCTCGCCAAGCGGGCCTTCAAGGGTGAGAAGGTCAATCCCATCCTCCAGAAGATCGACGTGCACTATCAGCCGGGTCACAACCATTCCTCGATGGGCCAGACCAAGGAGGCCGATGGAAAGTGGCTGATCTCGCTGAACAAGTTCTCGAAGGACCGCTTCCTGAACGTCGGGCCGCTCAAGCCGGAGAACGACCAGCTGATCGACATTTCGGGCGATCAGATGAAGCTGGTGCACGACGGCCCGAGCTTCGCCGAGCCGCATGACGCGACCATCGTCCACCGCTCGAAGATCAACCCGATCTCGATCTACGATCGCGCGGATCCGATGTTCGCCGATGCGGTCAAGCAGGCCAAGGCGGACGGCATCAATCTGGAGGCGGATTCGAAGATCATTCGCGACGGCAACAAGGTGCGCGTCTACATGACGTCCACCGCGCCCGCCTATGGCCTCGATCAGTTCCAGGTCAAGCAGGGTGACGAAGTGACCGTCTTCGTCACCAACATCGACGCCGTCGAAGACCTGACGCACGGCTTCTGCATCGTGAACTACGGCATCCAGATGGAGATCGGCCCGATGGCAACGGCGTCCGTGACCTTCACGGCCGACAAGGCGGGTGTCTACTGGTACTACTGCTCGTGGTTCTGCCACGCCATGCACATGGAGATGAAGGGCCGGATGTTCGTCGAACCCAAGTCGGTTTGACGTCGGTCTGATTGGAGCGACCTCGTGGGTCTTCTCTTACGCATGTTTCCGGCGGCGCTGGTCGCCGCCGGATTGTCCGGCTTCGCCAGTGCGGAGACGTTGACGGCTGCGCCGGACCGGCCGCTCCAGGCGGTGCTGGACGGCGCCCGCCCCGGCGACGTCGTCCAGCTGGCGCCCGGCGAATATCACGGTGCGATCCGGATCGACCGCCCCTTGCAGCTGGTCGGGAGCCGAGGCGCGGTGCTCGACGGCGACGGCTCCGGCAACGTCATCACCGTCACTGCGCCCGACGTCACAATCCGCGGCGTGACCATCCGGGCATCCGGCCGCGACCTGCAGGAGATGAATTCCGGGATATTCCTGCAAAAGACGGCAGAACGCGCCAAGATCGAGGACAACCGGCTGGTGGGAAACCTGTTCGGCGTCTATGTGCACGGCGCCCAGGGTTCGCGCGTCGTCCGCAACGAGATCGAGGGACTGCGTGGCGGGCGTCTCAGCGAGGCAGGCAACGGCGTCTCGCTGTGGAATGCGCCCGACGTCACCATCGCCGACAACACGTTCCGCTACGGCCGCGACGGCATCTTCACGATTTCGAGCCGAAAGGACCGCTTCATCAACAACCGCTTCGAGCAGGTCCGCTTCGCCGTCCATTACATGTACACCAACGACAGCGAGGTGAGCGGCAACGTCTCGATCGGCAACCACGTCGGCTACGCCATCATGTATTCGAACCGTCTGGTGATCCGCGGCAACTCCTCCGATCACGATCGCGACCATGGGATGCTCTTCAACTACGCGAACTATGCCCAGATCGAGGACAACCGGGTCACGGGCGGCCCGCTCGGCGCGATGACACAGAGTGCGGAGGACGGTCCCGCCGACGAGCGAGGCATGCTTCCGCAGCAGGCACGGGAGACCACTCTCAAGAGCGGCCCGGAGAAATGCGTGTTCATCTACAACACCAATCACAACAAATTCCGCAACAACTGGTTCGAACGCTGCGCCATCGGCGTGCACTTCACGGCCGGCTCCGAAGGCAACGAAATCACGGGCAACGCCTTCGTCGGCAACGCCAACCAGGTGAAATATGTCGGCACCCGGCACCTCGACTGGTCGACCGGCGGGCGCGGCAATTACTGGAGCGATAATCCGGCGTTCGACCTCAACGGCGACGGTATCGCCGACACGGCGTACCGGCCGAACGACCTCATCGATCGCGTGCTGTGGACGGCGCCGGCTGCGAAGGTCCTGATCAACAGCCCCGCCGTCCAGGTGATCCGCTGGGCGCAGGCACAGTTTCCCGCGCTGCTGCCGGGCGGCGTGGTCGACAGCCATCCGCTGGTGTCGCCGCCGCGGACCCCGGCGAAGGAAACACGATGACCAGCACGGTACGCGTCAGCGACGTCACCAAGGCATATGGCCGGGTCGAGGCCGTGCGCGGTGCGTCGTTCACGCTTGGCCAGGGCGAGCTGGTCGCCTTGATCGGGCACAACGGCGCCGGCAAGACTACGCTCATGAAGCTCATGCTCGGGTTGATCCGGCCGACCAGCGGCGCCATCGAGGTTCTCGGAGACAATCCCGCCGCAGGCGAATTCGCGGGCCGACGACAGCTCGGCTACCTGCCGGAAAACGTCTCCTTCGACCCCGCCCTCACCGGCCGCGAGACCCAGGCCTTCTACGCCAGGCTGAAGCGAGAGCCGGTCGCAAAGTCGCTGGAGCTGCTCGACGCCGTGGGCCTCGGAGCCGCCAGCCGCCGCCGGGTCGGCACCTACTCCAAGGGCATGCGTCAGCGGCTGGGGCTCGCGCAGGCGCTGCTTGGCGAGCCGCGCGTGTTGCTGCTGGACGAGCCGACCACCGGTCTCGATCCGGAGCTGCGCCAGACCTTCTACGACATCATCGCCCGGCTCTCCGCTGCGGGCGCGACCGTGCTGCTGTCGTCGCATGCGCTGACCGAGCTCGAGGAGCGCGCCGGCCGGGTCATCATCATGAACCGCGGCATCAAGGTCGCGGACGGATCGATCGACGAGCTGCGTCGTCTCGCCCGCCTGCCCACCAGGATCCGACTCAAGGTGGCTGGCCTCGCCCCGAGCGAGATGCCGCCCTGGGCGCCCAAGGACGTGGCCTGCCGTCGTTTGAACGGCCACATCGTCGAGATCGACGCCGCGCCGGAGCGGAAGATCGAGCTTCTGCATCGTGCGACGGCCGCCGGCAATTCGGTCGAGGACGTCGACGTGGTCCCGCCAACCCTCGACGAGCTCTATGCTCATTTCCTCCGGCAATCGGAGCAGGCGCCATGAATGTCCTGATCATCGCCGCCAAGGAAGTCCACCAGGCCATCCGCAATCGCTGGGTGCTTGCCGCAACGCTCCTGCTCGCCGGGCTTGCCCTGTCACTGACCTTTCTCGGCAGCGCGCCGACCGGGAACGTGGGCGTCCGCACGCTGGACGTGGTCGTCGTCAGCCTGTCGAGCCTGACGATCTTTCTCGTTCCGCTCATCGCGCTTCTGATCTCCCATGACGCCATCGTCGGCGAGATGGAACGGGGGACGATGCTGTTGCTGCTGAGCTATCCGGTCGCGCGATGGCAGGTGCTGCTCGGCAAGTTCTTGGGCCACCTCGCCGTCCTCGCCTTTGCGACCTGCCTCGGCTACGGCGCGGCGGTGGGAGTGCTGGCAGCGACGGGCAGCCAGATTGATCGCGATAGTTTTCTCGCGTTCGCGGCGATGGTGGGCTCCTCCGTGCTGCTCGGCGCCGCTTTCGTCGCCATTGGATATCTGGTCAGCGCGCTCGTGCGCGACCGTGGAACGGCGGCCGGCATCTGCATCGGATTGTGGCTGCTGCTCGTGCTGATCTACGACATGGCGCTGCTGGGCGTGCTTGCGCTCGATCAGGGACGCAGCATCTCGGCGAGCGTGCTCAACGCCCTGCTGCTGTCGAATCCGACCGACGCCTATCGGCTCATCAACCTGACCGGTTTCGCCAATGTCAGCACCTTCGCCGGCATGGCTGGCCTCGCCCAAACCACGTCCCTGACGATACCGGTCCTTCTGACCGCCCTGCTCTGCTGGACGCTGCTGCCGCTGGGGCTGGCCGCGCTCGCCTTCTCGCGGAGGGAGCTATGAGGCGCCGAACGATCCTCTTCGCCTTGTTCTTGCCGCTCGCGCTGGCGGGCTGCAATGAGAAGCAGGCCGCGAAGATCCCGCCGCCGCATCGGATGACCGCCGAAGACATCGGCCATTACTGCGGCATGAACGTGCTCGAGCACCCGGGACCGAAGGGCCATATCTTCGCCGCGAGCCTCATGGAGCCCGTGTGGTTCTCGTCGGTGCGGGACACAATCGCCTTCACCATGCTGCCGGACGAGCCCAAGGACATCCAGGCGATCTACGTGTCCGACATGGGCAAGGCGCCTGACTGGGCCAAGCCCGGCGCCGACAACTGGATCGAGGCGCGCAAGGCGCTGTTCGTGATCGAGAGCCGGCTCAAGAGCGGCATGGGCGGCGACGAGGCCGTTCCGTTCTCGGACCGCGCGGCGGCGGAGAAGTTCATCGGAGAAAACGGCGGCAGGATCGTCGGCTTCGACGACGTACCCCGCGACTATGTCTTGACGTCGGCGAATGTCACCGGCGCCGCTGCGGCCGGCGAAGCGGCCGAAGCCCCGCCGGGCGAACGACCGAGGAGGACGCCATGACGCGAGCACTGACGCGCCGACGCTTCATCCGGATCAGCGCAGCGGCAGCGGGCCTCGGCGCGCTGTCCCCAGGACATCCCGCTCGTGCGGAGGTCGCGCCGGTGACCTGGCGTGGCACGATGCTGGGCGCGGTCGCCACGATGGAGATCCATGACGAAGACCGCAGCCGGGCGGAGCGGCTGATCTCGCTGGCCTGCGCCGAGGCGCGACGGCTCGAGCGGCTGTTCAGCCTTTACCTGAACGATTCCGCCCTGGTCGAGCTGAACCGGACCGGTGTCCTGATCGATCCCGCCGCCGAAATGGTCGATCTGCTGTCGACCTCGCAGCACTATTCCACGGTGACGGGCGGTCTGTTCGATGTCACGGTGCAGCCGCTGTGGGAGCTTTATGCCCGCCACTTCGGTCAAGATGACGCGGATCCGGCCGGTCCTGCGGCAGCCGAGGTCCAGACCGCGCTCGCGCGGATCGGCAGCAGTCGGCTGACGATCAGCCGCGACCGGATCGTGATGCCCAAAGGCATGACCGTCACCCTGAACGGAATCGCGCAAGGCTACGTCACGGACAAGGTGGTCGAGCTGCTGCGGGCGCACGGCATCTCTCGCAGCCTGGTCGACATGGGCGAGCCCCGCGCGATCGGCACGCGTCCGGATGGACGGCCCTGGGAGATCGGCATCGCCGATCCCGACATTGTGGACCGCACGAAAACGGTGCTGCCGATCGTCGACCGCGCCGTGTCCACCTCGGGCGGCTACGGCTTCCAGTTCGACCCCAGGGCGCGCTTCAACCATTTGTTCGATCCCCGATCAGGCGGCTGCGCCCACCGCTATCGCAGCGTGACGACCGTGTCCCGTTGCGCGACCGCCGCGGACGCATTGTCGACGGCGTTCAGCCTGATCTCGGAAGACGAGATTCGATCGCTCTTGCCGCATGTCGACATCGACCGCGTGCACCTGATCGACGGGGCCGGCCGATCGGTCGAATTGTCGGCGTAACCTGCGCGCTACCGCAGCGGCAGCAGCTCCAACTGGCTCTGCGCCTTCTTCACGGCCGCTGCGTACCAGCTCTGGCTCGGCGCTTCCTTGGCGAAGCATTTCGTGTAGGCGTCCATGGCCTGATCCTCGCGGGCCATGTCGCCGCGCGGGTCCTTCTTGTTGACGGGTTTCGCCATCATCTGCTTCCACACCCGTTCGCAGGCCGGGATTTCAGCGGTCTTTAACGCGTCCGATGTGGCGAGGAAGTAGACCTTATCGCCCTTGATCGCGACGACGTCGATTTCATCCGGCGCTCCCTTGAGCCCGCCATTGCCGCGCAGGCCGAGCACGGCGACTGCAGCGCTCGCGGATGCGGGCCTTGTGATCGGCAGCTCAACATATTTGGCGAAGGCGGCGTCCTGGATCGCCTGATAATAGAAACGGTCGGACTTGAACGCGGCGCCGCTGTCCTGCGGCATGCCGTCCGCGCGATGCTCGCGTAGCCAGTGCGTGAGCAACCCCGTGGTGGTCACCACGGCCTGCATCTTGTCGCCTTCGGAGGCGAAACCGAGCCCGTCGAGATGGCCGAAGCCGATATCACTCTTGAACAGCGTGTCGACGTTCGACTTGCCGTCTGCGGGAAGCCCCTTGATCGTGACCGGTCCCACCAGGCCGCGCAGCACGCTTGCCAGCTCCTTGAGCGCCGCATCATGCTGCTTGTAGATCTCGTCGCTCTCCTTGGCACTCGAGAATTTTGCGATGTAGCGATCGCGCAGGTCGAGATAGTGCTGCTCCGGCGCGGCCGCATGGGCGGGCGTCGCCAGGGCGAGCAGGCAGAGCAAGGCAAGCGATTTCATTCGATGTCCGCGGACTGGGAGCGATCTCCAGTCTTTGTGCCCGCTACAGGCGGGAAGGTTCATCCGCAACGACCCGTACGGGACCCTACTCCGCCGGCGTCAGCTGCCGATCCAACCGCATCGCCGCGGTCGCGCGCACGCGGACGCGGGCGCGGCGCTTGCGCCACCAGATCACGACGCCGGTGACCGAGAGTGCCGCCACCACCAGGCCCATGATCGAGATCAGGATGCGGCCGAACAGTCCGACGATGCGGCCCGAATGCAGCGGAAACTGCGCCTGGACGAAGATGTCGGCGGCGGTACCGACCCAGGGCAGCCGTTCGCCGATCGGGCGGCCGTCCTCGCTGTCGTAATAGAGCTGCGCCGGGCCGACGCCGCCGGCGCCGTGGTCGTCACCGGGGTGGAAGAAGGCGGCGGCATAGACGCCATGGGCAGGGCCGTAATTGATCGAGCCGACCGGGATCGTCCATCCCCGCGCCTTGCCGTCGGCCGCGGCGCGTGCGGCGATGTCGGCGAAGCTGACTTTGGGCTCGATGGGATCGTCGAGATCGCGATAAGGCCGCTGCTCATAGGGTGTCGGCGTGTAGTTCGAGACCATCTTCATCAGCGGCGAGAACACCTCGAAATAGAGGTTCAGCGAGAACGCCGTGAAGGCGATGACGAACAGCACGCCCCAGGTCCAGAGACTGAAGGCGCGGTGGATGTCGAAATTGATCCGGTAGGCGCTGCCGGAGGTCTTGATGGTCCAGGCCGGCGCCCATCGCGCCCAGAAGCCGCGGTCGAGCTGGCGCGTGACGGCAGGCGCCCGCGCCGCCTTGGCGCGCCGGCGCGAGGGCAGCGTCAGATAGAAGCCGACGAAGCAATCGATGGTCCAGATGATGGCGATCACGCCGAGCACGCGCATGCCCCAGCGGTCGCTGCCCCAGAACTCCGGAATGTGCATCGTGTAGTGCAGCTTGTAGAGAAACGAGACGAAGTTTTCGCGCGAGACTGGCCAGACCGCGCCCCAATAGCGCCGGCCCAGCTCCGCGCCGGTGTTGGGATCGAGGAACACCTGATTGTAGTCGAGGCCGTAGCGCTTGCCGGTCGCCGGATCGATCCGCGGCATGACGAAGAACCACAGCGAGTGGCCCTGCTCCGGCGTCATGAAGAGGTAGACGACGCGCGCACGGGGATCGCGCTGCTCGATCATCCCTGCGAGCTCGATCGAGGGGATCGCCGGGCCTTTGCTGCTGACGTCGAACAGATGGCCGTTCAGGACGTCGTCGATCTCGTGATCCCAGGAGATGATCGCGCCGGTGATGCCGGAGAAGAACAGGAAGCCGGCCGTGAGCAATCCCGCCCAGCGATGCAGCCTGCCGAATATCGCTCTCATGGTCGTCAACTCTCATCAAGCGGTCCGGCTCGCCTTTACCTGGACCGTCCTCAGAATGAACTCACCATCGGTAAGTCAGCTTGCCGATGGCTTTCCGTCCCTCCGCGTAGAAGCAGCCGGACAGGCTGTAGCAGGCGGCGACATAGCGCGTGTCGGCAAGATTGGTGACGTTCAGCGACAAGCGCCAATTGTCCCTGGTGTAGGCGAGCAGCGCGTCCAGGACGGTCGCCGATCCTACCTTGAAGGTGTTGGCATCATCGCCCCAGGTCGCGCCGACATAACGGATGCCGCCGCCGAACTGCAGGCCTGCGAGCAGTCCGCTCTGGAGCGTGTAGTCGCTCCACAGCGAGGCGCGGTTGAGCGGCACGGTGACCGGCGCCTTGCCGACATTCACCGGATCCTGCGTGACCATCGCATCGACATAGGCATAGGCCGCGCGCAGGTTCCAGCCATCGGCAAGCGACATCGAGCCTTCGAGCTCGATGCCGCGGGATTTCACCTGCCCGGTCTGTTCGGCAATGTTGAGCGGCGGCGGGTAGGTGACGACGTTGTCGCGTGTCAGGTCGAAGGCGGCGAAGGTGAACAGCGCATTCCAGCCGAGTGGCTGGTACTTGACGCCGACCTCATACTGAACGCCGGTCTCGGGATTGAGCATCTGTCCGGATGCACCGGTCGCGAGCACCGGCAGGAACGACTCGGAATAGCTGAAATAGGGTGCGATGCCGTTGTCGAAATTGTACATCAATGCGGCGCGGCCGGTGAAAGCCGACGCATCTTTCGAGACCGAGGTGTTCGAGATACCGCTGTCGACCTGCGTCGTCACGAAATCCTGGCGCCCGCCGAGCTGGAGCGACAGCCGGCCGAGCTTGATCTGATCCTGCGCATAGAGGCCGACCTGCGACTGCTTGACGCCGGTGTTGTCACTCATGCCGCCGATGGTCCAGTCGTAGCTGTAGACCGGGTTGAAGACGTTGATCTCGGGCGCCGACGTCGTGACGGCGAAGGCGGTGTCGCGGAACGTCGTGTTGCGGTAGTCGACGCCAACCAGCGTGGTGTGGCTGAGGATGCCGGTGGTGAACTTGCCCTGGAGCTGGTTGTCCACCGCGAAGGAGTTGATGTAGGAGTTGCTGTAGCTGCCGAAGCGCGCGAGCTGCCCCGCGGCCTCGTTGGTATAGCCGCCGCCGTAAAACACCTTCTCCTCGTTGTGCTGATAGGCGTAGCGCAAATTCTGCCGGAACGTGATGTTGTCGGTGAAGTTGTGCGACAGCTGGTAGCCGGCGGTCGCAATCTCGGTGTTGAACGCGTTGAAGCTCGGCACGCCCGCGAAGAACGAGACCGGAATGGTGCGGCCGTTGTTCGGCCACACCGTGCCCGAGGCCGGCAGGAACTGCAGCCCCCACCCTGCCCGGTCACGCTGGTAGTTGGCCAGCAGCGTGATGGTGGTGTCTTCGTTTGGCTTGAACGTGACGGCGGGCGCGATGAAGACGCGGTTGTCCTTGGTGAAGTCGACCTGGGTCTCGCCGTCGCGGACGACGCCGGTGAGGCGCCACAGCACGGTGCCTTCCTTGTTGGCGGGACCGCCCATGTCGAACTGGCCCTGATAGCGGTTGAAGCTGCCGCCGGAGATCGAGACCTCGCCGAACTGCTGCGCCGTCGGCAGCTTGGTCACGTAGTTGAGGATGCCGCCGGTGCCGCTGCCGCCATACATCGCCGATGACGGGCCCTTGAGCACCTCCAGGCGCTCGGCCCCGTAGGGATCGAGGCCGTTGAAGTGCACGTAATTGCTGGAGGGAATCCGCAGGCCGTCGACATAGAGGCCCGACATGGTCGTGTCGAAGCCGCGGATCTGCAGAGCGCCGAAGCGGGTGTCCGAGCCGCCATTGACGTCGCCGCTGACACCGGCGGTGTAGCGCAGCGCCTCGCCGATCGAGACCGCGCCCTGATTCCTGACCTGGTCGGTGGTGACGACGGAGACCGACTGCGGGGTTTCGATCAGCGGTGTATCGGTCTTGGTGGCCGTGCCGCTTCGCGTGGCGACGAAACCGCGCACCGGACCATTGGCACGTTCGCCCGTCGCGCCGTTCGACGATGCCGACTGGGTTGGCGCGGCTGGCTGCGCGGGAGAGCGACGATTGGCGCGAGAGGTGCGTGTCGCCGCCCTTCGCGACGAAGCAACCGCCGCAGGACGGGCGCGCTGAACCGGCGCATCGACGGTGACAGCGGGAATTTGCGTTTGGGCTTGCACGGAACCGAAGGGCATGGCGAGGGAGAGCGTACTGACCGCTCCGAGGAGCAGCATGCGAATCTGTCGATGACGCAAGTGCTCACGCGAAAAAGGTTGGAAGTCGGTCACGTCTTTTATGCCCCACGCACTGCCGGCTTCGCCGGTATCGTTCTTGATGCCTCGCCCTAACTCAGGCGATTTCGGAGTGCGATAGGAACGGCGTTAGAATTTCTCCAGACATGCGAGCAGCATGTGCGACGAATGCGCTCACGCGCGCTGCGACGTCGCTTCTTTAGAATTGGAATATTTCCAGACTGAGATCGCGAGTCTGTTCGAAACGCGACCGCAAGCGACGGCTGCATCGCGCAATAGAGTTGCGACCGAAGCCGAAGGCGCAAGCCGTTGATGGTTACGCCCGGTCCGCGTGACAACAGGTCGCGGGGGCGCCCTTCTCGTGTGCCATCACGCTGCGGCTGTTGCGGTCCGGCGGGATGTCGCCGGCCGCATTGGCGGCGAAAAAGCCGGTCGGCTTCAGCAGGAAGCCGGCATATTCCACCGGCATGATCGGAAAGTCCTCGGGCTTGCAGACATGGGTGTGGCCGAACGAGTGCCACACCACGATATCGGCATTCTCGATATTGCGGTCCTTCGCGGCATAGCGCGGCAGGCCATCGCCGCCGGCATGGACGTTGGGATAGTCGCCGCTTGCGTATTTCTCGGCCGGATCGAATGCAGTCACCCATACATGCTTGGTCGCGAAGCCGCCGCGCTTGCGCACGTAACTGCCCTCCCGCGCCAGCATCAGCGGGCTCGGATTGACGACGAGCTTGTAGGCCGGAGCATTGCCGACCGAGTTGGTCTCGTTGGGATTGCTGATCTTCCAGAACCGGCCGGTTTGGCCATTGGCGATGCCCGCCGCGTCATGCTCGCGCGACAACACCCGCGTCGTGGTGTCGAAGACGTTGCCGTGCGGATTGTCCTCACCCCAGGGCCGCGGCACGAAATCGTGCTCGGTGACGGTATTGCCGCCGCCGTCGAGATCCATGTGCAGGCGGACGTTGAAGAAGTGTTGGTGCGTCGGTCCGCCCAGATTGTCGTCGACCATGCCGCCCCATTTGTACGTCTCGCCTGATGGCACGGCGGCGGTCTGGATGATGCCGGTGAGCTTGGTCTCCAGCTGGATCGTGCCGTCCTGGTAGAGATACCAGTAGAAGCCGTAATCGTAATTGCCGACGGTCGCGAAAAACGAGATCACGAGCCGCCGCGAGCGGCGGACCTCGAACAGGCCGTTGCGGAACTCATAGTGCTTCCAGGCGATCCCGTAATCTTCCTCATGCATGCAGATGGCGTTCTGCATGACGAAGGGCTCGCCCTTGCTGTCCGCGGCCGGGACGTCGAAATAGCGGATGTTGCCGAGACAGTCGCAGCCGAGCTCGAGCGCGTTCGCGAGCATGCCGAGGCCGTATTCGCCGGCATCGAACGCCGACTTCCAGAAATGGTTCGCGGTCGGATCGGCGTAAGGTACCACCATCTCGGTGACGCTGGCGCGATGGATCAGTGAGCGCTTGCGCGCGCCGTCCTGGTAGGCGAGCTGATGCAGCACGAGGCCCTCGCGCGGCGTGAAGCCGACGCGAAAGCTCCATTTCTGCCAGTCGACCTTCCAGCCGTCGACCTTGAAGCTCGCACCTTCCGGCTGCTCGATATGCAGCGGCTTGATGTCGGTGCGCGGATTGGTCACCTCATGCGCGCCGTAGTTCCGCTTCCTGCGCGGAATCGGCACGATCGGATCCTCATCCGTGAGGTCGATGACCTTGCCGCCGATCAGGTCGACGACAGCGACCACGCCCTCGATCGGGTGCGCATAGCCGTTGTCCTGGAGGTGCTCGCGAAAATAGCTGACGGCACGCACGATACGGGCGCCGCGCTCGAACTCCTTGTCGAAGAAACCCGACGAGAACGGATCGACCTGGACCAGCTCGATGTCCTTGTCGGAAAGCCCGCGCCGCACCATCGCCGCCCGCCAGCCGGGATCGGCCTTCACCACGGCCTCGCACTTGAAGAATTCTTCCAGCATGACCGGCGGCTGCCCGTAGGGCGCCTCGCGGTTCGGAATGACTTTTCGCGCCATGATCTCATTGCGGGTGAGATCGACGATGTGCTCGATCGCCTCACCCGTGGTGATGTCCAGCGTCAACGTGAAGGCGCGGCGCCCTGCGCTGCCTGCGGCTAGCTCCTGCTTGGTCGGCTCCTCCAGCCGCACCGTCGGGAAGCGGCAGTTCTCCGGCGAGATCACGTCGGCGCGCACCAGCGTGCAGGCGGCGGTGATCTCCTCGGTCGTCAGCGGATCGAGCGGATGCGGCGTCGCGGTCTCTGCTTGCGATTTGGCTTTGACGGTATCGAGCATGGGGATGTCCAGAAATCAGGCGAGATGCGCGGTGATGGCGTTGAAGGCGGCGAACCAGCGCTGGTCGACCGGAACGTCCATCGCCTTGGGCTGCGTGGCGAGCTTGACGATGACGGTGTCCGAGTCCCAATCGACATAAAGATGTTGGCCGTGGATGCCGATCGCGGTCATGGCGTTGCGCGCCGGATCGATCGTGAACCATTTGCTGCGATAGCGCGCGCCCGGGAAAAACTCGGCGAGGTCGCCGTCGGCCCAGGCTTTGGGATCGCCGTTCTCGCGGATGTCGTCGATCCACCAGCCCGGCACCACCTGCCGCCCCTCGACCACGCCGCGGCAGCGGATCATCTCGCCGAAACGGATGAGGTCACGCGCGGTGACGGAGATGCCGCCGGCGATGCGGCCCATGCCGTGGCTGTCGAGCGTGAGCGAGCCGTCCTCCTCCGCGCCCAGGGGCTGCCAGAGATATTCGGAGAGGATGCGATGGTAGGGCATGCCGCAGGCGCGCTCATAGACCCAGCCGAGCACCTCGGTATTGGGCGAGACGTAGTGGAACACCTTGCCGTGCGGCTTGCCGGTGCCGCGCAAGGTCGTGAGATAAGCGCGCTGGTGGCCTGCGTCGACGCCCGGCGGTGGCACGTCCCAGCCCGAGGAGAACCGATAGCGCGCAACGTCGCCGGCGGGATCCTCGTAATCCTCCTCGAACTTGATGGCGACGGCCATGTCGAGCAGGTTGCGGACCGTGCAACTGCCATAGACCGAAGTCTCCAGCTCCGGCACGTAGCGTACCACCCTCGCCTCGGGATCGAGCAGCCCGCGCGCGGCGAGCACGCCGCCGAGGGTGCCGGCGATCGCCTTGCTGATCGAGCAGATCAGATGCGGCGTGGTCACGCTCATGCCGTCGCCGTACCATTCGTGGATCAGCGTGCCCCGGTGCATGACGAGGAGCGTATCGGCAAACGTCTCGCGGAGCGTGGCTTCGATCGTGGTCTCCTTGCCATCCGGTGCGGTGAAGCCGAGTTTTGCCAGTTCGCGCGGCGCGCTTCGCATCGGCGTCCGCTGGGCGGAGCGGCGGATCTCTGCGGTCGGCAGCACTTCGCGGGTGTGGGTAAAGCCCCAGCGGATCGCGGGAAAGCTGCGCCAATTGGCGCGCGTCACCTGCGCCTCGGGCGCGGGCGGGCTGCCGCGCATGATCTCGGTCGGTCGCATCTCGATCCCTCCGCAAAGCAGCCCCGAACCCCGTTGTCGGGAACGACTGGCGCGGAAGACTGCACGGAGGGTCGCGGTGGGCGTTATCGAGATCCGGCAATATTTTGCTGGACAGCGCCTATGGCCGTGCCAGTCTGGCGTGGTTCTGGCTGGCTGTCGGGTGGTGAATTTCGACGTGTCGTCATGCCCTTAGGCACAACTCTTCCGACTCTGGACTCGGCTGCCGGCCTGTTTCAGGCCAGCAGCACCGATGTCGACGAGCATTGCGCTTCGCTCGGTCGCTGGCGGCTCAGCTACGACCAGATCAGCGCCGGAGCCTTCAGGGGCAGCTTCACCCAACTCTCCCTGCCCCGGCTCGAAGTCTTCCGCGAGATCACCAGCCAGCAGGTCCGCCAATACGGCCAGTTAGGGGCCGACAGCTTCGGCATCGGTCTGCCCTGGCACAGTGACGGCGAGGTCAATTGCAACGGCGCCAGCGTTGCAGGTGCCCAGGTCATCGCCTGCGTCGACGCCGAGGTCGATATGTGCACGCCAAAGTCCTTCGAGCTGCGCGGTGTTGTCGCCAGCGCGGCGCTGATCGAGGAGCTTGCGGCCCGGCTCGATATCGAGCTGCCGCGCGCAGTCTGGCACCAGTTGCGGGTGATCGAGATGGCGCAGGCACCGGTCGCGCGATTGCGCGCTCACCTTGCCGCGATCCACGAGACCATCTCGACTGCCCCCGAGCGGTTCGACGATCCGGCCGTCGGGCAGGCGCTGGAAGACGCCCTTCTCGTCGAGATCATGGACATGCTGCCGACCGCACGCCCCAGCGATCCCGGCCGCAGCGCCGCGGCGCGCAAGCGCACTGTTGATCGTGCGCGGGCGATGATGCATGGCAGCGGCGAGCGCACGCTCTCGCTGCTGGAGGTCTGCAAGGCGGTCGGCGCCAGCCCGCGCAAGCTCGGCTATTGCTTCCAGGAAGTCGTGGGCACCAGCCCGATGCATTATTGGCGGGCGATGCGGCTCAACCGCGTGCGCCGTGACCTCAAGCGCGCCAGCGGCATCGAGACCTCCGTCTACGACGTCGCCGTGCAGCACGGCTTCTGGCACTTCAGCCAGTTCTCGCTCGACTACAAGCGCCACTTCGCCGAGCTGCCCTCGCAGACACTGCGACGCGCCAGGCTAGCGGCCTGACGCGCCCGCTCGCCCTACCAGGTCGGCAGATAGGTGCCCTTGAAGCGCTTCTCCAAAAATTCCTTCACCGGCGCGGAGTGATAGGCCTCGATCAGCGGCTTCACCCAAGGCTTGTCCTTGTCCTCTTCGCGAACGGCGAGGATGTTCACCCAGGGGCCGTCGGGATTCTCGCGGGCGATCGCATCGGTCGCCGGATTGAGGCCGGCCTGCACCGCGTAATTGTTGTTGATGGAGACGACGTCGACGTCCTGCAGCGCGCGCGGCAGCTGGGCGGCATCGAGCTCGACGAAGCGAAGCTTCTTCGGATTGTCGGTGATATCAGCGATGGTCAAGGAGACGTTGTTCGGGTCCTTCAATTTGATCACGCCGTGCAGCGCCAAGATCATCAGGCCGCGCGCGCCGTTGGAGGGATCGTTGGCGATCGCGACACGGGCACCCTCCGGCAGGTCGGCGAGATTCTTGTATTTCTGCGAGTAGACGCCCTGCGGCGAGCCGATCGTGTTGGCGACCTTGACGATCTTCCAGCCGGTCTTGGCGATCTGGTTCTTCAGATACGGCTCATGCTGGAACGAATTGGCCTCGAGATCCTTCAGGGCCAGCGCCTGGTTCGGGATCACATAGTCCGTGAACTCGACCACCTTGATGTCGAGGCCGCGCTCGGCGCCGACCTTCTTCACGACGTCGATGATCTCGGCATGGGGACCGGCGGTGACGCCGACGCGGATGGTTTCGGCTGTCGCCGTGGTCGCAAGCAAGGCTGCAGCCGCAAGGGTTGCGAGAAAGCGCATTGAAGTCTCCAGTTTGGGGATGGTGGTATCAGTGATGCCGCAACCGGCGGTTGACCCGCCGCGCCAGATAATCGCCCGCGCTCTGGACGAGCTGCACCAACGCGATCAGCACGACCACGACGGCCAGCATCATCTCCGGCATGAAGCGCTGATAGCCGTAGCGGATGCCGAGATCGCCAAGGCCGCCGCCGCCGACCGCACCGACCATCGCGGAGTAGCCGAGCAGGCTGACCACTGCGAGCGTCAGTGCCAGCAACAGGCCCGGCAGCGCCTCGGGGATCAGCACCTTGAACACGATCTGAAGCGGCGAGGCGCCGAACGAGGACGCCGTCTCGATCAGGCCGCCATCGACCTCGCGGATCGCAGCTTCGACCAGACGCGCGATGAACGGTGCCGACGCGATCGTCAGCGGCACGATCGCCGCGGTCGAACCGATCGAGGTGCCCGCGACAAACCGGGTGAACGGGATGATGGCCACGACCAGGATGATGAAGGGCGTCGAGCGCGTCGCGTTGACGACGATGCCGAGCGCGCGGTTGACGAGTGGGGCCGCGAACAGCTCGCCCTTCCGGCTGGTCGCGAGGAAGACGCCGAGCGGCAGGCCGAAGACTGTGCCGAGCAGCGCCGCGATGCCGACCATGTACAGGCTCTCGAAGGTAGCCTGGATGATCAAATTGATGAGTTCAGGCGACATAGCCGAGATGCTCCGCCGGGAATTGATATTGAGACAACCAGGCAAGGACCCGCGCCTGCGCGTCCTCGCGGCCGGGAATGCCGAGAACGAGCGAGCCGACATGCTGGCCGCCGATCTCGTCGACGCGCGCCGATAGCAGCGCGACGTCGAGGCCGAGCTCGCGAGCGAGCCGCGCCACCACGGTGTCGCCGGCCCCTGCCCCGCGGACCTCGACGCGGATCACGGCCTGCCCGCCAACGGGCGGCTCGGCCACGATCCGGCTCGCCAGCGAGACCGGCAGGCTGTCGCCGATAACTTCCGCGAGGAAGGACTGCGTGATCGGATGTTTTGGATGGGTGAAGATGTCGGCGACATGGCCGCTCTCGACCACGTGGCCGGCGTCGAGCACGACCACTTCCTTGGCGAGCTGGCGTACCACGGACATTTCGTGGGTGATCAGCACGATGGTCACGCCCAGCTCGCGGTTGATGTTGGCGAGCAGATCGAGGATCGCGCGCGTCGTCTGCGGATCGAGCGCTGACGTCGCCTCGTCCGACAAGAGCACGCTCGGCCGCGTCGCCAGCGCGCGGGCAATGCCGACGCGCTGCTTCTGGCCGCCGGAGAGTTCTGAGGGATAACGGTCGTGCTTGTCGGCGATGCCGACGAGCGCGAGCAGCTCGGTGACGCGGGCCTTGATGTCGGCCTTAGACCAGCCGGCGATCTCGAGCGGCAGCGCGATGTTGTCGGCGGCGGTGCGCGACGACAGCAGGTTGAAGTGCTGGAAGATCATGCCGATCGAGCGCTGCGCCAGCCGCAGCTCGCGGCCGGCGAGCGCCGAGATATCGCGGCCGTCGACGACGACGCGTCCCGTGGTCGGCTTCTCCAGCCCGTTGATGAGCCGGACCAGGCTCGACTTGCCGGCGCCGGAGCGGCCGATCACGCCGGTGATGGAACCGCGCGGGATTGCGAAATCGATATTTTGCAGCGCGTTGACGCCGGGCTTGCCGCGATAGGCCGGATAGGTTTTCGAGATGCCGGCGAAGCGAACCATCGCGTCCGGCTCGGCTGCGGCAGGTGAAATCGCTTCAAGCGGCGCAATCGGCTGTCCGATGGCGAGCGATTGGTGAGCGTTCATGGAGACGGCCTTCATGCACAATAGTTCTCTCGCTCACCCGAAAAGGCAAACGAAAGCCGGGTCGCATCAGCGACTGGAGATGGAACAGCAGCAAACGCCTCTGAGGGCAACGCGCTGCACCGCAGCACGCACCATCGCCTTTTCCAGTCTTTCTTGCAATTTCAGATATTTGCGAGGAGATGGACGAAGATTCCCCAATCCCTCGCCGGAGAAGAATATTCCTTCGCCGAGGGTATCAGCCTCCCGCCCGGGCTCATCCCATCTGCAACCAGGGCAGCACGATCAGCAGAAGACCTGCGAAATAGAGCAGCCCGAAGAGCAGGCCAAAACCCCAGAACTGGCCCTTCCCGATGTAGCCGCTGCCGAAATACATCGGCGCCGGTCCCGTCGCGTAAGGCGAGATCACGCCCATCAGGCCGAGCGAGTACATGCAGAGCATGGCGAGGGTCGTGACCGGCAGACCGGGAATGCCCGATCCGACCGCGAGCACGACGGGCAGCACGGCGGCGGCATGCGAGGTGATGCTCGAGAAGAAATAGTGGATCCAGAAGAACAGCGCGACCAGCAGCAGCATCGCGGTCGACGGCGATAGCCCGGCGAGCGGCTTTGCGTACTCGGTTGCGAACCATTTGATGAAGCCGATCTCGTTGAGGCCGGAGGCCAGCGTCAACAGCGAGGTGAAATAGAAGAACACTTCCCAGGCGCTCTTCTCGCTGACGATGTCGGCAAACTCGATCACACCGGTCACCAGCATCAGGGAGATCACGATGAACACGACCGTGGTGGCATTGACGAAGTTCGAGCCGAGCACGGGCACGTGGATGTCCGGGCTGGAGCCCGCGATCCACAGGAACATCGCGAGCACGATCAGGCCGAGCATGATCCACTCGTTGCGCGACATCGGGCCCATCTCGGCAAGTTCCTTCGCCGCCCATTCGGAGATTTCCGGGCTGCGCTTCACCTCGGGACGGCAGACCAAATAACTGAGCAGCGGCACCAGCACCATCAGCAGGATGCCGAGCGGCGCGAAGCCGAGAAACCACTGGCCCCAGCTGACCTCGACCCCGACGGTCTTCTTGGCGATCGCCAGTGCCGCCGCGTTGGGCGCGAGCGCGGTGAAGAACAGCGAGCTCGTGACGGCGGTCGCGGCAAAGGCCGTCCACATCACGTAAGTGCCGATCCTGCCGGCGGTCGGCCCCGGCTCGGAGCCATAGATGCGCGGGATGTTGCTGATGATGGGATAGACGATGCCGCCGCTGCGCGCGGTGTTCGACGGCGTCGCCGGCGCAAGCAGGAAATCCGACATTGCGACCGCATAGCCAAGGCCGAGCGTGTTGCGGCCAAGCCGCTGCACCAGCACCAATGCAATGCGCCGGCCAAGCTGGCTCTTGCGATAGCCGATCGAGAACACGAAAGCGCCGACGATCAACCAGACCGTGCTCTCGGCAAAGCCTGCCAGCATCCAGCGCAGCGACTTGGTCGGATCAGGGTCGATATAGCCACTGATGCCGGCGACCGTGAGTCCGATCAGGCCGACCGCGCCGACCGGCATCGATTCCAGGATGAGCCCGGTGATGACGGCCGCGAACACGGCGAAATAGTGCCACTGATTGACGTTGAGCCCTGCAGGCACCGGCCACAGATAGATCACCAGCCACACCACGAGCGGCGCGACCAGTTTCCAGCGAAACCCTTTCGCCTCTGGCGCCTGCGAGCTAGCAGTCATGGGCCCTCCCCCTCGATCGTCGTCGCCTGTGCGGCCCGTGGGCGAGCCTGCTCTTGTCCCTGCGCCGCGTATACGAACTGTCGGTTGTGCGATCAATGGCCTGGCATCAATCTATTGCCCCTTGAAGCGCGGCTTGCGGCGGCCCAGGAACGCGTCGACGCCCTCCTTGTGATCCTCGCTGAAGCTGGCGAGCGCGAACTGGTCGACGTCCATGTGGCTGGCGAGATCGTCCAGCGCATGCGCGAGCCGGTTGACGGTCAGCTTCGTCATCGCGACCGAGAGCGGCGGCTGCGCGGCGACCTTGCGGGCGAGATCCATCGCTGCCTCGAAGGCATGGCCGGGATCGACCACCTGCTCGACCAGGCGCCATTCATGGGCTTCATCGGCCGAGATGCGTTGATCGGCCAGGATCACCGCCTGCTTGGTGCGGGCGGGGCCCATCAGATGCAGCATGCGCGGGATGCTCTGCCAGCTCATGTTCATGCCGAGCCCGATTTCGGGCACGCGCAGATGCGCATCGCGGCCCATGATGCGGAAGTCGAGCGCGACGGCGAGGGCCACACCACCGCCGACGCAAAACCCCTCGATCGCCGCGATCGTGATCTGCTCCATCTCCTGCCAGGCGTGCGTCAGGCGCGGTCCCAGCTTGAGGTGCCGCCGCAGAGTGCCGAGATCCATCTCCTTGCGCGAGCGTCCCTCGGCATCCTTGAGGTCGAACCCAGCGCTGAACGCGCCCGAGCTGCCGGTCAACACGACGACCGACGTCGCGGAATCGTCCTCGAAGCTGCGGGCCGTCGCGGTCAGCTGCCGCAGTGCCTCGGGCGACAGGGCGTTGATGCCGTCGCCCCGATCGAAACGCACCACCGCAATCCGTCCCTCGGGCCCGAGGCCCTTTTCGATCTTCACGTACTCTGCCAACGCAACCTCCCGGTTCTTGTTCTTGGTAGTTCACAAATGCCCGGTGCGATGGTGCTCGGGCTCGCTGCCCTTGACCGGAAACCGGATGGTGGTGCCGACGGTGATCCAGTTGGCGTTCTCGCCGGTGATGTTGCGCCCGTAGATCACGTCGACGGAGAATATCTCGTTCGGCCGGTAGCGTAGCCCGGTCTGCAACCGCGGCTGCACGACGCTCGCGATTTCGGATGCGCCGGCCTGCCCATAGGCCTCGATCGTCCACTGCAACGTGTCGGTGAACTTCCAGTCGAAGCCGATGCCGTAGGTCAGATAGTGGCGATCGACGGTGCGATCCCAGAGCCAGCCGCCATTCACGTTGATGCGCATCGTCTCCGACAGGCGGAAGGTCGCGGGGATGACCGCAAAGGCGGACAGCGCCTCGCCGGTCGTCACGTCGAACGATCCGCCGCCATAGGCCGATAGTCCCCACCGGCCGACCCCGGTCGGGACGAAATTCGTCTTGGCTTTCGGAGCGACAGTGGTGCTCCAGTCGCCGTCGCTTCTGGCCCGGATGGTCTGCAGGCTCAGCTCGACCGGCCTGAAGGGATCGACCACGCAGGAGGGATTGGCGACGGCCGCGACATCGGTGTTGGACGCCATCGACAGCCAGCTTTCGACCTTGCAGGAGCCGACCTCCGAAATGTCGGCGGCATCCACCGCATAGGCGCCATTCGCGGCGCGCGCATCCTGCGCCGCAAGTGCGACAAGAGCCGCGATTGCGGCGGCTATTCCAGTTTTTTCAGCCCATCCCATGGAGTGATGTTAGCAGAGTCTTCGCCTCGACAAGGCCCGGATTCTGGGACTATCTTCGCGCCATGAGCGATCATCACCACGACCACGATCACGACCATTCCGAGCTGTCGGACACCGAGCTGCGCGTGCGCGCGCTCGAGACGATCCTGACCGAGAAAGGCTATGTCGAGCCCGCCGCGCTCGATGCCATCATCCAGGCCTATGAGACCAAGATCGGCCCGCACAACGGCGCCCGCGTGGTCGCCAAGGCCTGGACCGATCCGGCGTTCAAGCGGGCGCTGCTGGAGGACGGCTCCAAAGCGATCGGCACGCTCGGCCATGTCAGCCGCGTCGGCGATCATCTCGTCGTGGTCGAGAACACGCCCACGCGTCACAACATGGTCGTGTGCACACTGTGCTCCTGCTACCCCTGGGAGATGCTGGGACTGCCGCCGGTCTGGTACAAGGCCGCGCCCTACCGCTCGCGCGCCGTGAAGGATCCGCGCGGCGTGCTCGCCGATTTCGACGTCACCCTGCCGAAGGACATGGAGATCCGGGTGTGGGATTCGACCGCCGAGACGCGCTTCCTGGTGCTGCCGATGCGGCCCGAAGGCACCGAGGGCTGGAGCGAGGAGCAGCTCTCCGAGCTCGTCACGCGCGATTCCATGATCGGGACCGGTTTCCCCAAAGCGCCGGGAGCGCCGTCATGAACGGCGTGCACGACATGGGCGGCATGGACGGGTTCGGCAAGGTCGAGCCCGAGCCCAACGAGCCGGTGTTCCATGCAGAATGGGAATCCCGCGTGCTGGCGATGGTGCGTGCAATGGGCGCGGCCGGCGCCTTCAACATCGACACCTCGCGTTTCTATCGCGAGACGATTCCGCCGCACGTCTATCTGTCGAGCTCCTACTACAAGAAGTGGTTTCTCGGGCTCGAGGAGATGCTGATCGAGAAGGGCTACCTCACCCGCGAGGAAGTCGCCGCCGGTCACGCGATGCAGCCTGCCAAGGCGCTCAAGCACGGCAAGTTCGATCTCACTCAGGTCGAGCGCATCATGGTGCGCGGCAAGTTCGCCCGCCCTGCCCCTGCACCGGCGAAATTCAACATCGGCGATCGCGTGCGGGCGAAGAACATCCATCCGGCCACGCACACGCGGCTGCCGCGCTATGTGCGCGGCCATGTCGGCGTCGTCGAATTGAACCACGGCTGCCACGTGTTTCCGGATTCGGCGGCGATGGAGCTCGGCGAGAATCCGCAATGGCTCTACACCGTCGTGTTCGAAGGCCGCGATCTCTGGGGCGAGGATGGTGATCCCACCCTGAAGGTCTCGATCGACGCATTCGAGCCGTATCTGGACCCGGCGTCATGAGTGGTACCGCTGCTGCCGCAGCCACCGCGGCGATACCCAGCATTCCCCGCGATGACGACGGCCCGGTGTTCCGCGCGCCCTGGGAGGCGCATGCGTTCGCGATGGCGCTGAGCCTGCACGAGCGCGGCGTATTCACCTGGCCGGAATGGGCAGCAAGCCTCGCCTCCGAGATCAAGCGCGCGCAGGCTGCCGGCGATCCAGATACAGGCGAAACCTACTACCTGCACTGGCTCGCCACGCTGGAGGGTTTGGTTGCGCGCAAGGGTGTTGCGTCATTGGAGACGCTGCACCGCTACCGCGACGCCTGGGACCACGCCGCCGATCGCACGCCGCATGGCAAGCCGATCGAGCTGCGGCCGGAGGATTTCGGGTAGCTCTGGCAACGCCCGTTATTACGGAGCTCGTGTCCCGGACAAGCTGCGACGCGTAAGCGTCGCGGCGCAGAGCCGGGACCCAGAAAGCCACACAGCACCTTGCAGAGACTTGGGCCCCGGCTCTGCAGCGCACCGCTGAAGAGGCGCTGCGCTGCGTCCGGGGCACGAGAGCGGCGCAGTGAGCATCAGCGCCCCGCCACGAACTCCCGCCACCCCTTCGCCCGCAGGCTGCACGCCGGGCACTCGCCGCAGCCATAGCCCCAATCGTGCTGCGCGCCGCGTTCGCCGAGATAGCAGGTGTGGGAGTGCTCGCGGATCAGGTCGACCAGGCCGTCGCCGCCGAGATCCTGCGCCAGCTTCCACGTCGCGGCCTTGTCGATCCACATCAGCGGCGTGTGCAGCTCGAACTTTCGCGCCATGCCGAGCGAGAGCGCGGCCTGCATGGCGCGGATAGTCTCGTCGCGGCAATCTGGATAGCCCGAATAGTCGGTCTCGCACATGCCGCCGACGATATGCGTGACGCCGCGCCGGTAGGCCAGCGCCGCGGCAAAGGTCAAAAACACCAGGTTGCGGCCGGGCACGAACGTATTCGGAAGGCCGTCGGCGCCCATCGCGATCGCGACATCGCGCGTCAGCGCGGTCTCGGACATTTCGGCCAGCGTCGGGATCGACAGCGTATGGCTCTCGCCGAGTTTTGCCGCCCAATCGGCGCGCAAGCCCTTGATGCCGTCGAACAGTCGGTCGCGGCAAGCGAGCTCGATGGCATGACGCTGGCCGTACTCGAACCCCAGCGTCTCCACTCGCGCAAAGCGGCTCAGCGCCCAGGCGAGGCAGGTGGTGGAATCCTGGCCGCCGGAAAACAGTACCAGCGCGGTTTGCGATGAAAATGCGTCACTCATGGTCCGCGCTTTAGCATTGCGGGCGCGGCCCGCCAATCGGTGGAAATCGGCACGTTCCGGCCCGCCGCGCTGGGAACGGCGGGCCGCTTTTGGCATAAGGTTTTGGAGTAAGGAGAGCGCCCCGCCATGACCCCTTCCCGCGACATTTCCCGCCTGATCGAGATCATGGCGGCGCTGCGCACGCCGGTCACCGGCTGCCCCTGGGATCTCGAACAGGATTTTGCGACGATCGCGCCCTACACGATCGAGGAAGCCTATGAGGTGGTCGAGGCCATCAGCCGCGGCGATCTCGACGATCTCAGAGAAGAGCTCGGCGATCTCCTGCTCCAGGTGGTGTTTCACGCCCAGATGGCCTCCGAGCAGAATGCCTTTGCCTTTGGCGATGTCGTCGAGGCCATCACGCGAAAGATGATCCGCCGCCACCCCCACGTCTTCGCCGACAAGGACGGCAATCTCGCCTCCTCCCATGTCAAGGAAGTCTGGGACCGCATCAAGGCCGAGGAGAAGGCCGAGCGCGCCGCGCGCCGGCCGCTGGAAGAAGCGCCGGCGCACACATCGCTGCTGTCGGGGGTGAAGGCCGGTCAGCCCGCATTGACGCGCGCCATGGAGCTGCAGCGCAAGGCCTCCACCGTCGGCTTCGACTGGAACGACCCGCGCGCGGTGCTGCAAAAGATCCGCGAGGAAGCCGATGAGATCGAGGCCGCGCTCGACCGCGACGACAAGCAGGAGATTGCGGAAGAGACCGGCGATCTGATGTTCGCCCTCGTCAACCTCGCCCGCCATGTCGATGCCGATCCGGAAGCCGCGTTGCGTGCAACCAACGCAAAATTCGAGCGGCGCTTTGCCTACATCGAACGGTCGCTGGCAGCGCAGGGACGCACGCTGGAGCAGGCCTCGCTGGCGGAGATGGACGCGCTGTGGAATGCGGCCAAGACCGCCACCTGACACAAGGGGACGACGTGGATATCAGGCAGGACGATCCGACGGCGCCCTATGTCGCCGACTTGCTGGCGCATCATCTGGAAGAGCTCCGCAGCGTCATGGGCGAGCATGCGCAGGCGCTGGACGCGAGCAGTCTTTCGGCCTCATCCGTGACGTTCTGGACCGCCTGGCACAATGGTGCGTTGGCCGGGTTCGGCGCCCTCAAGCAACTCGATGACACCCATGGCGAAGTGAAGTCGATGCGGGCCGCGCCCACTGCGCGGCGAACCGGAGTCGGGCGAGCCATTCTGGACCACATCGTTGCTGAAGCCCGCAAGCGCGGTTATGCGCGTCTCAGCCTGGAGACCGGCACTGCGCCGCTGCACGCCCCCGCGATCTCGCTCTACCGCAGCGTCGGCTTCATATCTTGTGCGCCGTTCGCCGATTATCAGGCGAGCCCGCACAACCAGTTCATGAGCCTCGATCTGTCGAGGTGATCTTCTCAGGCAGCAGCGCCTAGGCCGAGAGGCGCGGCACGGCGTCGAACCTGTTCACCACGATATCCCGCTTGGTCTCGTCGACCCGTACGGTCATGTCGAAGCGGCCGTCGTGCAGCTCCTTGGCCAGCACCTCGGCATTGCGGTGCAGCCAGCTGATGCCGGCGCCGTCGGCGGCGTCGATGGAGAGGTCGAGCGTGGTGCGCTTGGCCGCTAACCGCTCCTCGATCGCGGCAAGCAGGGCGTCGACCCCCTCGCCTGACACAGCCGAGACCAGCATCGCCGGATGATCCTCCGGCCGGCGCGCGGCGATGTTCAAAAGCTCTTCGCGCTGCTCGGAATCGTAGCGGTCGATCTTGTTCCAGACCTCGATGATGCGGCCTGAATCGTCCGGGTTGATGCCGAGCTGGCGCAGCACAGCGTCGACGTCGCTCTGCTGGGCCTCGGCATCTTCATGGGATATGTCGCGCACATGCAGGATGACGTCGGCTTCGAGCACCTCCTCCAGCGTGGCGCGGAAGGCGGCGACGAGTTGCGTCGGCAGGTTGGAGATGAAGCCGACGGTGTCCGACAGCATCGCCTTGCCCCCATGCGGCAGGTTGAGGGCGCGCAAGGTCGGATCGAGTGTCGCGAAAAGCATATCCGCCGCCTGCACGTCGGCGCGCGTCAGGCGGTTGAACAGCGTCGACTTGCCGGCATTGGTGTAGCCGACCAGCGCGACAACGCGATACGGCACGCGCTGGCGGCCGGCACGATGCAGCCGCCGCGTTGCCTGCACCTTCTTCAGCTCGCCTTCGAGCTTGGAGATGCGCTCCTGGATCAGGCGTCGGTCGGCTTCGATCTGCGTCTCACCGGGACCGCCCATGAAGCCGAAGCCGCCGCGCTGGCGCTCCAGATGGGTCCACGAGCGCACCAGCCGCGAGCGCTGGTAGTTGAGATGCGCGAGCTCGACCTGGAGCGAGCCTTCCTTGGTCTTGGCGCGGCGGCCGAAGATTTCCAGGATCAGCCCGGTGCGGTCGAGCACCTTGGCCTGCAATTCCTTCTCGAGGTTGCGCTGCTGGATCGGCGCCAGCGCGCAATCCATCACCACGAGCTCGACGTCGAGGCTCTTGGCCAGCGCGGCGATCTCCTCGACCTTGCCCTTGCCGATATAGGTCGCGGGCCTGATCTGGCTGATCGGCGCGATGATGGCGTCGGCGACGACGAGGTCGATCGCACGCGCGAGGCCGGCGGCTTCGTCGAGCCGGGCCTCGGCGTTGCGCTGGATATGAGTCTCCGATTGCGCGTCAGCACCGCCTGCGCGCACCCGCAAATAGGGGCCGATGACAAGCACCCGCCCCGTCTGCTTAGCCCCTGCCGCCCGCGGACGGTCGGCCTCCCCGTCGAAATTCCGGGGTTCCAATCAGATCACTCTCAAGCCGGCTGATCCTCGCCGCCTTCGAACAACTGGATCGGCGCACCCGGCATGATGGTCGAGATCGCATGCTTGTAGACGAGCTGCGAATGACCGTCGCGCCGAAGCAGCAAACAGAAATTGTCGAACCAGGTCACGATGCCCTGGAGCTTCACTCCGTTGACCAGAAAGATCGTCAGTGGCGTCTTGGTTTTGCGAACGTGATTAAGGAAGGTGTCCTGTAGGTTTTGTGCGCGGTCTGCCGCCATTGTTTTTTTCTCGCTTTGAGTTTCTTTTTATTGCGCCGGTTGCGGCCCTTCTTGTGGAGTTCGGGGCCTCTCCCGGTTGCAGTTCCTCATGAGATCCCCCTCGGAAGGAACAGCTGTGCGATTAGAGGACAGGTGGACCTATTAGGCAAGCCGCTTCACACGGCAGCGGGCGCCGTATTGCCCCGAAAAACTACGGAAATCGATGAAATTCCTCGCTTTGTTCATAAGAGGTCGCCGCAACGTCGCGGCGTTAGAATCTTGTTTCGACGGCGTTTTCCTTGCACAAAAGCGCGCTAGCCGACACCGAGCGCCTTCAACTTTCGATGCAGCGCCGACCGTTCCATGCCAACGAACTCGGCTGTACGAGAAATATTTCCTGAAAAACGGCTGATCTGTGCAATCAAATAGTCGCGCTCGAACACTTCGCGCGCCTCGCGCAGCGGCAGGCCCATGATGTGCTCGCCATTGTTGCTGGTCGGCATCGCCGGCACCATGGAGCCGACGTCCTGCGGCAACATGTCGGCCGTGATGATGACCTCTGGCCCACCGGCGGCGAGAATCATGACTCTTTCAACGTTGTTGCGGAGCTGGCGCACATTGCCCGGCCAGACGTGCGATTGCAGCACCGCCATCGCGTCCTGCCCGATCTGCCGCTTGGGCAGGCCGCTGCCGGCCGAGATCTGCTCCATGAAATAGTCGATCAATTCCGGGATGTCCTCGCGCCGCTCCGACAGCGCAGGCACGCGGATCGGCACCACCGAGAGCCGATGATAGAGGTCCTCGCGGAAATGGCCGGCCGCGATCTCCTCTTCGAGATTGCGCGCGGTCGACGAGATGATGCGCACATCGACCTGCACCTTGGCGGTGCCGCCGACGCGCTGGAACGACTGCTCGACCAGCACCCGCAGGATCTTGTTCTGGGTCTCGCGCGGCATGTCCGCGATCTCGTCGATGAACAGCGTGCCGCCATGGGCTTCCTCGAGCGCGCCGGGCTTGCGCGCCTGCTCGCCGTTGGACTGCTCGACGCCGAACAGCTCGTGCTCCATGCGGTCGGGCGTGATCGCGGCTGCGTTGATGACGACGAAGGGACCGTCGGCGCGGCCCGAGGCCGTGTGCAGCGTGCGCGCCGCCAGTTCCTTGCCGGCGCCGGCGGGGCCGACGATCAGGATGCGGCTGTTGGCCTTGGCCGCGCGCTCGATGGTCTGGCGCAGCTGGTTCATGCTCGGCGAGCGGCCGACGAGCTGGCTGGCGCTCGGCGCGAGCTGCTTCAGCTCCTTGACCTCGCGCTTCAGCCGCGAGTTCTCCAGCGCCCTCGTCGCGACCAGGATCAGCCGGTCGGCCTTGAACGGCTTCTCGATGAAGTCGTAGGCGCCGCGCTTGATCGCGGCGACCGCGGTCTCGATGTTGCCGTGGCCGGAGATCATCACGACCGGCAGGTCGGCATTGTCCTTCTTGACCTGCTCCAGCAGCTGCAAGCCGTCGAGCTTGGAGCCCTGCAGCCAGATGTCGAGGAACACCAGATGCGGCCGCCGGTTGGCGATCTCAGCCAGTGCGGAGTCGCTGTCGCGCGCGGTGCGCGTGACAAAACCCTCGTCCTCGAGAATGCCTGCGACGAGATCTCGAATATCGGCCTCATCATCGACAATCAGAATTTCACTTGCCATGGGTCGCGCCTGTCTTGTCAGATGCCTGTCGAGGCTTCGATTTTCGTTGAATCATTAGTCATTTCGGCCGGCTCTTTGGTTTCGGCCGCCGGCTCTTTTGTTTCCTGCGCCAGGTCCTTGACAGCAGCGCCGGCCTGCTCGCCGGTCGCTTCCTTGACCGCGGCGGCCGGGGTCTGCTCGGCTCCCTCGGCCTTCGCAGGTTGCCCGGAGATCGCAAAGCGCATCCGCATCCAGGCGCCGCGCTGGCCCTCGCGGAAGTCGGAAGCATCCTTCAGCTCGATGCGCCCGCCATGGTCTTCCAGCACGCGGCCGACGATCGCAAGGCCAAGGCCGGTGCCCTTGGCGCGCGTCGTCACATAGGGCTCGAGTAACCGCGAGCGCGCGACCTTGGGCAGGCCGATACCGTTGTCGATGACGTCGATCAGCACGTCCTCGCCCTGGCGCGACACGACGACGTCGATATGACCTTTGCCGAGCTCCTCCGGCGGGACCTGCTCGATCGCCTCGGTGGCGTTCTTGACGATGTTGGTGACCGCCTGCGAGATCAGCCGCCGGTCGAACTGGGCGCGGAGCGGATCATCCTTGAATTCGGCTTCGATGTCGATCTCGGGATGGGCGACCTTCATCAGGAACACGGCCTGCCGCACGGCGTCGGCGACGTCCTCACCCTCCATCACTGGCTTCGGCATCCGCGCGAAGCGCGAGAACTCGTCGACCATGCGCCTGATGTCGTCGACCTGGCGCACGATGGTATCGGTGCACTGCTCGAAGATCTGCTTGTCCTTGCCCTCGGTGATGTCCTTGCCGAACTTGCGGCGAATGCGCTCGGCCGAAAGCTGGATCGGCGTCAGCGGGTTCTTGATCTCGTGCGCGATGCGGCGCGCCACGTCGCCCCAGGCCGAGGTGCGCTGCGCCGAGACCAGCTCGGTGATGTCGTCGAGCGTGATGATGTAGCTGTCATGCGGCTGGTTCTTCTCGGCGCTGACGCGGACCGAGAGATTGCGCTCGGTGCCGTCGCGGGTGATCGTGATCTGGCCCTGCACCAGGCGCTGGCTCCCTTCCCGCGCCGCCGTCATCATCTCGTCAAGCTCGGGCAGCACCTCGGAGAGCGGATGACCGAGCGTTTCGGCCTCGGAGTGCCCGATCAGCTTCTCGGCCGAGCGGTTCAAAATGCCGACGCTGCCGGAGGTATCGACGCCGATGATGCCGGCGCTTGCGGAGGACAGCACCGCTTCGATGAAGCGGCGGCGGCTGTCGATCAGGTCGCTGGCGTTGACGAGCTCGTCGCGCTGGCTGCGCAACTCCTGCGTCATCTTGTTGAAGGTCTCGCCCAGCTGGGCGAGATCGCCTTCCGACTGGTGCACCGGCACCTGGACATGGAGGTCGCCGGTCGAGACCGTGTGGGCTGCGTTCATCAGCCGCCGGATCGGCGAGACCAGCGAATTGGCGAAGTTGAGACCGATCAGCACCGAGGCCATCAGAATGGTCAGCGCGATCACGGCGAACATCAGCGCGAAGGCAACCTGGATGCCGAGCCGGCGCGACTCGATCTGGGCGTATTCGGCGACGCTGACCTCGGTCTGCTTGAGCTGATTGACGACATTCGGATCAAGGGGACGGGCGACATAGAGGAAGGTGTCGCTGAAGGCCCGCAGCCGGATCACCGCGGCCACGAAGCTCGCATCGGGAAGGACCGCGATCTCGGGCTCGGACTCGTTGACGTTGCTGAGGAAGTCGGACGCGGGCGGCGAATAAGCGAGCCGCATGCCGGTGTCGGCGGATTCCAGGATGTTGGTGTTCTTGTCGATGATCATCGCGCCCGGCAGGTTGCGGGAACTGGCGCTGGCGCTCAGCATCTCCCGGAACGAGCGGCGATCCTGGTCATAGAGCGGCCGGGCATGCGCGATGTCGTTGGCCATGCCGAGAATGTCGCCGCGGATCAGCTGCGCATGGTCCTGCATATAGGCCCGCGCGATCGTCAGCGAATTCTGGATCACCTCCTTGGTCGGGCCGGAGAACAGCCGGTCGAGGCCGCGTTCGATGGTGACGTTGGCGACGACGGCGACCAGCACCGCCGGCAGCACCGCCACGATCGAGAACAGGCTGACGATCTGGACATGGAGCCGTGCGGCCGCCCTGCCGCGCCGCCGCGCCAGGATCAGCTGCCAGAGCTCGCGGACGATGATTCCGACCAGCAGCAGGATCGTGGCCGCGTTGATCAGGTAGATCGAGCGGACCACCGCCGGCGTCGGCTCGATCGTGGTCAGGCCGGTCAGGACCAGGAAGGTCAGGAAGGCCGAGAGCAGCGCCAGCGCCACGGCAAAGGGCGCCAGCCAGCGCCGCGCCGACCAACGCC
This sequence comes from Bradyrhizobium sp. TM239, assembly GCF_036247985.1. Taxonomy (NCBI): domain Bacteria; kingdom Pseudomonadati; phylum Pseudomonadota; class Alphaproteobacteria; order Hyphomicrobiales; family Nitrobacteraceae; genus Bradyrhizobium; species Bradyrhizobium sp. TM239. The sequence goes on along the minus strand of NZ_BTIR01000008.1, from coordinate 385,009 downwards.
GGGGCTCTTCCGCTGGGGCCGTGTCAAAGTGTGCGGCCGAGGTGTCTGCGCTGGTCATTCCGGCAATGGTGGTGCTGAAAACGGGTCCGCGATGGGCGGATACTGATGTATTCGTACCACATTGTTGCCGAATTGCGACAATTCCGCGGCGCCCTCGCCGCGACGGACCGGCGCATCCACAGGCTGATCATGGCCGATGTCGTGGGCAGACCTCGCCTGCGGGAACGGTTGTCTGCCGTCGCGGCTTGACCAGCATGGACAGATTCTTCCTCGCGATGATGGTTTCTGCCGTTCTGCTGCTGATCGTGGCCTCCGATCTGCTGGTCAATGGTCCTGTCCTGCAGGAGCCGACCACAAATGTCGCGCGCCTGGTGCCGTCAACCGAGCGACTGATCAGGTGATGGATCGCGGTCGCGGGCGGCCGAATGCCTCACCCCCAAGTGTGACTGGGGAACATTTCGGCCCCACTCTGACTTCTGATCACCGCGTCAGCCAAAACGGCCAGCGCGATCCGGACAGGCTCAGCTCCGCTTTAGTAGGGGGAGCTGAGCCACCGCCGCGCAAACGCGCTCAGCGTTTGTCGCGAGAGAACTAGCCGCCGCTGCGATAGACCTGGATGTCGAGATCCCGGATCTTCTTGCGCAGCGTGTTGCGGTTGAGGCCGAGCAGGTCAGCGGCGCGGATCTGGTTGCCGCGGGTGGCGGCGAGCGCGGCCGTCAGCAGCGGCACCTCGATCTCCTTGAGGATGCGGTGATAGAGGCCCGGCGGCGGCACGCCGTTGGGAAAGCCCTGGAAGTGCGAGGACAGATACGCCTCCACGGCACCGCCGAGATTGTCGACGCCCTGCTGGACCGCGGCACCCGGGCTGACCGAGGGCGGCGCCAGCTCGCCATCGATGACGGAGGCCGTGATCACGTCCTGCGGATAGAGCGCGGCGAGGCGCCGGGCGAGGTTTTCGAGCTCGCGGACGTTGCCGGGCCAGCGGTGCTGCTTCATCCGTTCCAGCGCCAGCGCGTCGAGCTTCTTCGGCGGCAGCCCGTCCTTCTCGGCCAGCGTGAAGAAGTGCCGGATCAGATCGGGCAGATCCTCGATGCGCTCGCGCAAGGGAGGCAGCCGCAGCGGCACGACATTGAGGCGGAAGAACAGGTCTTCGCGGAACAGACCCTGCTGGATCAGCACGCGCAGATCCTTGTTCGAGGCCGCGACGATGCGCACGTCGGTCTTGATCGGGGTGCGGCCGCCGACGGTGGTGTATTCGCCCTGCTGCAGCACGCGCAGCAGGCGGGTCTGCGCCTCCATCGGCATGTCGCCGATCTCATCCAAAAACAGCGTGCCGCCCTCGGCCTGCTCGAACCGGCCGGAGGCGCGGGTGTTGGCGCCGGTGAAGGCGCCGCGCTCATGGCCGAACAGCTCGGATTCGATGAGGTCGCGCGGGATCGCCGCCATGTTGACCGCGACGAACGGGCCGTTGCGGCGCTTGCCGTAATCGTGCAGCGCGCGCGCCACCAGCTCCTTGCCGGTGCCGGACTCGCCCGTGATCATCACGGTGAGGTCGGTCTGCATCAACCGCGCGAGCACGCGGTAGATTTCCTGCATCGCCGGCGAGCGGCCGACCAGCGGGATCGCCTCCATCTCGGCGTCCTCGTCCGGCGTCGAGACCCGTTCCTTCGGCTCGGCCAGCGCGCGGCCGACGATGGCGATCAGCTCCTTGAGGTCGAAGGGCTTTGGCAGATATTCGTAAGCCCCGCGCTCGGAGGCGCGGATCGCTGTCATGAAGGTGTTTTGCGCGCTCATGACGATGACCGGCAGATTCGGCCGCATCTTCTTGATCCGCGGCAAGAGGTCGAAGGCGTTTTCGTCCGGCATCACCACGTCGGTGATGACGAGATCGCCCTCGCCCTGGCTGACCCAGCGCCACAGCGTTGCGGCATTGCCGGTCAGCCGCACTTCATAACCGGCGCGGGACAGTGCCTGATTGAGAACGGTGCGGATGGCGGTATCGTCATCGGCTACGAGAATGCTACCTGCGGGCATCGTTAATCCTCATTTCGCCCCCTGTGACGCAGGCGACGGCTTCCCGGCAGAGTCGGCGCGACTGCTTTGATCGGCATGTTTCACCGATGTGGAATACATCGGCATCAGCACGCGGAAGGTGGTCTTGCGCGGCTGAGATTCGCATTCGATGATGCCCCCGTGATCGCCGATGATCTTGGCGACCAGCGCCAGGCCGAGACCCGAGCCGGTCTGCTTGGTGGTCACGAAGGGATCGAACAGATTGGGCAGAAGATCGTCGGGCACGCCTGGTCCATTGTCCTTCACGCAGAATTCGAGCGGCAAGGATACCCGGGATTTTTGACCGGGGACTGACAGGCGCACGCCGGGGCGAAACGCGGTGGTGAGCTGGATCTCGGCGTCGGGGACGTCGATCAGGGCTTCTGCGGCATTCTTCACGAGATTGAGGAACACCTGGATCAACTGGTCCTGGTTCGCCAGCACCGGCGGCAGCGAGGGATCGTAGTCCTCGATGAAGCGGATGTTGCGGGCAAAGCCGGACTGCGCCAGCCGCTTGACGTGGTCGAGCACCGAATGGATGTTGACGGGACCGCGCAACACGGGGCGCTCGTCGCCGAACACCTCCATGCGGTCGACCAGCGTCACGATGCGGTCGGCCTCGTCGCAGATCAGACGCGTCAGCATGCGGTCCTCGGACGAGGCCTGCTGCTCGAGAAGCTGCGCCGCGCCGCGGATGCCGGAGAGCGGATTCTTGATCTCATGCGCCAGCATCGCGGCCAGTGCGATCACCGAACGCGCCGCGCTGCGATGGGTGAGCTGGCGGTCCATCTTGTCGGCGATGGAGCGCTCCTGCAGCATCACCACGATATGGCCGGGCCGCTCGGTCAACGGCGCGACATGCAGATCGACCTGGCGGTCGCCGCCCATGCGCGGCGTGCCCAGATCGACCTTGTATTCGTTGACCGGCGAATTCGACGAACGCACCTGGTCGATCAATGCCAGCAATGGGCTGCCGAACGGCACCAGCTCTTTCAGCGACTGCCGCTTCAGGAACTGCGTCGAGATGTCGAAGAAGGCCTCGGTGGCGATGTTGGCGGCGACGATCTTGCCATCCGGCCCGATCATCAGCACGGGATTGGGCAAGGCATCCAGGATCGCGTCACTGTCGGCGGGCCGGCGATGTTCAGCGGCGGAGCTCATGCAGCAGCGCTCCATGCGAAGTCGTCGAAGGCATCCTGCAGCGCCTGGTGGACGAGGCGCGGATCCTCCGAGGTGAGGATCTTCTGGCGCCACCCTTTCAGCTTCTCGACGGAAGCGCCGCTCGCCTCTGCGGCGACATCGAGCGCCCAGCCGAGATGCTTGCGGGCGTGCTTCAGTCCGATACGCAGACCATAGAGCGCGCAGACGCCCTCATAGAGCGTGCGGACATAATGCAGCTGCGTTTCCAGCGAGGGCACAGCCTCCTCAGCCCCGCCCTGCAGGCGGCGGCCGATCTGACCGGGCAGCCAGGGCTGGCCCTGCGCGCCGCGCCCGATCATCACGGCGTCGGCGCCGGAAGCCTCGAGCGCCGTGAGTGCCTTCTCGTAAGTCGTGATGTCGCCGTTGACGACGAGCGGGATCGAGATCGCATCGCGCACGGCGCGGATCGCATCCCAATCGGCCTCGCCCTTGTAGAACTGGCTGCGGGTGCGGCCATGCACCGCGACGAGCTTGACGCCGGCGGCTTCCGCGCGCCGCGCCAGTTCCGGCGCGTTGCGGCTGCGGTCGTCCCAGCCGAGCCGCATCTTCAGCGTCACCGGCACCTTCACCGCCGCGATGGTCGCATCGATCAGGCTGACGGCATGGTCGAGGTCGCGCATCAAGGCCGAGCCGGACTGGCCTCCGGTGACGTGGCGGGCCGGACAGCCCATGTTGATGTCGATGATATCGGCGCCTTCAGCCTCGGCGATCCGGGCGCCTTCCGCCATCCAGTGCGTCTCGCAGCCGGCGAGCTGAACCACGTGGGGGCCGATCCCGGTGGCTTCGCAACGCAACCGGGACATCCGGTGGCCGCTCGCGAGCTCATCGCTGGCCGTCATTTCGGACACGACGAGGCCGGCTCCAAGCTCGGCGGCCAACCGGCGGACGGGCGAGTCCGTCACCCCCGACATCGGTGCCAGGAAGACCGGGGTGGCGACATCAATATCGCCTATTTTCAACGGCTTAGAGCCGGATACTGCCGAACCGGTCACAGGGGTCTCGTTGACTGGGCAGGGCCTCATCGCGCCTGCCATGAGCTATCTTGCGCACAATTCTTGTGCAGTCAAGCGCCATGCCTACAGTTTAGACAGTTCTGCAAATCTTTCAAGTGCAGTGCAGCAAAATGCTGATTCCAACAATCCGGGGAAACCCCCTTTTTTTGCGGGCCTGCCGTGCTAGAGGCATGCGGCAATCACCCCACTCCCCGACTCTTCATCACCAACTGAGTATTCGAGTCCTATGGCGAAATCACAGCGCACCGCAGTCGTCCTCGTCGCAGCCGGGCGTGGACTGCGTGCAGGCGCCGGCGGGCCGAAGCAATATCGCGAGATCGGCGGCGTGCCCGTGATCTATCGCGCCATGGAAGCTTTCAGCCGCCACGCCGACGTGTTTGCGGTGCAGCCGGTGGTGAACCCCGACGACAGCGCCATATTCACGGCCGCGGTCGCCGGGCTCAGGCATGAGCCGCCGACCAATGGCGGTGCGACCCGGCAGGCCTCGGTGCTTGCCGGCCTCGAAGCTCTGGTCAGGCACGAGCCCGATATCGTGCTGATCCACGACGCCGCGCGCCCCTTCGTCTCGGAGGGATTGATCTCGCGCGCCATCGAGGCGGCGAGCCGCACCGGTGCCGCGATCCCTGCCGTTCCCGTCACCGACACCATCAAGCTCACCGGCGATGGCGGCAACGTCGAGGGCACGCCGGACCGCGCGCGGCTGCGAATCGCGCAGACGCCGCAATCCTTTCGTTTCGACGTCATCCTCGAAGCGCATCGTCGCGCCGCGAAGGACGGCCGCAGCGATTTCACCGACGATGCCGCGATTGCCGAATGGGCGGGATTGACCGTTGCAACCTTTGAAGGCGATGTTGCCAACATGAAGCTCACCACTCCCGAGGATTTTGTGCGCGAGGAAGCACGCCTGGCTGCCCAGCTCGGCGATATCAGGACCGGCACCGGCTACGACGTGCACGCCTTCGGCAAAGGCGACCACGTCATGCTCTGCGGCGTGCGCGTGCCGCACACCAAGGGTTTTCTCGCCCATTCCGACGGCGATGTCGGCCTGCATGCGTTGGTCGATGCCATCCTCGGCGCGCTCGCCGACGGCGACATCGGCTCGCACTTCCCGCCGAGCGATGCGAAGTGGAAGGGCGCCTCCTCCGACCAGTTCCTGAAATACGCCATCGAGCGCGTCACGGCGCGCGGCGGCCGCGTCGCCAATCTCGAGGTGACCATGATCTGCGAGCGGCCGAAGATCGGCCCGTTGCGCGACACCATGCGCGCGAGCATCGCGGAGATCTCCGGCGTCGACATCTCGCGCGTCGCGGTGAAGGCGACCACGAGCGAGCGGCTCGGCTTCACCGGCCGCGAGGAAGGCATCGCGGCCACCGCGAGCGCCACCATCCGCCTGCCCTGGAGCCTGTAGGGTCATGGGCGGCAGCGACGCACGCGCCCTCTCCCGCTCGCTGCTCGATTTGTGCCGGATGCGCAAGCTGACGATCGCAACCGCTGAATCCTGCACTGGCGGCCTCGTCGCCGGCGCACTGACCGACATCCCCGGCTCCTCCGACGTGATCGACCGCGGCTTCGTCACCTATTCCAACGACGCCAAGCGCGCCATGCTCGGCGTCGAAGCCGGCACGCTTGCCAATTTCGGCGCCGTCAGCAAGGAAACCGCAACCGCCATGGCGGTCGGCGCGCTGGAGCGTGCCGGCGTCGATCTCGCCGTCGCCATTACCGGCATTGCCGGTCCCGGCGGCGCGACGCCCGGCAAGCCGGTCGGTCTCGTGCATTTCGCCGTCGCGGCGCGCGACGGCCGCATCATCCACCGCGAGCACCGCTTCGGCGCGATCGGCCGCAGCGCGGTACGGCAGCGCTCCGTCGTCGAAGCGCTGCGGATGTTGATGGATCTGGCCCGCGGCCCGCAAGCCCAGACCAAGCCGCGCCGTCCCGCTGCCGCAACCCGCTTGCGCCCGCGCGTGACACGCTCGCCGCGCCGACATGTGGCCAAACGCCGGACGCCGCGGTCGCCGCGGGGCTGAGCACCCCGCTTACACCTTGCGGGCGATCACACGGATCGCAGCCAGATTGGCGCGATGCTGCTCGAACACCCGCCGCATTGCCAGCACCCGGCGCCGCGCCGCCCGATCCAGCAACAAATTCCTGGTGAGCCGCAACGCGCCGACGAGGCCCTCGTCCTGCACGAGGCGGCGCGGCCGGAGCAGATGCATCGGCGCGAATTCAACCGCCTCGATCTGAAAGCCTACGCTCTCCAGCAGCCCTCTCCATCCTTCGCCGGACAACGGACGTGCCCCGACATGGATGACGCCGGAGAGCGCGCGATCGATCGCCTGCCTTTGGCCGAACGGCATGTCGTCCGGCGTCACGGCGAGCTCGTGGATGCCGTAACGCCCGCCGGGGCGAAGCAGCCGGAATGCCTCCGCCGCGATGCGGCGCTTCTGCTCCTGGGTCTGCATGCTCAGCATCGCCTCGCCGATCACGATCGACGCAGAGCCGGCCGGCAGGGTCGTCTGATCGGCGGTCCCGACTACGACCGAGACGTTTCCCTTCGCCGGAAGCTGCCGGCTCGTCCACGCCGCCGCCTGCGCATCACGCTCGACGCCGACATAGCGCCGCGGCCCTCGCTCCAGGATCAGGCGCGCGGTGACGCCGAGCCCCGGCGCAAACTCGACGACATCATCTTCGGCGCCGATCACCAGTCCGTGCAGCAGCGCGCGTGTCAGGCCAAGCCCGCCGGGACGCAGCACGCGCTTGCCGAGCCGGGCCAGCAGCCAATGGCCCGGCATCTTCGCCACGTCGAGATCGCCTCCGGGCAGTTCGACCGATGGCATCGTGTGGTCTGCAATCATGGGAGTCTCCTTTGCAAGTTAGAACCGCGCCCGGATGCCGCCGTAATAGCCGCGTCCGTCGCCGGGGATGAACGCGGCCTGGTCCGGCCGCGCCTGATCGACGATCAGGGTCGACGCGGCATAGGTCGCGTTGAACAGATTGGTGATCTCGCCGAACACCGAGAAGCGCTCGCTGATCTGGTATTCGGTGCGCAGATCGGCGACCACGAACGGATCGGCAAACAGCGTGTTCATGTTGTCGACCGGCATGTGGCCCGGGCTCCAGCGCACCACGCCTTCCAGCTTCCAGGCGTCGGTCGCCTGATATTGCAGGACCGCGTTGACCAGATGCGGCGGCGCGCCGGCGAGGCGGTTGTTGCCGCGCAGCGGATCGTTGTCGAAGCGGAAGTCCTGGTAGGTGTAGGCGACGCGGCCGGTCAGCCGCTGCGTGATCCTGACGCCAAGGCCGAGCTCGACGCCGAGATGCGTGGTGCGGTCGGCATTGAAGGCCGCCATCAGCGCGCCGGTGGAGTCGCGCAGGCTCAAGAGTTCGTTGTCGACCCAGGAATAGTAGCTGACAGCGTCCCACGACAGGATGCCGGCGCGGCCGCGCCAGCCGCCTTCGACGGTGGTCGCGGTCTGGGCCTTCAGATCCGGCGTCGCGAACGCCGCTGCGACGAGGCCCGGATTGCCCGGCGTCGGCCGCCCGGCACTGCTGTTCGGCGTCCCGTTGATCGTCGCGAGCAGATCGTCATGCGAGGGCGGCTCGAAGCTGCGGCTGACCGCGGCAAAGATGGTTTGGCCGGGCACGGGGCGGAAGGTCACGCCGAGGCTGGGGCTCCACGCCGCATAGCTGCGCGCATAGCTCGAGCTCTGCGTCGGCACCGCGCCGTTGGGCAGCAGCATGGTCGGGTTTGCCGGATTGTAGGCAATCGTCGGCCGCGTCGCGCTCCGATAGATGTCGTCATTGTCGCGCGTGGCGTAGCCATAGGCGATCGCCGGCGACACGGTGATCCCGTCCCAGACCGGCAGATTGAGGCCGGTATGCAGCGCGAGCGTGGTGGCATCGAGCCGGCTCTCGCCGAACTTGGCGCCGGTCTGCCCGGCCTGATTGATGAAATTCTCCCGATCCGCCGATCCCACGGAATATTGCGCGGTCGTTTCCAACAGCGGCAACGCCGCCGCGCTGTCGGGCTTGTAGGCGTAGCGGAAGACGCCGGTCGCATCGTCGCCCCGCGTGGCGCGGACGCCTGAGGAGATCGGAAAGCGGAACATGTCGTCGGTGTGGGTATAGCCGAGCGCGACGTCGAACAGATGCGCGTCGAACGTCGCGGTAGTCCGCGAGCCCGCCACGAACTGCTCGGCCTCGCGTCGCGGCCGGTCGCGCACGACGTTCGGCCCCGGATTGATCGAGGTCGACGGCGGGATGAAGGTCGGGCCGGCAAACACCTGCCGCGGATTGGCCTGCATCGCGCTCTTGGTCAACGGTCCCGCCACGTCGAAGCCGAGATCGGTGTAGCCGATGAAGAAGCGCGTGCTGACATTCTCGGACAGCACGGCGCCGACATTGGCATTGAAACTGCTGCGCTCGGAGCTGTTGTAGTCGCGAAAGCCGTCGCGGCGGCTGAAATCGGCCTGCACCAGCGCATCGACGTTGTCTTTCCTGCCGCCGGTCTGCGCGCTGGCATTGATCTGGCCGAAGCCGCCGCCGCTGACAGCGACTTGCGTGCCCGGCGAGGACGATCCCGTCGGTGACACGAAATTCAGCGCGCCGCCGAGCACGGTGGCGCCGAGGCGGTTGGCCATATAGCCGCGATAGACCTCGATGGCCTCCGCCTGTTGCGGGTTGGCAAAGCCGACGATGTAGGAGCCGTCGGCCCGGTTGATGGGCATGCCGTTCTGGAGCACCAGCAGCCCGCGCTCGACCGGATTCTGCTGCAGGCCGGAGCCGCGGATCTGAATGCGCGGCTGGTCGTTGCCGCCGAAGAAGTTCTGCACCACGACACCGGGAACGCCGCTGAGGGCACGTGACACGGTCGGATTGCCGGTGGGCGCCAGATCCTCGCGCCTGACCAGCGCGACGCCGCCCGCGAGCGCCTCGAAGCGCTCCTGCACCGATGCGGCCGGGGCAGCAGGCCCCGCCGCCTCCTCGCCGAGGTTGGCACCGCCGCGCGGTTGCGGCTCGGCGGCCCGGCGCCGCGCCGCGACCCGCTCGCGCGATATCGCCGCGCTCTTCGGCGCCTCCACCACGACAGGATCGAGCTGGACCGCCGCGCCCGGCGCCGCCGATTGCGCCAGGCAAGCCTCTCCGGCGAGCGCCGGCAGCAGCAAGGCAGACGCTGTCCAGGACAGCAGCACCGTGCCTTGCGTCCTGTATGCGCGCCGCGAACGCCCTCGCCGCAACGACGGACTCATGATCCTACTTCCCACTCCAGCCCCCACTTTTTCCCGCGGGCGACGCTGCACGCCGTCGCGATCTCGCGCGAAGCTCGCCGCGCGCACCGGGAATCTGGTTGCGCTGGGACAAACAGCGCGCTGCTTGGAATTAGTTTCGTTCCAGCTTCGGCCCGAACAGCACGTTGAACTCGCGATGGCGCGACATGATCGCGGTGCGGATCGAAGGGGGACACCTGCTCGGCAGACATGGTGGATTACGCCTTCTCCCAACCCACCCTGCGCACCTACAAGCGGTTGCGCTGCCCGACGGGCAAAACACGCTAGCCGTGGGGCAAGGCGCGCAGGCGAAAATATTCGCCTTTACAGAATTTCGGCTTTGGCGCAATGTCCCGCCACCTCACCCCGGTCAGAGGGGCGTATCGCGATCGTCACGAAACGTGGGGTGAGCTGCGGTGGACGCTAGTCACATCGGCGCGAGAGGCATCGCAGGGCGGGCAACCGTGAGCGACAGCCTATCGCGCACACGACCGGTGTGATCTGCGTACGGCAAAACCGTGTCGTCCTGACGCCCGGGGTCTGTGCGTCAAGTCTTGTGGTGATGTGTGCGGCCCGACCGGGTGCGCCCATCAGTCATCTGCAAGGCGACGGGGGCAATAGTGCATCGCTCCCCGGGGAGAACTCGGCATAAGCCGTCAAACCACTGCGCAGGGAAGGCCGGGTTGTCCTGGCTACACCTGTATGCCGCTGTGCAGCTTCTTGTCACGCAGGTTTCGCACAGTGGACCGCGGGTGCCAGCCGGCACCCGGTCTTCCCTGCGCCCTCTGACAAAGAGGGCGACATGATCGCGCAAGACTCGGGCAGGAACTGTCGCGAGACCACGGCGTTATGTCCAGTTTCCCAAAAGCACGCACATTTGTCGAATTCGATCGGAATCGCAGATGCGAACGGCGCGGCTAAACGTCATTACTCGTGTCCGATCTTGCGCGAGAAAATATTGGCGCAATAATGCCGCTCTACGTTGTGATCCGGAATCAACCGGACCAGCATTTTGGAGGGCGACGAAATTGTTCGCTCGCGCCGCGGCTTCAGTCGCCGTGATTGTCACCTCGGCCACCATCACCTTGGCCACCATTGATGGTGCGGCCGCGCAAACGGCTAACCAGCCGCCGGATACGATGGCGGCGCGGGTCGAGGCCTGCACGCCCTGTCACGGCAACAAGGGCGAAGGCACCAGCGACGTCTATTTCCCGCGGCTTGCCGGCAAGCCCGCCGGCTATCTCTACAATCAGCTGCTCGCCTTCCGCAGCGGCCGCCGCAAATATCCGCCCATGAACTATCTGCTGGAGTTTCTGCCTGATCCCTATCTGGAGGCGATGGCAGAGTATTTTGCAGGCGAGCATCCGCCGCTGCCGCAGCCCGCGCCGAGCGAGGTCAGCAAGGATGTGCTGGCGCAGGGCGAGTTGCTTGCCACCAGCGGCGATGCCAGCCGCAATATTCCGGCCTGCGTCAGCTGTCACGGCCCGGCGCTGGCAGGCATGCAGCCCGGCATCCCCGGCCTGTTGGGCTTACGTGCCAACTATATCAGCGCCCAGCTCGGCGCCTGGCGCTACGGCACCCGCACGGCGAAATCGCCAGACTGCATGCAGCAAGTCGCAGGCCATCTGACCGAGGCCGACGTCACCGCGGTCGCCGCCTGGCTCGCGACGCGGCCCGCGCCAACGAACCCGGCCCCCGTACCGAAGGGCACCTACGCGCTGCCCTTCGGCTGCGGCAGCCAGCCCAACTGACGAGGCGGATGATGGGCTCGAAACTGTCGATCGGACTCCTGGTTCTCGCCGCGTTCACGACGGCCGCGCAGGCGCAGGACAAGGCTCAAGACAAGAGCAGCGACATCATCGCGCGCGGCGAATATCTCGCTCGTGCCGGCGACTGCACGGCGTGCCACACCGCGCCGGAAGGCCGCCTGTTCGCCGGCGGCCGCGCCATGCCGACGCCGTTCGGCACGCTCTACACCTCCAACATCACGCCTGATCCCGACACCGGCATCGGCAAATGGAGCGCGGACGATTTCTACAAGACCATGCACAGCGGACGCTTCCCGGACGGCGGGTTGATCTATCCGGCGATGCCGTTCGCGTCCTACACCAAGGTGACGCGCGCCGACAGCGACGCGATCTTCGCGTATTTGCGCTCGATTCCCCCGGTGAGCCAGAAGAACAAGCCGCATGAACTGCGCTTCCCCTACGACAACCGTCAGCTCATCCTGGGATGGCGCACGCTTTTCTTCAGCGAGGGCGAGTTCAAGCCCGATCCGAAGAAATCGGCGGAATGGAATCGCGGCGCCTATCTGGTCGAGGGCCTCGGCCATTGCGGCATGTGCCATTCGCCGATCAACGCGCTCGGCGGCACCTCGCAATCGGACGCCTTCAAGGGCGGCCTGATCCCGATGCAGAACTGGTACGCGCCCTCGCTGACGTCCAATCGCGAGGCCGGCCTCGGCGACTGGAGCATCAAGGACATCACCGACCTGCTCCAGACCGGCGTCTCCATGCGCGGCGTGGTCTACGGCCCGATGGCCGAGGTCGTGCACAACAGCCTGCAATATCTCAACGACGAGGACACCAAGGCGATGGCGGTGTACCTCAAGAGCATCGCGGAGCCCTCGCCTCCGCCGCCGGCAAGCTCGACGCTGTCGACCACCGAGAGCAGCCTGCTGATCAGCCTCGGCAAGACCGTTTACGACAAGCAGTGCGCGAGCTGTCATGGCACGCAGGGCGAAGGCAAGCCGCCGCACTGGCCCCCGCTCGCCAACAACCAGTCGATCGAGATGCAGTCGGCGGTCAACCCGATCCGCATGGTGCTCAATGGCGGCTATCCGCCGGGCACCAAGGGCAATCCGATGCCCTACGGCATGCCACCCTTCGCCGGTCTGTTGTCCGACAACGAAATCGCCGCCGTCGTCTCCTACATCCGCACCGCCTGGGGCAATCGCGGCACGCCGGTCTCGGCGCGCGAGGCCAACGAGCTGCGCTCCGCACCGCTGAACTGAGAGACGTCATGATCAATTCCGATCCGCCGACCAGCCCCGCTAGCGCCGACCAGGCCGTCGAGGAGGTCGTCGCGCAAGGTCCGTCCGGCGCGATCGTGGTCGCCGGCATCGCTACCGCCTGCGTGGTCGCGATGTGGCTCGCCTTCTATCTGTTCGTCTTCCTGCCCCGCGGATCGCTGCAATGAGCGCAGAGGAAACTCATCACGCCAGCGCCGAGGTCGCCGCCCGCGTCGAGCGGCGCTGGGCCGCCATTGCCGTGATCATCATCGTGATGATGGCGCTGCTGGCGGCTTTTGCCGGCATCCACCGCGCGACCATGCCGCAGCCGCGCGTCGAGACCACCGATCCCTCGCGCCTGCATCTGTCCGGCGAATTCGTCGAGAGCAATCTCGGCAGCGTGCTGGAGGCCAATGGCAATGTGACCGTGCGCGCGATCGGCCAGCAATATTCCTTCACGCCGGCCTGCATCGTGGTGCCCGTGGATACGCCGATCACGATGCGCGCCACCAGTGCCGACGTCGTCCACGGCATCCTGATCCAGGGCACCAATGTCAACACCATGCTGGTGCCGGGCTACATCTCCGAGCAGCTGATGCGCTTCACGAAAACCGGCGACTATCTGATGCCCTGCCAGGAGTTTTGCAGCTTTGGCCACGAAGGCATGTGGGGCAAGGTCAAGGTGATCGACAAGACCGAATTCGCGGGTCGCGCGAAGGGTGGCGGGAGGCTGAGCTGTGTTGATCAATAGGAAGCTCATCCTCGCCCATTTCTGGCTGGCCTTCGCCGTATTCGGCATCGCGCTCACGCTCGGCGCCTGGCAGATGTTCATCCGCAGCCCGATCGGCACCTGGCTCTCCAACCCCGAGCTCTATTACCGCTCGCTGACCGCCCACGGCACAGTGATGGGCTACGTCTTCCCGACGCTGGTCGCGATGGGATTCGGCTACGCCATCAGTGAGTCCGCGCTGCAGCAGCGCCTGGTCGGCGTGCGCTGGGCCTGGGCCGGGTTCTGGTTGATCGTGATCGGCAGCATCATGGCGGTGATCCCGATCGCAATGGGGCGTGCCTCGGTGCTCTACACCTTCTATCCACCGCTGATCGGCAACGTCTTCTACTACCTCGGCGTCGTCCTGGTGGTGGTCGGCTCGTGGATCTGGGTCGCGCTGATGTCGATTAACTTGCGCGTCTGGCGCAAGGCCAATCCCGGCGCGCCGGTGCCGCTCGCCATGTTCGCCAATGTCGCAGGGTCGTATTTGTGGGCCTGGACCGCCGTCGGCGCCGCGCTCGAGCTGCTGCTCCAGATCATTCCGGTTGCGGCAGGCCTGAAGTCCACCATCGATGCCGGCCTTGCCCGCATCTTCTTCTCCTGGACGCTGCACGCCATCGTCTATTTCTGGCTGATGCCGACCTACATCGCCTATTACGCCATCGTGCCGCGCGCGATCGGCGGCCGCGTCTATTCCGACTCGATGGCGCGGATCTCCTTCATCCTGTTCCTGGTGGTGGCGATGCCGATCGGCATGCACCACACCTTTGCCGATCCGCAGGTCGGTGCCGGCTTCAAGTTCATCCATTCCGCCTTCACGGCGCTGGTCGCGCTGCCGACGCTGCTGACTGTGTTCACGATCTGCGCCTCGGTCGAGATCGCGGCGCGGCTGCGCGGCGGCCGCGGCATGTTCGGCTGGATCGGGGCCCTGCCCTGGGACAATCCGATGATGCTGGCGCTGGCGTTCTCCTTCGTCATGCTCGGCTTCGGCGGCGCCGGCGGCCTGATCAACATGAGCTATCAGCTCGATGCCTCGATCCACAACACGCAGTGGATCACCGGCCATTTCCACCTGATCTTCGGCGGAGCCATCGTGATCATGTATTTCGCGATCGCTTATGATCTCTGGCCGCATCTGACCGGGCGCGAGCTGATCGATATCCGCCTGATCCGCACCCAGCTCTGGCTGTGGTTCATCGGCATGATCGTGACGACCTTCCCGTGGCACTGGGTCGGCATTTTGGGGATGCCGCGCCGCATGGCCTATTTCGACTTCGGCGATCCCGCGATCGCGCCGCAGGCGCTCTCCGTCACCCTCTCGGCGATCGGCGGCTTCATCCTGCTGGCCTCGGGCATCATGTTCATCGTCATCCTGGCGCGTGGCATGCGCGCGCCTCAAATCGACGCCGGGCCCTATCGCTTCGCACTCGCCGTACATGAACCAAAGACGGTGCCGGTCGCACTCAACACCCACGCGCTATGGGTGGCGCTGATGATCGGCCTCACCCTCACCAATTACGGCTATCCGATCCTGAATCTGGCGCTGAGTTCGGGCACCTCGGTGCCGGCCGTCTATGTGGGAGCGCAGTGATGAGCACGCGCGACCTCTTTACCTTCCGCAACAGCCATTTCAGGACTGGCGTCGGCATCACCGCCGCGATCCTCGTCGTCACCGCGATTGCCGGCTTCATCGTGCTGCCTTTCGCACAGCCCTGGGTCCAGTTCGCCAGCGTCTGGGACGCAATCTGCAGCGCCGCCGGGGTGCCGCAGCGCGCGGCCAGCGTCACGGCGCCCGAGCAGGCAAAACGCCTGTCCGAGGTCGTGCTCACCTCGAACACGCTGTCGCGCCCGAGCCAGGAAGCCATCGGTCGTGGCGCGACGCTGGCGCAGCGTTGCGCGATCTGTCATGGCCCGACCGGCGTCAGCCGCGCGGACTCGCCCAATCTCGCCGGCCAGTATGCCGCCGTGATCTACAAGGAGCTGCACGATTTCCGCTCGGGTGCGCGCACCAATGCCGTGATGTCGCCGTTCGCGGTCAACCTGACCGACCAGGAGATCGCCGATCTCTCCAACTATTACGCCTATCTGCCGCGGCTTCCGGCCTATCATCCGACGCCGCAGCTGCCCAAGCCGAACATCGTGATCTATGGCGCGCCGATGCGCGGCATCGCGCCCTGCGGCTCCTGCCATGGCAGCCTCGACAACAAGACCGGCAGCCCGTGGCTGGAGGGACAGTCCGAAGCCTACATGAAGGCGCAGCTCCACGCCTTCGCCTCAGGTGAACGGCGCAACGACATCAGCCAGCAGATGCGCAACATCGCCCGCGCAATGACGCCGCAGGAGATCGAGCAGGCCGCGGCGTATTACGCCTCGCAGCCGCCGGATGTGGTGAAGGCGGTGGATTGAGGATGGCTCTCGTGCCCCGGACGCAGCGCAGCGCTGCTTCAGCGGTGCGCTGCAGAGCCGGGGCCCATCTCTCCGAGGCGTTCGGGCGGCGTGGGTCCCGGCTCTGCGCAGCAACGCTGAGGGCGTTGCAGCGCGTCCGGGACACGAGAGTTATCTACGACGACGCCAGCTTCGGCCGGCCGTAGATCGCATCCGCGCGCTTTTCGAACGCACTCGAAAACCGCGCGAACGCGGCGTCGAACATCGAGCCCATCAGCAGCGCCAGCATGCGGCTCTTGAATTCGTAGGACAGGAAGAAACCGACGTCGCAGACGCCCTCACCTTTGGGCTCGAACGTCCAACGGTTTTCCAGGTTGCTGAAAGGACCTTGCAGATATTCGACCAGGATCTTCTGATTGGCGCGATCGAGCGTCACGCGGCTGGTGAAGGATTCCTTGACCAGCTTGAACGACACCGTCATGTCGGCGACCAGCACCTCGGTGCCATCAGGCTTGGCCATGCGCTGGCGCACCTTCAGCGCGCTGCACAGCGGCACGAATTCCGGGTAGCGCTCGACGTCGGCGACCAGATCGAACATCTCGGAGGCGCTGTGATTGACACGGCGCTTGCTCGAAAATTTGGGCATGGTGGCTCAGATGGCGGTTCAGCGGGCGGTTGCGGCCCGCGCGGCCCTCAGTCTCGCAAAATCCTCGCCGGCATGATGCGACGAGCGGGTGAGCGGGCTCGCCGACACCATCAGGAAGCCCTTGGTGTAGGCGATCTTCTCATAGGAGGCGAACTCGTCCGGCGGCACGTAGCGCATCACCGCCTGGTGCTTGCGGGTCGGCTGCAGATACTGGCCGATGGTCAGGAAATCGACCTCGGCCGAGCGCAGGTCGTCCATCACCTGCTGCACCTCGTGGCGCTCCTCGCCGAGGCCGACCATGATGCCGGACTTGGTGAAGATGGTGGGATCGAGCTCCTTGACCCGCTGCAACAGCCGGATCGAATGGAAATAGCGCGCGCCGGGCCGCACCGTGAGATAGCGCGACGGCACGGTCTCGAGATTGTGGTTGAAGACGTCGGGCTTGGCGGCAGCGACGATTTCGAGCGCCCCCTCCTTGCGCAGGAAGTCCGGCGTCAGGATCTCGATCGTGGTCGAGGGGCACGCGGCCCGGATCGCGCGGATGGTCTGGGCAAAGTGCTCGGCGCCGCCGTCAGCGAGATCATCGCGATCGACAGAGGTGATGACGACATGGGCGAGGCCCAGCTTGGCGGTGGCCTCCGCCACATGCTGCGGCTCGGCCGCATCCAGCGCATTCGGCAGGCCGGTCTTGACGTTGCAGAAGGCGCAGGCACGGGTGCAGGTGTCACCCATGATCATGAAGGTGGCGTGCTTTTTGTCCCAGCACTCGCCGATGTTCGGGCAGCCCGCTTCCTCGCACACCGTGTGCAGGCCATTGGACCGCACGATGTTGCGGGTCTCGCCATAGCCGCGGGTATTGGGCGCGCGCACGCGGATCCAGTCCGGCTTCGGCGGCGAAGCGGAGTCAGGGCGATTCACCTTTTCGGGGTGGCGCGGGCGCAGTGGGTTCGTGATGGTATCGACAATAACGACCATGGGGTGTCCGGTCTGTTCAGGTCCTACCTAGTCGGTCTCGCCACGCATCGCAACCCGGCTCGCGCCGCTTCAGGGAACATGGCAGATATGGGCAATATCCTGCTCTGTTCTCAGGCGATTCTCACCTCGAATGGCTCCAGTATCGAAGACTTCCACACCGCGGCTAGGCAAGGCTCTGAAGCGGGCCTTTTTCAACCGCGACGTCCGCGAGGTCGCCCAGGACCTGATCGGTGCCACCATGCTGGTCGACGGCGTCGGCGGCCTCATCGTCGAGGTCGAGGCCTATCATCATACCGAGCCGGCGGCGCACTCCTACAACGGTCCGACGCCGCGGAACCAGGTGATGTTCGGCCCGCCCGGCTTTGCCTATGTCTATCGCTCCTACGGCATCCACTGGTGCGTCAACTTCGTCTGCGAGGAGGAAGGCTCGGCCAGCGCCGTGCTGATCCGCGCGTTGGAGCCGACGCACGGGATCGCCACCATGCGTCGCCGCCGCCACCTCCAGGATGTGCACGCGCTGTGCTCGGGTCCGGGCAAGCTGACCGAGGCGCTCGGCATCACCATCGCGCACAACGCCCTGCCGCTGGACCGCGCGCCGATCGCACTGCATGCACGGACCGAGGATTTGGAGGTGGTGGCCGGCATCCGGATCGGCATCACCAAGGCCGTCGAGCTGCCCTGGCGCTATGGCGTCAGGGGCTCGAAGTTTCTGAGCAAGCCGTTTCCGAAATAGCGTCCTCAGGACGCCTGCTTCAGCCGCTCCAGCGCCTCGAGCAGCTTGGCCTTGCGCGCCAGCGCGGCCTCGCGCTTTTCGCGCTCCTCCTCGACGACCTCCTCGGCCGCGTTGGCGACGAATTTCTCGTTCGCGAGCTTGGACTCGGCGCGCTTGATGTCGGCGTCGGCCTTGCCGATCTCCTTGTCGAGACGCGTGCGCTCGGCAGCGACGTCGATCACGCCCTTGAGCGGCAGCGCGGCCACCTCGCCGCGGACGAGCAGCTGAACCGCTCCGTCAGGCGCGCGGTCGGCGAAGGAGATGTCCGACAGCCGCGCCATGCGCTTGATGACGTCGGTCCAGCGCGGCACGCGCTCCCCGGTCTCGGCGGAAGCGCCGACGAGCACCAGCGCCGTCAGCGTTGCCGGCGGAATGTTCATCTCGGCACGCACCGAACGAATCTGCGTGATCAGGTCGATCACCCAGCCGATCTCGGCTTCCGCCTTGGGATCGGTGAAGTCGGCGTGGTCGAAGATCGGCATGACCAGCATTGGCGACACCAGGGGGTCGGTCGGCCCGGCCGCTGCAGCGAGGATTGCGAGCTGCTCCGGCGTCGGCTCGGCCGGCTTCAGCGGCCATTGCGCCAATGCGAGCAGACCATCGCGCTTGGCCGTCACCTCCCACAGCTCCTCGGTGATGAAGGGCATGAAGGGGTGCAGCAGCTTCAGGATCTCATCGCGCGCCCAGGCGACCATGGCGCGGGTCTCGTCCTTGGCCGGGCTGTCCGGGCCGAGCAGCACGGGTTTTGCGAGCTCGACATACCAGTCGCAATAGACGTTCCAGACGAAGCGGTAGATGCTGCCTGCCGCATCGTTGAAGCGATAGGCTTCGATGGCCTCGGTCACCTCACGCGTGGTGTGCGCGCTCTCATGCGCGATCCAGCGGTTCAGCGTCTCCTTGGCCTTCGCCGGCTCGAAACCCTCGGGCACGGCGCAATGGTTCATCTCGGCGAACCGCGACGCATTCCAGAGCTTGGTCGCGAAATTGCGGTAGCCCTCGACGCGGCTGGTGGCGAGCTTGATGTCGCGGCCCTGCGCCGCCATCGCGGCCAGCGTGAAGCGCAGCGCGTCCGCGCCATATTCGTCGATCAGGTTGAGCGGATCGATGACGTTGCCCTTCGACTTCGACATCTTGGCGCCCTTCTCGTCGCGGACGAGGGCGTGGATGTAGATGGTCGAGAACGGCACCTCCTTCATGAAGTGCAGGCCCATCATCATCATGCGGGCGACCCAGAAGAAGATGATGTCGAAGCCGGTCACCAGCGCATTGGTCGGGTAGTAGCGCTGCACCTCGGGGGCGTCCTCGGGCCAGCCGAGCGTCGAGAACGGCCACAGCGCCGAGGAGAACCAGGTGTCGAGCACGTCCTCGTCGCGCGTGATGAAGCCCTCGCGCTTGTTGCGGTCGAGCGCCATCTCGCGGCCTTGCTCGGCCGTGATGACCTCCTGCTCGACGTAGTAGCCGAGCGCGTGGCTGATTGCCTCTTCCTCGGTCTCGGCGACGAACACCTTGCCATCGGGTCCGTACCAGGCCGGGATCTGATGGCCCCACCAGAGCTGGCGCGAGATACACCAGGGCTGGATGTTCTCCATCCACTCGAAATAGGTCTTTTCCCAATTTTTCGGCACGAACGACGTTTCACCCGACCGCACCGCCGCGATCGCGGGTTTAGCGAGGGTCTTGGCGTCGACGTACCATTGGTCGGTCAAATACGGCTCGATCACGCTGTTCGAGCGATCGCCATGCGGGACCATGTGGGTGTGCGGCTCGATCCGCTCGACGAAGCCGAACGATTCCAGCCGCTCGACGATGCGCTTGCGCGCGGCGAAGCGGTCGACCTTGTGGAATTCCTCGGCGAATTGCGCGGCGCCTTCCGGCAGATCGCGCAGATAGTCCTCGTTGTCGACGAGATCGAGACAGCCTTCCCTGTCGATCACGCTGATCCGGCGCAGGCCGTGGCGATTGCCGACCTCGAAGTCGTTGAAGTCGTGCGCCGGCGTGATCTTGACCGCGCCCGAGCCCTTCTCGGGATCGGAATAATCGTCGGCGACGATCGCGATCTTGCGGCCCACCAGCGGCAGGATCACGTTCTTGCCGACCAGCTTCAGATAGCGCTCGTCCTCGGGATGCACGGCAACGCCGGTATCGCCCAGCATGGTCTCGGGGCGCGTGGTGGCGACGACGATGAAGCTCGAGGGATCCTCGGGATTGAACGTCTTGCCCTCGATCGGATAGCGCAGATACCAGAGGTGGCCCTTGACCTCGGTCTGCTGCACTTCGAGATCGGAGATCGCGGTCAGCAGCTTGGTGTCCCAATTCACCAGCCGCTTGTCCTTGTAGATCAGGCCGTCGCGGTGCAGCTCGACGAACACCTTGATGACGGCCTTCGACAGACCCTCGTCCATGGTGAAGCGTTCGCGCGACCAATCGCAGGACGCGCCGAGCCGCTTGAGCTGGTTGATGATGGTGTCGCCGCTCTCGGCCTTCCACTGCCAGACCCGCTCCAGAAACTTCTCGCGGCCCATCTCGCGGCGGCCGGGCTGCTGGCGTTCCATCAGCTGCCGCTCGACCACCATCTGGGTCGCGATGCCGGCATGGTCGGTGCCGGGCTGCCACAGCACGTCGCGGCCGCGCATGCGCTCGAACCGGCACAAAATGTCCTGGAGCGTGTTGTTGAGGGCGTGGCCCATGTGCAGCGAGCCCGTCACGTTCGGCGGCGGGATCACGATGGTAAACGGCACGGCGTCGCGGCGGTCGGGGCGGCCGGCCTTGAAGGCAAGGCTGTCCTCCCACACCACGGACATGCGGGCTTCGATATCGGCGGGCTGGTAATTTTTCTCGATCATGGGGCTGTTAGAAAGCCGCGTGTGCGGGTCAAGTCAACGGGAAGCTCAGCGGCAAAGGCTTTCCTGCCCGGTCCGCAGACCGAATATGCCACAGGAGCAGGGCTTTATCGGGGCCGCAGGGCAGTCTCAGCGGCCGCCGCGCGAGACCCGCTCGATTTCGGCCTTCACGATGCGTTCAACCATGCCAGGCAGGTTGTCGTCGAGCCAGGACTTCAGCATCGGACGCAGCATCTCCTTGACCAGGTCCTCCAGCGTCCGCGCGTTGCTGCTGAGCACCGTATGGGCCAGCGAGTTGAAGGCGGATTCGACCGCCGAGACCGTGGTTTGCGCTAGCATCGGCTGTTGCGGCGGCAATGGCGGGGCGTCGAAGTCCACCGGCGCATAGGACGGTGGCGGCGTCGGACGCGGCGGCGGCGATTCGGCGAATTCGAGATCGTCACGCGGCTCGACCTTGCGGAAGCTCGGCGGCGGCGGAGGCGGTGTCGGATCCATCGCCATGTCGTCGGTCAATTCGAGCACGTCGGGCTCAGGCTCGGGCTCCGGCTCAGGCTCGCGGACCTCCGGCGCAGGTGTGGCCGCATCGAGCCCCGCCAGCAGCGCGTCGATATCGTCCTGGTTATTGGATGCATCCGCCGCAGGTGCAGGCGGTGGGGCCGGTGCTGGCTTTGCGGCAGGGGGCGGCGCGGGCTTTTCAGCGGCAGGCTTGGCAGAGGCAACCTTGGAGGGCGGAACGTCGTTCATCGCCTGCGGCTTGGGTGCGGGCGCCGCGGCAGCTGGCGCCGGCTTTGCAGCCTCAGCCGGCGGCGGCTTGGCCTCATCGTCGGCAATGATGCGCCGGATCGAGGCCAGAATCTCCTCCATCGAGGGTTCTGTGACCTTTGCAGGCTGCGTCATCTCCGACTCCACATCATCAACGCCCTCGCATGCGTTGTTTTACACCAAGCACGGCAGGATTGGCCGGTTCCGGATGGGCGGCCCGACATTTTCGTCGCGGCAGCCCGACTTGTCCCCAGATCACGGCTCAACGTGCGGCGGTGCGCCCCTGCCCCCGGCACTCAAGCTTTACGCACACGGCATCAATGCGAGGCGAATCGACCCGCATCGTCTTGGCAAGGCTATGTCAGGGATTTTGATGATTGCAAGCAAAGCGCCGGTCGGCCTCGGCAATTCACGAGGCCGACCGGACGAGTACGGGAATCAGCGCCCGTCAGGCGTACGCACGCCGGCCCAGCTGTCGCGGACCTGATGGTAGTGAACGCTGGGATCGTAAACCGTGGTCGCAAGGCCGAGGACCTGCGGCGCCAGACGACCAACGGCGGAGAGAACGTTGTAGGATGCGACGACGCGGTCATGCTGCGCGGTCACCAGCGCGACGCGCGCATTGACCAGCGCCTGCTGCGCGTTGAGCACGTCGAGCGTGGTGCGCTGACCGGCCTTGGCCTCTTCTCGCACGCCGTTCAGCGCGATCTCGGACGCCGTCACCTGCGCCTGTGCGGACTGCACCTGCGCCTTGCCGGCCTGCAACGACCCCCACCACTGTACGACGGTCGCGCGCGTCTGATCGCGAGTCGTTTCGAGGTTGAGACGCTGCTGCGCCAGATTTTCCTTGGATTGGCGGATCAGCGAATACTCGCTGCCACCCTGATAGATCGGCACCGAGACCTGCGCGATCGCGGATGCGTTGAACGAGCGGTACTGAATCAAAGACTGCTCGTACGACTGGGTCACCGCCGCCTGGAGGGAGACCGTCGGCAGCAGAGCGCCCTCGGCGACCTTGACCTGCAAGAAGTTGACGTCGATGCCGAACATTGCGGCCGTGACGTTAGGATGCTCGACGAGCCCGAGCTCGACTGCGGCGGCGAGCGTCGCAGGCAGGAAACGATCGACCGGCGAACCGGGCGCCAGGTTCGTCGGCTCGTTGCCGATGATGCGGCGGAAGTTCGCGCGCGTCGTGGTGAGATTTGCTTCCGCGGTGAGGGCCTGCGTCCTGCCGGCCGCCAGCTGTGCTTCCGACTGTGCAACGTCGGTACGTGTGACTTCGCCGACATTGAAACGGTCACGGGTCTGCTTGAGCGTCTGCTCGAGCACCCGCACGTTGCTGCGCTGGACTTCGAGCGTCGCCGAGTCGCGCAGATAATCCATGTAGGTCGTGGCGGCCTGGAGCAGCACGCTTTGATCGAGACTGCGCAGCGCTTCGCGAGAGCCGGACACCTGACTCTCGGCGGCACGCGTCCTGTTGGCAGTCTGGTTACCGTTGTAGAGCGTCTGGGAAGCAGTCAGACTCGCACTGCGCGGCAGGCTCCTGCCATTGACGGGAGGGTCATTGCTGCCGCTCTTGAAGTCCGAGTACTGGTAACCACCGCTGGCGGTCAGATTGACCTTCGGGCGATATCCCGACAGCGCCTGAGGCACGTTTTCGTCCGTCGAACGCACCTGGGCACGCTGTGCGTTGAGTTGCGGATTGTTCTGATAGGCGCGCACCAGCGCGGCTTCGATCGTGTCCGCCAAGGCAGGCGTCGGCCCGGCAAGCGCCAGCAGCAGGACCGAAACCGCAGCGCCGGTGAAGAGCTTCACCCCATGCATCCCAAAAATTCCGTTCATTCTAACGCCCGGCTCGTGCCCGCGAGCTGGGTTACCGTCTACGAGTGGAGTCATCGCCCCGCCGCAACATAAGACGCGGTCAAGCGCGACGGAACTACCTGAGGGTAGTTCTCGGTGGAAACTCTTCACGTGCAGCATCCCGGCCACACTTCTGATTCAGAACGGGATTTTATCGGGTTCTGGGCCGTCAGAACACGAAGGCGGCAGCCCGCGCCAGCCCGGGAAGGACCGGGGCAGCAGCGTCGAACAGCGCCCGATGGCCGAATTCACCATGGGTCTGGGTCATGATTATGGCACGCGGCGGCCTCGATTCGGCGGACACCCCCACCAGACGCCCGCCCTCCTTCAGCTGCCCGAGCAGCGCTTCCGGCGTCACCTCGGTCGCGCCATTGAGGATGATCACGTCAAAGGGAGCGGCCGAAGGATCGCCCTCGGCGCAGGCGGCGGCCTTGCAGGTCACATTGGCAAGGTTCAGGGCGGCCAGGGCGGGCTTGGCCTTCGCGGCCAAAGCCGGGTCGCATTCGGTCGCGGTAACCTGCTGCGCGAGCTTGGCGGCCAGAGCCGCGAGGTAGCCCGTGGCGCACCCGACCACCAGCACGTTGTCGCCCTCGCCGATTTCGGCGGCCTGGAGCAGCTTGCCGGTCAGCTGCGGCTTGATCAGGAACCGCTTGGCGGCGCCTTCGCTCACGTCGAGGTCAAGATCGAGATAGGCCAACGCCTGCCGGTCGGCCGGCACGAAAGCCTCGCGCGGAACCGTGAGCATGGCATCGAGAACACGACGGTCGGTGACGTCATTGGTGCGCACCTGGCCATCGACCATTTTGAGGCGCGCGGTCGAGAAACCGGACATTTGCGGACCCTGCAAGGCGGACGATGCCGCGGACGAAATTCGCGGCATCTTTGGAGCATGCACGGCCAAAACGCAACACGGCCGTTCGCCTGCGGGGCCAAGGCTTCCGCATCTTCAAGGCTTCCGCATCTTACCGCTTCAGGGCCGGAGGGGATTATTCGATGGCCACCGCTAGGCGACCGATCAGAGCGGCGACCTCGTCCAGCCGAGCCGAATCGGGCGTCTCGACCGCACGCGCCAGACAGGCGAGGCATTCGTCGTCGCTGAGTTCGGGAACGTCGGCCGGCAGAATCGAGGGGGCCATATGGTCGACCTGGATGTCTGGCATGGGAATCAGCTCCGTTGAGATCCGGCAAACCCAAGGCTCGATTTCAATTGAGTCGATTTGGCGCCACCCGCATGGCGTGACGGCGCCCATGCACACATCTGCTTGAGGATGATTCCGGGCGAGAATTTATGGATGCGCGGCTCAGAGAGCAAAGCAACGACGTCGCGCGCCACATGAGGGCGCAACCATAAACCATTGAATTTGCGGCAGGATTTGGCTCCCCGGGCTGGATTCGAACCAGCGACCATCCGATTAACAGTCGGATGCTCTACCGCTGAGCTACCGAGGAAAAGGCGAACCAGTCGTTCGCGCGCGGCTGCGTATAACAAAGCCGCTTGCGCTTGCAAAGGACGAATTCGTCATCATCCGCAGGCGCGCCGGAGGAAGGCTGGGACGACCCCTCCTCCGGCCATGTCGCCAAAGGCTATTCCGCGAGGAACGAGGTGGTCTTGGTGCCGGGATCGTAGCGCAGCCGAAGCGCGGTCATCTTGCAGAGGTTGACGTTCTTCCAGAGCACGGCTTCGTCGTAGTTCTGCCAGTCGACGCGGATGTTCCAGACGCAGCCATCGTCGTCTTCGTCGAACTCGACATAGGTGCTGGCCTGGTTCTGCAAAACCTTGTCGAGCTCATTGTCCCATTCGTCCAGGCCATCGTCCGGCGCGTTGAAGCCCAGGAATCTGATGGCATAGCCGGTCTCGTTGACGACGGTGACGTTGCGGGCATCGGCCGCGAACGACGGCATGGCGGCGATCGAAAGGCCGATCGCGATCAGTCCAGACAGAAAATATTTCATATGAAATTCCCCGATCGAAACAGGCTTCGGCACCTGGCGTCGATCGGCGCAGGCGCCGCGGCAACCAATGGCGTTGCCTCAGGAAGATTCGTCCGGAGTGCGATCGAAAGGTTCAAGACGATCGATCGGCACTCCGGCACGTTGCGCGACGCGAGACGCGCTCAGCCTGTTTATCGATTCGAATTCTCCGCAGCAATGAACGGGCATTCATAGATCGGCGGTGTTCGTCTTCTCGGGTGCCGGCACGGCCGCGCCGTTGCTCTTGCCGGTCACGGCGCCGACCAGCGCCTTCACGGGATCATCGTCGGGCGCAAAGCCGCTCTGGCGCAAGATCTCGTCGATCATCGGACGCAGCGCATGCACCTTGAGCAGCTCGCCTGCGAGCCCCTCGCCGAAGCCGACATTGCCTCCGCCGGCGCCGTTGCCGCCGAACGCGCCGCCGGTGTGCAGGATACGGACGTCCTTGAGGTTGGCGATGGGCTTGACCATCTCGGCCAGCGCCGACGGCATCGTCTCGATCCGCTTCTTGGCGATCTCGAAATCGATGACGTTGGCGCCGAGCTTGTTCTGCGCCTCGTTCTTCATGGTGATGACAGCGGCTTCCGCCTCGCCGATGTTGCGCACGCCGACGGCCTTGATCTTGTTGGACTCGGCTTCGGCCGTGGCCAGCGTCTTGACGGCCTCGGCGCGATCGAGCGAGGCCTTCTTCTCGGCTTCGGCCGCGACGATCAGCTCGGTCGATTTGCGCTCGGCCTCAGTCCGCGCGGCCAGCACCTGGGTGAGACGGGCACGATCGGCGACCTCGACCGCGCGTGCGGTCACGACCTTTTCCTCCGCGGAGACCGCGATCGCCTCGGCGGTCTTGGCCTCGGCGACGGCTTCAGAGGTCTGCTTGCTCTTGGACGCGATCTGGATCTCGTTCTCTTGGGTCGCGATCTGGATCTCGCGCTGGGCGTCGGTCTTGCGCTTGTTGATCGCCAGATCCGACTCGATCACCGCGGTTTCCTTGACCTGCTTGGCGCCGGCTTCCTTCTCGGCAACGGCACGGTCGGTATCGATGCGGGCATTCTCCTCGGTGAGGCGCGCGGTCTGCGTCGCGGTTGCGACCTCGGCGCGGGTGCTCGCGGTCTTGTTGGCGATGTCGCGCTCCTGCGACAGCTCGGCCTCCTTCTTGGTCCGCTCGATGCCGAGGGTCTGCTGCCGCGCCTCGAGGTCCTTCTGGGCGATCGCCACCTCGTTGTCGCGTACGATGGCGTTGCGGTCACGCCGGCGGGTCTCGGTGACGGTTTTGAGCTGGGTGAGACCTTCGGCGTCGAAGAAGTTCTCCGGGTTGAAGAACTTGACGTCGGTCTGGTCGAGCTTTGTGAGCGACACGGATTCGAGCTCGAGGCCGTTGGATTTGACGTCGGACTCGACCGTCGCCTGCACATGCTTGACGAAATCCGAGCGCTTCTCCTGCAGCTCCAAAATGGACATGGTCGCCGCCACCGAGCGCAGGCCGTCGACGAATTTCGCCTCGACCTGGTTGCGCAGGGCTTCGGCATCATTGGTCAGTGCGCCCAGCGTCTGGCTCGCAAGCGCGATGCTCTCGTCGTCGGGGCGAACGCGCACGTAGAACTCGGCGACGATGTCGACGCGCAGCCGGTCCTTGGTGATGAGGGATTCCCGCTCCTTGCGCTCCACGGTGAGCCGCAGCGTCTTCAGATTGACGCTGGCATAGGAATGGAAGATCGGCAGGATCATGGCGCCGCCGTCGAGCACCACCTTCTTGCCGCCGAGGCCGGTGCGCACGAAGGCCTCGTCGCGGGTGGCGCGCTTGTAGAGGATGGTGAAGACGATCCCCAGGACGATGATCAGCGCGACGCCGATCATGGCCGGGACTGCGATGTCGAACATGATGTTCTCCGATGATGACTTGCTAGCTGTTTAGAGTGGGCTTGGAAGGTTTGAGTTCATCGTCGGCCTTGACCGCCACGAAGCGGGTGCCGTCGCGGTCGACCAGCAGGACCAGGGTTCCCTGCGGCAGAGGCGATGACGCCGGCGCCGCAACCGCCCAGACGAAATGGCGGTTGCCGTGGACGTCGGCGACGCTGACGCGGCCGGGCGGCCCCTGGTCGAGCGGGCCGATGACGACCTCACCGATGCGGCCGACGAGATCCCCGAGGCCGACGGCATAGCTCTCATCCCTGGGAATGACCCGCGCGATCGCCCTGCTGGCAGCGCGGACCAGCGGAACCGAGACCGCGATGGCCCCGACCGAGGCGACCGTTGCCGGCAAGGGCTCCGCAACCATTCGCGCGATGTCCTGGATCAGGAAGCCGGTGATGGAGAAGGCGCCGAGCAGCAGCAGCAGGAAGATCAGAAGCGGCACGCCGCCGACATTGATCCAGGAAATGGCGTTGATGACGCCATTGTCGCTGGGATGACCGAAATCGATGTTGGTGCCGAGCATCTCGCTGAGCGAGGCCCCGACCAGCATCGAGATCACCTCGATCGAGCCGACGATGACGATCATGGCCGCCGCGATCGCGAACGGCCTGACCTCCGGCGACATCACGTGTTCGAGCAGAGCGCTCATGACACATTACTCAGGAGCGCGACTTCAATCGCGCCAGCCTCGCTGCAATCTCATTGTCGCGATGCAACGTGCTGAGCTCGTCGATGTCGCTCGAATACGGGATCCCCTGCGGCACGCCGGTGGCGCGTGCCACCGCCCTGCCCGCCCGCAGCGCCTTCGCCGCCGCAGAGCCGCCCCCCTGTTTTCGGGATGACGTCGAGGCCTGATGGCTCGCCGCCGCCTCGCTCTTTTCGAGATCGGCACGGCGCTGCTCGGCATCCTGGAGCGCGGACAGCACCGCGCGCAGCGAGGTGATGCATTGCTCGATCTTCTCGTTGTTCTCGTCGATGGCACGGGAAAGCACATCGAACTGCGCCTCCATATCCATCTGGCGCGCGATGCCGGCGCGCGCGAGATCGTCACGGCCATCAGCGATCGCGCCCTCGATCTTGGGTGCGAGATCGGCCATCTCGCGTTCGATCTCGGTGCGGCGCGCGTTGAGGCGATATTCCTCGGCACGCGCAGCGGCGAGCGCGTCGCGCGCTTCGCTCTCGGCGCGCTCGATCTCGCGGATGGCCTGGCCGACCACTTTCAGCTTGTTCTTGCCTTCCGCCTGCTCGATCGCGTCATAGGCGATCCCGGCGATCAGGCGCCCGACCCGGGACAGGAAGTTCTCGGGAGCGGCAGCGATGGTATCCATGGCGTTCTCCTCCTCTGGCAGATTGTTCGGCGTGACGCCGTAGTGAACTTCAAAACCGTCGTCGGTGCGGATGAGGCGCGCGGGCGCGCTCTGCCCCCAGCCCTCGGCATAGCCGGCGTAGTCGAAGGGCACGCTGAAGCGCCCTTGCACGGTCGCAATCGAGATGGTGGCGGGCCCCTTGATCTTGGCGAGCTTGTCGTCGAGTGGCAGGCGGCGGCCTTGCGCTGCGCGATATTCCGCGCGGTCGCGCAGGCCCAGCGTCACCAGCCGCGAGGGCAGCGCGGTTTCTTTCCTGATCGGCTCATAGGCGTGGGCGTGCAGCAGCACGACGTTGGAACCCACATTGTGGGTCCGCGCCACCTCGTCGAGGATCTCCATCATGCGGTCATAAGCCCTGAACGTCGCCTCGATGGCGGCCTTGGCGGCCGGGTCAGGGGCAAGCCTGTAACGCAGCGCGGACGGCGCGTTTCGGGGCGACTGGCTCATGGAAAGCACTAAAGCACCATTTTGGTGCTTTAGGAAGAGAAGGCGTAATCACGTTTCCCTGACCCTCATGCACGCTACTTATTGGTCGCTGTGCCCGGGACGCGCGTTCAAGCCGGGCGTTCACCCCTAGATCACAGCCGATCAAGACTTCTTGCACGCGCGGGTTGCAATTTGAGACGAAATGCAGGGAGGGTTCGGCAAGCCGGTTGCTGCTCGCGCAGCCTTCATGTCCCGGACAAGCTGCAACGCGTCAGCGTTGCGGCGCAGAGCCGAGACCAGGAAGCCGCGCACCTTGCTGATGCATGGGCCCCGGCTCTGCAGCGCACCGTCGAACCGGACGATGCTTCGCATCGCCGAGGAGACGCTGCGCAGCGTCCGGGGCACGCGAGACTGAGCTCTCCTCCACGCAACGCCTCGCGCCACCAACTTGCAATGTATAACGCAGACACAGATCCGCATCCTCGCGGCTCACTCTGCCCGAGCTTTGCTCATCTCATCGCCCTCTTTGTCAGAGGGCGCAGGGAAGACCGGGTGCCGGCTGGCACCCGCGGTCCACTGTGCGAAACCTGCGTGACAAGAAGCTGCACAGCGGCATACAGGTGTAGCCAGGACAACCCGGCCTTCCCTGCGCAGTGGTTTGACGGCTTATGCCGAGCTCTCCCCGGGGAGCGATGCACTATTGCCCCCGTCGCCTTGCAGATGACTGATGGGCGCACCCGGTCGGGCCGCACACATCACCACAAGACTTGACGCACAGACCCCGGGCGTCAGGACGACACGGTTTTGCCGTACGCAGATCACACCGGTCGTGTGCGCGATAGGCTGTCGCTCACGGTTGCCCGCCCTGCGATGCCTCTCGCGCCGATGTGACTAGCGTCCACCGCAGCTCACCCCACGTTTCGTGACGATCGCGATACGCCCCTCTGACCGGGGTGAGGTGGCCGGACAATGCGACAAAGCCGAAATTCTGTAAAGGCGAATATTTTCGCCTGCGCGCCTTGCCCCACGGCTAGCGTGTTTTGCCCGTCGGGCAGCGCAACCGCTTGTAGGCTAGAGCCGGATTGCGCTGCGATCCCATCCGGGCGACGGGAGTTGCGGCCCCCGTTGATCCACAGGCTGTCCGCAGCATAT
The DNA here is from genome assembly GCF_036247985.1 of Bradyrhizobium sp. TM239. Classification (NCBI taxonomy): domain Bacteria; kingdom Pseudomonadati; phylum Pseudomonadota; class Alphaproteobacteria; order Hyphomicrobiales; family Nitrobacteraceae; genus Bradyrhizobium; species Bradyrhizobium sp. TM239. The sequence continues at coordinate 354,634 of NZ_BTIR01000008.1, read as the reverse complement.
CCACAGGACCGGTATCGCGAATTCGTCAGCCGGCGCGAGCCACTTGCTGCGCACAAATCCACAGGTCCTCAGCCGCCGGCCTGATCGAACACGCTGCGGCAGGCTTCGCTCAGGCTCGAGCGGTTGCGCCGGAGGCACGCCGTGATGGCGCGGACGTTGGGGATTTCGCCGGCGCAGAGCCGGTAGACGTCGGGCGTGCAGGCCCGGCGCTGTTCGGCCGTCCCCTGCGCGTGGGCAGCGGAAGCAAACAGTGTCAGGAACAGCCCGACCGTGGAGGCGCGGCGCGCCCGGCTCTTCACACCCGCAAACCGCAAGAACCTCGCCTTCATGACCAGTCTCCCGTTCGCCCTGCCCGCTCCGGCCTGCATCGGGCCGGTATGCGAAGGGGTAGGAGAAATAAACCGCCGAGGATGTGATTTCTTTCACACGGCCCGCGCAGCGGAGGAACCTAGGGTTTCCGCGGGGATTTTTTTAGACATCGCTAACCAATCGGGACCCGATCGCCGGATCGTTAAAATGCGAACGATCGGCTCAACCGGGTAACAAACCGGCTCTGCGACATTGCACCGTCCGCGTTCTGCGAGGGTGCGATGAGAAGCGAAGCCGAATTCAACTTGCTGCTGGATGCCGTCCGGGACGCCATGGTCATTGAAGACTTTGCTCCCGCGCCGGAGGAGGAGTTCGTGCCCCGCTCGTGGAGTTTTGACGCGACGCCCAAAGCCGCCAATGACAACGAGGGCGCCTGGCCCCTCCTGCCGTTCCCCGACGGATGGTACGCGGCCTGCTGAGGGCTGCTTTCACGGTGAGCCGCAGCGCCCGCCTCGCGGGCGTTTTGCCGTTGCCGGAAACCGGGCGGCGCGACGATCAGGTCTTGACGCGTTCCTCGCCATCCTGCGGCGCCCGGTCGGGTGCGGCCGATGGAAAGATGCTGTCATAGATCGCACGGGCCTCACGGATGAGGCGAGCCCGTTCCAGCTCGGATTTCGGGACAAGTCGGACGATGTCGCCCACGGGTGCTCCAGCGCTCGTTGATGTCAGTCGCATCACTTCGCAGATGCGAAGTCTATGCCAACGGGCGTGAATCGGTGGTTTCCAGCAAGCCCCGGGCAAACCCGGTGATCGATCCGCCTCTCACGTCGGCAGAACGTTGCGCGCAGCCCTCTGCAGAACTGGCGACGAAATCGAATAATGCTGGGAGATCAGAGGGTTGTGATGGAGGCCACGACCAGAATTGAACTGGTGTACACGGTTTTGCAGACCGTTGCGTAACCACTCCGCCACGTGGCCCCGTAAGGCCGGAGCAATATAGGGGATGAAGGGTTTAGGCAACCGCCTTCGACCGATTTTGGCTGGAGGGCGCCCCGTCAGGGGGACCTTCGAAGCGTTACGCCTTTCTCCCGGCGGACCCCGCCAGATATTGCGCGAGAATCGTATCGGTTGCGCCGGCGGCGACGATCCTCCCCTGCTCCAGCAGGATCGCCCGGTTGCAGCTGCTCTGGATCAGCTCGATGTCATGCGAGGCGAGCACCAGGATGCCGGCGCGGGCGACGATCTCGTCGAGCCGCTGCCGCGCCTTCTTGCGGAATTGCTGGTCGCCGACGCCGATCCATTCGTCGAGCAGCACGATCTCGCCCTCGACCGCGGTTGCGACCGCGAAGATCAGGCGCAGCATCATGCCGCTGGAATAGGTGCGCAGCGGCAGGTCGAGCCGGTCGCCGAGCTCGGTGAACTCGGCAATCTCCGCCCGCCGCGCGTCGATCTCGGCGCGCCGCGCGCCGATCACGAGCCCGCGCCGCATGATGTTCTCGTAGCCGGTCGCTTCCTCGTCGAAACCGGCCTGCAAATCGAACAGCGACAGGCAGCGGCCGCGTACGTCGATGCTCCCCGCCGTCGGATGGTAGATGCCGGCGAGAACCCGCAGCAGCGTGGTCTTGCCGGCGCCGTTGGCGCCGATGATGGCGAGGCGGTCGCCGGCGCGGATGTCGAGGCTGACCTCGTTCAACGCCGTGATGATGTGCGAAACCGCCGGCTTCCGCCGCAGCGTCACGGCGTTGACGAACCGGCTGCGCAACGAGCGATCGCGAAACGACAGCACCGGAAACGTGACCGAGACGTCGCGAAGCACAATGTGGGCCGGGGCGGTCATGCGCGCATCACAGCCAATACGCGACGCGATGGCGATATTTTGCGTAGCAGCCGAGGCCGATCACGGCCACGACGATCGCATAGAGGGCCCCTAGCAGCCATTGCTCCGCATCGGTCGGCTGCGACAGGAGCGGCCGGCGCACCAGATCGAGCAGCGTCGCGAACGGATTGACCAGCGTCAGCCAGTGAAACGCGGTGCCGCGCGCGCTGTCCTCGGTCCAGATGATCGGCGTGAGAAAGAAGACGAATTGCAGGCCGCTGACGATCGCCGAACCGATGTCGCGAAAACGCGCGCAGAGCATGCCGAGCGCGACCGAGCCGCCGAGCAGCGCGAGGAACAGGATCGCAAAGCCGGGCAGCGCGAGCAGCATGCTCCAGTGCAGCGGCCAGGGCAGCACGACGTAGAGCAGCACGACGATCACCAAATGATGGGCGAAGATGAGGACGTTGCGCGCGATCATCTGGAGGACATGAACGATCAGCGGCGCCGGCACCGCCTTGATGAGATGGCCGGACGCCACGAAGATGTTGGAGCCCTCCTGAAGCGTCGTGGCGATCAGGGTCCAGACGATCAGGCCGATCGCGAAGGACGGCAGGAAGACGGCGATGTCCTGCTTGAACAGGGCCGCATAGACCGTGCCGACGCTTGCGATCGTCGCGGCGAGCGTCAGCGTGATCCAGAGCGGGCCGATCACGGTCCGGCGGTAGCGCAGCGAAATGTCCATCAGCGCGAGCGTGCCCCAACGATCGGGCCGCGCCGCCTGTGTCAGAATTTCCTTCGCTGCGAGCTGAATTCGACTGCCCCTCAGGTTCTCGCTCTCCGATGCCGCAACAGGAGAGCAGATCGCAACCGGTTTCGGCCGATCGTCTCTAGACGCCCGGCCCTCGCGGTGCAATCGACCGTACAGATGAGTTGGGCCGAAGTCAGGCTCGTTTGCGCCGCCGGAAGTCGCGCCGGCCCTTCGCGGCGGGTTTTGGCGCCAGTTCCGGCATCTCGGCCTGGACCTCGCGGTAGCGTGTTAACAGGCGTTCAAAGCTCGCGTTCAGCGTCTCGGCGATATCAGGACGCCGCTCGAGGCCGGCGAGGATCGTCGCCGCAGCCTCGATGGTGGAGAGCCCGTCCTTGCGTGGCTCCTTGCGCAGACGGCCGTAGCGCGAGGGATGCGCGGGGTTGAGGATCACGCGCTGGCACTTGAGCATCCAGGGATTGCGCCACCACAGCGCCTTGGCCTGGCTCCAGGTGCCGTCGAGCAGCACGATTCCTTCGAGCTTGCCGAGGATCCCGCGCTGGTTCTCCGCGACCTCGCCCTTGCGGTTGAGCGCGACGATCTCGCCTTCGGCTTCGAGGTCGGCGGCGCGGGCCGAGCCGAGATAGAGCACGGCCCAATGCGAGGCATTCTCGACCGGGCGGCCGAGCGCCTTGGACAGGCTCGGCCAGGACAGGCCGACCCGCACAGTGGCATCGGCAAAATGCCGGGCAAGCAGCCGCGCAGTGCCGAGCGCCCTGTCCTGCTCCTGCGGGTGCTGCAGGATCAGGAGCCCGAGACGGCTCTTTTCAATCGGCGTGACGCTGTCGCAGATGCACAGCGGCATCGGCTTCTGGCAACGCGGGCACTCGGGGATCGGATCGGCGGCGGCAATATCTGGCGTGTTCGACATGGCCGCCGCTATACGCTTGATGCGGCGCTTCAACAACCTATTCCGCCGGCGCTGGCACCGGGCGCGGCGCCGACCGCCGCCGCAGGCGGTCGATCAAGAGGTAGATCACCGGCGTGGTGTAGAGCGTCAGGATTTGCGAGACGAACAGGCCGCCGATAATGGTGATGCCGAGCGGACGGCGGAGCTCCGTGCCGGGGCCGGTTGCGACCACGAGCGGAATGCCGGCGAACAGCGCCGCCATGGTCGTCATCAGGATCGGACGGAAGCGTGCCTGGCAGGCCTCGAAGATCGCCTCCGCCGAGGACAGGCCGCGCTGACGTTCGGCGTCGAGCGCGAAATCCACCATCATGATGCCGTTCTTCTTGACGATGCCGATCAAGAGGATGATGCCGACGAAGGCGATCACCGTCAGCGGCGTGTTGGTGAGCTGCAAGGCGAGCAGCGCACCGAGCCCGGCCGAGGGCAGCGTCGAAATGATCGTGAGCGGATGGGCGAGGCTCTCATAGAGCACCCCGAGCACGATATACATCGCCACCAGCGCGCCGAGGATCAGAAGCGGCTGGCGGCCGCTGGTCTTGGCGAAGTCGCCGGCGTTGCCGTCGAAGCTGCCGCGGATGCCCTCGGGCATGTGCAGCTCCTCGACCGCGCGCTGGATGTTCTGGGTCGCCGCCTGAAGCTGCACGTCCGGCATCAGGTTGAACGACACCGTGGTCGAGGGAAACGACTGCGAGTGATAGACCGCGAGCGCGGCCAACCCACGCGTCGCGTGCACGACGGCCGACAGCGGCACCTGCGCGTCGCCGGCGCCGGCAACATAGATGCGCTCGAGGTTGGAGGGATCGACCTGGAACTTCGGATCGATCTCCAGCACGGTCATGTACTGGTTGCGCTGGGTGTAGATGATCGAGATCTGCCGCTGCGAGAACGCGTTGTTCAGCGCATTGTCGATGTCCTGAACCCTGACGCCGAGCGCCGAGGCCTTCTGGCGATCGATCGCGAGCGTGAGCTGGAGGCCGCCTGGATCGCGGTCGCTGGAGATGTCGGTGATACCCTCGACGCTCTCCATGCGCTTGGCCACGATCGGCGCCCATTTCTGCAGCAGGCCGAGATCGGTGCTGGTCAGGGTGTACTGGTAGTCGGAATCGCTCTGCCGCCCGCCGGCACGGACGTCCTGGGCGGCGAACATGAAGAGGCGGATGCCGGGCACGGGATACAGCGCGCGCCTGAGACGGTCGATCACGACCTGCGTCGAGACGTGGTCGCGCTCCTCCGGCGGCTTCAGGCTGATGTACATGATGCCGCGGTTCGAGGTCGCTCCCCCCGGGCCGCCTCCGGCGCCGACGGTCGAGCCGATGCCGGCCACGGCGGGGTCCTGCATCACGATGTCGGCGAGCCGCTGCTGGAGACCGAGCATCGACTGGAACGAGATGTCGGCCGAGGCCCGCGTCGCCCCGATCACGAAGCCGGAATCGTCGGTCGGGAAATAGCCCTTGGGGACCTTGATGTAGAGCGTCACCGTGAGGCCGATGGTGGCGAAGAACACCAGCAGGGTCGCCAGCGGATAGTCCAGCACGGTGCGCAAGGTCCGGGCGTAGAAGGCGACGATGCGCGACAGCGAGCCCTCGATCATCCGATCGAACAGCGTCGCCGTGCCGGACGGGGTCTGCCGGATGTAGTGGGCGCAGATCATCGGCGTCACCGTGAGCGACACCAGCGTCGAGACCAGGATGGCGAAGGTCAGCGTCAGCGAGAATTCGCGCAGCAGGCGGCCGACAATGCCGTCCATGAAGATCAGCGGCGTGAACGCCGCGACCAGCGACAGGCTGATCGAGACCACCGTGAAACCGATCTGCCTCGCGCCCTCCTGCGCCGCCCGGAGCGGCCGCATGCCATGCTCGAGATTGCGGTACATGTTCTCGATCATGACGATGGCGTCGTCGACCACGAAGCCGACCGAGATTGCGAGCGCCATCAGCGACAGATTGTCGATCGAGAAGCCCGCCACCCACATGCCGGCGCAGGTGCCGGCCAGCGCCAGCGGCACCGAGATGCCGGCCGCGATCGTCGGCGTCAGCCTGCGCAGGAACACGAACACCACGACCATCACCAGGATCGCAGTCGCCAGCAATGTCCATTGCATGTCGAGCACGCTGGCGCGGATCGTGCCGGTGCGATCGACCAGGGTGGAAACCTCCACGCCGGCCGGAATCCATTGCCTGAGCTCGGGGATCAGCGCCTTCACCCGATCGACGGTGTCGATGACGTTGGCGTCGCCCTGCTTGGTGATCTGGATCAGCACCGCCGGCTGCTTGTTGAACCAGGCGATGGAACGGGCGTTGCGGACGGAATCCTGGATATCGGCGACGTCGGACAACCGGACGAAATTGCCGTTGGCGCTCTTGATGACGACGTCGCGGAATTCCTTGGCGGTCCGCATCTGCCGGTTGAGCGCCAGCGTCTCGCTCTGGCGTTCGCCGTTGAAGATTCCGACGGGGCCGAGCGGATTGGCGTTGATGATGGCGGTGCGGACGTCGTCGGTGGCAATTCCGGCGTTCGAGAGCGCCACCGGATTGAGCTGGATGCGTACCGCCGGTTGGTCGGCGCCGCTGATGGCCACGTTGCCGACGCCAGGAACCTGCGAGATGCGCTGCGCCAGCACGGTGTCGGCGACGTCGTAGATCGCGCTGGCTGCGAGTGTGTTCGAGGTCAGCGCCAGCACGAAGACGGGCGCGCCGGCCGTATTGGCCTTGCGGAAGCGCGGCAGCGTCGGCAGGTCGCTCGGCAGGTCGACCATCGCGGCGTTGATCGCCGCCTGCACGTCGCGCGCGGCCTTGTCGATGTTGCGGCCGATGTCGAACTGGAGCTGGATGCTGGTGTTGCCGAGCGTCGAGGTCGAGGTGATCTGGTTGATGCCGGCGATCTCCCCTAACCGCCGCTCCAGCGGCGAGGCCACCGTCGCCGCCATCACCGCCGGGTCGGCGCCGGGCCGGCTGGCCGAGACGAAGATGGCGGGGAAGTCGACGTTCGGGACCGAGGCGACGGGAAGGAACTCGTAGGCGACGACACCCAGCAGGAACAATCCGATCGACAGCAGCGTGGTCGCGACCGGACGGCGGATGAAGGGCTCCGAGATCGACACCATCACTGCATCCCCTCGGTCGCGCCCGCGACCGGCGGGCCGCCGGATTCGGCCGGCGGCAGCGCCTGCTCCAGGCGGCGGTTGATGCGGTCGAGCGCGAGGTAGATCACGGGCGTCGTGTAGAGCGTGAGCAATTGGCTGAGCAGCAGGCCGCCGATGATGGAGATGCCGAGCGGAAAGCGCAGCTCGGCGCCGGTGCCGCTCTCGATCGCGAGCGGCAAGGCACCGAACAGCGCCGCCAGCGTCGTCATCATGATGGGCCGGAAGCGCAGCAGGCAGGCCTGCACGATGGCTTCGTTCGGCGACATGCCCTGCCGGCGCTCGGCCTCCAGCGCGAAGTCGATCATCATGATCGCGTTCTTCTTGACGATGCCCATCAAGAGGATGATGCCGATCAGGCCGATGACCGAGAGGTCCTGCCCACACAGCACCAGCGCCAGGATCGCGCCGACGCCGGCCGAGGGCAGCGTCGACAGGATCGTGATCGGGTGGATGTAGCTCTCGTAGAGCACCCCTAACACGATGTAGATCGTGATGACGGCGGCAAGCAGCAGCCAGGGCTGGCCCGCGAGCGCCTTGGCGAATTCGGCGGCATCGCCGGCATAGATGCCGACGATGCTGTTGGGCATGCCGATGCGGGTCTCGATCGTCTTCACGGCGTCGACCGCGTCGCCGAGCGCGGCGCCCGGCGCGAGATTGAAGCTGAGCGACACCGACGGGAACTGCGCCTGGTGCGAGATCGCGAGCGGCGCGGTGGTGCGCTTCAGCGTCGCCACGGCCGACAGCGGCACCTGGGCGTTGGGCGCGCCAACCGTCGCGCTCGCGGCGCCCGGCAGATAGAGTTTCGACAGGATCGAGGGATCGCGCTGGTACATCGGCAGCGCCTCCAGCACCACGCGGTACTGGTTGGCCTGGCCGTAGATGGTCGAGATCTGCCGCTGTGCAAAGGCGTCGTTGAGCGTATCGGTGATGCCTTGCAGGCTGACGCCGAGCTGTCCTGCGCGGGTGCGGTCGACGTCGAGCTGCGCCCGCAATCCGCCCTCCTGCGCCTCGGAGGAGACGTCGCGGAACAAGGGATCGCGCCGCATCTCCGTGACCAGCTTGCGCGCCCATTCCGACACCAGCGTCGCATCGGTGCCGGTCAGCGTGTACTGGTATTGCGAGCGGCTCGACTGGGTCGAGATCTGCACGTCCTGCACCGGCTGGAAATAGACGGTCATGCCGGGAATGCCTGAGACCCGCTCCTTCAGCCGGACGATGACCGCGCTGACATCGTCGCGCCGCTCGCCGCGCGGCTTCAAGGTCATGACCAGACGCCCGACATTGGTGGTCGGATTGACCGAGCCGGCGCCGATCACCGAGACCACGCCGACCACGTCGGGGTCGGCCTTGATGGCGTCGGCAGCCTCGGCCTGCCGCTTCTGCATCTCCGCGAACGACACGTCCGGCCCCGCCTCCGTCACCGCCGTGATCGAAGCGGTGTCCTGCAGCGGCAGGAAGCCCTTCGGCGCGACGACGTAGAGGACGAGGGTCGCGATCAGCGTCGCGAAGGTCACGACCAGCGTCGTCCGCTGGTGCTGCAAAACCACCAGCAGCGTCCGGTGATAGGCCTCGACGGTGCGGTCGATGAAGCGGCTGATGGCGGCGAGGCCCGGCACCGCCAGCTCCTCGTGGGCGTGCTTGAGCAGGCGCGAGCACATCATCGGTGTCAGCGTCAGCGAGACCACGGCCGAGGTCACGACCGCGATGGTCAAGGTCAGCGCGAATTCGCGGAACATGCGCCCGACGAGGCCGGACATGAACAGCAGCGGGATGAAGACCGCGATCAGCGACACCGTCAGCGAGATCACGGTGAAGCCGATCTCGCTGGCGCCCTTCAGCGAGGCCTCCATCGGCCCGTCGCCGTTCTCCATGTGGCGGACGATGTTCTCGATCATGACGATGGCGTCGTCGACGACGAAGCCGGTGCCGATCGTGAGCGCCATCAGCGACAGATTGTCGAGGCTGAAGCCGGCGAAATACATGATGCCGAAGCTGGTGATCAGCGACAGCGGCAGCGCCACACCGGCGATCAGGGTCGCCCGCAGCGAGCGCAGGAACAGCAGCACCACCAGCGTCACCAGCACGACGCTGAGGACCAGCGTGAACTGCACGTCGTGGACCGAGGCGCGGATGGTCACGGTGCGATCGGAGACGATGGTGAGGTTCACACCGGCAGGAATCGCGCGCTGCACCTTGGGGATTTCGGCGCGGATCTGGCTGACGACGTCGATGACGTTGGCGCCGGGCTGGCGCTGGATGTCGATGATGACGGCCGGCGTGCCCTGGTACCAGCCGCCAGTGCGGTCGTTCTCGAGGCCGTCAACGATCTGCGCGACGTCGGCGATGGTGACCGGCGAGCCGTTGCGGTAGGCGATGATGACGGGCTTGTAGGCCTCGGCGGCTGCGATCTGGTCGTTGGCCGCGATGATGTAGGATTGCTGCGCGCCGTCGAGCGAGCCTTTCGGCCCCGAGACGTTGGCATTGGCGATCGCGGTGCGCAGATCTTCCATGGCGATGCCGTAGGCGGCGAGCCGCGCCAGATCAGCCTGGATGCGCACCGCCGGTTTCAGCCCGCCCAGCACCGAGACCCGCCCGACGCCGGAGATCTGGCTCAGCCGTTGCGCCAGAAGCGTGTCGGCGATGTCGCTCATCGCCCGCAGCGAGATGGTGTCGGAGCGCAGCGCCAGCGTCATGACAGGCGCGTCCGCCGGGTTCACCTTGGCGTAGGTCGGCGGATACGGCAGCGTCTTCGGCAGCACGCCCGCCGCGGCGTTGATCGCGGCCTGCACGTCCTGGGTCGCGCCGTCGATGTCGCGGTTGAGATCGAACTGGAGCGAGATCTGGCTGACGCCGAACGAGCTGGTCGAGTTCATCGCCGACAGCGACGGGATCTGCCCGAGCTGCCGCTCCAAAGGCGCCGTGATCAGCGAGGCGATCACGTCGGGGCTCGCGCCCGGGAGCTGCGTCGTCACCTGCACGGTCGGGAAATCGACCTGCGGCAGCGCCGAGACCGGCAGCGCGAAATAGCCCAGCAGCCCGCCGATCAGCAGCGCGATGCCGAGCAGCGAGGTCGCGATGGGACGGCGGATGAAGGGTTCGGAGACACCCATGGGATCTGCCTGCCGCTTCAAGCGGCTGTTGTCGGGATCATGGCTGCTTGGCTCCACTTCCCGATGCCCCCGGACCTGGCGCAGGTCCTGGAGCCGGCCCGGTCTGCCCCTTCTGGTCGCCCTCGCTGCTACTCCGCTTGGCGCGGAACTCGCCGCCCTTGCCCTGTCCGTCCTTCTGGCCTTCCTTCTGGCCTTCCTTGGCGCCATCCTTCTTCTGGGCGTCGGGCCCGCGCGAGCGCTTGCGCGGGGCAAGATCAGCCGACGGGGTCTGGTCATCGCGGCCGATGGTCACCTTGGAGCCGTCGGACAGATTGGCGAAGCCCGTGGTGACGACCCTGTCGGTCGCCGACAGGCCGCTGGCGATCACGGCGTCATGCTCGTTCTGCTGCGTCACCGTCACCGGCTTGGCCGAGACCACGTTGTCCTCGCCGATGACGTAGCTGAACGTTCCGATCGGGCCGCGCTGCACGGCCGATGTCGGCACCACCAGCGCCTGCATCAGCGTCTCGACCTTGAGACGGACATTGACGAACTGGCCCGGCCAGAGCTGGTAGTTGGCGTTGGGAAATTCCGCCTTGAGCTTGAGCGTGCCGGTGGTCTGGTCGACCTGGTTGTCGATGCCGGTGAGCTTGCCGGTGTCGATCACGGTGACGCCGTCATTGCCGAACACGTCGACCGCGAGCGTGCCTTTCGCCGCGGCCGCATTGACGCGCATGATCTGTTGCTGCGGCAGGCTGAACCACACCGCGATCGGCTGCAATTGCGTGATCACCACGAGACCGGTGGTGTCGGAGGCGTGGATGATGTTGCCCTGGTCGACCTGGCGCAGGCCGGCGCGGCCCGAGAGCGGCGCCACGATCTTGGTGTAGCTCAGCGTCGCCCCCGCGTTGTCGATCGCGGCCTGATCGGCCTTGACCAGCGCCTCGGTCTGCGCGACCAGCGCGCGCTGGGTGTCGGCCTGCTGCTTGGAGCCGGCGTTGGAGGCAGCGAGCTGCTCGTACCGTGTCAGGTCGATGCGCTGGTTGGCGAGCTGGGCCTGGTCCTGCGCCTTCTTGGCGACCGCCTGGTCGTACGTGGCCTGGTAGAGCGCGGGATCGATCTCGCCGAGCACGTCGCCCTTCTTGACGTCTTGGCCTTCGGTAAAATTCACCGAGATCAGCTTGCCGTCGACCTGCGAGCGCACGGTCACGGTGTTGAGCGCGCGGATCGCGCCAACGCCGTCGAGATAGACGGGAACGTCCTGAACGCGCGGGCTCGCCGCCAGCACGGGCACCGGCAGATCGAGCCGCTGGTTGTTGTTGCGGTTGTTGGCCTGCTGCTGATGGGTGACGGTCCAGCCGAGATAGAACAGACCGCCGAGGATCGCGAGCGTGATCAGGGTCATGACAAAGCCGCGGCCGCGCGACGTCTTCGCCGTCCCCTCCTTCGCGCCTTGCTTGCTGTCCGGCTTAAAGAGCATTGACCGGTTTCTCCATTCGCGGCTCCCAGCCGCCGCCGAGCGCCTGATACAGGCTGACGATGGCGAGCAAGCGGGCCAGTTGCGCCTGTGACAGCGCGTCTTCCGCCTGGAACAGGGTCAGTTGAGTGTTGAGCACGGTCACGATGTCGGCGGTGCCGGCGCGCAATTGCTGCTCGGAGAGATCGAAGGCGCGGCGCGAGGCGACGACGACGTCGCGCTGCAATTGCAGCTTGATCGTGGTCTGCTTGATCGAGAACAGCGCATTGTCGACGTCGGCAAACGACTGGATAATCGTCTTGCGGTAGGTCTGGAGCAATTCGTCCTGCCGCGCCTTGGCGAACTCGAAATTGCCGAGGATCTTGCCGCCGTCGAAGATCGGCTGCGTGGCGCTGCCGACGAGCTGGAAGAAGGCCGCATGCGGCTGGAACAGCGAGACCAAGGCCGAACTCTGATAGCCGCCGTTGCCGGTGAGCTGGATGGTCGGAAAGAATTGCGCGCGGGCATTGCCGATATTCGCCGTCGCCGAGGCAAGCTGCGCCTCCTGCCGGCGGATGTCGGGCCGCTGCGTCAGGAGCTCCGACGGCAGGCCGGGCGTCACGCGCGGGATTGCGATCCGGTCCAGCGAGCCGCCGAGCACGCGCACGCTTTCCGGCGGGCGCGAGACCAGCACGGCGAGCGCGTTGACGTTCTGGTCGAGCGTCTGGCGCAGCGGCGGCACCAGGGCCTTCTGGTTGGCAAGCACGCTTTCCTGCTGGGCGACGTCGAGATCGGTGCCGGTGCCGGCCTTGCGCCGCTCCCTGACCGCATCGAGGATGCGCTGCGCGCTCGCAATATTGCGCTGTGAGGTCCTGATGCGATCCTGCGAGGCCAGCACCTGGAAATAGGCATTGGCGACGGCCGCAAGCGTCGTCAGCGCGACCGTGTCGCGATCGAAGCGGTTGGCATTCGCGGTCTCTTCCGCCGTCTGCAGCGCGTCGCGGTTCTGGCCCCAGAAGTCGAGCTGGTAGCTCGCGCTCAGCGATGCCGAGTAATTGACGACCTCGCGCCCCCCGATGGACAGGCCGGACGCGCTCGATCCCGAAGTGCGCGAATAGGTCTCCGATCCGCCTGTCGACACGCTCGGCAGCAGCGCCGCACCCGCCTGTCGCGCCTGGGCGTCAGCCTGGACGATGCGCGCAACGGCGGCGGCGATGTCGAGGTTGACGGTCTGCGCCTCTTCCATCAGCTGCGTCAGCTCCGCGGAGCGGAAGCCGCGCCACCAGTCCAGTGACGGCGGCGCATCACCCTTGCCCGCATATTTGTACTGCGTGGGAACGTCGAGGGCGGGATCCGGAAGGTCCTGGGTCAGCACGCAAGCACCCGAGCCGGCGGCGAGGCACAACACCGCAATCCAGCGCGCCGCGCGCAGCGTCCGGGATGCAGAACCTTCAGACCGCCGCACGGCGATCGCAGGAACATCCTGTGTCACATCCATCCCCCGCCGGGCAGATCGAACCGCCGCACAGCCGGATTAACCGATTCGCGGCGGGGCAGTCGGGGGGCTTTGGACAACTCGTTCACAGCGGCGATGCTTTCTGCGGAACCTCGAAAATCATACTAGCCGTGCGCTGACCAGCGGGACAGTCCCGCAGTTGCGAGATGGCCACGCCAATCAGGTGCGATCGAGTCGATCTGTATTCGAAAGGTGACTGTCTCGCAGGGATTTCTCTCATTCTGAAACATTTGGATACGTGATCAAGCTTACCAAGATTTCATGTGATATTGCTGCCACAGTGGCACCTGAGCCTTTCCATCCGACCGCACCAACCCCCGCGCGGCGTTGGTTCAGTCGTACGCTCCGGCCGCTCCATCTCGCCTGGCCTTCAATTCCCGAAAGGGAGCCATCCCTCGAGCAGATATGATTTCGGCCATCCAGACCATCCACGTCCCTCGGGTGTCGGCTCATCTCACCCTTGGAAAAAAGCGGTCGCGAAGCGGCTGGTGGCGACCGTCATCTTCCGTGCTCTGGCGGAGTTCAGCCATTTCCTCCTATCGATATCTCGCCGCGTGGCCGAACGCATCATCGCCGGCCTCGCTTCTCGAGAATATCGCTGTTTGGACAGGCGTTTCAGCCGGTCTCGCCGCAGCGCAAAAGCCTTCCCCTTTGGCCTCCCAAGCACTAGGTTCTGACCAACCAGATCAACCCCCTTGGTAGCGATTTCCCCGACATGACCATTCGAAATGACGTTGTCGAAGCCATCGGCAACACCCCGCTGATCAAGCTGAAGCGCGCCTCGGAACTGACCGGCTGCACCATTCTCGGCAAGGCCGAGTTCATGAATCCCGGCCAGTCGGTCAAGGATCGCGCCGGCAAATGGATGATCCTGGAGGCCGAGAAGCGCGGCGAGCTCAAGCCCGGTGGTCTCGTGGTGGAAGCGACCGCCGGCAATACCGGCATTGGCCTTGCGGTCGTCGCGAGCGCGCGCGGCTACCGCACCCTGATCGTGATCCCGGAAACGCAGAGCCAGGAGAAGAAGGATTTCCTGAAGCTGTGCGGCGCCGAGCTGATCGAGGTGCCGGCCCTGCCCTACGCCAATCCCAACAACTACCAGCATGTCGGTCGCCGTCTTGCTGACGAGCTGCGCAAGACCGAGCCGAACGGCGTGCTGTTCGCCGATCAGTGGAACAACCTCGACAATGCCAAGGCGCATTACGAGTCCACGGGCCCCGAAATCTGGGAGCAGACCGGCGGTAAGGTCGACGGCTTCGTCTGCTCGGTCGGCAGCGGGGGCACGCTGGCTGGTGTCAGCCGTTACTTGAAAGAGAAGAACAAGAACGTGCGGATCGCATGCGCCGATCCGCACGGCGCCGGCATGTATGAATACTTCAGGACCGGCGATCCCAAGGCGACGCCGGGTGGCTCGATCACCGAGGGCATCGGCCTCAACCGGGCGACCGCCATCGTGGAGACCGCGAAGGTCGATGATGCCTATCTCATTCCCGATGCCGAAGCCGTCGGCGTGATCTACGAGCTGCTGCAGCACGAGGGCCTGTGCCTCGGCGGCTCGACCGGTGTCAACATCGTGGGCGCCATACGCCTCGCCAAGCAGCTCGGGCCCGGCAAGACCATCGTCACCGTGCTGTGCGATTCCGGCAGCCGTTATCAGTCGAAGCTGTTCAACGCGGACTTCATGCGCGCCAAGAACCTGCCGGTGCCGGAATGGTTGGAGAAGCGCAGCAACATCAAGCCACCCTTCGTGTGATCGTCACGCGCCCCCTCTGGTCGGGGACGCGCCTCCACAAACTCAGCGCGGTTCGGCCGGCTTACACGACCTCGCCGCGCTCCGCAGCGGCGGCACAATAGTCGCGCCAGAACTGGCGATAGCCCTCCTCGACCCTGCGCGTATAGATCTCGACATTGCCGGCCGCCGTGGCTGCGATCCGAGCCGGCAAGCTCGCGCGCAACTTCGCGAGATACTCGGGCTGCGAGGCAAATTTGCGGGCGATCTCGACATAGCCGTCGTCGTCCTCGGCGACCCAGTCGTCAAGCCCGACCGCCGCCACGATGGCACCGCCGGCGCGCGAGGAGGCGCCGTGGCCGAGCTTGGCGACGACTGGAACGCCCGCATAAAGGGATTCCCAGGTGCTGACGCCGCCATTCTGCGGAAATGGATCGAGCGAAATATCGACTCTCGCGAAGGCCTGAAGATGTTCCGCGCGCGCTGACGAGCCCAGGCAGGTGATGTTCTCTGCTGGGATGCCCTGGTTCACGAGTCGCGCAAGAAGGCCATCGCGTACCAGAGAATCGTCAAGCAGCGTATGTTTGATGATGATCTTCGATCCGATCACCTCGCGCATCACTTTCGACCACACGCGGATCGCCTCGTCCGAGATCTTGTTGACGCGGTTGAACACGCCGAAAGTCACATGGCCGTTGCGGAGCATGGGAAGCTCCAAAGCAGGCACATCCAGGATCGGATCGATCGTGATCAGGCACGGCAGATCGTAGACCTTTTCGGCCAGCAGATGACGGGCCGATTCCGGAATGAAGATCGGATCTGCGAGCACGTAGTCCATGGTCTGAAGGCCCGTGCCTGTGGCGTGTCCAAAGCCCGTGACCTGAATCGGGGCCGGCTTGCGGGCGAAGACCGGAAGCCTGTTGCCGGTCGTATGCCCGGACACGTCGATCAGGATATCGACCTTGTCGGCCTCGATACGATCGGCCAGCTCATCGTCCGAAAGCTGCGCGGCGTCGACCCAGACGTCCGCCAACGACTTGAACTTGGCTGTCATCTCATCTCGTACCGACGAGCACGAATAGCAGACGATCTCGAACTTGGCGTGATCATGGTGGCGCAGCACCGGTAAGAGGCCAAACGCCGCCGAGTGGTACCAGAACTCGGCCGCGACATACCCGACCACGATCCGCCTGCCGGGATCGAGCTGCCGGGGTGCGAGCTTCCTCTGTGGCAATCTGGCGCCGATCGCATCCCACCAGGATTTGCGCGCGGCCTGCTGGACCGCGAAATCGGCCTCGGAGAGAAAGTCGAGAAAGTAGATCTTCCGCGCGATCAAGTCCGGCTGGTCCGGCGCAATTGCCAGAGCGGCGGCGAGATGTTCGATGGCGGCTGCGATCTCTCCCTGGTTGGCAAAGCAGGAGCTCAGCAGCGCCAGCGCGATCGCCGAGCGCGGATTTTCCTCGAGCAACGCCGTGCAGGCCAGAATCGCCTGCGCCGTATTTCCCATGCTCAGCGCGACTTCTGCCTTCCCCCGCAAAGCCACTTCGAGCTTCGGTGAAAGCGCCAGTGCCGCGTCAAAATCCGCAGCTGCCTGTTCGGGCCGCGACAGCGCGAAATTGAGCCGTCCGCGGTGCGCGAGGAGCTTTGCCGAACCTGGCCTGATCGCGAACGCCGCTGCGAGCGCGGCTTCCGCCTCGTCGTAATGCTTGAGCTCGATCCCGACCACGCCCTTGCCGATGAGGGCTTCGGCGTGACGCGGCTGAAACAACAGCGCGCGCTCGAAACTCTGTCTGGCGCGGTCAAATCGGCCCAGCGCCAGCTCGGCCAGACCCCGATTGCAGAGCGCATCGGGGTAGTCGGGCTTCAAGGCGACGGCGCGGTCATACAGTTCGATGGCTTGTTCCGGCAGGTTCATCTGGAGCAAGGCGTTGCCAAGGCCGGCCAGGGCCGGCGGAAAATTCGGCTTCAGCGCGATCGCCCTTTCCTGGCACGCGCGGGCGGCCTCAAATTTCTGAAGGGACAGGTGGACAGCGGCGAGATTGTGATGGGCTTCGTGCGAACGTGGATCGATCGCAATTGCGCGCTCGAGCAGCTGTCGCGCCTCATCAAGGCGCCCGCCCTGTTGCACGCTCAGGCCGAGCAAATGCGTGGCGTCAAAATGATCCGGAACGGCTTGCACGATCTGGCGGCAGAGCGCCTCGCTCTCCGCATATCTGCCCTGGCCATAAGCGCTCGCCGCGGCGGAGATGATGGCGTCGGCCTGCTTCTTCAATTTCTTCTGCAATCGCGCATTCTGGAATGCGCGCGCGCCGGCACTGCTTTGCAAGGTGTTTCTCCGGAAGATGGCCCGGGGCGAGTCTAGCTGATTCGCGCGCCGAGCCGGCCGGTCGGCGCGACCGGAAATCCCCCCGGGCTATTCCGGGCCTCGCCGCAGGATCCGGCTCAGGAACCGCCCGGTGCGCCGGCCCCGCTTGCCGCAGCGTCGCCGCTCTCCGAGGCGGCGGCACAATAGTCGCGCCAGAATTGGCGGTAACCCGCTTCGAGCTCACGCGTGTAGATCTCGACATTGCCGGCGGGCGAGGCTGCGATCTGAGCCGGCAAGCCCGCGCGCAACTTCGCCAGATGCTCGGGCCGCGACGCAAATTTGCGGGCGATCTCGACATAGCCGTCGTCATCCTCGGCGACCCAGTCGCTGAGACCGACGGCGGCCACGATGGAGGCGCCGGCACGCGAAGAGGCTCCAATGCCGAGCTTGGCGACGACGGGAACGCCCTTGTAGAGGGATTCCCAGGTGCTGATGCCGCCATTCTGCGGGAACGTGTCGAGCGAAATATCGATCTTGTCGAAGGCCATCAGGTGGTCGTCGCGCGAGGTGGTGCCGAGGCAGGTGATGTCCTCCTCCGCAATGCCCTGCGCGATGAAGCGTGCGATCAGGCTATCGCGCAGCAGGGCATCATCGAGCAAACCATGCTTGAGGATGATCTTCGATCCCGGCACCTCCCGCATGATGCGCGACCACACACGGATCGCATCATCCGATATTTTGTAGATGCGGTTGAACACGCCGAAGGTGACGTAGCCGTTGCGGAGCATCGGCAGCTCGGAGGGCTGCAGATTAGTGACCGGCTCCATCGTGATCAGGCACGGCAGATCGTAGATCTTTTCAGGAAACAAATGCCGAGCCGATGGCGGAATGAAGATGGGATCCGCGAGCACATAGTCCATGGTCGGCATGCCCGTGCCCGTCGCGTGTCCGAATCCCGTGGCCTGGATCGGAGCCGGCTTTCGCGCGAAGCATTGCAGCCTGTTGCCGGTCGTGTGGCCGGAAACGTCGATCAGGATGTCGACGTTGTCGGCCTGAATACGATCGGCGAGCTCGTCGTCCGACATCTGCCAGGCGTCGACCCAGACGTCCGCCATTGATTTGAACTTGGCGGTATACTCGTCCGCTCCCGGCCAGGAATAATAGCAGATGATCTCAAACTTGGTGTGATCGTGGTTGCGCAGCACGGGAAGCAGGGTGAGTCCCGCCGAGTGCTGCCGGAATTCGGCCGCGACATAGCCGACCACGATCCGCTTGTCCGGATCGAGCGGCCGCTTCGGCAGCGTCCTTCGCGGTATCTTCGAGCCGATCGCATCCCACCAGGATTTTCGTACCGCCTGCTGGACCGCGAAATCGGCGTCCGCGAGGTAGTCGAGCAGGAAGATCTTGCCCCTGATCGCGTCTCCATAATCCGGTCGGATCGCAAGCGCGCGATCGAGATATTGGATCGCGGAGTCCATGTCTCCCTGGTTGGAATAGGCGAAGCCCAGCAGCGCCAACCCCATCTCGGATCGCGGATTTCGCTCGATCAAGGTCGTCGCGGCCGCCATCGCCTGCGCGGTCCTTCCCATGACGAGGCAGACCTGCGCCTTGCCCCGGAGGGCCAGCTCGAGCTTGGGCGAAATGGCAAGCGCCGCATCGAAATCCGCAAGCGCGGGCTCCAGGCGCTGCAGCTCGTAACTGAGCCGCCCGCGCTGGGCCAGGATCCTCGGCGCACCAGGCTTGATCGCGAGCGCCATGGCGAACTTGGCTGCTGCCTCCTCGTGGTGCCGCAGCTCCATGCTGACCATGCCGGTGCCGACGATGGCCTCGGCGTGACGCGGCTGAAACAGCAGGGCGCGATCGAAACTCTCCTTGGCGCGCATGATCTGCCCAAGCACGAGCTCGACCATGCCGCGATTGCAGAGCGCATCGGCATAATCCGGTTTGATCTTGATGGCGCGCTCGTGCATCTCGAGCGCCTGCTCGTAGAGCGCCATGTGCATCAGCGTGTTGCCGAGATTGGTCAGCGCCACCGCGAAATTCGGCTTCAGCGCGATCGCCCTCTCCTGGCACCGTCGCGCCTCCTCGTAATTGCCGAGGTCAAAATGCACGGTTGCGAGGTTGTTATGGGCATCGTGCAGGCGCGGATCGAGCGCGATCACGCGCTCCAGCAGCTCTTTCGCCTCCTCGAGGCGCCGGCCGTCGTGGGCGCACATGCCGAGCAGGTGCATGGCGTCGATATGATCCGGAAGGGCTTTCAGGATCTCGCGGCACAGCGCCTCGGTTTCGGCATATCGGCCCTGGCCATAGGCGTTCGCCGCAGCAGCGATGACGGCGTCGGCCTGCTTCATCAACTTCTTCTGCAATCGCGCATTCTGGAATGCGCGCGCGCCGCCGCCGCTGTTCTGCAAGGTGTCTCTCCGGAGGATGCCCTCAGAGGAGTCTAACTGATTCGCAGGCCCGGCCGGCCGGTCACCCAACCAGCAGCGCCTCCGGGATTTCCCGGGGGGCGGCGCAAGGTCGGACTACGCCACCTCGCCGCGTTCCGAGGCGCCGGCACAATAGTCGAGCCAAAAACGACGATAGGCCGCCTCGACCTCACGCGCGTAAACTTCGACGTTGCCGGCAGGCGAGGCTGCGATCCGAGCCGGCAGCTCCGCACGCAATTTCGCCAGATGAGCGGACTGCGCCGCATATTTGCACGCGATCGCGGCATAGCCGTCGTCATCCTCGGCGACCCAGTCGTCGAGGCCGACGGCCGCCACGATCGAGCCGCCGGCGCGTGACGAAGAGCCGTTGCCGAGCTTGGCGACGACCGGAACGCCCGCATAGAGGGATTCCCAGGTGCTGATGCCGCCATTTTGCGGAAAGGTATCGAGGGAGATGTCGACTTGCGCAAAGGCCAGCAGATGCTCGTGCCGCGTGGTCGAGCCCAGGCAGGTGATATTGTCTTCGGCAATGCCGTGCGCCACGAACCGCGCGATCAGGCCGTCGCGCAGCAGGGGATCGTCGAGCAGCCCGTGCTTGATGATGATCTTCGAACCCCTCACCTCGCGCATCACTTTCGACCACACCCGGATTGCCTCA
Source organism: Bradyrhizobium sp. TM239 (assembly GCF_036247985.1). Lineage (NCBI taxonomy): Bacteria > Pseudomonadati > Pseudomonadota > Alphaproteobacteria > Hyphomicrobiales > Nitrobacteraceae > Bradyrhizobium > Bradyrhizobium sp. TM239. The sequence continues at coordinate 334,470 of NZ_BTIR01000008.1, read as the reverse complement.
TCCGAGATCTTGTAGATGCGGTTGAACACGCCGAAGGTCACATGACCGTTGCGGAGCATGGGAAGCTCCGAAGGCGGCACGTCCAGGATGGGATCGATCGTGATCAGGCACGGCAGATCATGAACCTTTTCGGCCAGCAAATGGCGCGCCGATTGCGGAATGAAGATTGGATCGGCGAGCACGTAATCCATGGTCTGAAGGCCCGTGCCCGTGGCGTGTCCGAAGCCCGTGACCTGGATCGGGGCCGGCTTGCGGGCAAATACAGGCAGCCTGTTGCCGGCCGTGTGCCCGGACACGTCGATCAGGATGTCGATCTTGTCCGCCTGGATGCGATCGGCCAGCTCGTCGTCCGACAGCTGCGCGGCGTCGACCCAGACGTCCGCGAGGGGCTTGAATCTCTCGGTGATCTCGTCCTGCAGCGGCCAGCAGGAATAGCAGACGATCTCGAACCTGGAGTGATCGTGATGGCGCAGCACCGGCAACAGCGCGAACGCCGCCGAGTGGTTCCTGAATTCCGACGCGACATAGCCGACGACGATCCGCCGGCCCGGATCGAGCTGCCGGGGCGGCAGCGTCCGTTGCGGCAGTCTGGCGCCGATCGCATCCCACCAGGATTTTCGCGCCGCCTGCTGGACCGCGAAATCGGCCTCCGACTGATAGTCCAGGATGAATATCTTGCGTGCGATGGCATCTGCATAGTCCGGCGAGATTTCGAGCGCCGCGTCGAGGTGCTCGAGCGCCGTCGCGACGTCTCCCTGGTTCGCGTAGCAGGCGCCGAGAAGCACGATGGCGTAGTCCGACCGCGGGTTGTCCTCGAGCAGGGTCTTGACGGCCGCGATCGCCTGCGTCGTGTTCCCCAGCAGGAGGTTGACTTGCGCCTTGCCGCGCAGAGCGAGCTCGAGTCGCGGCGATTGCGCCAGCGCCGCATCGAAGTCCGCCGCCGCCTGCTCCAGCCGGTGCAGATCGAAATTGAGCCGTCCGCGCTGGGCCAGAATCCGCGGTGAACCCGGCTTGATCGCGAGCCCTGCCGCGAGGGCGGCTTCCGCCTCCTCGTAGTGCCGAAGCTCGATGCACACCATGCCCTTGCCGGCGATCGCTTCCGCATGACGCGGCTGAAACGACAGGGCGCGATCGAAACTCTCCTTGGCACGCTCGGACCGGCCGATCATCAGCTCCGCCATCCCGCGATTGCAAAAGGCATCGGCGTAGTCGGGCCGCAGCTTGATAGCGCGTTCGTGCAGTCCGATCGCCCGTTCGCCGAGGCCGACGTTCAGGAGCGTATTGCCGAGATTGGTCAGGGTGATCGGACAATTCGGCTTCAGCGCAATGGCCCTCTCCTGGCATGCGCGGGCGTCCTGGAATTTCTGGAGGTCGAAATAGACGGCGCCGAGATTGCCATGGGCATCGGGCGAGCGCGGATCGAGCGCAATCGCGCGCTCGAACAGTCGTTGCGCCTCCTCAAGCCGCCCGCCCTCAAACGCGCGCAGGCCGAGCAGGTGCGTGGCGTGGAAATGATCCGGAACCTCCTCCACAATCCCGCGGCAGAGCGTCTCGGCCTCGGCAAATCGGCCCTGCCGCAGCGCCTCGACCGCAAGCGACATGACGGCGTCCGCCTGCTTCCTCAACTTCTTTTGCAATCGCGCATTCTGATATGCGCGCGCACCAACACTGCTCTGCAAGGTCTCTCTCCGGGGAATCGCCCGAAAAGAGGCAAAGCTGATTCGCTGGTGCCAGGCTGGCGGGTGAGTCAGGCCGGCGCGGCCTCCGGATGGCGAGTGCTCAGCGCAGGATCTGGCTCAGGAACAGCTTCGTGCGGGCGTGCTGGGGTGCCGCAAAGAATTCGTTCGGCGTGTTGGCCTCGATGATCTGACCGGCGTCCATGAACACCACGCGGTTGGCGACCTCGCGGGCAAAGCCCATTTCGTGGGTGACGACCAGCATGGTCATGCCTTCCTCGGCGAGGTCCACCATGGTGTCCAGCACCTCCTTGACCATCTCCGGGTCGAGCGCCGAGGTCGGCTCGTCGAACAGCATGACCTTCGGGTTCATCGTCAGCGCGCGGGCGATCGCCACGCGCTGCTGCTGGCCGCCGGACATCTGCCCCGGAAACTTGTTGGCCTGATGCGGGATCTTGACCCGCTCCAGGAACTTCATCGCGTTGATCTCGGCGTCCTTCTTCGGGATGTTGCGCACCCAGATCGGCGCCAGCGTGCAGTTCTCCAGAACGGTCAGATGCGGAAACAGGTTGAAGCTCTGGAACACCATGCCGACTTCGCGGCGCACCGCGTCGATGTGCTTGAGGTTGGGGCCGAGCGCAATGCCGTCGACGACGATCTCGCCCTCCTGGAATTCCTCCAGCGCGTTGATGCAGCGGATCAAGGTCGACTTGCCGGAGCCCGAGGGTCCGCAGATCACGATGCGCTCGCCCTTGCGGACATCGAGGTCGATGTCGCGCAGCACGTGAAAGTCGCCGTACCATTTGTTGAGGCCGGAAATCTTGACGATGGGGTCGGACATGGTGACCTCGATCAGTTGCGACGGTGGGCGTTGAGGCGGTGCTCGACGAACAGCGAGTAGCGCGACATTCCAAAGCAGAAGATGAAGTAGATGATCCCGGCGAAGGCGAAGCCGGTGAACGCGGTCGAGGGCGTCGACCATTTTGGATCCGAGAACGAGGCCCGCAGCGAGCCCAGCAGGTCGAACAGCGCCACGATCGAGACCAGCGAAGTGTCCTTGAACAGCGAGATGAAGCTGTTGACGAGGTTCGGAATGACGTGACGCAGCGCCTGCGGCAGCACGATCAGCGAGGTCGTCTTCCACCAGGACAGGCCGAGGGCTGCGGCGGCCTCGCCCTGCCCGCGCGGGATCGCGGCAAGCCCGCCGCGGACGTTCTCGGCCTGATAGGCGCCCGTGAACAGCGCGATGCCGATCAGCGCGCGGACGAGGCCGTCGACGGTGAAATTACCCGGCAGGAACAGCGGCAGCATGTAGGTGGCGAAGAACAGCACGGTGATCAGCGGCACGCCGCGCCAGAACTCGATGAAGGCGATCGAGAAGATCCGGATCAACGGAATGGTGGAGCGGCGCCCGAGCGCCAGCGCGATGCCGATCGGCAGCGAGGTGACGATGCCGGTGACGGAGACCACCAGCGTGACCAGAAGGCCGCCCCACAAATTCGTCGTCACGACCGGCAGTCCACCGCGATCGAGCCCCATCAGCTTGATCACGATAGCGATGGCGCCGAAGGCAACGATGCTCGAGGCCAGAGCGCGCGAGCCGGTGCGCAAGCCGCCGCCGAGACCGAAGGCGATCAACGACACGACCGCGGTGGTGACGGCGAAATCGGCCCAGATCGACTGACCCGCGCCCTGGATCTGATCGCGCAGCCAAGTCAGCGGAAGGATCAGCCAGGAGATCGCCGTGCCGACCAGCACGATAAAACTCCCGACCGCCCACAGCAGCGGCGCGACGGCGGATGTCTTGCTGAGACCGAGCACGGCCTGCCCGGCGCCGATGATGCTGTCGTCGAACAATTCCAGCAGGCCGGCGGTCCAGCTGAGGCCAAAGCCCTTGATGCCGCCACCGTGCAGCAGAAAGAATGCGACCACAGGAAATGCGAAGAAGAACAGACTGGCGTTGAGCCCCTTCGCCGGCAGACGCGGCACGAGCAGCGGCACCAGCAGGGCCGCCGCAAGGACGAAGGTGAGGTTGACCCGCCAGCGCTCGGCCTCGGGATAGAAACCGTAGATCAATTGCGGCAGCTTGGCCTGGATGTAGGGCCAGCAGGCGCCGACCGCAAAGCCGGCGTTCTCCGCGAGGCATGCCGTGCGGTCCTTGCCGCTCCAGACCGCATCGACCATCAGGAACCTGACCGAGGGAACGATGGTGAACCACAGCAGCAAGGCGCCCACGATCGTGAGCAGGATGTTGGTCGGCGAGTTGAACAGGCGCGTGCGCACCAGCCCGACAAAGCCCGTGGTCTTCACCGGCGCGGGACGTTCGGTGAGCAGGTCCCGGCGAACGAAGCTGCTCGAGGCGATGTCGCTCATGCGCCCAGACTCCGGCTGACGCGCCAACCGTAGACGCTCATGATCGCGCTGGTGAGCAGCGAGATCAGGAGATAGATCCCCATCGTCATCGCGATGATCTCGATCGCCTGCCCGGTCTGACTCAGCGACGTGCCGGCGAACACCGAGACGAGGTCAGGATAGCCGATCGCGACCGCCAGCGACGAGTTCTTGGTGAGATTGAGGTACTGGTTGGTCAGCGGCGGCACGATGACGCGCATGGCCTGCGGCACGACGACCAGCCGGAGCGTGGTGCCGCGGCTGAGGCCGAGCGAGGCCCCCGCCTCCATCTGCCCCTTGTGGACCGACAGGATTCCGGCGCGCACGATCTCGGCGATGAAGGCGGCGGTATAGGTCGACAGCGCCAGCGTCAGCGCCACGAACTCCGGAATGATCCGCGATCCGCCGGCGAAATTGAAGCCCTTCAGCTGCGGCAGCTCGAAAGTGAAGGGCAGACCGAACACCAATATCGTGGCGAGCGGCAGCCCGAACAGCAGGCCCAGCACGGTGGGCCAGATCCGGATCATCCGCCCTTCCTGAAACAGCGCGCGCCGCGCATAGAAGCGCAAGGCCAGTGACGCGACGATACCGAGCGCCAGCATCGCCAGGAACGGCTCCAGGCCGCTCCCGCCGACCGGGCTTGGAATGACGAGGCCGCGATTGCTGATGAAGGCAACGCCGAGCAGCGAGATGCTCTGCCGCGGATTGGGCAAGGCAGCGAGCACCGCGAGGTACCAGAACAGGATCTGGAACAGCAGCGGCAGGTTGCGGATGAGCTCGACATAGATCTCGCCGACGCGGGACAGCAGCCAATTGGGTGACAGCCGGCACAGCGCGACGATGAAGCCGATCAAGGTGGCGAAGACGATGCCCACCACCGAGACCACGAGTGTGTTCAGGAGCCCGACCACGAACACGCGCAGGAAGGTGTCCGAGCCGGTATAGGAGATCAGGGTCTGGTTGACGTCGAAGCCGGCATTATTCCTGAGGAAGCCGAAGCCGGCGGCGATGTGCTGGTTTTCGAGGTTGGCACGGGCATTGGAGACGATCTCATAGCCGATCCAGCCCAGGATCGCCGCGAAGGCAAACTGGACGGCAACGCCGTTCCAGCCTGCCTTGCCACCCAGAACGCGCCTGATCTTCAGCGCGATCTGGGGTGGCGGTTTTCGGGCCTCGGTGCTCATGCCGCTGCCAGCGGATCAGATGATCAGCGGATCGGCGGCGCGTACTGAAGACCGCCCTTGTTCCAGAGATTGTTGAGACCGCGGTTGATGGCGAGCGGCGAGCCGGCGCCGACATTGCGATCGAACACTTCGCCGTAATTGCCGACTGCCTTCACGACCCGCACCACCCAGTCCTTGGTCAGGCCGAGCTGTTCGCCGAAATTGCCGTCGGTGCCGAGGACGCGCTTCAACTCGGGATTTTCCAGCTTCGCTTTCTCGTCGACGTTCTTCGAGGTCACGCCGAGCTCTTCGGCGGTGACCATCGCGAACAGCGTCCATTTCACGATGTCGAACCACTGATCGTCGCCGTGGCGCACCATCGGGCCGAGCGGCTCCTTCGAGATGATCTCGGGAAGCACCATGTGGTCGTTGGGATTGGCAAGCTTCAGGCGATTGGCGTACAGGCCCGACTGGTCGGTGGTGAAGACGTCGCAGCGTCCCGCCTCATACGCCTTGACCGTTTCGTCGTTGGTGCCGAACGCGATCACCTCGTACTTCATGTTGTTGGCCTTGAAGTAGTCGGCCAGATTCTGCTCGGTGGTGGTGCCGGTCTGCACGCAGACCGAGGCGCTGTTGAGCTCGAGCGCCGAATTCACCTTGAGCGACTTCTTCACCATGAAGCCCTGCCCGTCATAATAGGTCACGCCGGTAAAATTGGCGCCGAGCGAGGTATCACGCGAGATGGTCCAGGTGGTGTTGCGCGAGAGCACGTCGATTTCGCCGGACTGCAGCGCGGTGAAGCGGTCCTTGGCGGACAGTGGCACATACTTGACCTTGGTCGCATCGTTGAAGATCGCCCCGGCGATCGCCTTGCAGACGTCGACGTCGAGGCCAGTCCAGTTGCCCTTGTCGTCGGGCGACGAGAATCCCGGCAGGCCCTGGCTGACGCCGCAGGACAGCATGCCCCGGTCCTTGACCGTCTTGAGCGTTTGCGCATCGGCGGCCTGGGCGGAGAGGCCGGCGGCGATAGCAAGGGTGAGAGCCAGGGTTACGCGTTTCATGGGCTTTGGGCCTTTCAAAGTCGTCTCAAGGAACGTTGTCTCAGGATCATCGCTGCCAGGGCCAGGCGTATCAAGGCCAGCCCCTGCAAGAGTCATGCTGGGAAACCTTGCCGAACACTCGCCGATCCCGGGAGGCCATACCTTAATCCCTGCCGCTCGCGCCCGCCATTTTTTTGGCTGTGGCGCAAGGTCCGGTCGGACGATGGATCGAAGGTCGCGGCTGCCCCTCAACATGCGGCGACTGAATAGCACCTGCGCATCACAGAACGACTGGCCTGCCGGGTCAAGGGGTTGACGGGACTCTTCTGTGTTCTGTTATTAACGACAGCGGCCTTTTGGCCAGCCCATCGGGCGCCAAGCCCGAGCGGAAACGCGGTTTTGAAAGCAGACGCATGGATTCCTCGCACCCCTTCCAGCAGCATGCCGAGACCCGGCTGGTTACCTCCGGCCGCGACACCAAGGCGCAGAAGGGGTTCGTCAATCCGCCGGTCTTTCACGGCTCGACCGTGCTCTACCCGACCGCCGAGGACCTGCACGCCCATCGCGGCGAGTTCACCTACGGCCGCCACGGTTCCCCCACCACCAAGGCGTTCCAGGAGACGCTGATGGCGCTGGAGGGACCGCAATGCGCCGGCATCGGCATCGTGCCGTCGGGGCTGTCGGCGATCTCGACCACCCTGCTCGCGGTGCTCAAGGCCGGCGACCATCTCCTGGTCTGCGACAACGTCTATCGGCCCTCGCGCAATTTCTGCAACGGCATGCTCACCCGCTTTGGCGTCGAGACGACCTATTTCGATCCGCTGATCGGCGCCGGCATCGACAAGCTGTTCAAGCCCAACACCCGCGCAGTGCTGGTGGAGGCGCCGGGCTCGCAGTCGTTCGAGATGCCGGACATTCGCGCCATCGCCGAGGTCGCGCATGGGCGCGGCGCACTCGTCATCGACGACAACACCTGGGCGACGCCGCTGTATCACCGCTCGCTCGACCAGGGCGTCGACATCAGCATGCAGGCCGCCACCAAATATATCGGCGGCCATTCCGACATCATGTTCGGCACCATCTCGGCCAACGCCAAGGCCTGGCCGCAGATTGCGGAAGGCATCCGCCTGCTCGGCGTCTGCGCCGGTCCCGACGACGTCTTCCTCGCATTGCGCGGCCTGCGCACGCTGTCGGTGCGGCTGGCGCAGCATCACCGCTCCGGGCTCGACATGGCGCGCTGGCTCGCGGCTAGACCCGAGGTCGCGCGCGTGCTGCATCCGGGGCTCGAGACCGATCCCGGCCACGCGATCTGGAAGCGTGACTTCACCGGCGCCTCAGGCCTGTTCAGCATCGTGCTGAAGCCAGCACCGCAGAAGGCCGTCGACACCATGCTCAACACGCTCAAGCTGTTCGGCATGGGTTTTTCCTGGGGTGGCTTCGAGAGCCTCGCGATTCCCTTCGATTGCGACGCCTATCGCACCGCGACCAAGTGGGCCCCGGGCGGCCCGACGCTGCGTCTCCACATCGGCCTCGAGAGCGTCGACGACCTCAAGGCCGACCTCGACCGCGGCTTCGCTGCCCTCAAGGCGGCAATGTGAGCCTGTTCACAAGGCATCTCGACTGCGGACGCGCCAACGCGCGCCGCGGCGGACGCGCACCACGCGCCGTGGGAACGTGCAGCTGGCGTAAACGTTAACGACGACGCGCCAACAAAGGGTTTGAACCTCAAGCATTTGGCGCTAGCCTCACCAATCGACTCCAATCCGGACACGGAGCATGGGAACGTTGGTTCTGCTCGATCTGATGGGCGGCGTTGCGCTGTTGCTGTGGGGCCTGCACATGGTCCACAGCGGGATCTTGCGCGCCTTCGGTCCTGACCTCAGGCGGCTGCTGGGCAAGGCGCTGAGCAACCGCGCCAGCGCCTTTGCTGCCGGCCTCGGCCTCACCGCGCTGCTCCAGAGCAGCACCGCGACCGCCTTGATCACGAGCTCGTTCGCGGCCGAAGGGCTCGTCAGCCTCGCCGCTGCGCTCGCCATCATGCTCGGGGCCAATGTCGGCACGACGCTGATCGTGCAGGTGCTGTCATTCAACATCGCAGCCGTCGCACCGGTGCTGTTCGTGCTCGGCCTCGTCGCCTTCCGCTCCGGCCCGCGATCGCGGATCAAGGACATCGGCCGCGTCTGCATCGGCCTCGGCCTGATGCTGCTCTCGCTGCACATCCTGCTCGACACGCTGGCGCCAGCTGAGAACGCACCGGGCGTCCGCATCGTGATGTCGGCCATCACGGGCGATCCAATATTGTGCATCGTCATTGCCGCCCTCGTCACCTGGGCAGTGCATTCGAGCGTCGCCAGCGTGCTGCTGATCATGTCGCTGGCCTATTCGCAGTTCATCACGCCTGACGCGGCGCTGGCGCTGGTGCTCGGGGCCAATCTCGGCAGTGCCGTCAATCCCGTGTTCGAAGGCGCCAGGCGTGACGATCCCGCGAGCTACCGCCTGCCGGTCGGCAATCTCGTCAACCGCGTGATCGGGATTGCCCTCGTGCTGCCCTTCCTGGGCGCGATCGCCGAGCACATGCACGCCTGGCAGCCCGATCTCGCCAGGATGACGGCGGCTTTCCACATCGCCTTCAATGTCGGCACCGCCGTCGTCTTCATCGGCCTGCTCGACGCCATGTCGCGCCTGTTGACACGCCTCCTGCCCGATCGCGTGCAAGAGGCCGATCCGGCCCGCCCGCGCTATCTCGACGAGACCGCGCTGGAGACGCCGTCACTGGCGCTTGCAGACGCCGCGCGCGAGACGTTGCGGATGGGCGATCTCGTCGAGGTCATGCTGCGCAAGGTGATGGCCGCGATGATGACAGGCGACCGTGCGCTGGTCGACCAGGTCTCCAAGATGGACAATTTCGTCGACGGTCTCGACGAGGCCATCAAGCTCTACGTGACCAAGCTGATGCGGGGCAGCCTCGACGAGAGCGAAGGGCGGCGCGCGATGGAGATCATCTCCTTCGCCATCAACCTCGAGCATATCGGCGACATCATCGACAAGAGCCTGAGCGAGCTCGCCACCAAGAAGATCAAGCGCCGCTTCCAGTTCTCGGCCGAGGGGGCCGAGGAGCTCGCCGCCTTCCACAAGCGCACGATGGACTCGCTGCGGATCGCCTTCGGCGTCTTCATGTCCGGCGACGCCAATGAGGCGCGCAAGCTGCTGGTGGAGAAAACTGCACTGCGCAACACGGAGCTTGCCGCAGTCGAGCGCCACCTCGACCGCCTGCGCGAGGGCCGCCCCGAAACCATCGAGACGACCTCGCTGCATCTGGACGTGCTGCGCGACCTCAGGCGTATCCACTCGCACATCTGCTCGGTCGCCTATCCCGTGCTCGACGCAGCCGGCGTGCCTTATCGCAGGACCGAGGCGGAGACAGCGGCTCTGCCAGCCTCAGGCGCGGCATCGGCGTTGCCGCGCTAAAACCTGGGCTCAGCGATCGAGCGTCTTCGAGGCGCGGCCGCGGTTCTTGATGATCAGCATGATGTTGCGGATATAGATGATGGTCGCCAGCGACTGTCCGAGGATGATCACCGGCTCGCGCTTCACGACGCCGTAGACCAGCGTCATCAGGCCGCCGCCCATCGAGCAGAACCAGAACGCCATCGGCACCACGCTGTTGCCGGCGCGCTCGCTGGCGATCCACTGCACCAGGAATCGCGCCGTGAAGAACAGCTGCGCGACGAGGCCGAACGCCAGCCAGAAATCGAACTTGGCGACGAAGACGTCGTAGAGATAGTTGCTCAGCGCCTGACCGTATTGAATGATCATGCGTTCACCTCAGTCACATCTGGTGTCGGCTTCTTGCGGCGGATCAGCCACCACACGCCGGCGAGATCCATGATGCCGATCCACAGCCGATCGAAGAAGCCGTAATTGGACACGCCGGAATGGCGCGGCCGGTCGATCACGTCGACATAGGCGATATCGTAGCCTTCGCGGCGGACCAGCGCCGGCAGGAAGCGATGCAGCCCGTCGAAATAAGGCATCATCAGGAAGACCTCGCGCCGGAATGCCTTCAGCCCGCAGCCGGTATCCCGCGTGCCGTCCTTCAGGATGGAGTTGCGGACACCGTTGGCCACGCGCGACTGGAATTTCTTGAAGCCGGTATCCTTGCGTCCGACACGCTGCCCCGCGGCGAGGCCGACGCGCCCTGCTCCCTTCTCGACCGCCGAGATCAGGTCGGGCAGGAAGGCCGGATTGTTCTGGCCGTCGCCATCGAGCGTCGCCACGATCGCCCCGCGCGCCGCACGCACGCCGCTGCGCACGGCCGCGGATTGGCCGCCTGATCTGGCGTGGCGAAGCTGGCGCAGATTGCTCCGCTGCGCCATGATCGCTGCGAGGCGTTCGCCGGTCGCATCGGTCGAGCCGTCGTTGACGTAGATGATCTCATAGGCCCAGCGGCCATCGAGCGCCGCGCCGATCTCCGCGATCAGCGGCGCGATGTTGTCGGCTTCGTTGCGCACGGGAACGACGATGGAAACCGAGGGCTGGGAAACCCAAGGCTGGGAAACCGAAGGCTGGGACGACGACAAATCGAGGCTCGTGGTTGGAATGGGCCTTCCCGGGGAACCGGCGGCCCCGACAGGCAGCCGCTTTTATGGGGCGGATGCCCCGCGGGCAACCCCTTTGAGATGGCCCGAAACCGCCCCTGCAAGCGGCACAATGGTGCCATCGGCGCAGATGGCGAAGCCCAGCCGCCTGGCCGCGAACCAATAGCGGACCGCCATGGCGCCGACCGTGCCGACCAGGGCGCCGGCCACGACGTCGCTCGGGTGATGCGCGACCAGCACCAGACGCGTCAACAGGATCACGATTGCGTAAGTGAACATGAACACGCGCAGACGCGGCCACAATGCCGACACGGCAAACGCCAGGGCGAACGCTGCCACGGCATGGCCCGACGGCAGACTGGCATAAGCCCCCGTCCCCTCGAACGGCATGAAGTTGAACGGATTGGCCTTGCCGCCGACAAACGGACGTCCGCGGCCGATGATATATTTCAGGATCTCGGCAACGAAGGCCGAGACGGCAATCGACAGAAACACAAACTGCAGCCGTGTGCCGAGACCGAGGAGCAGCGCGCGCCGTCTCCCGTGAAGTCCCGCCGCAACGAGCGCCAGCAGGACCAGCACGCCCCCGAGCACCGAGAGCAGATACTCGTCCTTGCCGAAATCGGTGAGGATGCGGATCGGCCACAGGCTCGGCGTGCCGCGCGCCGGCATCAGCTGGATCTCGGTTCGGTCGAACGCGAGCATCAGCGCAATGACCAGGGCCGCGCCCGCCGCACTGAGCCACAGCGAATGCCGCGCCAGTTTTCGCGCGGCCTCTGCGCGGCGCGAATGCGAGGGCGTGCGAACGAGCTGCGCAAGCGCGCGGCCCGACACGGCGAGCAATTGCGCGGGATAGCCCGGGCGCGGCGCGGGGCTGGTCGAGGCCGGCATCCTATTCGGTGCCTTCCGAGCGGAAGATCGAGATCGAGATCGCGCGTCCTTGCGAGAAATTATAGCCGTCGATGCGGGTGCCGACCTTATAGCGCAGCCCGATCGCCTCGGCACGCTGCACGAAGCTCCGCTCCGAACGCTGCTCGATCAGCGCAAAGCGGCAGCTGCCCTGCCTCAGGAAGTCGGCCGCGCCCGACCCGTCCGTGAGCACGGTCTGCGTGCCCGTCAGGAAGACGAGGCTCGGCTCGTGATAGCCGGCCGCGGCCGCCTTCGGCCCGACGCAGGTGACGTTGCGCAAGGCGCGCGCGACCTCGATGCTCGGAAACAGCGGCGTCAGCGACGGCAGCACGATGCCATACACCACCACCGCCAGCATCAGGGCCGCGACCAGCGCGTTGAGCAGCGAGCGCTCGGCGCGGTTGTTGTCGTAGAGCCACCAGGCGAACAGGCCGAAGATCAGCGATGCCGCGATGAACGGCCAGGCCACAAAAGCCGGCTGCCGCGTCAGCATCACCGCGCCGACCACCGCGATGATCGAGGCGGCCGCGGGGATCGCGAACCACCAGGCCGAACCGCGCATCAGCCAGGAGCGCGACAGCACGCGCCGCTCCACCGCACCGGCGGTGAGAATGGCGATCGCCGGATACAGCGGCAGCACGTAATGCGGCAGCTTGGTCAGCACCGCCTCGAACACGATCCAGGACGGGATCAGCCAGGCCAGCAGAAATTGCGCGCCGGGCTCCCGCCGCGCCCGCCACACCGCGGGCGCCGCCATCGCCGCTAGCGGCGCGCCCGGCCAGAACGTGATCCAGAACAGCGCCAGATACATGCCGGGCGGCGCGCCGTGGGATTCCTGGGCGCCGATCTTGCTCAGCATGTCGCCGCCGACGGAATCGGCGAAGAAGGCATCGCCCGCGCGCCAGAAGATCGCGACGAACCAGGGCAGCACCAGCACCAGCATCCACATCAGGCCCCAGACCGGACGCAGCTTCCACAGCCAGGAGGCATCGCGGTCCTGGATCGCGAGCGCGACGATGGTCAGCCCGGCGAACATCAGGATCAGCGGCCCCTTGATCAGGATGCCCACCGCAAGCGCGGTCCAGAAGATCGCGGGCCAGCTCCAGGGCGGATGCGTCTCGTCCTCGGCGCGCTGCCAGGAGAGGTAAGCCCGCGCCATCGCCCCCATCGCGGCGGTCACGCAGAACAGCAGCATCGCGTCGGTCTTGGCGAGCCGCGCCTCGACGCCGAGCAGCACGGAGGCGCACATCATCAGCGCCGCCAGCACCGCGGCGCGCCGCGTGACGAAGCCGAGCGCGGCCCAATAGGTCATGAGCACGGCGCCGATCGCTCCGAACAGCGACGGCAGCCGGTACACCCAGATCCGCAATTCGGCCTTCGGCAGCTTCAGCGCCGAGGCGGCTTCGACCGCAACCGATTGCAACCAGTAGATGCCGACCGGCTTCTTGTAGCGGACGTCCTCCTGGAAGCGGATGTCGACATAGTCGCCGCTCTCGACCATCTGCTTGGTGGCCTGGGCGAAGCGCGCCTCGTCGCGATCAACAGGCGGAATCGTGAAGAAGCCCGGCAGGAACAACAGCAGCGCGCACAGCAGCAGGAAGGCGACGGCACGGGCTTGGCTGGCCGTGGCGATGTCGAGCATGAGCACGAGCCGGCTGCCCGGATTCACGGGCGATTTCGGCTCGCGGGGCGCTCCAAAACGGGGGCTGGGAAAGGTCTCGGCCATTGGTTCCGCTTACGCTGAAACCGCCATTCCGACAACCGGTTAAGGCCAGGGTCATTGAATTCGAATGACGACTGTGTCCGCGGCGCCCGTGGCGTCGATCACGGTGAGCCGCGCAAAGCCCGGACCGGGCGGATCGATCAGGCGCTGGCGGCGTCCGTCAATCTCGCCGAGCGCCGTACCGTTAACCATGACGGTCATGGGCAGCACCCCGCCGGCGACCTTGACCGGCATCGCGGCGCTGTCCTGCCCCCCGGAGCGATCGACATCGATCCGCGAGCCGTTCAGCGGAAACTGGATGTGCAACGCCTGCTCGCGGCCGGTCCGAACCAGCTCCCCGACTGGACGGAACCGCTTCAGCGGCAACGGCAGCTTGGCATTGCCAGCAACCAGGGTTCCCTTAGGCGGCTTCGGCAATGCGGCCAGCGTCTTGCCGCTGCGGGCGAAGGCGTCGAACAGGATTGGCGCGGCGGCGACGCGCCCGATCAGGCCGGGAACCGGCGCACCGTCGGGCCGGCCGACCCAGACGCCGATGGTCATCCGGCCGTCGAACCCGACCGACCAGGCATCGCGATAGCCGTACGAGGTGCCGGTCTTGAAGGCGATGCGGTTGTGAGCGGCATTCTCCGGCGGCGGCGTTCCCAGCAGCACGTTGCCGACCTGCCAGGCCGCGACGGGGTCCAGCAGCCGGAGCGGCTCGCGGTCGTCCTTGTCAGCCATCACCTCGCGCAGCGGCCTCGTGGTGCCGAGACGGGCGAAGCCGGTGTAGAGTTGGGCGAGATCCTGCAGCGTCACGCCGACGCCGCCGAGCCCCATGGCGAGCCCCGGCGCTTCGTCCTTGGGCAGAACCAGATTGCCGCCGGCCTGCCGCAGTCGCGACGCCAGCCGGCTCGATCCGACGCGATCGAGCAACACGATCGCCGGCACGTTCAGCGAGAGTTGCAGCGCCTTCTTCACGGGCACCGTGCCCTGGAAGGTCATGTCGAAATTTTCCGGCGCGTAGGAGCCGAAGCGGACGGGACGATCGTCGATCAGGCTTTCCGGATGAACGAAGCCGTCCTCGAAGGCGAGCCCGTAGATGAAGGGTTTCAGCGTCGAGCCCGGCGAGCGGATCGCGCGGGTCATGTCGACCTGCCCTGCCCGGCTCTCGTCGAAATAATCGGCCGACCCGACGCGGGCGAGCACGTCCCCGCTCTCATTGTCGACCACGATGATGCCGACCGAGATGTTAGGTCCGAGCGCAATGGCGCGGTCGCGCGCCAGCGGCTCCAGCACCTTCTGCAGATTTGCGTCCAGCGTCAGCTTGATGACCGGCGTATCCTTGACTGTCGACAGCGCGGTGTCGGACGCATGCGGCGCCAGGATCGGCATCGGCTTGCGCAGCTTTGGCACGGGCACGGCCTTGGCCTGCCTTGCGTCGTCGGCGCTGACCACCTGCTCCTCGACCATGCGGTCGAGCACGCGGTCGCGCGCCTTGCGCGCGGCCTCGGGATGGCGATCGAGCCGGCGCGTCTCCGGCGACTGCGGCAGCGCGACCAGCAGCGCGGCTTCGGCCAGCGACAGGCGTCTCGGCTCCTTGCCGAGATAGCCGATGGAGGCGGCGCGGATGCCTTCGAGATTGCCGCCATAAGGCGCGAGCGCAAGATAGAGGTCGAGGATCTGCTCCTTGCTCATGCTGCGCTCGATCTCGATCGCGCGCACCATCTGCCGCAGTTTTGCGTAGAGCGAGCGCTGCCGCCGTGGCTCCATCAGCCGGGCCAGCTGCATGCTGATGGTCGAGCCGCCCGAGACGATGTGGCCGCGCGTTACGAGCTGCAAGGCGGCGCGGCCGAGCGCCAGCGGGTCGAGACCGTTGTGTCCGTAGAAGCGCTGGTCCTCATAGGCGAGCAGCAGCTTGAGATAGGTCGGATCGACATTGGATTTGGCATCGACCGGCAGCCGCCAGCGGCCGTCTGCCATGGCGTAGGCGCGCAGCAGCTTGCCGTTGCGGTCGACGATGGTGGTGGAGACGTGCCGGGCTTCGTCGAGCGGGAGAGGCCCGAGGGAGTAGACCCAACCGACGAAGCCGACGATGGCGATGATGAAAGCGAGTGCGAAGGCTGAGAGGATGCGAAGGGCCCTGCCCCTGGCCCAACGGCCGTCATTCCGGGATGGCCCGAAGGACCAGACCCGGAATCTCGAGATTCTCAGGCGCGCAATTGCGCGCCGTAGTTCGGTGCTGCGCACCGCCCCGGAATGACGAGAGACTTCGTTGGGTTCGCTCATCTCACTCACTTCGCCGCCCGCACCTCGACCGTCCCGGTGCCCGTCCGGCCATAGCGCGAGGGATTGTACATGTCCTCGACATAGGCCTGCGGCAGCACGTATTTGCCGGGCGAAACCACGCGCACGACATAGGCGACGGTGAAGACCGACTTCGAATCCGAGGCCCGGTCGACCGCCGCCGTGAAGCGGTCGTCGCGGAACTCGGTGTTTTCAGGCTCCTCGCCGTCCTCGATCCAGTCCAGCGTGCCGCTGTCGCCCGACGAGACCAGCTTCGGATTGTCGATCTCGAGGCCCGCCGGCAGATAGTCGGACACCATGATGTGGCCGTACTCGGGCTTCGCCTCGGTGATCTTCAGCACCACCGCAAAGCGCTGGTTCTGCTTGACCTTGCTGATGTCGGCCGGCTTGCCGTCGAGCGTGAAGTAGTTGCGCTCGATCTTGAAGCCGTTCGACGCCGCTGGCTCCGGCGTCACCGGCGAGCCCGACACCGAGACCACGGCCTGCACCGGTGCATCGCCGGTGTTGGTGATCTTCAGCGGCTTGCCCTCCAGCGTCGCGGCCTTGTAGCTGCGATAAAGCGCGGTCTTGACCGGTTGGCCGTCCACTTCCATGGACAGGTTCTCCTTGGCCAGCGCGCGCGCCGCCAGCACCAGCCATGCATTCTCCTGCGTGGAGGTGTAGGGCGTCAGCCCGCGCGCGGTCTCGACCCGCGACACTGCCTGCGTCAGCGTCGCCTTCGGCGCGTTGCCTTCGCTGGCCAGCGACACCAAAGCTGCGGCATCGCGAAGCTGCGAGCCGTAGTCGGTACGGCCGAACTCCAGCACGGGCTTTGGCGCGAGGCTGTCGAGCGCGGCGCCATAGACCCGTTCGGCGCGGTTGCGGTCGCCGACGAGAGCGAGCGCCGCCGCGAGCTGCGACTTCGCGATCGGGGTTGCGAGGTTGTTCAGCTTGGTGTCGGCAAGATAGCGCAGATCGCCGATCGGCGCTGCGCCGTTACGTGCGAGCACGTAGAGGCCGTAAGCGAGATCGCGCCCGCCGTCCTTCTCCGGCTCGTTGCCGTTGACGACGGAGTTTCTGACACGGTCGAGCGCGTTCTTGAACAGCACGTCCGGCACCGCAAAACCCTTTTCGCGGGCGCGGGTCAGGAAGTCCGTCACGTAGGCGTCGAGCCAGGCGTCGTCGCCGCCGGCCGACCACAGGCCGAACGAGCCGTTGGAGCCCTGACGCGCCAAGAGCCGCTCGATCGCGTCGCGGATGCGCTGGTCGACCTCGGTGTCCATGGCGAGATGCGCACCGGCCGCGAGATCGTTGACATAGAGCAGCGGCATGGCGCGGCTCGTGATCTGTTCTGAGCAGCCATAGGGATAGCGATCGAGCGCTTTCAGGATCGTCGCCGCGTCGAGCGCGGTCGACAGGCTCGCCGAAACCGAGACGCTGCCGGTGCCCGGCACGAGGTCGGAGAACATGTCCGATGTCAGCGTCAGGCTCTCGCCTTTCGCCAGCGTTCGGATCGAACGCCGTGCCAGCACCTGCGTCGCCGCCTTGACGTCGAACGCGTAATGGCGCGCCAGCGTCAGCCCGTTCGGACCCCTGATGTCGACGTCCAGCGTCGCCTGCCCCGCCGCGGTCGCGTCGAGCGCAAGCGAGAACGAATTGCGCTGCTTGGCGGCGAGCTTGACCGTGGTCGCGGGATTGCCCGTCATCTTCACGGGGCCGCCGGTCTTCACATTGATGACGTAGTCGCCGGCCTGTCCCTCGACATTGTCGATCTCGAGGTTCACCGTGCCGTGGTCGCCATTGAGCAGGAAGCGCGGCAGGGTCGTGGTGAGCACGACGGGGTCGCGGATCACGACATCGGTGTTGGCGCGGCCAAGCTTGGTCGCGGTCCACGCCACCGCCATCACGCGCGCGGTGCCGGCGAACTCCGGAATGTCGAAGCTGACTTCCGCGCTGCCGTCGGGGCCAACCGTGACGATGCCGGAATAGAGCGCCAGCGGCTTTTGCGCGGGCGGCGAGCCCTGAAGCTCGGCAGCTCCAGCGTCACCGCCGGACTTGATCTGGCCGCGCGTGCCGGACATGCCGTCGATGAGCTGCCCATAGAGATCGCGGATCTCGGCGCTCAGGCGGCGCTGGCCGAGATAGTAATCGTCCGGCGCCGGCGGCTTGTAATTGGTGAGGTTAAGGATGCCGACGTCGACTGCGGCGATGACGATCTTGGCGTCCTCGCCCGGATTGAGCCCGTCGAGCTTGACCGGGATCTTCAAGGTCGCGTTCGGCCGGATCAGCGCCGGCGGCGACAGCTTCACCTGCAAGGTGCGGGTCTGCTTGTCGATGCCGAACCATTTCAGGCCGATCGCCCGGCCCGGCATGCGCTGGGCGGCTGCATCGAGCGGACGGCGCAGCGTCGCCACCACGTAAGCGCCGGTGCCCCAGTCCTTGCCGACCGGAAGCTTCACCTGGGCAGTGCCTTCCTTGACGTCGATGGTCTGCGTCGTCAGCAGGCGGTCGCCGAGCACGTTGATGGTGAGCTTGCCGGCGCTGCGGACGTTGACCGACACCGTCATGGTGTCACCGGAGGCGTATTGCGGCTTGTCGATCGAGGTCTCCAACAGGTCCGGCGTGTCGGCGCTGCCGTCGGAATACCAGCCGACGTCGAACTGCACCGAGGTCACGGGGCCATCGGCGTCGTTCGACTTCACATCGAGCCGGTAGCGGCCGGGTTGAGGACTGAGCGAAATCCGCGCCGGCTTGTCGGCGGCAACGGTCACATCACCGTCGGCGACGCGCGAGGTCGATTTGACCGGCTCGTACTCCCAGTAATTGTTCTGGCGATACCACTGGTAGCGCGACTCCATCTTCAGGAGCTCGTAGCGCAGGCCGTCGCGGCGCAGCCTCTCGCCCTCGGGCGAGACGAACAGGACGTCGAACTCGGCCTTGTCCCCCTCGGCGACGTTCTTGTCTGCGAATAGCGGCTTGACGCCGATCTGCGCCGCGGTGGGCGCGACCGGCAGCACGAGCTTGCGCTCAACGGCGCGGCCGCCGGTCTCGACCATGCGGACGAAGATCTGCGCCTCCTGCGGACGGGTCGAGGCTGGCTGCTTGTCCAGCGTGACCGGGAAGGTCGCAACGCCGTTGGCGTCGGCTTCGGGCAGGTTCTCCAGCGGCGTGCGTTCGTTCGAATTGGTCTCCTCGTCGGCAACACCGAACTGGTAGCCGGCAAATCCTGGGCGTTCGCTCGCGGGCGCGACCAGCATGTCGCCTTCGAGCTGCAGGCCGGACGCGGGCGCGCCATAGAGGAAATGGCCGTCCGCCTTAAGCTCCACTGGAGCGTTAGCTTTGATCAGCTTGTCCTTGGCGGACAAGTCGAATTCGATCCGATCAGGGACGTAGTCCTCGACCATGAAGGTGGTCTCGCCGACCGAGGAGCCCTTCGGGTCGGTGAAGGCGCGCGCCCGCCACGTCCCGGTCGGCACGGCCGAGTTGAGCGGCACGGACAGCGTACGGCCGCCGGCGCCCTGGTCGGCGAGCACCGCGCGTCGGTATTCGACGCCATCAGGGCGCTCGATCACGATCGTGAGCGGCCCGCCGCTGACGGCATTGCCCTGCCCGTCCCGGAGCAGCGCGGTGAGATAGACGGTCTCGCTGGAACGATAGACGCCGCGCTCGGCATAGACGAAGGCGTCGGCGCCTGCAGGCACCACGCGGCCTGAGACGCCGCGATCGGACAGATCGAAGGCGGAGGACTTCAGGCTGAGGAAGGCATAATCGGCCTTCTCGCCCGTGACCGTCAGCATCGCCGGCGACAGGCCGCCCTCGCCGCGCGCAAGGCCCGCCTCGAACAGCACATGACCGCTGTCGTCGGTCTTGCGGGTCGCCAGGATCTCGTTGTTGCGGGCAACGAGCCGCACCTCGGCCTTGCCGACCGGATCGGTCGAGGCCAGCGAGTTCACGAAGACGTGGATACCGTCATTGCCGGAATAGGCGGAAACGCCGAGATCGGAGACGATGAACCATTGGGTGGCGAGCTGGTAATCGTCGTCCGAACCCGGGCCCTTGGCGGCCGCCGTCATCACATACACGCCCGGCTGGAGCTCGCCGAGCGCCTGGTCGACCGGAAATGCCGTGGTGACGTCCTGGTTCAGCGTCATCGCGGTCGCGAGCTCGCCGGTCCAGACCTTCACGCCGCGCTCGTCGCCGAGATCGGAGAGCTGGTATTTCGACAGCGTCTTCTGGAAGTCGCTGTCGACCACCGTGTTGATCAGGTTGCGGTCGCCGATCCGGAAGACGTTGATGTTGACCGCGGGCGTGTTGACGCTGACCACGGGAATGCCGCGCTGGCCGGTTCGGGGCAGCACATAGGCCCGGCTGGTGAAGCGCACGAACGGCTTGCGGTCGCGCACATAGACGTTGAACTCGGCCGATTTCGGCAGCCCCTCCTTCACGGTGGACGGCAGGCCGGCGCGCAAATTGATGTTGTAGCGCTCGCCGTGCTTCAGCCCGTCCACGCAGAGCTGCTTGCCTTCGGCCGACAGCGCCGGCTTGTCCTGGCCCGCCAGCGCCAGGAACGGCGCGAAGTCGGTGCGTTTTGCCAATTCCTCGGAGAACTGGAAGCAGGCGCGCGGGCTCGCCGAATCCGAGTCCACGGTATAGTCGAGCAGCCGGAAGCCGTGCTCGTCGCGCATCTTCTCATATTGGCCGCGGACGTCGGCGACCTCGCGCATGTCGAGCGACAGCCGCAGCGAATCCAGGGCCGGCCGCCACAGCTTGCGTTCCGACAGCGACTTGCCGAGCACGGCGAGGGCGTCGGCCTCCTCGCCGGGATTGCCGGCGCGCTGGTAGGCGATGTAGGCCGCGGTCGAGGCGCGCTCCAGCAGGAAGGTCTGCTCGCTCGAGCTCTTCGGCGAGATCTGGAAGATGACCTTGGCGAGCCGCAGCCAGTTGCCGGCGTCCTCTGGCGTGGTCGCCGCGATCTGGCCGAGCACCGACAGGCCGGTGCGATAATCATTGCGCCGGAAGGCGGCGTCCGCGTCGGTGCGCAGCGTCGCGTTGGACTTGGCGACCGGCCCCGCCTCGCTCTTGATCTGGGCGTCCAGCTTGATCGCGGAATCGGCGAGGTCGTCGCGCTTGAACGCCTTGTCCGCGGCATGCGCGGCGGTGAGGCCGAGCGCCAGCGTGGCGCAGAGTGTGACGGCGCGAACAAGACCGATCATGATGGACTCCCGGAAATCGCGGACAGCCGCCCGCAGGCGGCATGAAATGCGCGGAAAGGTGACGGACTCAAGGCGATGGAACCAAAGGTGCAAATCGTCGCATTCGCCATGGAAAGGCAAGCCCAGAGGAGACCGATCAAGATACCGCCGCGCACGCCGTCCTGATGGCGCAGCACTACCTGACCCGTCGACCGGCGGCCACATCCCGGAAGCTGGCCAGCGTTCCCGGCGATGTGATCCATCGTCCAGTCCGCCGCCGCTCAACCCGGCACCCTGACATGCCACCGTCTCGCTTTGTCGCGGCTCTGAGGAAAACGGTTCGGTTCAGACTTGGCGAAAGACGATATTTTTCATATTTGGCATGGTAGATGAACAGCCGGCCTCGAAACGGAGGCTGGCGCAGCGACGGTCCCATAGCTCAACTGGATAGAGTAGCGGATTTCTACTCCGCGGGTTGCAGGTTCGAGTCCTGCTGGGATCGCCAGTCTCATTTCTAAATCCACCGCCCTTCACGAACGCGTGGGTAACCATACGCCGGCCTTTGAACCGTGCCGAACAGCCCTATGTATGCGCCGGGCGAATTGCGCCCGGTTAAGGACTTCGATGCTTCCAGCCGAATGGACGAGAATGGCCATCGCATCTGCGGTGGCAATCGTCGCGATGTCGTATTTGGCCATTGACGCGGGCGTGGTGAACACCAGTGTGGTCACGAGGCCCATCAAGATGGCTCAAGCATCGATCATTGGCGGCGCTATGGGCCAGCGTCACCTTTCCTTCGCCGTTCAGGAGTGGGCGCGTCCCAGCCGCGACAACAACGAAAAGCCGCCCCTGGAGCATTGCCTGGCGATCGACTGATCGAGGCGCTTTCTTCCGCGCAAGCGACCATATTCATCCTCCGCCACCTGTCGACTGACGAACCTGCCACCAGCGCGCAATGGCCGCGGTGAGATCGTCCCACACCTGCGTCGGCAAATCCGAGACCGCCACCCGCACGCTGTACTGGTCCGTGGCGGCGTCGTGAAACCACTCGGTCGCGGCGAAGTCGAAACCGAAGCTGCCGGCATGGCGAATCGGGAGGCCCCCGGCGCGCAGTTCGTTGCTCATGTCCTCAGCGGCCTGCCGCGCGCCCGCCTCGTCGAGAGGGCGCCTGCCCCGCAAGGTGACATAGAGACCATGGGCGAAATGGAGTTCGGCCGATAGTGCCGGGAGCTTCGCAGCAAAATAGCGAGCCATGCTCCGGCCGTTGCGCAAGATCGCCGCGACACGCCGCTTCGTGAGGGCCCAATAGGCCGCGCTGCCCACGAAGGGCGGAAAGTGCGCCGGCAACGCCGCGCCGCCGAGCAATCGCACCGCGTTGCGGGTTTCGGCCGCGAGACGTGTCCATTCAGGCCGCCCTGCCCGCTGCTGGTCATCATTCCCCTGCACGAAAACCGCCGAGCCCAGGCGGCCATATTCCGCCCCGAGCGAATCGAGCTTGTTGTGGCTTCGCACCAGCACCAGTGGAATTCCGTATCGCCGGGCCCAACTCAGGACGCGCCGGATCCGGCCCGAGCTGCCCGCGAAGCATGTCGTATCGAAAATCACGAGATCGAGACCCGAGCCGTCGCTTCGGATCGCCGCCTCAAAAGCGCCGGCGCGGGAGCAGGAATCCAATAAGAGGATTCGCGGTGAATTCGCCGAAGCAAAATTATCGCCGAACGGCGGCTTCAAAGCCACGAGCCGCAGATGAGGAATAAGGCCCCGGATCAGCTCCAGCGTCTCGCCATAGGAGCCGGGAAGCACCAGCAAATCAGCTTTCTCGACGATTTGCGCGGAGGCCAGCAGCACGGCGGAGATCGCAGCCATGCCCGAGGCAGTATAGATCGCCGCGCTCATGCAGCCGCATTCGAACTCATAGAAGGAAGGACCGCGCACCGTAAGATCGGCCCGCTGGTAATCGTAACTGAACTTGAAGGGCCCGCTGACGGGATCAGCGCTGTGCGACCACGCTGTTTCCGTTGCCTTCCACTCGTGCAACTCGTGCTCTGCCCTGAGCGCCGCAGTGATCTGGAATTTGGACCTGACGACCTCGTCGACCGATCGCGGACGCGTCAGATCGAGCCGACATCTCAGGCAGTCGTTCAACAGCCTGAGTTCCCCGTGCTTTCGTTCGAGATAGGCTTCAATGGTCTCCATTGCGCGTCTTGGCAAATCCGATCGGACGTCAAACGCGCGGAAAGCACGTTGGGTCCTATCTGCGTCCGCCTGCAACGAAGGTCGATGTTCGCTGTTGAGACCAGGCAAAGGAGGACAACATGTCTGAGATCAGAGAGCACATGAAAATCATCGGCAAGGACGGCGCACATGTCGGCACCGTCGACCGCGTCGAGGGCAACCGCATCAAGCTGACGCGCAAGGACAGCCCGGAAGGTCACAAGGACCACCATCACTACATCGACACGAAATATGTCGGGGCCGTCGAAGGCGATGTCGTCAAGCTTTCAATGAACGCCGACGCCGTACCGAAGACGGAAGCCGCCTGAACATTGAGCCCCTTCGGGGGCTTTTTGTTTGTTCACGATCCGACTCCGCTTCGTTCCAAAAAGCACGAATCGTAATCGTAAAGTCGGCGCCGCGCATTTCTTAACGTCGCGTTTCGTCGGATCGATCACGTAGCCATTCACGGATCCATTCAGGTATCCATGGGCACGAGCGTCGGCCGCAGCAGGTAGGCGTCGATCGCAGCGTTCGACAGCAGCAGCCTGCGCCGCTCTCCTCGCAGCATCAACCTGTCGATCCTGTTCAGGATGAAGCGGGCGGAGTCCTCGTGCTCGCCTGTGAGCAAGCCGGATCGGTCGAGATATTTCCAGGCAATGTCGAAGGACTGTGCGCGTAACTCGGGGTCGGTCATGGTCGGCCAACGTCCGCGGGGAATGGAGGTTCCTGTTTGAGCGCGAGCGAGGCGGGTCGCCTTGCGCAATGCCAGGCGTATCGAACACGGCACAACAAAATGAGCAGCGGCGTGGAACGAGATCACGACCGGCACGTTGGATGGCTTGAAATCAAGTGGTGCCGACCTGCCAGCCCCGGTCGGCTTTGAAGGGCCCCGTGCTTGTCCCCCGAGCACGGGGCTTTCTCATGCAGATCAAACGACTGACCGAATTCGGCCGCGTCATCGTCTGACGCAAAATTTCCCTGCGAATCCCCTCAGTCCGCCCGCTCGTCGCGCTGGTCGCGGGCCAGCTCGTGCCAGGCCAGCGCCAACTGGATCAGCCGTTGCCGGTCGGCGCCTTCCGATGCCGCGGCCCGCTTCATCGCGGCCTCCGCTTCGTGCTGTGGGTCGTACTTGGTACACATGAGACCGACTCTAGCCGGCCATCTGGACAAGCACATGGCAATTTCGTCCGTATGATTGCGGGGTAACGTCCGCGTCTCCCGGACTGATACAAACGCCCCGGCACGATTGCCTCACTGCATGCATGCGCTGATTGCGAAGCCATTTGGCTGGGCTTCATCCGCGCGATCTGTGAATTGTGTCACAGTCTGCGACCTGCATCTCGGTTAAACCTTGTGTCGACGCTCCCAGCAGCACGCGGAGGGGATCGATGGTAATTCCCGTCATGACACAAGACGCAGCAGCTCCGGCCAACGTCCCGACGCAACGACAAAGGACCGACCTGCTCGGTATCGCCTATCTCGGGACCATCGGCATCGTGATGCTGGCCTGGATCGCCGGCCTGGTCTGGGGCGCGATTGCGTTCTTCAACTGGCTGGTGTGACGCAGGCAATCCGTCGCGTTGGCGAGCAGGCTCGTCGCCGCGATCGTGCGCTAGAACAGGCAGTGCAACATCTGCCCCAGCTTGATCCCGCCGCAAACGATCATGGCCCAAAGCGCCAAGCTGATCTGGATTGCATCCAGCATGTCCCACGTCCTCGCGAATCGCTTTCCCAACGCTTTTTCTTTTGAGAATCGCGTGAAGCGGCACCGGGAGCCAGTGCTATTTTGAGTCAGTTGTTGTGCGCCGCGGAACGCCGCGCCGAGATGCGCATCGAGACAATGGGTTGACGGCACCAGAATAAAAAGAGGCGGGCCTTTCGCCCGCCTCTTTCAGGTCAGGATGCGATCAGTGCCTTAGCGGCACGCCCGCGGATCGGTCGCCACGTACTGCCCGTCCGGATAGCGGTAGTAGCAATTGCCCTGCGCCCAGTAGTAGCCGGGCTGGGATGCGGCGGTGGCACCGGCGATGGCTCCGGTCGCGCCGCCGAGAACCGCGCCCGCGGCAGCCCCCGTTGCGTTGCCCGAGATCAGTCCGCCCAGCACGCCGCCGACGATGGCGCCGCCAAGCGCGCTCGCGCCGGGATCAGCCGGCGGCGGCGGAGGTGGCGGTGCATAGGCGACCGGAGGCGGCGGCGGGGCATAGGCCACCGGCACGTCGTCGTAATATTCCTCGGAGATGTAGCCGGGCGGGCCGGCCATCCGCTGCGGATAATAATACCAGACGCCGCCAACGTCCCACCACCAGCCGGAGCGGCCGTTGTGGACTTCGTGGCGCCAGCGCCCGCCATCCCAGGAGCGATTGCCGCGATAGGCCTGTCCGCCCCAGTCGCGCGTCGGAGCGGGACCGCGGGCGACATAACGTCCCGGCGGCGGGCCGCCGGCGCCGTGCGGACCGGGACCCGCATGGGGCTGGCCACCGGGCCGCGGCGCGGGCCGGGCCGCCTGCTGCGGCGGCGGGCCCCTGCGCATGTTCTGACTGTCCGGAGGTGGTGCGCCCGCGCCCGGGCGGGCCGGAGGCTGGCCGGCGTCCCTCGACGGCCTGGCGTCCTGGGCCTGCGCCGAAAGCGCGAGCAACGACATGGCCGAAACCAAGGAAAAGATGATCTTCATGCGGCTGGACGCACTCATGCGTGCTTGACCCCCTACTTTTCGATTGCTCTCGCAATTGCCGTGGTGCCTGGCGCGATAGACGATTCGGATCGCGCTCGGCTTGATGCCGGCTGACATAGCTGACCTGCTTTGGTCGGCCATGTCGCGTTACAAATGATTAAGATCACGGCAATTTTTCGGCTCGACGGGCCGCACTGGAGCGCTTCTAGCGGGCCGGCTCGATCACGTTGCAATTGCTCCGCCCGGACATCAGGCAGTCCTGCATTTTGCTGGCGGCGGTGAGGTCCCGCGCGAGCCACCAGCCGACACCGAGGATCAGGACCGCGATAATCAAGCCGGCGATCGCGCCGCGGCGGTTATCACCGGATTGAGGCTTCGGCTGGGATTTCGGCTTCGCGCCCGGTTCGGGCCTGGACTCGAGTTTGGACTTGAGCTTGGACTCCAGCTCGGACTCGGGCTTGGAAGTGGACATGGCTACCTACCGCGCGGGCGAGCCGGCTTATCACCTCTGCGACGTCCCGTCACATCCTGATCAGCCTGTTCAGCCCTGCTCGTCAGGTTAGCCTCGGGTCGCCCGGATCGCATCCTTGCGGGAGGTTTCGACCGCCGGGATCGCCTGCTGGAGCCGCGGTGCACAGGTCGTGAGCACGAACGCGGTCTGGGTGCATTCCCAGTCGGCCCCCAGAACGGCGCTCTCGATGGGCTGCGGACGAGCGAGCAGCAGCGCCGCGCCAGCCGCGGCTACCAGGGCCAAGGCGATTACGAGCGCCTTCTGGCGGAAGCGGAAGATCGTCATGCCCGTGCTCCGTCTCGTATCGGGGCGGACGCTAGGCGTCGCCCCTCGTGCTCCCTTATGAGGGACATCACAATTCGGCAGTTTTTCCGGGCTACGAGATCGTCGGGGCGGCGATTTTTCGTCTACCTGATCGGCTGCGATTATGGGTGGCTTCGCGACGCGCGCCGATGTACACGCTTCTGCGTCGCGTGGCGCCCGCTATGCCCAGCCGACGTACCAACACGCAGTGATGTAGGGCTGAAAGTGAGGAAGACAAGGTTCGTTCGATGAGTGGATTTAGGGAACCAGGCTTCTCCGACCGACAAAAGGCGGCACAGGAAGCACGCAAAAATCTTTTGAACAAATTCAAGTCGCAGCCGGGTCATGACGATCCGGCGGTCGCGGCACGACGCGCCGAGCGCGAAGCACTCGCGGCCAAGCGCGCCGAGACAAAGGCAGCGCGCGAGGCCGAAAAGGCCGAGCAGAAGCGTATCGCGGAGGAAGCCGCAGCCGCGGAGGCAGCCCGGATGGCCCGCGAGGCGGAGGAAGCGGTCGCCAAGCAGGCTGAAATGGAGGCCGAGCAGAAGGCCAAGCGTGACGCCCGCTACGCCGCCCGCAAGGCCAAGCGCAAGTAGCATTCACGGTCGCGTTCAACTGAATTTGAACTAACCCGTTCCGGGGCGGTCCACGTGACCGCCCCTGGATTTTCGACGCGGGTCTGCCTGCTGGAGACGACAGTCGAAGATCAGTTCTTCTTCATCATCCCGTCGTCCTTCTTCATCCCGTCCTTCGACATGTGATCCTTCTTCATGCCGTCGTCCTTGGACATGGTGTCCTTCTTCATCATGCCGTCCTTGGACATCGTGTCCTTTTTCATCATGCCGTCATCCTTGCCCATCTTGTCCTGAGCAAAGGCCGCCGGCGCGAGCGCGAGGCCAAGCGAGAGAGCGGCAGCGGAGACGCCGAGCACGATACGGGTGCGAATGGTCATGGATCATCTTCCCTTTGAGATGGTGTTTGTCAGCGACGGACGCCGCTATTCAATCTCGACGGATGCACGCCGCGCATTGTTACCCCGCCGCCGATAAAATTTTTGACGAGCCTGCTGCGATCCGCCGCTCGAAGGAGGCCAGGGCCTGCGGCGGGAATTGGATGTGTGCAGCGCAGCACGGCCACCCCCTTGCCGCGGCATTCGGTCTCGAACTATCAGATGAGAGAACATCGGGTGAAAGACCGGCTAGGATGGGCCTACGTGCCGGTCATATGACCCGCCCAAATCACGCCAACAAGAACCGTTCGAAGAAACGTTCAAGAGGATTACGCCATGCTCACGCGCCGCCATCTGCTCGCGACCGCGGTCGCCGCACCCGCCATTCTCCGCTTCGGCACCGGTACCGCGCAGGCCGCGACCACGCTGAAGATCTCGCACCAATTCCCGGGCGGCACCATCGACAAAGGTGACTTCCGGGACCGGCTCTGCCGCATGTTCGCTGCCGAAGTCAGTAAGCGCAGCAATGGCGACATTGCCGCTGAGATCTATCCGAACTCCTCGCTGATCAAGACCAACGCGCAGTTCTCCGCGATGCGCAAAGGCGCGCTCGACATCAGCCTCTATCCGATGCCTTACGCCGGCGGCGAATTGCCGGAGACCAATATCGGCCTGATGCCTGGCCTCGTCACCACCTACGACCAGGGCATGCGCTGGAAGAAGGAGCCGGTCGGCAAGGCGCTCTCCGACTTCCTCGCCGACAAGGGCATCATCCTGCTCACCTGGGTGTGGCAGGCCGGCGGCCTCGCCAGCCGCTCCAAGCCTATCGTCGCGCCTGAAGACGCCAAAGGCATGAAGGTGCGCGGCGGCTCGCGCGAGATGGACATGGTGCTCCAGACCGCCGGCGCCTCGGTGCTGTCGGTGCCTTCGAACGAAATCTACGCGGCGATGCAGACCGGCGCCTGCGACGCCGCTCTCACCTCCTCCACCAGCCTGATCTCGTTCCGGCTCGAAGAGGTCGCGAAGTCGCTGACCTCGGGCGCGGGCGCTTCCTACTGGTTCATGCTCGAGCCCTTGATGATGTCGAAGGCGATCTTCGACAAGCTGCCGAAGAACCAGCAGGACGTGCTGCTCGCAGTTGGCGCCGAGCTCGAGGCCTTCGGCCGCAAGGGCGCGCAGGACGACGACGTCGAGGTCGCAAAGGTCTACGAGAAGGCCGGCGCCAAGGTCTCGGTGCTGGATGCCGCGACCGTCGGCAAGTGGCGTGACATCGCCCGCGACACCGCCTGGAAGGACTACAGCGCCAAGACCGCGACTGCGGCGAACCTGCTCAAGCTCGCCACCGATGTCGCCGCATGAGCCACGGTCCGCTTCCGGATCGTGACGATCACACCATCGCTGCCGCAAGGACAGGCCTTGCGGCGGCGATCGATCGCGGTCTTGCCATCCTCAACAACATCATCGTCGTGTTCGCCGCGATCGCGCTGGTCGCGGCCTGCGCCATCCTGAGTTACAGCGTGCTCAGCCGCGCCCTGTTCAAGGCCGCCAATTACTGGCAGGACGAGGCCGCCGTGTTCCTGCTGGTCGGCGCCACCTTCATGACCGCAGCCTATGTGCAGCAGAACCGCGGGCATATCGGCATCGAGGCCTTTGTCGGCCTGCTCTCGCCGCTCGCGAACAAGATCCGGCTCTGGCTGGTCGATGCCGCGACGTTTCTGTTCTGCGCGTTCTTCACATGGAAGTCCTGGACACTGGCCCATGAGGCCTATGTCGACGGCCAGGTCTCGAACTCGATGTGGTCGCCGCCGCTCGCCATTCCCTATTCGCTGATGGCGTTCGGCATGAGCCTGCTCTGCATCCAGATTCTCGTGCAGCTTGCGCTGCCTTTCACCGGAGCCAAGCGTTCATGAGCGTCTTCGGTATCGGCCTCGCCTACGGTATTGCGACCCTGCTGGTGATGTTCTCAGGGATGCCCATTGCGTTCGCGCTCGGCGCGGTCGCGGTCGTGTTCATGGGCATCTACATGCCGGCGGCGTCCCTCGATACGGTGACGCAAAACGTCTACGAGGAAATGGCCTCGATCACGCTGTTGTCGATCCCACTCTTCATCCTGAAGGGCGCGGCGATCGGCAAGTCGCGCGCCGGCCAGGATCTCTATTCGGCGCTGCATGCCTGGCTGCATCGCGTGCCCGGCGGGCTCGGCGTCGCCAACGTCTTCGCCTGCGCGCTGTTCGCGGCGATGGCGGGCTCCTCGCCTGCGACCTGCTCGGCGATCGGCTCGGCCGGCATCCCCGAGATGCGCAAGCGCGGCTATTCCGGCGGCTTTGCCGCAGGCATCATCGCTGCCGGCGGCACGCTCGGCATCCTGCTGCCGCCCTCGATCACCATGATCCTGTTCGCGGTCGCAGCCGAAAAATCGCTCGGACGGCTCTTCCTCGCCGGCATCGGCCCCGGCCTGCTCCTGGTCACCCTGTTCGGCGCCTATGCCGTGATCCGCTTCCGCCGGGAATATGCGGCGGCCGAAGCGATCTACAAGAACGGCGGCCCGGAAGCAGCGATCCTCGCCCGCGACGAATACACGCTCGCCGAACGTTTCAGCGTGCTGCCGCGCGTGATCCCGTTCGTGCTGCTGCTCACCGGCGTCATGATCGCGCTCTATGGCGGCTACGCCACGCCGTCGGAGACCGCCGGCCTCGGCGGCCTGCTGGCACTGGCGCTGATCGCGGCGATCTACAGCGTGTGGCGGCCGAGCGACCTCGCCCCGATCATGAAGTCGACGATCCGGGAATCGACCATGCTGATGATGATCATCGGCATGTCGCTGCTCTATTCCTACGTGATGAGCTATCTGCACATCTCGCAATCGGTCGCCGAATCCATCGTCGCGATGCACCTGCCGCGCTGGGAGCTGCTGTTCGCGATCCTCGTCATGGTCGTCGTGCTCGGCTTCTTCCTGCCGCCGGTGTCGATCATCCTCATGACCGCGCCGATCATCCTGCCGCCGCTGCGCGCCGCCAATTTCGACATCATCTGGTTCGGCGTGGTCATGACCATCGTGATGGAGATGGGGCTGATCCATCCGCCCGTCGGCCTCAACATCTTCGTCATCCGCAACGTCGCGCCGGATATTCCCTTGCGCGAGGTGATCTGGGGCACGCTGCCCTTCGTGCTCCTGATGATGCTCGCTGTGTTGCTGCTCTGCTTCTTCCCGGGGATCTCGACCGGGCTGCCGGATCTGGTGATGGGGCCTGACGGGAGCAGGTAACGGCACCTGAAAGCGCCGCAAGCGGCCTTACGTCGGCGCCCGCTTCCTCTTCGCATTCAGCGCGGAGGCCACGCGGCTCACCGGCGGCTTGCCGAGCACGCCGCTCATCGCGTTGGTGGCCGCCAGCAGCTTGTCCATGTCGACGCCGGTCCGGACGCCCATGCCCTCGAGCATGTAGACGACGTCCTCGGTCGCGACGTTGCCGGTCGCGCCCGGCGCATAGGGACAACCGCCGAGGCCGCCGGCGGCGGCGTCGATGACGCGGACGCCCTGCTCCAGGCCGGCATAGAGATTGGCGAGCGCCTGGCCGTAGGTGTCGTGGAAGTGCATTGCGAGCTTGGCGGCGGGAACGTTGGCGGCAACCGCGCGCAGCATCTCCTTGGCTCTATCAGGCGTGCCGACACCGATGGTGTCGCCGAGCGAGATTTCGTAGCAGCCAAGATCCCACAGCGTGCTCGCGAGATCGGCGACGGCCTTCGGCTTGATCTCGCCATCGAACGGGCAGCCGAGCACGCAGGAGATATAACCGCGCACCTTGACGCCGTCGTCCCTCGCGCGCGCCAGCACCGGCTTGAACCGCTCGATGGACTCGGCGACCGTGCAATTGATGTTGGCGCGCGAAAAGCCCTCGGACGCCGCCGCGAACACCGAAACCACTTTCGCGCCCGCGGCGCGCGCGGCGTCATAGCCCTTCTCGTTGGGCACCAGCACGTGGAATTCGGCGCCCTTGATGCGGCTCACGCCGCGCAGCACGGCATCCGAGCTCGCCATTTGCGGGATCGCCTTGGGCGAGACGAAGGCTCCGACTTCGACCGTATCGAGGCCGGCCGCGACCAGCGCCTCCACGAAGGCGATACGGTCTTCGACGCTGACGGGCGTCTTCTCGTTCTGGAGGCCATCGCGCGGCCCCATTTCGATGATGCGGACGGGGTCGGTCATGTCACTCTCCCGCAGGATCGACCACCGCGAGCTCGACGCCTTCCTGCACGATGTCGCCGACCTTGCACTTGATGGACTTCAGCACGCCGGCATAGGGCGCGCGCAGCGTCTGCTCCATCTTCATTACTTCCAGCGTCAGGATCGGCGCCCCCTTCTCGAGCTTGGCCCCCTCCTCGGCCAGCACGGCGACGACGGTGCCCGGCAGCGGCGCTGCGATCTTGTCCTCGCCGGTCTGCTCTTCGGTCTCACCGCCGAACGGATCGACCCAATGCAGGTCGAAGCGGCCGTTGCGCGTGCGCAAGTAAAGCTCATGGCCGCTGACGACCGCAGCAACCGACGATTTGACGCCGTCAAGCGTCAGGTCGAAGCCGCCGTCCTTCGCTACGGTCGCGAACGCCAATTCGCGCTCGCCGATCACCAGCGTCGACGGGCCGCTGCCGTAGTTCAGCACGATCTTCTGCTCGGGCCCGTGCCCGACGCGGAAGGCAAAGCTGCGCTGCCGGCGGCCGACCGGCTGCCAGCCAAAGGTTTGCCAGGGCGAATTCGCCTCCGCTTGGGCAGCCCGCTGCTCGTCGCTGATGATAGCGGCAACCGCGGCGCACAGCTCCAGCTCACCCGGCGCCGGCGCGGCATGTGTCAGCACCGCCAGCTCACGCTCGATGAAGCCGGTGTCGATCGCATTCGTTCGCACCTTCGGATGCGTCATCAGCGCAGACAGGAACGGGATGTTGGTGACGATGCCGCGGACGTCGGACTCTTCGAGCCCGCGGTTCAGCCGTTCGATCGCAACGTCCCGCGTCGGCGCCCACGCGATCATCTTGGCGAGCATGGCGTCGTAATAGGGCGAGACCGTATCACCCTCGCGGTAGCCGGCGTCGATGCGTAGGCCACCGGTCTCGGCGGGCAGCCGCCAGGTCGAGATCCGCCCGACCGACGGCATGAAGTTCTTGGTCGGATTCTCCGCGTAGACGCGCGCCTCGACGGCGTGGCCGTTGAGCTTGATCTCGTCCTGCTTCAGCGGCAGCGCCTCGCCGAAGGCAACGCGCAGCTGCCATTCGACGAGGTCAATGCCCGTGATCAGCTCGGTCACGGGATGCTCGACCTGCAGGCGTGTGTTCATCTCGATGAAGAACACGTCCTTGCCGTCGGAGACGAACTCGATCGTGCCGGCACCGACATAGTTCACAGCTCCCGCCGCTTTTCGCGCGGCGGCACAGACCGCCTCGCGCTGGGCGGGATTGAGCGTCGGCGACGGCGCCTCCTCGATCACCTTCTGGTGCCGGCGCTGCAGCGTGCATTCGCGCTCGAACAGCGACAGCAGATTGCCGTGGCTGTCGCCGATCACCTGCACCTCGATATGCCGGGGATTGTCGACATATTTTTCGATCAGCATGCGGTCGTCGCCGAACGCGGCCTTGGCCTCGCGTTTGGCGCTGACGATCGCAGGCGCAAGCTCGTCGGCCGAGCGCACGATCCGCATGCCGCGGCCGCCGCCGCCGGCGGAGGCCTTCACCAGGATGGGGAAGCCGATCTTGTCGGCCGCCTTCGAAAGCGTCGCCTCGTCCTGGGCCTCGCCGTGATAGCCGGGCACCAGCGGCACGCCGGCCTTCTCCATCAGCTCTTTCGAGCCGGACTTCGAGCCCATCGCATTCATCATCCCGGCGGTCGGCCCGACGAAGACCAGCCCGGCATCGAAGCAGGCCCGCGCGAACTCGGCATTTTCCGACAGGAAGCCGTAGCCGGGGTGCACGGCCTCGGCGCCGGTCTTGCGCGCCGCATCGATCAGCCGCTCGACGTTGAGATAGCTGTCGCGGGCACGCGCGGGCCCGAGCAGCACGGCCTCATCCGCGAGCGCGACATGCATCGCGTCGCGATCGGCCTCGGAATAGACCGCGACCGTGCGCAGCCCCATGGCGCGCGCGGTGCGGATGACGCGGCAGGCGATCTCGCCGCGGTTGGCGATCAGGAGCGTGCGAAAACGACGGTAGAGCTTTGAGTGGTCCATCGCATCACATCCTGAACAGGCCGAATTTCGTCGGCTCGATCGGCGCATTCGACGCCGCCGAGAGGCCAAGGCCGAGCACGAGGCGCGTGTCAGCGGGGTCGATCACGCCGTCGTCCCACAGCCGCGCGGTCGCGTAGTACGGATGTCCCTGGCTCTCGTATTGTGCGCGGATGGGCTCGCGGAACTTGTCTTCCTCTTCCTTCGACCAGCTATCGCCCTTGGCCTCGATATTGTCGCGCCGGACCTGGCTCAGCACCATCGAGGCCTGCTCGCCGCCCATCACCGAGATGCGCGCGTTCGGCCACATCCAGAGGAATCGCGGTGAGTAGGCGCGGCCGCACATGCCGTAATTGCCGGCACCGTAAGAGCCGCCGATCACCACGGTGAATTTCGGCACCGAGGCCGTCGCAACCGCCGTCACCAGTTTTGCGCCGTCGCGCGCGATGCCACCGGCCTCGTATTTCTTGCCGACCATGAAACCGGTGATGTTCTGCAGGAACACCAGGGGAATGCCGCGCTGGCAGCACAGCTCGATGAAGTGCGCGCCCTTCAGCGAGCTTTCACTGAAGAGAATGCCGTTGTTGGCGATGATGCCGACCGGATAGCCCCATATATGGGCGAAGCCGCACACCAGCGTCGTGCCGTAGAGCTTTTTGAACTCGTCGAACTCGGAGCCATCGACGACGCGGGCGATGATGTCGCGCACGTCGAACGGCTTGCGGCCGTCGACCGGCACCACGCCGTAAATCTCTTCCGCTGCGAATAGTGGTTCGCGCGGCTTGTGCATGTTGAGATTCGGCCGCACCGACGGCTTCAGCGTGCCGACGATGCGCCGCGCGATGCCGATCGCGTGGGCATCGTTCTGGGCATAGTGATCCGTAACGCCTGACTGGCGCGAATGCACGTCGGCGCCGCCGAGTTCTTCCGCGCTGACGACCTCGCCGGTCGCGGCCTTCACCAGCGGTGGGCCGCCGAGAAAGATGGTGCCCTGGTTGCGCACGATGATGCTCTCGTCCGACATCGCCGGGACATAGGCACCGCCCGCGGTGCAGGAGCCCATCACGATCGCGATCTGCGGAATGCCCTGCGAGGACATCTGTGCCTGGTTGTAAAAGATGCGGCCGAAATGCCGCTCGTCCGGAAAAATCTCGTCCTGCAGCGGCAGGAAGGCGCCGCCGGAATCGACCATGTAGACGCAGGGAAGGTTGTTCTGCCGCGCCACGTCCTGCGCGCGCAGATGCTTCTTCACCGTCATGGGATAGTAGGTGCCGCCCTTGATGGTGGCGTCGTTGGCGACGATGACGCATTCACGGCCGGCAACCCGCCCCACCCCGGTGACGACGCTCGCCGAATGCACGTCGCCGCCATAGAGGCCGTAGGCCGCGAGCGGCGACAGCTCCAGGAACGAGGTCCCGGGATCGACCAGTAGGTCGACGCGCTGGCGCGCCAGCATCTTGCCGCGCGAGGTATGGCGATTGCGCGAGACCTCGCCGCCGCCGCCAGCGACTTGGGCGAGCTTTTCGCGTAAGTCCGCGACGAGGCCGCGCATGGCCTCGGAATTGCGCGCAAAGTCTGATGAAGACGGATCGATGCTGGAATGGAGCGGCATGTTGATTCCAATGAGGTGAAGGTTTTAAGCCGTCTCGGACATCAGTTCGCGGCCGATCAGCATGCGGCGAACCTCGGACGTCCCCGCGCCGATCTCGTACAGCTTGGCGTCGCGCCACAGACGCCCCACAGGGAATTCGCTGGTGTAGCCGACCCCGCCGAGCGCCTGGATCGCCTCGCCCGCCATCCATGTTGCCTTCTCCGCGGAATAGAGGATCGCGGCGGCGGCGTCCTTGCGCAAGCTGCGCGCGTGGTCGGCGCGGTCGCAGGCGCGGCCCACCGCGTAGACATAGGCGCGCGTGGCCTGCCACGTCGCGTACATGTCGGCGAGCTTGCCCTGCATCAGCTGGAAGTCGCCGATCGGCTGGCCGAACTGCTTGCGCTCGTGCATGTAGGGCACGACCGCGTCCATGCAGGCCGCCATGATCCCGAGCGGGCCGCCCGACAGCACCGTGCGCTCATAGTCGAGGCCGGACATCAGCACCCTGACGCCCTCGCCCACCTTGCCGAGCACGTTCTCCTCCGGCACTTCGCACTCGTCGAAGAACAAGGGATAGGTGTTGGAGCCGCGCATGCCGAGCTTGTCGAGATGCTGGCCGTGGGTAAAACCCTTGAAGCCCTTCTCGATCAGGAAAGCGGTCATGCCGCGCGGGCCGGCCGCCGGATCGGTCTTGGCGTAGACCACCAGCACGTCAGCGTCGCCGCCATTGGTGATCCACATCTTCGAGCCGTTGAGCACGTAGCGGTCGCCGCGCTTGTCGGCGCGCAGCTTCATCGAGACGACGTCGGAGCCGGCACCCGGCTCGGACATCGCGAGCGCGCCGACATAGTCTCCGGAGATCAGCTTCGGCAAATAGCGCTGGCGCTGCGCGTCATTGCCGTTGCGGCGGATCTGGTTGACGCAGAGGTTGGAATGGGCGCCGTAGGACAGGCCTACGGCGGCCGAGCCGCGCGAAACCTCCTCCATGGCGACGATGTGGGCGAGGTAGCCCATGTTCGAGCCGCCATATTGCTCAGGCGCGGTCATGCCGAGCAGGCCGAGGTCGCCGAGGCGCTTCCAGAGGTCCGCCGGGAACAGATTGGCCTTTTCGATCTCGGCGGCCCGCGGCGTGATCTCCGCCTCCACGAAGGCGCGGAGCGTGTCGCGCAGCAGGCTGATGTCTTCGCCCAGATCGAAATCGATGCTCGGGATGTTCAAGGCGATTCCTCCGTATTTTGGGGACCGAACCTAGCGGGGTCAGGGCCCTCTTGCGGTCGAAAAGGTTGCATTTTCCGCCAAACTTGGCGAGGATTTTCCCGAGGGAGTTCCCAAAGGTTCGCAATGCCTTTTCAAGCCGCAACCGCGATCCCGCGCCGCGCCGTCACCCCCGCCGCCTTCGTGCGGGGCGTGGTTGCCGCCTATGCGCGATACGGACGGGATCCGGCCGAGGCGTTGCAGCGGGGTCAGGTAGCGCCGGACCTTGTCAATTCTCCGGATGGGCGGGTCACGGCCGCCCAGTTCGAGGCCCTGGCGGGCCATGCCATGCGCGAGCTCGACGACGAGGCGCTCGGCTGGTTCTCGCGCCGTCTGCCCTTCGGCACCTACGGCATGCTGTGCCGCGCCTCGATCACGGCGCCGACGCTGGAAGTGGCGCTCAAGCGCTGGTGTCGGCATCACAGCCTTATCACCGAGGACGTGTTGCTCGATCTCGCGGTCGGCGAGGAGACCGCGGTGGTGTCGATCCGGGAGCAGCGCGATCTCGGGCCGCTGCGTGAGTTCTGTCTGGTCACCCTGCTCCGCTACGTGCTCGGCTTCTCCTGCTGGGCGGTCGATTCCAGGATCGCGCTCCGCGCAGCCGAATTTCCGTATCCCGAGCCGCACCACGTCTCGGTCTATCCGACCATCTTTTGTCGCAACGTCCGCTTCGGAGCGGGCGGCGCGGCCATCGTCTTCGACAAGCACTACCTGTCGCTGCCGCTCACCCGCAGCGCGGCCGATCTCGACAACATGCTCAAGGGCGCGTTGCGGCTGACCGTGCTGCCCTATCGGCGCGACCGGCTGCTGGTCGAGCGTGTCCGCCGCGTGCTGCGCAATGCGCGCGGACGCAGTCTCGGCGCCGAGGACGTCGCAAGCGAGCTCGCGCTTTCAACGCGCACCATGCATCGGCGCCTGCGCGAGGAGGCCACCTCGCTGCGCGATCTCAAGGAAGAGGCAAAGTTCGAGCTCGCCAAGCAGGAGCTGATGCGCGGCCGCGCGCCGATCAAGCGGATCGCGGAGATCGCCGGCTTCCGCAACGAGAAGAGTTTTTCGCGCGCCTTCCGCAGCTGGACCGGCGCCAGTCCCCGCGAGTTTCGAGGGCGGTATCGCTAAGACATCATCCGGAAAAGCACGTCGCGGTCTTCCGTGCGATGCCGAGAGGGCGAGCACTCTGAGGCACCGTACTCCTCAGACGTTTACGGCCCCCGGGATCACTCCCGAAGGCCGTAAAGGTCGAAACCACTAGTCCTAACTCTGATCAATTCGAGTTGGTCTGCCCGCCGTGGCGAAGCTTGCTGCGCGACTGCGAGTGCTTCGGCTGATAGGCGAGAGAGTCGGTCGCGCTCTTCCCACCGCCCTGCGCGCACGTTCCACCGATACCGCCGGCAGCGGCGCGGCAGGCTTCCATCGTCGGATAGCCGCAGCCGTGAGCGGCCTGGGCGCCGTTCGTAATGCAATAATCTTCCGCTTTCGCAGTCGGTGCCGTCAGCACCAGAAACGCAGACGCAAACAGCGTCGCGGCGGAAACTGCGAACGTCTTCGAAACCGAGGTCATGATGTCTTTTCCTGCTTAAGAAGTCCCACATGCGAGCCCTCGACTCGCAACGCGCGCTGAGGCTCACACCTCGCATGTAGGCCAACCACGGGAACCATCAATCACGGCTCAGCGCATTGCTGGGATGTGATAATCACATTTCTCAATTAGGTGAGTTGATCAGCATTATAGTGCCGCCGGGGCGATCGCCTCCACTCTTTCGCAATTGATTCAAATGCAGTGCAGGCTGCCCTCGGGCGTGGCCTGCCGCTAGCCCGCAGACGCCGCCGCGACGTTCTGCAACGGCAGTGGCACATCCTTCGCGACACCCAGCACCGGGAAGCTGCGGACGTTCTTCACATCGGGCATCGCGGCGAAATGCAGCAGCTGCTGGCGCATGCTCTCGACGCTCGGCGCGACGCATTTCAAGAGATAATCGGTGTCGCCGGAAATGCGCCAGCACTGCTGGATGCGCGGGATCGCAGCGACCGAGCTCTCGAACGCCTCCAGCACCGGCTGAGCCTGGCTGCCGAGCTGGATCGAGACGAACGACACGACCTCATAGCCGAGCAGCCGCTCGTCGATGACGGCGCGCACCGCGCGGATCACGCCGCGGCTGAACAGCGATTTCAGCCGCCGCAGGCAGTTGGGCGCGGATACGCCGACGCGCAGCGCCAGCTCGTTGTTGCGGATACGCCCGTCCTGCTGCAGCTCGGATAGTATCTTCAGATCGACGCCGTCGAGCTGGTCACGCCCGGCCATACCCTACCCTCGTCATGCTCGTGTCATGCGGGGCAGCGAAGCACGCGGCGGAATTGGTGCCAAGGGTCCGAACCCGGAGCGCGACGCCATCGCGTTCGGGAGGAATGCCTCCCCCCACGTCATGGCCGGCCTGTCCCGCCCACTGTTCGTTCACGCGCCCAAAACGTTGATGCCCGGGCCTTCGCCTCGCCGAAGCGGCTTCGGCCGCGCAGGCGGGACGAGCCCCGGGCATGACGAGTACATCACGTCGATTAAGGTCGGAGCAGCCGCCCGCTCAAT
Source organism: Bradyrhizobium sp. TM239 (assembly GCF_036247985.1). Lineage (NCBI taxonomy): Bacteria > Pseudomonadati > Pseudomonadota > Alphaproteobacteria > Hyphomicrobiales > Nitrobacteraceae > Bradyrhizobium > Bradyrhizobium sp. TM239. Next base: position 295,236 of record NZ_BTIR01000008.1, on the reverse strand, counting down.
GCGTCCAGGGCTCGCCGCGCCGGAACGAGAAATTGTCGGCATAGGCCGCCGGGCGACGGATCGAATCCTGCGGCTCGATGACCTGGTAGGCGATGCCCTTGCGCTCGCAATAGGCGACCGCCTCTTCCTTCGAATGGAAGCGCAGCGTGATTTGCTGCTTCATGTCGCCGGACGAGGTCCAGCCCATCAGCGGCTCGACCGAACGCGGCTGCTCGGGCTCGTAGTCGAGCTGCCATTCCCGGGTCTTGGACCGGCCGGATTGCATCGCGTTCTTGGCGGGCTTGAAAATGCGTGCGGTCATTGGCGGTCTGGCCTCTTCGTCTTTTCGTTCGATTTCGATGCGTCACGGTAGCAGTTGGTGGAAACCGCGGGCATAGTATACAGACACCGATTGGGAACTGATCGGTGATTCCGGCCCCGGGCAACCTTCTCCGACGGTATAGTCATTATGCTGCACCGTGACAATTGCGTACCCGCCTTTCGCGCTGGGGTCCCGCCCGGCGGCACTGCTTCGCCGACATCAGTGTAACCGCCCCTCCGAGAGCTTCCGTCGCATGGCCTTCCTGAACATCAACGCCACGCTCCCTGAAAAAGGCCGTGACCTCAGGCTCGACCTGTTTCGCGGGGTCGCGAACTGGGCGATCTTCCTCGACCACATCCCCGACAACGTCGTGAACTGGGTCACGACGCGCAATTACGGCTTTTCCGACGCCGCCGACCTGTTCGTGTTCATCTCCGGCTATACCGCCTCGTTCGTCTATGCGCGGATGATGCTGGAGCGTGGCTTCCTCGTCGGCGCCACCAGGCTGACCAAGCGGGTCTGGCAGCTCTACGTCGCCCACATCATCCTGTTCGTGATCTATATCGCCTCGATCAGCTATCTGGCGCTGCGCTTCGGCGATTCCGAAATGATCAACGAGTTCAACGTCGCCGGCCTCGTCGACAACGCCACCGAGACGCTGCGCCAGGGCCTGTTCCTGCGCTTCAAGCCGCTCAATCTCGACGTGCTGCCGCTCTACATCGTGCTGATGGGCCTGTTCCCGCCGGTGCTGTGGTTCATGCTGCGCAAGCCCGATTTGACGATGGTGCTGGCGATCGTGCTGTGGCTGACGGCGCGTCACTTCGGCTGGAATCTGAACGCCTATCCGGCTGGCCAGTGGTACTTCAACCCGTATTGCTGGCAGGTGCTGTTCGTGTTCGGCGCCTGGTGCGCGATGGGCGGCGCGCGGCGCTCCATGACGCTGATCAACGCGCCGGTCACGCTTTATCTCTGTCTCGGCTATCTCCTGTTCGCGCTGCTCATGACCATGGCCGGCCGCTTCCCCGCGTTCGGCGGCATGTTTCCGGAGTGGCTGTTCTCGGCCTTCAACCCGAACGACAAGACCAACCTTGCGCCCTACCGCTTCATCCACTTCGTCGTGATCGTGATCCTGGTGATCCGCTTCGTGCCGAAGGAATGGCCGGGGCTCGAATGGAAGGTGTTCGATCCCCTGATCGTTTGCGGCCAGCAGTCGCTCGCCGTGTTCTGCGTCGGCGTGTTCCTGTCCTTCGTCGGCCATTTCGAGCTGTCGATGAGCTCGGGCTCGCTGCTCGCGCAGATCTTCGTCAGCGTTGCCGGCATCGCGATCATGACGACGGTGGCCTATTACATCTCGTGGTCGAAGAAGCAGGACAAGCCGCTGAAGCCACCGCCGCCCAAGCCGGCGGCAGCCGCGGCGAAGGCGGCCTGAGCGCGGCCTTCAACCGCCCTGGGCCGAGATCGATCGATAAAGATCGGTTGACTTGAGTCAACCAGAGGCGGCGGCGGCCGGCATAGTGTCCTCACGACACGCGCCGCCGCACCGATGTCGGCGGCCTCCCCTCGGACAAGGCTAAAAGCACATGCCCTCTCATTTTCACGCCGTGGTATGGATCGACCATTCGCAGGCCAGGATCTTCCATCTCGGCCTGAGCGGCTCCGACGAAATCACGTTGCATCCGCAACTGGCGACGCGTCATCTTCATCACAAGGCCAACGCGGTCGGCAGCGGCCATGCGGCCCCTGACCAGGCGTTCTTCGCCGAGGTGACCAAAGCCCTGGCCGATGCCGGCGAGATTCTCATCATCGGTCCGGCGAGCGCGAAGACCGAGCTTGCCAGCCACATTCGCGCGGGCGCACCCGATATCGCCAAGCGGATTGCCGCGGTGGAAGCCGCCGATCATCCCTCGGACGCCGAAATCATCGCCTATGCGAAACGTCACTTCAAGCTGCCGCTGCCGCGCGTGCAGGCACCGGGATAGGCCGCGGGCAGACGGACTGAGGTCGAGGCCGACCGGCCTTAGCAACAGCTCTGGGCGCGATGATGATTCTCACCCAGCTCATCGTGCTTCAGGCGGCTTCTTCGCCGTCGAACTCGGTGAATTTCTTGTAGATCCAGTCGCGGCCGTCATGGCGGCGCCAGACCTTGCCGACCACGAGCTGCCCGTTGATCGAGCGGCGGGGCACGAACACGGTCCAGAGGTGCCAGATCTCGCTCCAGCTCGATTGCGGACCGGTAGTTTTGAAGTTGCGATCGAAAGACATGACGCAGAACTCACAGGATACGCGCGCTGCGACGAACCGTGACCTTGTGTGAGCACGAATTGCAGGCAGCCCATCGCGAGCCGGAATCGATCTGATAACGATCGCCGAAACGGCCGCAACAACCGCTCATCCTTAACCTAACCGGTCAACCTTACTTCTCCCGGCTTGGAGCCGAGATCGGTTGAAAGCCGCAGCCGAACTATCTAGACTACGCGCACGATTTGAGAACGGCCGCGCCGTCTTGGGCGCGTGGCTATTTGATTGAGCTGACGTCCAATTTTGTAAGTTGAAATTTCGAGACGACTCGTCAGGGCGACCACAATGAATTTGCAATGTGAACGTCTGCGCCTGGCGCTGCGATCGACGCTTCCTGCGCCAATCGCAAGGACGCCGGCGCAAGAGCCGACGAAAGCCGCCAACGACAACCACGTGATATGGCCGCTGCTGCCGTTTCCGCTCGGCTGGTACGCCTCGAGCTGATTGGCCGGATCCGAAAAAACGGCAGCCGAAAAGCGCAACGCCGCGCAAGCGGAATATCATCGCTTGGCGGCGTCCGTTTAGACATTGGGCGCTGAAATCCCCAATACACATATGTCTACGGCGACAGCGAAAGGTTCGATGCGGCGTCGGCAATTCTGGCCCGGTCAGCAGGGACGCAATGGCTTGAAACATCGCGCAGAAATCGCGGGAACGCCCCAAGCGCTGCCTGTCAGATCACGTCGGAGGTCGCAGGAAAAAGTCTAGGAGATTCAACCCCGGGACTGGTCGGGGCAGCTGGATTCGAACCAACGACCTGCAGTACCCAAAACTGCCGCGCTACCAGGCTGCGCTATACCCCGAATGTCCTGCGAGCCCCGTCGATACACGCTTCCCAGGGCGCCAGCAAGGCTCGACGGCGCCAGCAAGGCTCCAAGGCGCCAGCAAGGCTTCCAAAGCGTCGGCTAGCTTCCGGGCGCCCCGAGGCGCTTTCTGCCTGCCCTATTTGCTGCCGAACAGCGGATGGCCGACGCGGTCGCCGGGCCGGATGCCGTATTTCTGCGCCGTTCCCGCCACCACCTCCAGCACGGCCCGGGCGGGCCCCCGGGACGAGATGATCTTGGTCGACATCGGCTCGGTGTTCTCGGCGATGCGAAGGATGCGGCCGTCGGCGCGGATGAAGATCATGTCGAGCGAGACATAGGTGTTCTTCATCCACATCGACACCTCCTGCTCGGGATTGAAGTCGAACAGCATGCCTTTGCCGTCCGCCAGCTCCTTGCGGTACATCAGGCCGGTCTGCTTCTCCCCCTCGGTCGTCGCCACTTCCACCGAGAACACCTGCACGCCGTTCTTGGTGACGATCTCGAGCGGTTGGAAGCTGGCTGCGCCGGCGGGCGCGCCGGCAACAGCACAGCCGGCGATGACGAGGATGGCGGCAAGCCAGCCCTTCAGGGCGGACCAGGCAGCCTTTCGATCAGGATTCATGCGGGCACTCGAGGCGTGGGACTGGACCAGTCCTTACGCGGCGGTCGCCGGAAAAGCCAGAGGCGCACCGGCCTGCCAGCACGCCTCTGCTCACGATTGCGGGAAATGGAAGCTTGGGGGATTTGGAAGCTTGCAGGACTTGAAGATTTGCAGGACTTGAAGATTTGCAGGACTTGAAGATTTGCAGGACTTGAAGATTTGCAGGACTTGGACGCTAGAGCGCGAGTCTCCTCGCGCTTAGTGCGACTGCAATCCCGGCGATCCGGTCTCGGGATGGATCTCGGCCGCCATCATGCCCTTGGAGCCGGGCCCGAAGCGGACCAGGACATACTGGCCGGGCCTGAGCTCGGTCATGCCGAAGCGGCGCAGCGTCTCCATGTGCACGAAGATGTCGGGCGTGCCCTCGCCGCAGGTCAGGAAGCCGAAGCCGCGGAGCCGGTTGAACCATTTGACCTGGGCCCGTTCCAGCCCGCTGGTCGCGGTGACCGTGACATGGGTGCGCGGCGGCAGCATCTGCGCCGGATGGATCGCGGTCGACTCGTCCATCGAGACCACGCGGAACGCCTGGTAACCCTTGGCGCGCTGGATGCACTCGACGACGATGCGGGCGCCCTCATAGGCGGTCTGGAAGCCGTCTCGCCTAAGCACGGTTACGTGCAGCAGCACGTCCGGCCAGCCGTTGTCCGGGACGATGAAGCCGTAGCCTTTGGAGGCGTCGAACCATTTGATCACGCCATGGACTTCGACGAGATTGGCGCTGGTCTCACCCAACCCGCTGAACGGACTGAGCGCGCTCTCGCGACCGGCACTGCCGTGTTCGCCCGGCGTGATCCGCCCGGGCGACACCCCCTGCCCGGGAACCCCGAGCTTCTTGGACTCAAATCCGTCCGACGACCCCATAACCCCGGACCCCACACTGTCATGCGACCCGCCTCAGCAGCGGTATCGAATCACGCGTCTTTCGAGAACCTTCTCAACCGGACGCGACGCGAATCTTTCGACTCAAAAGATAACACTCCCGGTTGCGAGGCATAGATAAAAAAGAGATTCGCCGGAACCTATGAACAGCTTGCACAGCCGCGAATCAAATTGATGCCTCAATTGCCGACAAAGGGCCCGAGCGCTTCGCCGATGTCGTGGTGGATGACGAGGTCGGCAATGTCGTCCTGCTCGGTCGGCTCGCGGTTGATGATCACCAGACGTGCACCGGCGTTCTTCGCCATCATCGGAAAGCCCGCCGCGGGCCACACCACGAGCGAGGAACCGATCGCGATGAAGAGGTCGCAGGCCTGCGACAATGCGGTCGCGCGCTGCATTTCATCATCGGGCATCATCTGGCCGAAGGAGATCGTGGCGGTTTTCACGGGCTCACTGCACGCGGTGCAGTTTGGCGCGAGGCCGTCGCCGTCGAAGCGACGCTTCACCCAGTCGAGCGGATAGGCCTGCCCGCATCCGATGCAGCGCGCATAAGTGGTGTTGCCGTGAAGTTCAATCACGTGCTCGCCGGCGAAGCCGGAGGCCTGGTGCAGATTGTCGATGTTCTGGGTGATGACGGCGGGAACCTTGCCGGCGCGGTAGAGCGAGGCCAGCGCCCGATGGCCGCGCCCGGGCTTGGCCGCCGCGAAGACCTCCTCCATCGCAAAACGGCGCCGCCAGGATTCGTCCCGCGCTGACTGGCTCGCGACGAATTCGTCGAACGGGATCGGACGATTGCGCGTCCAAATTCCGCCCGGCGAGCGGAAATCGGGAATGCCGCATTCGGTCGAGATGCCGGCGCCGGTGAACGGCACGATGACCCTCGCCTCGGCGATCATGTCGCCGAGCCGCTCAACGCCGCTCTGAAGATCCGATGCAATCAATCGCGGGCTCCCGATTCGTTTTGCCTGACAGCATCATGCACAAGCGGCAAGATTGTTGACGCTCTTATCAAGCGCTAACGCGAGGCGCTCGGCAATTTTTTCCGGGCCTTCGCATATCACAATCCTGCAATGCCTCCTCCCCATTGACGCCCCATTCAGGAGCCCCAATGGATGTGTCAATGCGACTCAGGATGATGCGGCGGCAGTGCTTGAGTTGAGTCAAGTAAACCCGAGGGGATGGTCATGACCGAAGACGAAGAACGCAAAGCTCGTGAGCGCGACGAAATCGCCGCCCGTGTCGCCGCCTTCCGTGCCACGCAGGAAAAGTTCAAGCGCGAGCGCGAAGAGTATTTCGTGTCGACCCTGGAGAACGCCCGCAAAGTCGAACGGCCCTCGCTCTGGCCGTAATTCACGTCCCGATCAATGCACGTGAAAAAAGCCCGGAGCATCGCTCCGGGCTTTTCGCTTGAAAGAGACTACCAGTGACGCCAGTGGTGATGGTGCCGGTAGTACGGTCCGCCGCCGTAATAGGCGTAGGGGCCGGGCTCGTAGTAGGCGGGTCCGCCATAGTAGCCATAGCGCGGGCCATAGCCGTAACCGTAGGGCTGCGACGCTGCGACGGCGCCCGCGGTGATCGCGCCGGCGGCGAGGCCGAATGCGAGGCCCGGGCCGATGCCGCGCCCGCGCGCCTCGGCAGGCGCAGGGGCCGCAACCGCGGTCACGCCGACGGCTGCGACGGTGGCCAGAACTGCCAGTGTTTTCTTCATGCTCTCCTCCTTCGCGTCTTGCGGAGATAACGACGAGCGCCTGCGATGGTTGCGCAACGGGTGGGGAACCGGGCCCGGCAAAAAAAGTCGATGCAGCCGGAACGAAATCGCCGGCCGCGGATTATCTCCTCAAGTGCGGGAGCCTCCGCCATCCGGGTAGGGGCAACGGCACGAAGCCCCGTCAGCATCTCCGCGATGCTGGCGGGGTTTTCAGTTTCACGGGAGCAGATGGCAGCAGACGAGGATTGCTGCCAACGGGGCGAACGACCGAGGAGAAGAGTTTGCCGTTATCCGCTTTGCTGGCCCGTATCCGCAGGCTGGTTCCCAGATCCGACGATCAGCACTACGACGAGATCGTTCGCAGCTTCGGTGTCGGCACGCTGCACCCGCCACCGACGCCGATGAGCGACGGCGAGCTGGCGCGGGCGATCGCCGAGTTCCTGAAGGAGCAGCCGTCGAGCGAATCCGTCGCGACCCTCGGCCGCCGGCTCGACCCCTCCTCACCCCTTTGAGTTTCCTTCGAATTTCTTCCGCATTACTTGGCGAGAGCACGGAACCAGAATTGCGCGCGGACGTTGAATCCCCCTTCACGCAGAGAGCGGAAGAGGCCAACATGCCCGCGTGGCTCGAAGTTTTGCTCAATTTGTCCGGCTATGCCGGTTTCGTGGCGCTCGCCTCGCGCGGCGCCGCGAGCCCGCAGGCATCGGGCGACGATCGCATCTCTCACGACGAGCGCTAGTTGGCGTGCGCCGCTTTAATTGGCGTGCGCCGGCTGGCCCGCCGTGCGCACCAGCCGGTCGGCCTTGACCGCAACGCGCGTGTCCTCGAGCTGCGGCCGCAGCGAAAAGCTGATCACCACGAAAGCGAGACAGAACAGCGTGCCGACGATAGCGACGCGCCGGTAGGTCTGTCGGTCGCCTTGATAAAAGAACGGCTCTGAAAACGGTGTCATGACAAAATTGCTTCTGGCAAAGGTCGTTTCTTGCTTGTCGTTGCCAGACACCTACCGCAACGAGCGCCAAGCGCAATGCGACTGGGCTTTTAACCTAACCGAATAGGATTATCGGCTTCCGCGCAAAGGATCGTTAGGAATTTGCCGAGCGCCTGCGATCGCAGCGCGCCGCTTTCTGAGTCGCGCTACAGCGCGAAGTCGAGGCTGCGGCGGCTCGCGGTCGCCGACCGGCTTTGTTCCAGCTTCGACACCATTTCGTTCTCAAAGAACGAATCGGAATCGAAGAAATCGGCGCGGAGCAACTCTTAACAAACCGTGCGCGTGCGCCACGGTCCGATCACGTCGCATCGGAAGACGGGGGCTCGGGAGATTTCGATCCCGGTGGCGGCACTTGCGGCACCGACGGCTTGCCCTTGCGCAAGCGCGGGTGCCGATCGTACCAGAACACTTTCGCGATCTCGGCGAGAAACCAGCACGCATTCATGTCGCTCTCCCTCGCCTCACTCCTTACGGAGGAGGCGCGGACGCGACTGTGCGAAGCATCACGCTGTCTCGTTCTGATACGCGTGGCCGCATCCCCGGCGGCAGGCGCAACATGTTCTGCATCCGACTCCATTTCGTTCTCGCAGAACGAATCGGAGTCGGAAAATTCGGCGCGAAGCGATTCCTAACGATCGATGAAAGCGCACGACGCAACCTCTTCAGCGACGTGGCTCGCCGTCGGTACGATCTTCGCCCGCAGGAATTCCGAGACGACCGCGAACACGATGACGATCTCGCGGCAAGGTTCGCATCGAAAGCTGTTGACGGAGGTCGCCATCATCGGCTTGGCGCATCGGGGGCATGTCATGCAGGCCGAACGCTGACGGCACATGTTCGTTCCTGAAGCATCAGCGGCGAATACTCGCGGCCGCAACGACCCCCGCCAGGACCGGAGTCCAAGACCGGAGTCCAAGACCAGCGTGCAAGACCAACTTCAAATTGGTCCGCCTCGTCGTCCCCGCGACAGCCGCTCGATCAAGCGCGGCGTCAGATCGAGACCGCGCTTGCCGGATGCCGGATATCGACGGCGTCGCGGAGATCAAGCCGCCCGCTTCACTTTTTCCTTTTCCGAGAAGCACTCCAGGATCTGGATACGGAGCTCCTCCGCGGCCGGGCCCTCGAGCTTCCTGAGCTCGTTCCAGAGCCTGATCACTTCGCGCTGTTTTTCGACGGTCATGAGTCACCTCCCAAGCGGTCCCTAAGGTGGCTCAATAGAACAAAATGAGAACAAAAAGTCCAGTCCCCGCGCGCGATTTCCCGGTATGTCGCGTTGAACCTTTTCAACGCCGCGTGGACCCAAGGAAGCTGGGGATTTCAGCGCCCAGTCATATGGCAGCGCCGCCGTGAACGAACATATTCCGTCATCGCGGCGCTGTTGCTTTTTGGATTTTCAACTTTAAGTTAGGAATACGGCTGGCGGCCAGGCGCTGAAATCCCAACGCCGTCGGCCAGAAGAGCCCCGTGCGAAGGCGCGGGGTTTTTCTTTTTAAGGCCGCGGATTTCAGCCAAGCGCAGCGGGTCGTGGCTACAGGAACGAATCTTCCAACGTTCGCATTGCCCGGCCGATGAGTGTCGCGCGTTACCGTGTCCGGGCCCGCGCCCTCCATCATCGAGGCACCGATGAATCTGCGAGTTCTGTGAAACCGAGATCCCGATCGGACTTTCGGTCTGCCCCCATTGCGGGAAACCACAGAGCGCGTCCGGACAGATCGACCGGCGCTCCCTGTGGTTCGTCCTGATCATCGTGGTGATGTTCGGCATCGCCGTCGCCGAGCACCATCTTGTCTTCAGCCATTGATCGTTGCGGCATCGCCCCGCCGCAACGACATCGCCGGCGCCTTAGACGGAGTCCTTGGCCACCTTCAGCGGCGAAGCCTTCACCGATTTGCTCGCCGGCTTGGCCGCAAACTGCATCGGCTCCTTGGTGAAGGGATTGACGCCCATGCGGGCTTCGGTCGCCGGCTTGTTCACGACCGACATCTTCACGAAGCCGGGAATGACGAACTCGCCGGACTCGTTGAGCTCCTTGTAGCCGACCGTCGCCATGTACTCGATCACGGACTTCACGTCGTTCTTCGAAAGCTGCGTGCCCTCGGCAATTGCATCAATCAATTGGGTCTTCGTCATCTTCGCCATGTCTGAATTCCTTTGAAGGGTGCGCGCGAATAACTCTGCTGTGACGCGGCCGGACCGCGGAGGCGCGCTTCTGATTCATGCCAGAGGTCATGAATTGACCGGGCTTAGAGCCTATCGAGGCTCAAAACGCAAGCAGGGGTTCTGCGGGGTTCCCGACTTCCTGTGCAAGATGCTGCAGGACCTTCCGCTTTCCGTTTGAACCAATTTGCGGCTGGCGCGTCATATCATTGAAGTCCCCAAAGAAATCCCCAAGCTTCACCCCACCAGAAAGCCCCGCTTCCCCCGAGCGGGGCTTTCGCTTTTGGGGGCATGGTAGAACGGCCCGGCTGCCTGTAATGGTCTAAAGGTTTCTCGTGGGGTGCTCATGAAGGTCGCTATCGTCATCGCAGGTTTGATCGTTGTCGTTGTCGCCGCCCTCGTCGCGATCCAGCCGAGCTTCCTGAAGCCTGCCTCCCTCGCCCTCGTGAAGAAATCCGACATCTTCGGCTTCTCGCCCGGGATGACATTCGACGAGACCAGCAAGCTCATCAGTCAACGCCGCTATCTCTGCCGCCGGAGCCGCGACTCCTACACTTTCGAATGCGACGTCAACGGCGCCAAGGTTTCGGTCGACAGCGACGAGGCCGACGTCAGGCACCCGATCTGGCGCGTCAAGGCGGAGTTGAACAATCCGGGGGCGCAGGACGCTGCCGTCAAATCGATCTCCGACCAGTTCAACGCGCAAGCCCTCAAGGACCGCGAGGGATGGACATGGATCGTCGGCCGCGGGCTCAAGCTGAGTTATGACGGCCTCGCCTTGAACCTCGTGGACGAGGCCGCGGAGGCCCGGCTTCGCAACGACGAAGCAAAGCGCTAGAGCGTGAAGTCACCTCGTCGTGAAACTTGTGGCTCGGCACGCCTTGTTGACACTTCAGTAACCCAACGCCGCCAAGCTCCATTCAGTCTCGTTGCGTTGGAGTAACCCCACAGTGCTGGATTTTGACGAGCTGCGTGAACTCGCGGCTGATGTTCGTGTTTTTGTCGACGTCGCCGAGGACAAGGCCGAAGCACTCAGGGCCGTCATCGCGGCCTATGACGTGGTGCTGGCAATCTTCCCCACTGACGAGGGCATGGGCCTTCACGTCATCAAGGGCAAAGAGATCCTGGACAGGATTGCAACATCACGCAGCCATGCGATCTACAGCCACACGGCGATCGCGGTCCCCGACCTGCAACACGCCCAGGCGCTCAAGCTGCTGACGGCCCCGGTCGAACAACGGATTGCGGCCTGATCGAAGGCGGCGGCTCCAGCGGCCATTGCCGGGCGATGCTCTGCATCGCCCGGCGGACCCTGCGGGCCGAGCAGTTCGGCCGCCTCGCCGACGGCCCCCATTCTTCGGCTAATCGCGAAGCCGGTTGACGATCTGGAGCGGGATCCATGATCCCAGCACGATGACGATCGCAACGAGTGTGACCACGACATACTTCACCGGATTTTGCGAGGACGCGAGCGAACCTTCGAGCTGAAGGTACGGCAGCATCGCGTCCATGCCCATTCCGATGAGCGCAACCGCAAGCAGGCCGCCAAAGGCTGCGGCGACGATGTTGACGACCCAGCCGATTGCGCCGCGTCCGTTCGACCAGGCCTCGTAAATCGCGACAGCCAGCACGACGAGGGCAAGCACCAGCATGAAGCTCATCGAGCCGCCGACGCTCGACGTCGGGCCGAAGACCTCCAGCAGCAGCACGGCCGCCACCGCAACCAGTGTGATCGTCTTCACGACGCTCCCTCGTTAGTGCCCAAGCAACAAGACCACAGAGCCGATCGCGATGCAGACAAGACCGAAGACGGCCGTCGCGATCTCGACGGCGTTTTCCAGGCCGAAGAACCTGACGACCGCGCTCCATGCGGCAGACAGGAGAATATCCACGATCGCGCTGAGCAGGGCTTGAAGCATAGTAATTGGTCGCGCCGCCGGCGTTGGGGTTCGGTGACGGCGGATCAAAATTCATACGCCGTCGCCCCTCAGCATGAGCAAGACTACGGTGACAGTGCATTAAAAATGGCCTGCTCACCCGCAGGCTCTGCGGATTCGGTCCACGCTTGGCTGGTCTGTTTCCACCAGCCGCTTCCCCTCGCGCGCCCGCCCCCTGCCCCTCCTGCCCGTTTCCTGCTATCTCCTGTCCCCGCCGTCTTGGCCCAAACCAAAACACCTCCGTTCCAGGGAGCAACAACCATGCGATACCTCCACACCATGCTGCGCGTGCGCAATCTCGATGTCGCGCTAAAATTCTACGTCGATGCTTTCGGGCTGAAGGAGGTGCGGCGGATCGAGAACGACAAGGGGCGCTTCACGCTGGTGTTCCTGTGCTCGGCGGACGATCTCGAGGCGCTGAAGAAGCAGCCGCAGACGCGCGGCGCGCCGCTGGTCGAGCTGACCTGGAATTGGGATGAGGAGAAGTATGGCGAGGATCGCTTCTTCGGCCATCTCGCCTATGAGGTCGACGACATCTACGCCACCTGCGCGCAACTGATGAAGGCCGGCGTCACCATCAACCGTCCGCCGCGCGACGGCAACATGGCGTTCGTGCGCTCGCCGGACCTGCACTCGATCGAGCTCTTGCAGAAGGGCGAGCCGAAGCCGCCGCAGGAGCCCTGGGCGTCGATGCCCAACACCGGCCATTGGTAGGTTCGAGACGCTGGAACAAGCCCTCGCCGCCTGCGTTCACTCTCCGACAATGCGATTGGAGGAGAAAATCATGGGACGCGGAATTCTGTTGTGGCTGCTGGGCGTGCCGATCCCGGTGATCATTCTGTTGTGGCTGTTCTTCGGCCGCTGAGCGGCGGGTTCAACTGGCCGGGTTGTTTTGCAATGAAAGCTCCGCCTCGGGCGGAGCTTTTTGCATGAGAGGCGCGCCGCAATCGCGCATCGCTCCGAACGGCGAATTCCGCTATCACCCGCGGCAAGCGACAACGCCGCGGGAGACGCTTCATGCCTGACACCAAGCTGACGATCTGGGGCCGCGCCAATTCGGTCAACGTGCAGAAGGTGCTGTGGTGCCTCGCCGAGCTCGCTTTGCCCTATGAGCGCATCGACGCCGGCATGAGCTACGGCAGGACCCGCGAGGCCGACTATCTCGCGATGAACCCCAATGCGCGGATCCCGACGTTGGTCGAGGGCGACTTCGTGCTGTGGGAGTCCAACTCGATCATGCGCTATCTCTGCCTCGCGCATGGAAGCGGCACACCGATCTACCCGGAGGCGCCGAAGAGCCGCGCATCCGTCGACCGCTGGCTCGACTGGACGCTGTCGACCGTGCAGCCGGTCGACCGCCCGGTGTTCTGGGGCATCGTGCGCACGGCGCCCGCCGAGCGCGACATGATCCAGGTGCAGCGCGATGCCGATGCCGCCGCGGAGGTCTGGGCGATCGCCGACCGCCTGCTCTCCTCGCGCCGCTTCATCGAGGGCGATGCGTTCACGCTCGCCGACATCGCGCTCGGCTCCTACGCGCGGCGCTGGCTCGGCGTCGAGGGCATCACCCGGCCGGCGCAGCCGCACCTGACGCGCTGGCTCGCCGAACTCGGCAAACGGACCGGATTTGCACAGCATGTCGCACCGCCGATGTCGTGAGCCGGCAGAACTGCATAAGCTGCGGTGAGAGCGCGATGAATCCGCGCTTCGGCGCAATCCTCCGGCGTCAACTCAGCACTTGACGCTACTGTGCATGGGGTTGTTTTCGCGTTTTTTGTTTTTGGCCTAGCGCCAGCCGCGCTCGACCAGCAGCACGCAGACGATCAGCACCAAGGTCACCACCGCGGTCGCCAGCCGTGCCGTCCAGCTCAGACCGCGACCGACCCACCACAACAGCGCGCAGTACATCAGGACGGGAACGACGAGGTCGAGGCGCAGCAGATCCGCCGGCATGGGCCTCTAGCGCCTCACGGTGGTGTCGATGCTGATCGACCCGCCGATCTTCACGCAGGTCCCGGTACCCTCGACCATGACGAAGCGCGGGCCGTAAGTGGCGCAGGAGCCAGCTCGTGCCTTGCCGGCCGCACCCTTCAGCGGCACGGTCGTGCCTGCCTTCGGCTGCTCGGCAGGCGGCAGACGCAGGGCCTCCGCCGCGGCGGCGGACGTGGCGAAGAACGGGATCAGGATGAGGAGCGACACGCGCATGGCGGCGTTCTAGCCCGGACGGGCGCCGCGCGCCATCGGAGCGGCCGCAGCCGCGATCAGATGAACTTGATGCCGGCTGATTTGCCGCGGCGCCAGACCACCTGGCAGCTCCGCCCGGTGCGTGCATCGCGCGCGAAGGCGAGCCGGATCACGCCCGGGAGCTGGCTCGCGTCCTCGTCCAGCGTGATCTTGGCGCCGGAATCCGAGATGTCCTGGACCAGGCAATGCCGCGCGGCGAAGCCACCGTCGAGGGTGATCCAGGCGTGCTGCGACAGCAGCTTGCGGGCTGCGCGCTTTTTCGGCGGTGGCATTGGCAAAGATCTCCCCCTCCAGCGCTACTCAGGGAACCCTAAGAAACCGTTGAAATCGCCTCCGGATCACCCCGGGGCCGGCGCTGTCCACCGGGGACAAAAGACCGGTCCCGGACGGCTTGCCGGGAGCCAGAAAGGCCACTATACGTTCGCCCGCTGCAAGCCGCCGGGCTCGACTCGGCCGGCCAGCGGCCGTGCCGGGAATAACGGCAGGGCCCTGCGTTTGCTCCCTTCGTCTATCGGTTAGGACGCCACCCTTTCACGGTGGAGAGAGCGGTTCGATTCCGCTAGGGAGCGCCAGTGCACGCGACGGCGCCGCAATGAGCCGCCACGACAGCCCGGCCGCAATTTCCGCCGCTCCCGCATGAACCTCCCCGCTGCCCGCCACCGACCAATGTCAGTTGGAACCGGTCCCATGGCACAGCGTATTCCCGAGATTGAAGGTTCGTCCGGCGCGTCCGCAATGACGCCGCGCCTTCCGCCGTGGCTGGGCCATCCCCGCCAGCATCCGTCGGACCGGCGCGCCAAAATGCTGGAGCACATGGCGCGCGCCAGATCGCTTTCGCAGCGTCAGGCGGATTCTGCGCCGGCCGCGCTCGCGCCGTCAGGCAGCAGCGCCAAGAACGTGATCGGCGACTTTCTCGGGGATGTCATCGGCCACGTTGTCCTGTTCGGTGTCATCGCCCTGCTCTTCCAGTCGCGCATTCCGCTCTATCTCGGCGCGTTCGTCATCCTGACCGACGGCGAGCGCATCGAAAGCGCGCTGGCAACGATCGGTATCAGCCTCCAGCCCGAAACGATCGGCCCCGACATCGTCAAGCGCTCCGCATTCTGGTTCGGCTGGTTCGCGTTGCTTGCCGCCTTGAAGGGCTCCGTGCCCGCCTGGCTCGCGCCATGGATGCCTCCAGCCGAGTCATGGTCTTTCATCGCCGGCATCGCCCTCCTGCTCGCCATCGTCGAAGCACTCACGGCGCTGGCGATGCGGCGCGCATTGCCGCCGTTGGGATTGCAGATCAGCCCGAACGGCCTGACATGGACGACGATCCAGTTCGCGATGGCCGTCGGCGCGCTGGCTTTGCTGGTGCTGTTCGGATCGCTCTAGGCGCCGCGGCGCGTCATTGCTTCACCGCGCCCTCGATGACGATGTTGTGAGGCGGCCTGCAGCCTAACGGGTCCATATGCCGCGCTTTCCGCGGCGCGACCGAGGCGAGCGTTAACCGGAAATTTACCCCTGCTCCCGAGCCCTGGTATCATTTGCTTAGAATTTGACCGCTACCGTGGAATTACGGAAGCAATCCCGAACATCATTGGCACCTCATGTCCGTCGCAGAGTTCCTCAGGCAGCGTGCAGTGGACGTCACGGTCAGTGGCAGCTACTCGCTGCCCCGCTGGTATGATTGCGAGGGCAAGCTGCGCAGCTTCGCCTGCCGCACCAAGCGCGTCTCGCCGTTCCGCATGATCGTGGACGTGCCCGTCGTCGGCAAGGTCGGCGAGCGCCTCACCTCCTACTTCCAGGATTTCGGCGAATTCCAGTGCACGATCAGCGCGACGCTGAAGTCGGGTTTCCTGATGGAGCTCGACATGACGCGGGCGCGGCGCGCCTGGATGTCGGAAAAGCTGACCTGGCTCGAGAAGAAGCAGAAGGACGCCAGCGTCCAGGAGTTGCGGAACGACGCGCGTTTCGTACCGCAGGTCTCGCACACCTTCCTGACGCTCGCCGACGGCAGCAGCCATCCGTGCTTCATCATCGACGTCTCCACGGCTGGCGTCGCGATCTCCTGCGAATACGATCCGCCGGTCGGAACCCCGCTTGCGGTCGGGGCCTGTGTCGGGCGCGTAATCCGCAAATTCGACAACGGCTTTGCAGTCAAATTCGCGGAAAAGCAGTCGCGAGACGACCTCGCCCGCCTGATCGTTCGCACGCCCTTGCTGCAATCGGCCTGAAGCCGGCCCGATCAATCTTAACTCTTTTTTAACTAAATACTGGAGATGGCGCCCCCTGCGCGGTAGGGTGTGACCCGGTCCGTCCGCAATCACTGCGGGCCTTGAGTATTGGAAGTCCCGGAATGTCCATCGCCGACGCCGAGTTCGCCCCGGCAGAGATCGCGCCGAACCCGCCCGTCGCGCCCAAGCCGCAGCTTCCACCCGGCGTCGTCACCGAGGGACCGCTGGTCCAGGCCAAGCTGCGCGAAAGCTATCTCCTGCTCGGCATCCTCTATGTCGGCGCGGTCGCCGGCATCATCTGGGCCGTGACGCAAGGCGTCGGCAAGGTCGAGCTGTTCACATTCGCCTGGATGTTCGCGCTGACGACGTTCGGCATCGGCGCCGGCATGCACCGCCTGTTCGTCCATCGCAGCTTCCGTACCGGCCCGATCATGCGGGTCTTCTTCTGCGCCATCGCCCAGATGGCGGTACAGGGCTCGATCGCCAAATGGGTCGCCAACCACCGCCGCCACCACCTCTACGCCGATGACGTCGGCGATCCCCACAGCCCGCAATTCGACGGCTTCGGCAATCGCTATGTCAGCGCGTTCAAGGGCTTCCTGCACGCCCAGGGCAGCTGGGTGTTCGACCAGGCGACCACCGACAACGAATACTATGCCAAGGACATCCTCGCCGATCCCATCGCGATGTTCTTCGTGCGCACGCGCTGGGTCTGGTACGGGATGTCGGCAGTCTTCATCCCCGGCGTGATCGGCTACACCTTCGGCGGCGTGCACGCCATGATCGGCTGCGTGCTGTTCTCGGGCCTGCTCCGAGCCTATCTGCTGATCCTCACCAGCCAGCTCACCGGCTCGGTCTGCCATGCCTATGGCTATCGCCGCTTCGAGGTCGACGACGCCTCGACCAACGAGTTCGTGACCACGATCCTCACCTTCGGCGAGGGTCTGCACAACAACCATCACCGCTTCCCGCGGGACGCCTACATCTCGCACGCCTGGTGGGAGATCGATCTCAACGGCCTGATCATCCTGGGCCTGGAAAAGATCGGCCTCGTCCACGACGTCTTCCACGCCTCGCACCGTCAGCTGGAGCGGGCGGCCGAAGCAGAGGCGGCCTCCACGGCGCGCTGAACCGGCAGGCAGCGGCCACCGCCGGGCCGTCTTGCCTCCGCATCACCGCCCTATCGCGGCCCCATTGCGGGATCAGCTTTTGAACGTCCGTGCCTCGGGGCCGGCGTCATTTGCAGACTTGCGATCGGGGGACCGAATGGCAGTCGACAAGATCACAGTGGACAAGATCACGGTGGACAAGATCACCTGGGACAGGGTCGGCCGGGTCACCGAGCCCGGACGCTACATGTACACGTTCGGCTGGCTCACCATCACCGCCGGCGATCTGGAGATCTGGAAGGTCTATCCGCAGGCCGCGTTCACGCTGTTGGCGCAACCAGGCGAGACTGACGCATCCCTTGGCGAGGAATTCCATCTCGGCGCCTTCGACGTCGCTCCCGGGGCGGCGCCGCCGTTCACCACGCACTGAAGGCGGAAAGCGCCGGCCGTTGCGGGAACGCGTGGCATGGGCGTTGCTTTATCATCCGCCATGATACACATCCCCGCCGTCGACCAGGCTTTCCTGCTGGTGCTCATCGTCTTCTGCCTTGGCACCTGCCTCGTACGCGCCTTCTGGGAGCTGGAGCAGGCGCGAACGCGCCGGATCGCCTCACCGCCCCGCGACCGCACGGCGAAGCGCGGCTAGCTGGCCTACCCCGCGCACGCCTGCGTCGTGAATCGAAGAAACCTGCGCACTTCCTTGATCTGGCTTGCCAATCGCGTTCCAGCCGTGGCCGGGCCGTCATTGCCGTGGATGACGAACAGGTGCTGTCATGCAATTGATTGCGCGTGTATTTTACACCGCCACGAGCCGCGGCGGATGAACGGAAGCTATCGCACTCATTAAGCGAGCCGACAGCAAGCGCATGACACATGGTCGCATCGGTGAATGTAGATAAGCGGATCAAGGGAACCTATTTTCGGCGCCGATGTACCTGATTGAAGCATTGCCCACCGTGATCGGAACGGCCGCCATCGCCCCGGCGCTGCTGATGCTGTGGCTTGTCATCGCCGCCGAAGAGCGCCCCGGCCCGCCGGCCCAGGTCTGGACCGCGTTCCTGTTGGGGGCAGCCAGCATCTCGCTGCTGGGCCTCGCCCGGGCTCCCTTCGCCAAGATGGTCGCGGCGCCCGACGACCCCTGGGCGGCGCTGGCCATGCATTCGATCTTCGGCGTCGCGCTGCCTGAGGAAGCCGTCAAGGTGATCGCCATCGTGGTGATTTCCTCGACCAAGCGGCGGACCTTTGCCAATCCGATGGACACCGTAGTCTATGGCGCCGCGGTCGGCCTCGGCTTCGCCGCTTACGAGAACCTCGCCTATCTGGTCCAGCACGCCGAGATGTGGCGCTCGCTGGCCGCCTTGCGCAGCGTGCTGACCGTGCCGTTCCACGGCGCGCTCGGCATCATCGCAGGCGCTTACCTGACGATCGCGCGCGCCGGCACGGCGCTGGGCGCGAACCGGCACCATCGCGACTGGGCTCGCCTCTCCAGCCGGCTCCTGATGCTGGCCGGCCCGCTTGCGCTGCATTCGGCCTTCGACTTTCCGCTGCTGACCCTGCAAAGAATGCCCGACCTCGATCCGACGCTGCGGATGTGGCTGGGCGCCTCCAGCCTCCTGATCGGCTTCAGCTCGATCGCCTTCGCCATCCGCCTGGTCCGGCGCGTCGCCCGCCACCACGCCCCCCGGACCGATGTCGCACGGGAGCGGCTCAGCCAGCTCCGCCGGATGTGGGCGCTGCTGCTTGCCGGCGGGGGCGTTGGCTTTCTCGGGCTCGCCTTCGTGCTGACCTCGATCCATCACTGGCTCATCAACCCCGAGCGCAATCTGACTTTGGCCCTGATCCCGATCGGCTTCGTATCGATCCTGCTCGGCCTTGCGCTTCTGATTGTCACAACGGCGATCTATGTTCTCGGCCGCAACCGCATCCGCACCAGCGCGGAAGGTTTTTCCTCGGCGCCCGGCGGCGGGTGAGCCGCGGGATGGCGAGCGCGCTGCGCGCATACTAGATTGAGCGCAGACCTTTCGATCTGGAGCCTGCCGATGACGTCGCCCGAAGATTTTTCACGGCTGCAATCCATGATGAGCCAGAGGGTCAAGGCCCACTGGAAGGCCTTTCTGTTCGAGGGCATCCTGCTCGCGATTCTCGGCGTCGCGGCGCTGATCCTGCCGCCGCTCGCAAGCCTTGCGATCGCGATCTTCCTCGGCTGGATGTTCCTGATCAGCGGTATCGGCGGGCTGATCGTGACCTATTGGGCGCGCAGCACGCCGGGCTTCTGGTGGTCGCTGATCTCGGCCGCGCTCGCCGTGCTCGCCGGTATGCTGCTGCTGGCGCGCCCGATGCAGGCCGTGCTGACGCTGACCATCGTGGTCGGCGCCTACTTCCTGGCCGAGGGCGTCGCCACCATCATGTACGCACTGGAGCACCGCCGCGAGCTCAGCGGCCGCTGGTCGTGGCTGCTGATCTCGGGCCTCGTCGACATCGCGATCTCCTTCATGGTGATCACCGGACTGCCGAGCTCGGCTGAATGGGCCATCGGCGTCCTCGTCGGTATCAACCTCCTGTTCGGCGGCGCCAGCCTGATCGGCCTGGCGCTGGCGGCGCGCAACAGCAACACCTGACCCGCCTCGTCACCTGCCGCGCCGATTGGGGGGTGACAATCCGCCGATGCCGCGCTATATGCCCCACCATGATCACCGTCGCCACCAGCTATTTTTGGTACTTTAGCTACGACAGCTCGCTGGCGGCAGGAGGATCGCGCTCAATCTGAATATTGAAGCAAACGTCCGAACAAGCCGCCAGACCTGGCGGCTTTTTTATTGGCCGGCAGGTTCGAAACAAACAGGAGCCCGCCGTGCTGAGCACGACCGACGATCTTCGTATCCGCGAATTGAAAGAACTGAGCACGCCGGATGAGGTGATACGGGAAGTCCCGCGCACGCTCACCGCGACGCGTGTGGTGATGGCGGCGCGCAACGCCATCCACGCCATCCTCAATGGCCAGGACGACCGCCTGCTCGTCGTGGTCGGTCCGTGCTCGGTGCATGATCCCAAGGCGGCGCTCGAATATGCCGAGCGTCTCGCGACTTTGCGCGAGGACCTCGCCGATCAGCTCGAGATCGTGATGCGGGTCTATTTCGAGAAGCCGCGCACCACCGTCGGCTGGAAGGGCCTGATCAACGATCCCGATCTGGACGGCAGCTTCGACATCAACAAGGGCCTGCGGCTGGCGCGCAACGTGCTGTCGGCGGTGAACAATCTCGGCCTGCCCGCCGGCACCGAATTCCTGGACATGACGACGCCGCAATACATCGCCGACCTCGTGTCCTGGGCCGCGATCGGTGCGCGTACGACCGAGAGCCAGATCCATCGCGAGCTGGCCTCCGGGCTGTCGTGTCCCGTCGGCTTCAAGAACGGCACCGATGGCAATGTGCGGATCGCGGCGGACGCGGTAAAATCGGCCTCGCATCCTCATCATTTCATGGCCGTTACAAAACTCGGCCGCTCGGCGATCGCCTCGACCGCCGGCAACGAGGACTGCCACATCATCCTGCGCGGCGGCAGCAAGCCGAACTATGACGCGGCAAGCGTCGCGGCCGCTTGCAACGAGCTGACCAAATCCGGCGTCGCACCGCTGGTGATGGTGGATGCCAGCCACGCCAATTCGAGCAAGAAGCCCGAGAACCAGCCGCAGGTGGCGGCCGACATCGCCGGCCAGATCTCAGGCGGCGAAGGCCGCATCATGGGCGTGATGATCGAAAGCAATCTCGTTGCGGGCCGCCAGGACGTCGTGCCGGGCAAGCCGCTCGCCTACGGCCAGAGCATCACCGACGGCTGCATCGATTGGCCTGCTACGGCGGCCGCGCTCGAGCAGCTCGCCGACGCGGTGGAAGTCCGCCGCAACACCCGTCGCGCCGGACTGCAGGAGCGCTCGGCTTGAAGAATGGCGAGCAAAGTGTTCGTCGCTTGCGCGATTTCCACCTCTCCCTGGCGGGGAGAGGTGGAAAGCCCTAGCAGCCGCGGCAGATACTCTTGATCTTGCGATCGAGCTCAGCGTCTTCCTTGTTCGCGGGGGTGTTCGGATTGCTCAAATTCTTCTCGCTCGGCACGTCAGCCGCGCGCGGCTGGCGGTGACCGACCGGTGCCGGCAACACCGATCCAGAGCTTGCGCCGCCGGTTGTCGATCCCTTGGAGCCGCCGGTCTGTGCTGCCGCCGCGCCGCCAAGCAAGACCACGAGCGATGCTGCCACCATGATCTCTTTCATGTCCGCTTCTCCATTCTCGAACCGGCGCGTTCTCCATTACCGCTCAGGTCTCGGGCGGATAGAGATGAACGTCGCCGCAATAGTCCACGATACGATAGCGCGTTTCGGCTCCCGTATCACCCGCAGGGGGTGCGGTATTTTGCGGCGCCAAGACGTAGCTCGGCCCCACCGGGGATTTGCCGGCGCCGCCGGGAATGTCGATGACATAGTCCGGCTGACACAGCCCTGACACCCGCCCGCGCAACTGCCGCATCAGGTCCTGCCCCTCCGCAAGGGTCGTGCGCAGATGCGCGGTGCCCGGCGCGAGATCGCCGTGATGCAGATAGTAGGGCTTGATCCGGCATTCGACGAAAGCTCGCATCAAATCCGACAGCGCGGCGATGTTGTCGTT
Organism: Bradyrhizobium sp. TM239; assembly: GCF_036247985.1. NCBI lineage: Bacteria > Pseudomonadati > Pseudomonadota > Alphaproteobacteria > Hyphomicrobiales > Nitrobacteraceae > Bradyrhizobium > Bradyrhizobium sp. TM239. Next base: position 273,279 of record NZ_BTIR01000008.1, on the reverse strand, counting down.
GACCCCGCGCAAAAGCACGGACTGGCTCACCAGGGGAATTCCGGAATCGACGAGCCGCGCGCAGGCGGTGCGCACCGGTCCCGTCAGTTCGCGCGCATGGTTGGCATGCAGCGCTACCCAGGTGGCCGCGCCTTCAACTTTCAGCGCCGCAACCAACTCGTCGCTGATGCGCGCGGGATCAGCCACGGGCACGCGGGTGTGCAGGCGGATGATCTTGACGTGATCGATCGCCGCGAGTTCGGCCATGATCTCACCCATCCTGCGGGGCGACAGCATCAGCGGATCGCCGCCGGTCAGGATCACTTCCCAGATCTCGTGATGCGAACGGATGTAATCGATCGCCGCGCGATAGGCGTCGTCCGACAGCGCGCTCTCCTTGCCGGGTCCCACCATCTCGCGGCGGAAGCAGAACCGGCAATAGACCGCGCAGACGTGAACGAGCTTGAACAGGACGCGATCGGGATAGCGGTGCACGATCCCTGATACCGGCGAGTGCGGATGATCGCCGATCGGGTCGGCGTCCTCGCCCGGCTGCATCTCCAATTCGCTTGCACTCGGAACGAATTGCCGTGCGATGGGATCGTCAGGGTCCGACGGATCGATCAGCTCGACCAGCGCCGGCGTGATCGCCACCGCATAGCGCGCGGCAACGCGTTCGAGGGCCGGCAGCGCCGCTGCGGGCGCCAGACCTTCGGCGACCAGCTCAGCCGGCTCGCGCAGGGTGCGTGCAAGGTTCGTTTTCGTCATGTCTCACTAGACGCTTCATTTGCAGGTGGCGTCCAAACCACCTGATCGATCCGCGCGGCGCCGCTCGCCAGCATCACCAACCGGTCGAAGCCGAGCGCGACGCCGCTGGCCTCCGGCATTGCGGCGACCGCGGCCAGAAAGTCCTCGTCGAGCGGATAGGCTTCGCCGTAGCGGCGCTGCTTTTCCGTCATCGATTCCGTGAAGCGCTTTCGCTGCTCCTCGGCATCGGTCAGTTCCCCAAAGCCGTTGGCGAGCTCGACGCCGCACGCGTAGACCTCGAAGCGCTCGGCAACCCTGGGATCGTCAGTCTTCACGCGTGCCAGCGCCGCCTCTGGAGATGGGTATTCGAACAAAATGGTCAAACGCCCCTGCCCCAGATGCGGCTCGACGTGCTCCACCAGCACCTTGCTGAAGATGTCAGACCAGGTGTCGTCCTCGGCCACACGGACCTTGCCACTGGCCGCCTCGGCCAGCGCGGCACGGTTACCCTCGCCGTCCCTGATTGTCGACAGCAGGTCGATGCCGGCGAACCGTTCGAAGGCGCCTGCGACCGTCAGGAGCTCGGGCTCGGCGAAGGGATCGGCGGTCCGGCCCCGGAACGAGAAGGTGCCGATGCCGGTCGCCTGCGCCGCACGGGCGATGACGACGACGCAATCGGCCATGATGGCGTCATAGGAGGCGCCTGCCTGATACCATTCCAGCATGGTGAATTCGGGCAGATGCAGGTCGCCGCGCTCACGGTCCCGGAACACCCGGGCGAGCTCGAAAATCCGCGTCTCGCCCGCCGCCAGCAGCTTCTTGCAGGCGAATTCGGGCGAAGTCCGCAGATACCGGAGGGCCCGGCTGCCGTCCGGCCGCACGATCTCGGTCCGGGGGGCGTGCAGATGGGTCTCATTGCCCGGGGAGACCTGGAGGACGGAGGTTTCGACCTCCACGAACCCCTGCTCGGCGAAAAAGGCCCGTAGAGACCCGGTAATGGCCCCTCTGGCCTGGAGGAACGGCCGACGGTCGAGGTGCCGCCCGGGCGACCAGAACGGTGAGATGGGCTTGTCCCCAGCCATTACCCGACGGCCCCAGACCCGAGCAAAACGCTGGCATCTAACGGCAAAATCAGTATGTTGCGGCCCGAAACGGGCGCCGAGGTCCGATTTGAGGCCCCAAGTCCCCCATCGATTCGACCACGTCCTGGCCGGTGCCGGGCCAAGCAAGCAGGAAATATAGCTTTGAGAGTCATCGCCAGTTCTATTCGCAAAGGCAACGTGATCGAGCAAGACGGCAAGCTCTATGTCGTCGTCAGCGCCGAAAACATCCACCCCGGCAAGGGCACCCCGGTCAGCCAGATCGAAATGCGCCGAATCTCGGACGGGGTAAAGATCTCTGAACGCTACAAGACCACCGACCAGGTCGAAAAGGCCACCATCGAAGAGCGCAACTACACCTTCCTGTATGAAGATGGCGACGGCTTCCACTTCATGAACCCGGAAACCTACGATCAGGTCCAGGTCTCCAAGGACGTCGTCGGCGACGCGGCCTCGTATCTTCAACCCGACATGACCGTCAAGCTGTCGACCCACGACGTCAACGTGGTCTCGCTCGCGCTGCCGCAGCGCGTGACGCTGGAAGTGGTCGAGACCGAGCCGGTGACCAAGGGCCAGACCGCCTCGTCCTCCTACAAGCCGGCGGTGCTGTCCAACGGCGTGCGCACCACCGTGCCGCCGCACATCGCGGTCGGCACCCGCATCGTGGTCATGACCGAGGACGGCTCCTACTCCGAACGCGCCAAGGACTGACGGGGAACAGAGCAATCGCAGCAGGTGCCGCCGGGGGGCGAGACAGTGGTTGGGAAGGGTTTCCGCTTCGTCTCGATTCTTTTGGCGTCGCTTTCGCTCCTCATTGCCACTCCGCTCGCTGCGGATGAATTCCGCAGCCCCTCGCTCACGGCCCTGCGCGTCGACTGGCGCGCAGCGCTCGACCAGCTCCGCACCGAGATCAACAGCCGCCCCCGCGTCGCGGACGATGTCATCTTCGCGCCTCGCCGTTCGGTGCCGCGCTACGATCCCCGCGCGATGCCCGCCCTGGTACAGCTCAACGCGGTTTCCTCGCGATTCTTCACCGGCATCACCCGCAGTCCCGTGCCGGTGCTGCTGCCGTTCGACGCCGCCGCTTACCTCGAGGCGCAACGCAGCAGCGCAGCGGCGACGCTCGCGCTGCCCCGCTACCAGGCGGACTTCAATCCGGTCGACATGTTCGATGCCGGCCCCGCCGGCTACAGTGCGACCTTCTCGCTCGAGCCCGGCGCCGGCGACGGCATGCCGAGCCGGGTGTTCACAAGGCCGGTCGAAGTGCAGATCACGGGCTCGTCGCTCGTCTACGACATCGCTGATCCCGCCGGCGGCAAGGGCGAGCAGATCAAACCGCTCGCAGCGCTCTACCCGGACCTGCGCAGGTTCATCCGGGAAGGCTATGTACGCTACGCTTTCACCCGTTTCGGCGTCGCCTATGTGGTGTCGATCCAGTGCCTCGACAGCGTCGCCAAGCCGCGGCGGCTGGCCTGCAAGGAAGCCTATCCGGTTGCCGAGCGTTTCCTGAAGGCCCTGCGCGTCGCCGGCGGCCAGGGCATGCGGCCATTGACGGACATCGCCTCCAACATCCTCGATCGTCCGGCGGGCCGTTCGGCGGATTTCACCTACCGGGCGAGCGGCGATATCATCCCGAACACCGGCTACCGCAAGCAGGGCGGCCATGCCGACGCAATGGCCTATGCACAAATCCGCTTTCCGCTCGAAAAGACACCCGCCTTCGTCCGCTCGCAATCCTATGCCAAGCGTGACAAGACGGAGAGCACGACCGCCTATCCCTGGCGCGACAATTTCTGCGAATCCCGCAGTTTCGAGGTCTGGCAATGCGCGGGCGGTTACGGCCATCAGGGCGAGGACATCCGCGCCGCCGACTGCCCGCCGCCCGGCGAAGGCCGAGAGCCCTGCGATCCCAAGCAGCGCGGTGTCGTCGCAGTGCGCGACGCCATCGTGATCCGTGCGTCCAAGGATCAGGCTGCGACGCTTCAAGTCAACAGCCGCACCGAGCACATCCGCTTCCGCTACATGCACATGAATCCGAACACAATGAACGCCGATGGCGTGCTCAATGGCCGCATCGTCACCGAAGGCGAGAAGATCGGCGTGATCTCGAACTATCTGGACCATCCGGCCGGCACCTCGATGCATCTGCATTTCGACGTGCAGGTGTTCACGCGCGACGGCTGGATCTGGGTCAGCCCCTACGTCACCTTGGTCTCGGCCTATGAACGCTTGATCCGCGCTCGCGGCCGTGAGGTCGGCCCGGAGATCGCAGTCACGGCGCAGCCGGTCGCCCATGCGCTGCCGGACGACGTGATCAAGCCGGACCTGCGCGAGGGGTCGAGCGGCGAGGAGAACTGACGGCCTGCTCGCTCCCGTGCCGGAGGGTGAGAGCGTGTTGTCGCGCACGCCGTGGGTTTGAGAAGAAAGAATAGGGTTGATGAGTGTCGGACTGATCGGTCTTCTCGACGATATCGCGGCGATCGCAAAGGTGGCAGCGGCCTCGCTCGACGACGTGGCGAGCCAGGCTGCCAAGGCGGGCGCAAAGGCGGCCGGCGTGGTCATCGACGACGCGGCCGTCACGCCGAACTACGTCATCGGTTTTGCCTCGAAACGCGAACTCCCGATCGTCGGCAAGATTGCGGTCGGATCGCTGCGCAACAAGTTACTGATTCTGCTTCCCGTTGCCCTGCTGCTTGGTTATTTCCTTCCCACCGCGGTGACGCCGCTGCTCATGCTGGGCGGAGCCTTTCTCTGCTACGAGGGTACCGAGAAGGTGCTCGAAGCCGTGATGCCGCATCATGCGCACCACCACGAAGCCCAGCTCCAGCCGATCGCGCTGAATGCCCGGTCGGTCGAGGACGAGAAGGTCGCGAGCGCCATCAAGACAGATTTCATCCTGTCGGCGGAGATCATGGCGATCACGCTGGCGGCCCTTCCGGCGGGCAGCATCTGGATGCAGGCGCTGGTGCTGGCGCTGGTCGGGTTCGGCATCACGGTCGGGGTCTACGGCGTGGTTGCCCTGATCGTGAAGGCGGACGATGCCGGCGTGGCCCTTGCGCGCTACGACGGCGCCTCCGTCATAGGCGCCGCGATCCGCTCGCTTGGACGCGCGCTGGTCCGCGGTATGCCCACCTTCCTGGCGGTGCTGAGCACCATCGGCACTGCCGCCATGATCTGGGTTGGCGGCGGCATCATCCTGCACGGCATCGAAAAATACGGCCCGCCGGTAGTCGGCCGCACGGTCCATGCCGCAACCGAGGCGGCCGCACACGCCCTTCCATCCATGGCCGGCGTCATCGAATGGTCGGTCGAGGCGGCCATCTCAGGCGTGCTTGGACTGCTTGTCGGCGCGCTTGCCATTCCGGCAGTCCAATACGGTCTCTCGCCGGCATGGAAACGGCTGAGGCGATCGCGGGACCGCGCCTCCTAGCCGCATCCGGGCGACGGGCGCGAGCTACTCCAAGAACGTCGTGAGCTGCGCGCCCTCGTCCGCCACGAACACCGCGATCAATTCCGCGGGCTCCGTCGCGCTGGCGTTGGCCGAGACCAGGTGCGTCGAGCCCGGCGGTTCGAAGAAGGACTGGCCGACGCCAAACGTCGCGACAGGACCGCCGCCGAGCTGGGAGCGGATCTCGCCCTTGGTGATGTAGGCGGTCACGGATCCTGCGTGGCGATGCGGCCGTGAAAACCCGCCCGGACCATAGGTCACGCGCACGATGGTGACGCGCTTGCCCGGCACGTTCGGCAATGCGTAGGAGCCAATCGGTTCGACCTTGTCGAGCGGCGAGCTCTCCGCCGCCGTGGCGCAGAGCGGCGCCAGCGCGCCAGAGACGGCATCCATCGTCACCGGCAGCGCTTTGCCGATCGCCAGCGCACAGGCCAGCCCCGCAACGACGGCGAACGCCGTCGAACGTGACGGCGCCGGACGCTGCACGGCAGAAACACTCATCGCTGTCATCGTAACCTCCCTCAGGATGCCGCAGCATTCGCGGCCACCGGCCGCGGCGCCGGCGTCCAGCGAAACGCAGCACCGAAGCGATTCCAGACGTTGATCGAGGCGACCGCCGAGGTCAGGTACATCAGCTCGGTCTCGGAGAATTCGCGGGCAGCCTCGGCATAGACCTCCTCGCCGACGCCGCCGGGGAGCAAGGTCAGCGCCTCGGCCCATGCCAGCGCGGCGCGCTCGCGCGGCGAAAAGATCGGCGCCTCGCGCCAGACTGCGACCAGGTTGAGCTTGTCCACGGGCACGCCGATGCGTTCAGAGAGGAGAATGTGATGCTGCACGCAGAAGGCGCAGCCGTTGATCTGCGAGGCGCGCAGCTTGACGAGCTCGAGAAGCTGCTTGTCGAGGCCGGCCTTGGCCGCAAGCTGGCCCAGCGCAAGTACCACATCATACGCATCGGGTGCGATCCGCTTGAAATCCTCGTATTCGCTGCGGACGTGTGACATTGCCGTTCACCTCGTGCTATTATAAGACTGCTTACATCTTATAAGAGCACTTACATGTTACGCAAGGCACCCGATATCACGAGATCGAAATTCCGGGGCAAAACCGCCGGCCCTGATGCCGTGCACGTGCCCGCCCCGGGCGAAGGCAAGCGCGGCGAGCAGGGCTATCTCGGCTATCTCTTGCGACAGGCCAATGCAGCTGTCCGTCTGACGATGGAGCGGACGCTCGCAGACCTCGGCGTGACGTCACCGCAATTTGCCGTGCTGACGATGCTGAATGCCTATCCGGGACTATCGGGTGCCGATGTGGCCCGCCTCACCTTCCTCACGCCGCAGACGGTCGGGGTCATCATCCGCAACCTCGAACGCGACGGCGCGATTGTGATGACGCCTCATCCCGTCCACGGCCGTATCCAGCAATGGACGCTGACCAAGCGCGGAACGACGTTGTTGAAGGCGTGCAGAGAACGCGTGATCGCGCTGGAGAAGCGTCTGGCTGGCGGCCTCGACGCCAAGGCCGAGGCGAGCATTCGCCGCTGGCTCGCCAACGTCGCGACGGAGTTGCAGGAGGACTAGGCGAGGAGAACCCGGGCAACGGCTAGTCGCCTCCGTCTCCGCCGCCGTCACAGCCGGCGGCATCCGAAAAATCGCCGCCCCCACCGCCGTCGCCGCCCTGAACACCGCGGCCAAAGTTCTCCGCGATGATCATCAGGATCACGACGAAGAGCCCGGCGCCGAATGGCCAGGGATTGGCACGGATGATGTTGAACAGCTCCGGCATGCGCGCATCATGCGCAGATGGAAGCGAACCGACCGTAAAGCGACAGGCTTAAAGTTGGGGGTACTCGAGAAGCGCGGGAGCCGACTACCCGCCCTTCAACACTTTCTTAACCTCACCGTCGACCCAGGTCTCGTCCGCCGCGATCACCCGTACGCGGCTGTCGTCGGTGGCATTCACCAGCACATGCGAACTCACCCGATCACCGCTCTGCTCGAGACGCAGATCGGTCTCGGGCTTCCAGCTCAGCGTGGTCGCGAGATCGCCGGGAAAGATCTGCCATTGCGATCCGTCGTCGAGTTCGACGACATGGCTTTCCGCATGCGTGTGTATCTTCATTCCACTCCGAATTCTCGATGAACGGACTGCATGCGAAAGGCGGGCCCCGACGATCCGCCGGGGCCCCGCTCCGTCAGTCGTTGTCGTGATGAATCACGGTCTTGCTGCGATTGCCGAATTCATCCTGTTTCTTGATTACCGTGGTGCGATCAGAGGGCTCGCGCTCCCTGATGACGGTGGTGCGGTCGTGATCGCGGTCTCGCTCGCGGTACTCGTGAGACTGACCGACCGTCACGCCGGCGCCGACCGGGCCGACGTGAACGCCGACTTCATCCGCGAACGCAGGCGTCGCAACGGCGGTGATCATGGCAGCGGCAAACAGATATGTCCTCATCATCTCTTCCTCCTTCCGGATACGGAGGGAATGCGGGACTGCGACAGTTTGTTCCGACAGAAAGCCTGATCCTGGGTCGCGCAGAATCAGCCGTGCGGCTGTTCCGGGAACCGACCCACACAGGCCATGTTTCGGGCTACAATGTGTCCATGACGCACACTGATTCCTCGCTCCATCCAACTCGCCGCAGCCTGCTGCAATCGACGCTCGGTGCGGCCGCTTTGCTCGCATTCCCGACACGCGTCCTTGCCGCGCCTCCAGGCTTCGACGAATGGCGCGAGAGCTTCCGCGCACGTGCGATGGCCAAGGGCATTTCGGCCGCGACCTGGCAACGCGCGATGGGACGGGTCGAGCCCGACATGAGCGTGTTCAAGCAGATGCGCAGCCAGCCCGAATTCCACGAGCAGGTCTGGCAATACATCAACCGCCGCGTCTCGGACTGGCGCGTCATCAACGGCAAGATCGCACTGAAGAACAACGAGGCGCTGCTCGCGCGCATCGAGCGCGATTTCGGTGTCGAGCGCGGCACGCTGCTGGCGCTGTGGGGCGTCGAGTCCGCCTATGGCGATCCCCTGGTGCAGCAGAACCACATGACGCCGGTATTTCCCTCGCTCGCCGCGCTCGCCTGGAACGAGCCGCGCCGGAAGGCCTATTGGGAGACCGAGTTGATCAACGCGCTGCGCATCGTCGACAAGGGCTGGAGCACGCCCGAGCAGATGCAGGGCTCCTGGGCCGGCGCGATGGGCCATTCGCAATGGATGCCGGAAGTCTGGCTCAATGTCGGCATCGACTATGACGGCGACGGCAAGGTCTCGCCATTCGGCAAGCCCGACGACGCGCTGGGCTCGACCGCAAAATACCTCGTCAATCGCGGCAAATGGCATCGCGGCGAACATTGGGGCTATGAGGTACGCGCCGCCGGCAATATGAGCGGCAGCCGCACCTATGCGGCCTGGGCGTCAGCCGGCGTCACCCGAGCCGACGGCCAGCCGTTCCCGCAGCCGAACGCATCCGCGCAGATGTGGACGCCGGTTGCGGGCGGACCGACGTTTCTGCTGGGACCGAATTTCTACTCGGTGAAGAGCTACAACCCGTCCATGAACTATGCGCTCGCGATCTGCCATCTCGGCGACCGCTGCCTGGGGGCGCCGCCCTTCATCCAGCCCTTCCCCGGCTCCGAGCGCGCGCTCACGCTCGCCGAGGTGCAGGAGATGCAGACGCGATTGACGAAAGCCGGTTTCGACACCGGCGGCACCGACGGCCGGGTCGGCAACGACACCATGAAGGCGATCAAGGATTTCCAACAGCGCGCCGGCATCACGCCGGCGGACGGCTATGGCGGGTTGAAGGTGCTGGCCAAGCTGCGACAGGGATCGTAGGTACGCCGTCATTCCGGGGCTCGCGTAGCGAGAACCCGGAATCCATTCCTCCAAATTGCTTGCTGCACGATGGATTCCGGGCTCGCGCCGAGTGGCGCGCCAGGGAATGACAGCCAGCCTCAGTGCCGGTATTGCGGCTCCTCCGCATCGAGCTGCCTGCGGATCGCGGCCAGATGCAGCCGCGCGGATTCGGAATCGCCTTCACGCATCTGCCGGTAGGTCTCGGCCGCAATCGCGGGATCGACCGGCAGCACGTTCCGTCCCGTCGACATCGCCAGCACCTGCACCTCGGCGGCGCGTTCGAGGTAATAGAGATCGTCCCAGGCTTCCGCGATGGTGGGTGCCAGCACCATCACGCCGTGATGCTTCATGAAGACGATGTCGGCATCGCCGACGGCGGAGGCGATGCGCGCACCCTCGCGATTGTCGAGCGCAAGGCCGTTGTAGTCGCGATCGACCGCGGTGCGGCCGTAGAATTTCAGCGCGGTCTGGCCGGCCCAGATCAAGGGATCGCCTTCGGTCATCGACAGCGCCGTCGCATAGGGCATGTGGGTATGGAACGCGACCCTGGCGCGCGGCAGACGCTTGTGCATCTCGGCATGGATGTAGAACGCGGTCGCCTCCGGCACGCCCTCGCCGTCGAGCACGTTGCCGTGGAAATCGCAGATCAGCAGCTTTGAGGCGGTGATCTCGCGAAAGGCATAGCCATAGGGATTGACGAGAAACAGATCGTCATGGCCGGGCACGACGGCGGAGAAGTGGTTGCAGATGCCTTCCTCAAAACCGTTGCGCGCCGCCATGCGGAAGCAGGCCGCGAGATCCTCGCGCGCGGTGCGGATCGCATCGGTGGCGAGGTCCGGCCGGTTCGAGCGGAATGGCGCTGACGCGGGTGAGGAAGCGTGAAGGCTGTGCGCCATGGCGAAGGACACCTCTGTCGGTCGGAAGGTCCCGGCGTTGTACAGGGGCTGCGCCTGCGCGTCAGCCCCTGCGACCGCCACCCTGCCCTGCGCGGCTCAGGCCCGCCGCGGCACGCCGCCGGCATTCATGCCGCCGTCGATGACGAGCTCGCTGCCGGTGACGTAGCGCGAGGCATCGGAGGCCAGATAGAGCACGCCTGAAGCGATCTCCGCCGCCTGCCCCGCGCGGGCGAGCGGCGTGACGACCTTGGCGCGTTCCTCGGGATCGATCGGCGCGTTCTGGCCGGCGCCGGTCGCACCGGTCGGGATCTTGCCCCAGATCGGGGTATCGATGATGCCGGGATGCACGGAATTGACCCGGATGCCGTCGCCGGCCGCCGCGCATTCCATCGCGATCGATTTGGCGAACAGCCGCACGCCGCCCTTGGTCGCCGAATAGGCCGACAGGCCCGGCGCGCCGCGCAGACCCGCGAGCGAGGACATCATGACGATCGAGCCGCCGCCATGCTTGCGCATCAGCGGCAGGCAATGCTTGACCGAGAGAAACACGCCGTCGAGATTGATCGCGTTCTGCTTGCGCCAGTCGGCGAGCGTCATGTCGACGATCGATGGCACGGCGATGCCGATGCCGGCATTGGAGACGAGAATATCGAGCCTGCCGTAGCGCTTGGCGATTTCGGCAACGATGTCCCCCCATCGCTCCTCGCTGGTGACGTCCTGCTCCAGGAAGATCGCCTTGCCGCCGGCTTTTGTCACGCGCTTGGCGAGCTCGGGCCCGCGCAGCTCATCGATGTCGGCGATGACGACGGTCGCGCCCTCGCGCGCGAACAGCTCGACGATGGCCTCGCCGATACCGGAGGCGCCGCCGGTCACCAGCGCGACCTTGCCCTCAACCTGCCCTGCCATGTTCACTCCCTTTTTTGTTGTTTGAGGCCGTTATCATCTGATCACGGATGGCCCCTGGTCCGGTAGCGCGACGTCGATGACGCGGAATTGCACCCGTTCGACGCCCTGGTAGCGATCGACCGAGAGCGAGCCTGCGACATGCAGTTGCTGGCCGCGGTTGGCGAGCAGCGCGTTGCCGAGCTTCTGGCCGACCGATCGGAACGCGATGCCGTTGACGATGGCGCCGTCGCCCGACTTGAAGCGCAGCCTCAAATGGGCCTGCCCGACCTCGTCGGCAAAGACCAGCTGGTGTGCCGGCAGCGCCAGCACGGCTTCCGGATTGCCGCCGCCGAACGGACCGGCGCGGTTCAGTGTAGCCGCAAGCTCCGTCGTCACGGCGCGCGCGGAGACGGCGCCGTCGATATAGAGCTCGTTGACGTGCCGCGCCTCGGCGACGTCCTGCGCCAGCGCGTTCTCGAGATAGGCGCGGAATTCGGCGAGCTTCTCTTTCCGGAGCGTCACGCCTGCGGCCATCGCGTGCCCGCCGCCCTTGAGCAGAATGCCATCAGTGACCGCCTGCCGCACGGCCTTGCCGATATCGACGCCCGCGATCGAGCGGCCCGATCCGGTACCGATGCCGCCGGGCTCGAGGGCAATGGCGAAAGCGGGCCGCGAGAACTTTTCCTTCAGTCGGGAGGCAACGAGGCCGACGACGCCGGGGTGCCAGCCTTCGGACGCCGTGACGATGACGCCGAGCTTGTCCTCCAGCCCGATCGAGGCCAGCGCCTCGGCTTCGGCCTGCGCTTCGGCGGCTTGCTCGATGACGCGTCGCTCGCTGTTGAGGCGATCGAGCTCGGCCGCGATCCGCGCCGCCTCGACGCTGTCGCCTTCCAGCAATAGCCGCACGCCGAGATCGGCGCGGCCGATGCGGCCGCCGGCATTGATGCGCGGCCCCAGCATGAAGCCGAGATGCCAGGCCTCCGGCGGGCCGTTGAGCCGCGCCACGTCCATCAACGCGGTATGGCCGACATGGTCGCGGCGCCGCATCGCGATCAGCCCCTTGGCGACGAAGGCACGGTTGAGACCGATCAGCGGCGCGACGTCGGCGACGGTGCCGAGCGCGACGTGATGCAGCATGCCGAGCAGATCCGGCTCCGGCATCTCGCTCGTCCAGAAACCGCGCTGGCGCAGCTCGCGATTGACCGCGACCAGTGTGACCAGCACGAGACCGACCGCGGCGAGATGGCCAAGGCCGGAGAGATCGTCGAGCCGGTTCGGATTGACCAGCGCGTCGACCTCCGGCAGCTCGGTCCCGGCCTGGTGATGGTCGATCACGACCACGGACATGCCGAGCCGCTTGGCTTCCGCCAGCGGCTCGATGCTGGTGGTGCCGCAATCGACGGTGACGAGCAGCGTGGCGCCCTTGGCCGCCAACCCGCGAACGGCTTCCACATTCGGGCCATAGCCCTCGAAAATGCGGTCGGGAATGTGGATCAATGGATCGAGCCCGCAATGGCGCAGGTGCCAGGCGAGCAGCGCCGCCGAGGTCGCGCCGTCGACGTCGTAGTCGCCGAAGATCGCGACCTTCTCGCCCTTCGCCGCCGCGTCAGCGACCCGCTTGGCGGCCGCCTCCATCTCCGTCACCGTGAACGGGTCCGGCATGAGCTTGCGGATGGTCGGATCTAGAAAGTCAGGCACCGCGTCGATATCGACGCCGCGGCCGGCCAGCACCCGCGCCAGCAGCTCGGGAAGCTGGTGCCGCTGCACGATGGCGAGCGCCTGGGCCGCCCCGCGGGCATCCAGCCGGTCGCGCCAGAGCTTGTCGGTCAGCGAACGCGCGACGCCGAGAAACGCCTGGGGCGCTTCGACCGGGAGGGCGGATGCGGGAGGAGCCATGATGTATTCAGTCCGTACGACGAGGGTAGCACATTGAGCAATCGCTCGATGCCTCGGCCGAGCGGTTTTGCACAGCGGAGCCACGACCCTTTTCCGTGGAACGCCAAACCAAATTCCACCCCCGTACTGCACGACATCTGCTGAAAAGCCTCACATTTTGGCCCCTGGAACGCGTTGTTGTCCCTCGACGTCATCGCTCAACATCAGCAGAGGCAATCGTGCAGGCCCAGGTGTTGAACGCCAGCGTCGCAAGGGACACAGTCTCGCGGTTCGCAACACCGTTCTGGGCAGCGCTCGGTCTCAACATCATTGCGCGTGGCCAGGCCCTGTTTGCACCGATGTACTCCATCGACGGCTATGACGTTGCCCGGAAGTCGTTCAGCGGCGATGCTCCGAATGACCTTGCAGCGGCGGGACTGTATCGCAGCACTCGTTGCGGTGCTGGCCGTCGTGGTTGCGATGGCATGCGCCGCGACTGCTCCACTCATCGGCGATGTCGCCTGGTTGGCGCCGAGGCTGTTATCACCAATCGCGCTATGCATTGCGGCGCTCGGCTGGTTGCCGCGTTCGCCATCATCATCGCGGGCTACGTTGGCGCCGACGCCTCGATCCTGTTCGATCAGCGGCGGATGAATTCGGGCTGTTCGAGCAAGCGACCGGCTACAACTTCACCGCACCGACGGACGCGCAATGGCAAGCCGCGATCGATTATTGTGGGCATGGGACGGTCTGGCCGCTGCCAGGGTCAGTCGAGCTGGTCCACGAGCTCGCCGTTGTCTGCCTTCCCCAACACTGATCTTACGGGCCGCCGGGCCGGCCGGCGGCATTCCACCAGAAACTCGGGTCCGGGCCGCACAAGGCGGCGGGGGAGCCCCCGGCAGCCCGGAGTGACTACCTTTTAGGCATTCCGGCGAGCAGCAAATTAAGCAGGCGTTAGGCGGAATCTTCGAAAAAGAATCGTATTCGATCTGTAAGCGATTGTTCCGGGTTCATTGCAGATCAGACCTCATTGCCAAGGGAAGTCCCCCGATGTCTGCTGCGCTGGGTCTGAAAGCCAAGCCGATCGCCACCGAACCCGCCGACGATGATTCCGACATCTCCGCGCTGATCAACCGCCTGACCGCAGAGGTCAACCAGATCGCGGTCGACAAGACCAAGTCGATCCAGCAGATCACCAACCAGATGAAGATGCTGGCGCTGAACGCGCTGATCGAGAGCTCCCGCGCCGGCGCGCAAGGCGCGGGCTTTGCGGTGGTGGCGCAGGAGGTGCGCGGCGTCGGCCAGCAGGTCGAGACCATTGCACGCGAGCTCGAAAGCCAGCTGACGAAGCGCACCGGCGATCTCGTCGCCTCCATCGACCGCATGAGCCAGCGCTCGCGCGGCGAGCGCATGGTCGACCTGTCGCTCAACGCCATCGAGCTGATCGACCGCAACCTCTATGAGCGCACCTGCGACGTCCGCTGGTGGGCGACGGACTCCGCCGTGGTCGATTGCGCGGCCTCGTCCACTCCCGCAGCGGTGTCCCACGCCTCGCAGCGCCTGGGCGTGATCCTCGGCGCCTACACCGTCTATCTCGATCTCTGGCTCTGCGACCTCGACGGCAACGTCATCGCCAACGGCCGCGCCGATCGCTTTCGCGTCGTCGGCCAGAACGTCGCCCACACCAAATGGTTTCGCGAGGCGCGAACCTTGCGCTCCGGTGACGACTACGTCGCCGGCGACGTCGAGAACCAGCCGCTGCTCGGCAATGCGCAGGTGGCGACCTATTGCGCCAGCGTCCGCGCCGGCGGTCAGGCCCACGGCGCCCCGATCGGCGTGCTCGCCATCCATTTCGATTGGGAGGCGCAGGCCCGCGCCATCGTGCAGGGCGTGCGTGTCGGCGACAGCGACAAGGCCCGCGTTCTGCTGGTCGATTCGAATTTCCGCGTCATCGCGGCGTCCGACGGCCAGGGCATTCTCAGCGAGCGCATCTCGATCTCACTGAATGGCCAACGCTCGGGCTTCTACCACGACCGCTCGGGCGCGCTGGTCGCCTTCCATGCCACGCCGGGCTATGAGACCTATCGCGGGCTCGGCTGGTACGGCGTGATCGTCTGCGGGGCGTGAGGCGGCAGGCCGATTCAAAAAATGCGAAAACAACCCCATGCACAGTAGCCAGACGGTTGCTTCCATTGGTGTTTTCCAGCTGGGCTTGGTCCTTGTTCCCTCGAAAATTTTGACACGTCGGGCAAAACACTGGCAATCTGCGAGCATCGCAGATTGTGTTTGCGGCATGAGGGAACGACCCTTCGCGGTTTTGTGACATCGCACCCCGGCTTCTGAAGCAGTTTCCGGCAAGCCGCGCCCGTTACAGGCAAGAGACCCGCGTCCTTGATCGAATAGAGTCGCTCGCATCACGTTGATCGACGTGAGCGCGCGGGTTCGCACCGGCATTGATCATCTCGCGCTCGTTACATGCCAAGGAGACATGCCATGAAGATCGTCGTGATCGGCGGAACCGGATTGATCGGATCCAAGCTCGTGGCGAAGCTCAAACAGCAGGGCCATGACGCGGTAGCGGCCTCGCCGAAATCAGGCGTGAACGCCGTGACCGGGGAAGGCCTCGCTGCGGCGCTGGCGGGCGCGGAAGTTGTCGTCGATGTGGCCAACGCGCCGTCCTGGGAGCCCGCCGCCGTGCTCGAATTCTTCGAGCGTTCGAGCCGAAATCTCGCCGCGACCGAGGCCGCCGCAGCCGTCAAGCATCACGTCGCGCTATCGATCGTGGGGACCGATCGTTCGCCCGACATCGCCTATTTCCGTGCCAAGCTCGCCCAGGAGACCATCGTCAAGGCCTCCTCCGTCCCCTACTCCATCATCCGCGCCACGCAATTCTTCGAATTCCTCGGCGCCATTGGCGACGCCGGGGCGGCCGGCGACAAGATCGTCGTTCCATCGGCGCTGTTTCAGCCGATCGCGGCCGACGACGTGGTCGATTGCCTCGCAGAGATCGCGTCGGGGCGGCCGCTGAACGGCACCATCGACATCGCAGGCCCCGAGAAGGCTCCCTTCAATGAGTTCGTCGCGCGCCGTCTGAAAGCCTCCGGCGACAGCCGTACGGTGGTCGGCGACCCAAAAGCGCAATATTACGGCGCTCCCATTCAGGACACATCGCTGAACCCGCTCGGCGAGGCGCGGCTCGGGAAGACGTCGCTCGCAACATGGCTCGCGCGCCTCTGAGGGGGCCCGCTAGTCCTGCAATCAACACAGAAACGGTAATGAAGGAAATCCCATGCGCAGATTGTTGATCGCAACGGCGGTTTACGCCGCGTCTGTCCTGACGGTCGATGCGGCCGAGACGGCAGCACCATCGGCCAAGGTCACAATCGTATTCGACCAGGCCCTGCCCAATGTCCCCGGCAAGAGCATGAAGGGCGTGCTGGTCGAGTACGGTCCCGGAGGCTCCTCGCCGGCCCACATCCACGCGCCCTCCGCCTTCATCTATGCCACCGTCCTGGAAGGCTCGATCCGCAGTCAGGTCAATGACGGCCCCGCCAAGGTCTTTCACAAGGGAGAGAATTTTGCCGAACGGCCTGGCGATCGCCACGCCGTCAGCGCCAACGCCAGCGATACCGAGCCGGCGAAACTACTGGCCGTGTTCGTGGTGGATACGGCCGACAAGGAGCTGACGACGCCTCTTGCGAAGTAGCGCCAGACCGGCAGGCGGCTGGCGATTGCCACCAGCGTCAATTGGGACCCTCGACGAAAACGACTGGCGTGCCCTTCGACAGGCTCGCCGCGACGCGTTCGGCGTCCCAATTGGTGAGGCGTACGCAGCCGTGAGATTCCGCCTTGGAGATCTTGCCCGGCCAAGGCGTGCCGTGAATGCCGTAGCCTTCAGCCGACAGGTTGATCCAGACAGTGCCGACCGGATTGTTCGGGCCAGGCCTGATCTTGAAGGGCGAGCGGGAACGGACGCCCTTGAAGTGATAATCGGGATTATAGCGATAGTACGGATTGCGGCTGATTTCCGTGACTTTGAGCGTACCCGAAGGCGAAGGCTTGTCTTCGCTTCCGACCGTCGCGGGATAGAATCCGATCATGACATTTGATTTATCGAACAGCTTTACCGTCTGCCTGACCTTGTCGACCTCGACCCTGTCGGCCTTAGCAGGTGCATCATTGCCCTCGTTGCCAATGTTCACCACGACGATAATCTCGCCGGCCCGGTCGAAATGGCGCCCGGGGTTGAGCATCTCCAGGAGTTGCTCGCTCATGTGAAATTTCTCGGCCAGTGCTTCGCGCGGGCTGGTGTAGCCGAGCTTCGGGATGTCCTTCATGTCTTCCATCTTCGACGGGAGCCTGGTCAGGAAAGGACCCGCCACGTCCTGCTGGGCGATGGTGTAGGTCGCGGTCGCCGGCCGGTCATCCTTTTGCAGCGCCTTCCAAACATCGTCCGATAGGGTATCGGAACTCGGCAATTGCTGCGCTTCCGCATAGGCCCGCAGCGCTTTCCTGGCATTCTCTCCGAACTTGCCGTCGATCTCGCCTAGCGAGAAGTGCGCCCGATCCAGGAGGACCTGCAAGCGCACGCCCGCCGGGGTCGGCTTCTCCTTCGAAAGGCTCTTTTTCGTTGGCTGCGCGGAATTGACCGCATCCGCCGTCATCTCGGCAGCAAACGCTGGCGAGGCCGCCAGGGCAAAGACAAGCAAGATGCAAATCTGCCCCGTTTTCGTCAGGGACATCGCCGCCTCCTTTCAGGTTTCCTGCGGTTGCGCGTTGAACCCTGGGGCTGCAGCGGCAACCAGCTCGCGATACCGTTGTTCATACTGCCGCGCCATTCGGCGTGCGGTGAAGCGTTCCTCGAAGCGGGCACGCACCTTCCTTCGATCCAGCTTGTCCAGTTCGTCGACGGCCTTGACCGCCTGCTCCTCGTTCTCGACGATGAAACCGGTCACACCGTGCTCGATCACCTCAGGGACGGAGCCGGAACGGTACGCGATCACGGGCGTGCCGCAGGCCATCGCCTCGATCATGACCAGCCCGAAAGGTTCCGGCCAGTCGATCGGAAACAAAAGCGCGGCCGCCTGGCTGAGGAAGGCCTGCTTTTTGATGTCATCGACTTCACCGATAAGCTGGATCTTCTCGCCGTCGATCCGAGGCTCGAGGTGTTTCCTGAAGTAGGCGGTCTCGGCGCGTGGGATCTTCGCGGCGATGCGGAGGGGCATCCGGGCCGCGTGCGCGATCCGGATAGCGTCCTCCGGCCCCTTCTCGGCGGTCAGACGACCAAGAAAAGCCAGATAGGATCCCTCCTCACAGGAGGGGCGCAACAGCTCCGACGGCAATCCGTGCTGAATCGTTCCGATCCATTTCGCATCGGGAAGCGGCAAGCGCTGGCGATCGGAAATCGACACGAAGCTTGCCTCGGGGAATTGCCGGATCACGTCCGGTAACCCCGGCAAGTCGAGGCGGCCGTGCATGGTCGTGAGGAACGGCACGCCAAGGCGAGTGAGCAGCGGCAGTGGGAGCCAGTCGACATGCGCGTGGATCACGTCGAATTCCCTCGCCCGCTTCGCGATCGCTTCCAGCAGCATCGCGCTGGCCGCCCCGGGATCCGCGCCCTTTCGGCCGAGTCGCAGCGCGCGTGGCCATACCGAGTGAAGCTTGCCGGTCGTTCGGGAGTCGCCACTGGCAAATAGCGTGACGTCGTGTCCAAGCTTGACGAGCTCATCGACCAGCCAGGCGACTACCCGCTCGGTGCCGCCATAGAGCTTCGGAGGGACGCTTTCGGCCAGGGGAGCAAGCTGAGCGATGCGCATGATAGCCCGCCGCTATATCGCTAATCGGAAGATCAGCACGATGGCTGCGGACAGGAGGTTCGAAATCGCGAGCAACGTCCAAGCCGGTCTGGCGCTCGCGCGCGCCAGGCGGCACAGAAGCCTCTCAAGCGACATCAACATGAGTCATCGGAAAGCCGCTCGAGATAGGCAAGCCCGAAACCCGTGAGTTCCTGGGCGTCGCCGTCGCTCTCTCGTGCTTCCCGTCTCCCTCGCAGATGGCGCTCGAGCAGGCAGCGACGGCCATCCGCAGCATCGATATCGCGATGCCGCGCGCGGTACACGCACCATGCGGTATCGACCGCTGTTCGTAGCGGACCGTCGTCGACCATGTTCCCAGCTCCGACGTGAAGATGTTCATGGGACGCCAACTCGTCGCGACGGCGGAAGTTTCCAGTTTTTCCCGAAAGTCTAATGCTGCCCGCAAGGCGAGTTCAGCAAGCGTTTGCTCCTGCTGCGTGCAAATCAGGCGGCGCGCCGCGTGGCCATCTCCGCGGCGAGGAGCAACGCGGCCCGGCTGGCTCCGATCGACGCGACGCCTTGCCCGGCAATGTCGTAAGCCGTGCCGTGCGCTGGCGTGCAGATCGGGAATGGAAAGCCGCCGAGCAAGGTGACGCCACGGTCGAAGCCCATCAGCTTCATCGCGATCTGGCCCTGGTCGTGATACATCGTCAGCACGGCATCGAACGCGCCGGCCTTGGCGCGCAGGAAGACGGTGTCGGCGGGAAACGGTCCCTCCGCGGCGATGCCCTCGCGCTGGCCGGCCGCGACCACGGGCGCGATGATATCGATCTCCTCGCGGCCGAAATTTCCGCCGTCGCCCGCGTGCGGATTGAGACCGGCCACGGCGATGCGCGGCCGCGCGAAGCCGGCGTTGCGCATGCAGGCATCGGTCAGCTGGAGCGCACGATGGATGCGTTCGCTGGACAACTTTGCAGCAACGTCCCTCAGCGGAATATGGGAGGTGACTCGCGCGTTCCACAGCCGGTCCAGGACGTTGAACTCGCTCGCCGCGGTCTTGAGGCCGACCACTTCGGCCGAAAACGCGATCTCGTCGTCGTACTCGGCGCGGGCAAGCCGCATCGCCTGCTTGTTGAAGGGAGTGAAGCAGATCGCCTCGACGCGGCCGTCGCGGCCGAGCTCGAGCGCGTGCTTGTAGTTCGCCAGCGCAAATTTTCCGCCGGCAAGGGTCGCGGTCTTCGGCTCGACGTCCCTGGGATCGAGATGGCCGAGATCGACGAACAGCGCCTCGCCCCCCGCCGCGCGAAGATCGGCCCCCTGATCCACCGTCTCCAGCGCCGGCCTGACGCCGGCAATGCGCGCGCCCTCCTCGAAGATGCGGCGGTCACCGATCACGACGAGCCGGCTTTTCGCGCGGATGTCGTCCTGCGCCACCAGCTTGGCCGTCAGCTCCGGGCTGATGCCGGCGGGATCTCCCATGGCCAATGCAATCAGCGGCTTTGCGGTCATATGATCACCTTCTCCTGGGCGGTCGTTTCGGTCGCGGGGGATGCGGGCTTGCGCCAGAGGCGTGCGAGCTGCAGCACAAGCGGGAGCAGCAGCAGCGCGATGCCGGCCATGATCAGGCACGTCACCAGCTTGTTCGCAAAGAAGATCCCGAGCGACCCCTTCGACATCAGCATCGACTGCCGGAACGCATCCTCGGCCTTGTCGCCGATAACGATCGCGAGCACCAGCGGGGCCAAGGGATAGAACAGCTTCTTGAAGAGATAGCCGACGATGCCGAAGCCCAGCATCATGACGACGTCGAGATAGGAATTCGAGACCGAATAGGCGCCGACGACGCAGATGATCACGATCAGCGGGGCGATGACGACGAAGGGAATCCGCATCAAGGCGGCAAACACCGGGACGGTCAACAGCACCAAGGCGACGGCGACGATGTTGCCGACATACATCGAGGCGATCAGGCCCCAGACAAAGTCCTTCTGGTCGACGAACAGCATCGGCCCCGGATTGAGGCCCCAGATCATCAGCCCGCCCATCATGACGGCCGCGGTCGCCGAGCCGGGTATGCCGAGCGAGAGCATCGGCAGCAGCGCGCTGGTGCCGGCGGCATGGTCAGCCGTCTCCGGCGAGATGATGCCTTCGACCTCTCCGGTGCCGAAATAGCGGCCCCGGCGCGAGAAGCGGCGGGCGATGCCATAGCTCATGAAGGACGCCGCGGTCGGCCCGCCCGGGGTGATCCCCATCCAGCAGCCGATTGCGGCGCTGCGCAGCAAGGCAACGCCATGCCGCGGCAGCCGTCCGACCGCGCGAAACACCTCGCGCCAGTCGATCTTCGAGGACACCGCGCGGGCATGGAATTCCTCTTCGACCGCGACCAGCAGCTCGCCGATACCGAACAGGCCCATCACCGCGACCACGAAGCTCACGCCCTTGACGAGTTCATCAACGCCCATGGTGAGGCGGACACTGCCGGAGACGGTGTCGATGCCGATCGCGGCGATCGAAAAGCCGATCGCGAGCGCCACGACCGTCTTGATCGGCGCGGCGCCGCCCATGCCGACAAAGCTGGCGAAGGCCAGGAAATAGACGGCAAAGTATTCCGCCGGCCCGAAGGCGAGCGCGACCTGCGCCACCCAGGACGCGAGGAAAGTGATCAGGATGACGCCGACCAGCGCACCGAAGGCGGCCGAGCCGAAGGCGGTGGCGAGCGCCGTGGTCGGCCTTCCGTCGCGCGCCATCGGATAGCCGTCGAAGGTGGTCGCAACCGACGACGGCTCGCCGGGAATGTTGAACAGAATCGAGGTGACCGAGCCGCCGAATAGCGCCCCCCAATACATGCTGGAGAGCAGAATGATCGCCGACACCGGCTGCATGCCGAAGGTCAGCGGCAGGAGCAGCGACACGCCATTTGGCGCGCCCAGCCCGGGCAGCACGCCGACGAGAATGCCGAGCAGCACGCCGACGACCATTAGCACCAGGTGCGGCACGGTGACCGCGATGCTGAAGCCGTGGAGGAGTTCCCCGAGATTGTCCATCGGCCCTCCGTCAGAACCCGAAGGCGGCTGCGAGCGCGCCGTGCGGCAAGCTCACCTGGAACATGCGCTCGAACACGACGTAGAGCGCGAGCGCTGTCGCTGCCGCCATCCCCAGCGCGCGCGGCACCGATTGATGCCTGGGGATCGCCAGCACCGCGAAGACATACAGCGCCGAGGCGACGTACATCCCGGCGAGCGGGATTGCGGCGACGAAAACCGCGGCGGGCACGAACAGGCCGGCAAGCCGGCGCAGCTCGATCGGCGTGATCGCAATGGGAACGTTTGCCAGGGACGCAACCGGCAGCACGCCCCGCGCCAGGTTGTAGAGGCTGCCGAGCACGATGACGATGCCGGTCAGGAACGGAAACGTGCCGGCCTCGACGCCCGCGCTCGACCAGCCGATGCCGTTGTCGAGGCTCGAGACGACGACGGCCACACCAAAGCCGCCGGTGAGGACGGCGGTCGCAAGTTCAAGCGCGCGGCGCGAGATCATGGGGGACTCCGCTCTGACGTCGGGCAATTGCCCGCTGTAGCCACGCATCCTTCCCCGGCGCTCGGTGCCGTCCCTGCGAACGCAGGGACCCATAACCCCAGGGAGGAATTTGACGAAGACTCGAGGTCAAATCCATTTCGGTACGACGGCCAGCACACCTCGATGGATCACGCGGTATGGGTCCCTGCGTTCGCAGGGACGACAGCGGAGTTTGATGCACGCCCCGCCTCACTTCACCAGCCAGCCCTGCTCGCCCGCCACCTGCTTGACGTGCTCGAGATCCTCCTTGATGAACTTGTCGAACTCGGCGCCGGTCAGGAAGGTGTCGACCTGGGACGTCTTCTCGATGTAGTCCTTCCACTCCGGCGTCGCCTGCACCTTCTTCATGAGGTCGACATAGAACGCGGCCTGGTCCGGCGTGACCTTGCCGGGCAGCCACACGGTGCGTGGCTGCTCATATTGCTTGATGTCGAGCCCTTGCTCGACGCAGGTCGGAACATCGCCCCAGCCTTCGGTCGCGGTGACCTTGGCGCCCTGCGGCAGCCGCTTCGGGCTGAAAACGCAGAGCGGCCGCTGCGTGCCGCCGCGCCATTGGCCGAGGCTTTCGCTGGGATTGTTGACGTGGGAATCGAGATGTCCGCCGGCGAGTTGCACGGCGGTCTCCGCGCCGCTCTTGAAGGGGATATAGGTCAGCTTGACCTTGCCGGCCTTCTCGATCATGCGCGTCAGCACCTCGTCGGTGTCCTTCGACTGGGCGCCGCCCATCTTGAACTCGCCCGATCCGGCCGCCTTCAGATAGTCACCCGCCGTCTTGTAGGGCGCGTCCTGCTTCACCCACAGCAGGAACTCGTCCTGCGCCATCGCCGCTACGGGCGTGAGATCGGTGTAGTTGAAGGCGACCTTGGAGACGAGCGGCTGCTGCCAGGCGTTCGAGGTGCCGAAGATCACCTTGTAGGGATCGCCGGCGGAGGCCTTGCCATAGACATAGCCTTCCGCGCCGCTGCCGCCGCCCTTGTTGACGACGACGATCGGCTGCTCCGTCAGCTTGTGCTTGGTGATGATGTTCTGCACCGCGCGCGCGAGATTGTCGGTCCCGCCGCCGGGCCCGGCGGTGGCGACGAACTCGATCGGCTTTTGCGGTTGCCAGGCACTGAGCGCCGGCATCGTGCCGGCGAGCATGGTCGCGGCTGCGGAGAGCAGAAGTATCGACGTCCGACCCATGATTTCCTCCAGCTGGCTTTTGTCTTTTGTTGTTGTCTGTCGTATCGACGTCCGGTCAGGCGACGCGTTCCTCGCGTCTTCCTGCGCCTAAGACGATTGCGCCTTCTTTTTCGAGCGCTTCGATCTGCTTCTGGTCGAAGCCGTACTCGGCCAGCACCTCGCCCGTATGCTCACCATAGACCGGCGCGCCCGAGAGGACTTTGCCTGGGGTCTCTGAAAACTTGACGGGAAGACCGATCGTCTTCACCGGGCCGAGCGTGGAATGCTCGACTTCGACGACCATCTCGCGCGCCAGCGTCTGGGGATCCCTGAGCGCCTCCAGCATGTCATGCACCGGTCCGCACGGCACGCCCTTCTCGTCCAGTGCCGCGAGCCAATGCGCTCGCGACTGGGTCCTGAAGCGCTCGCTCAGGACCGCTTCGAGCACTTTCAGATTGGCCATGCGGTCGGCCCCGGTGACGAAGCGCGGATCGGCGGCGAGTTCGCCGGCGCCAAGAGCTTCCAGCATCAAGAGCCAGTGCTTCTTGTTGGCGCCGCCGACCACGAGCCAGCCGTCGGAAGCTTCGAACGCCTGGTACGGCGCGTTGAGCGGATGGGCCGACCCCATCGCACGCGGCGCCGTGCCGGCGGCGAGTGCGATGGTCGATTGCCAATAGGTTTGCACCAGGGCGGCCTCATAGAGCGAGGTCTCGACCCACTGCCCCTCTCCGGTCTTGAGGCGATGTGTATAGGCTGCGAGGATGCCCATGCTCGCGAGCAGGCCGGCGGTGATGTCGGACAGTGGCGGCCCGCATTTGACCGGCGGCCCATCCGGGCGTTCGCCGGTAAAGCTCATGATGCCGCTCATGGCCTGGGCGACGAGGTCGAAACCGCGGCGGTGTTTGTAGGGACCGGTGCGGCCGAAGCCCGACAGCGAGCAATAGATCAGCGCCGGGAATTGCTGGTGCAGCGCCTCGTAGCCGAAGCCGAGGCGCTCCATCGCGCCCGGCGCAAAGTTCTCGACCAGCACGTCGGCATCAGCGATCAGCCGCCGCAGCACCTGCTTGCCGCCCTCGGTCTTCAGATCCAGCACGATGCCGCGCTTGTTGCGGTTCATCATCAAGAAGGAGGCCGCCTCCTCGCCGATCTTCGGCGGCACCGAATGACGGGTGTCGTCGCCGTTGGGCGATTTCTCGATCTTGATGACATCGGCACCCATGTCGGCGAGCATCAGGGTGCAAGTCGGCCCGGCCATGACATGGGTGAGGTCGACGACCTTGAGGCCGGCAAGCGGTCCCGAACGGCGAGAGTTGGATTGCGATCGATCGCTTTGCATCGGGCCTGTCCTATTGACCGCGCCACTGCGGGGCGCGCTTGCTGAGGAAAGCATCGAGCCCTTCGCGAAAATCCTGGCTCGTGTAGCACATCAGGATGAGGTCCTCGCCTTCGTCCTGCGTCAGCCGCCGTTGCAGGCGGGCCACCGCCTGCTTGGTCGCGTTCAGCGTCAGCGGCGCATGACTGGCGACGAGCCGGGCGACCTCGTCGGCGCGCTTTTCCAGCGCGGCAATGTCCTCGACCACTTCGCCGAGCAGCCCAACGCTGGCAGCCTCCGCGGCGTCGACGAGGCGAGCGGTGAAGATCAGGTCCTTGACGCGCGCGGCGCCAATCAGCGCGGTGAGACGGCTGACATTGGACATCGACAGGCAATTGCCAAGTGTTCGGGCAATGGGAAAACCGATCTTCGCACTTGCCGTGCCGATGCGGAGGTCGCAGGCCGCGGCGATGCCGGCGCCGCCGCCGGTGCAAAAGCCGTTGATCGCCGCGATGGTCGGCACGCGGCACTGTTCGAGCGTGGTCAGCACCCGATCGATGCGGTTCTCGTAGTCGATCGCATCCTGCGGCGTCTTGAACTCGCGGAACTGGTTGATGTCGGTGCCGGACGCAAAGGCCTTGTCGCCGGCTCCGCGCAACACCAGCACCTTGATCGCATGATCGCCGTTGGCCTCCTCGCAGATCGCAGCGAGCCGCTCGTACATGGCGAAAGTGAAGGCGTTGCGGGCCTGCGGACGGTTGAAGGTGATCCGCCCGATACCGTCGTTGCATTCAAAAACGAGGTCGTCTGCCCCTACCGCCAGGTCCATTTCCTCATATCCTCTTGTTTTTTGCATTTTTGAATGCAAAATCTGCGATTAGCAAGCTGGAACTTCTAAATACCGATCGCTTATCCCAGTTTTGCATTCAAATTGGAGCGCTGGTCCCCATGCTTCACGAGGACGTCGTTGGCCGCATCCGCGCGATCCTGCTCGACGGCGAAATCCCGCCGGGCGCGCGGATTCCCGAGCGCGAGCTGTGTGAACGGCTGGAGATCTCACGCACGCCGCTGCGCGAGGCACTCAAGGTGCTGGCCGCCGAAGGCCTCGTGCAACTGCTGCCGCATCGCGGCTCGCGCGCGGCAAAACTGACCGACAGGGACATGCGCGACCTGTTCGAGGTCTGCCAGGGCCTGGAGGCCCTTGCCGGCGAGCTCGCCTGCGAACGCATCACGGACGCCGAGATCGACGAGATCGCCGCCGCGCATGCGGCCATGGTGCTGCATTATCGCGATGGCGATCTGATCCAGTACTACCGCGGCAATCGCGCCATCCACGAGGCCATCGTCACCGCAGCCGGAAATCCCGTGCTCGCGGGGCTCTACACATCAGTGACAGCGCGCATCCGGCGCGCGCGCTACGTCACGCCGATGACGCCGCAGCGCTGGGCGCTCGCCGTGAAGGAGCATGACGCCATCCTGAACGCGCTCCAGCGCCGCGACGGCGTCGGCCTCTCCCACATTTTGCGCGCGCATCTCCGCCACAAGCGTGAAGAGGTGTTGCAGGCGGGCTTTGCCGAGACGGAAGGGAACGATCTCACGCTGAGAATTGCGTAAGGCGCAATTCGCGTTGTCCTGACCAGCGGAGAGCGCGTCCACACGTGGCCTTCCCGTCCGGCAGCTCGTTCACGCTCCGCGTGAATCTGCGCACTAATTCCACTTGCTAGCTTGTCGCGGCCGGAGCAGCATACTTCTCTGCCGACCTGCGGCCGCGTGGCCGATCAGGCCGGTCCCAACGCGCGAACAATCGCGCAAAACAAAAGACAAAAGCGGAGGAAACGCATGACAATCGATGTGTCCCGTCGATCCCTACTCGCGCTCGGAGCGGGCCTTGGTGCCAGCGCCATGCTCGGCACCAGCGCGATGGCGCGGGCTCCCAAGCTCGGCACCCAGACGCCCTACTGGCACCGCTTCGTTCTCGGCGATGCCGAGGTCACCGTCGTGTCCGACGGGCCGCTGCCGCTCGGCGATCCCTCCGGAACCTTCACCGGCGTTCCCAAAGAAGAGGTGAAGAAGATGCTGGCGGACAATTTCCTGTCGCCGGACAACGTCGTGCTCGAACAGAACTCGCCGATCGTGAACACCGGCGACAAGCTCATCCTGTTCGATACCGGCATGGGCTCATCGAAGATGTTCGGCGCCAGCACCGGCCGGCAACAGAAGAGCATGACCGAGGCCGGCATCAAGCCGGGGGACATCGATGCCGTCGTGTGCTCGCATGCCCATATCGACCATATCGGAGGCATCGTCGACGAAGGCGGCAAGCCGCTGTTTCCGAACGCGCAGATCTACATCTCGCAGACCGATTTCGACTTCTGGACCGACGAAGGCAAGCTCGGCAGCCCGGCCAAGGACTTCGTCGTTCACGCCCGCAAGAACCTGCTGCCGGTCCGCGACCGGATCGTGTTCTTCAAGGACGGCCAGGAATTCCTGCCGGGGGTCCAGGCGATCTCCGCGCCCGGTCACACCGTCGGCCACACCATCTTCTTGGTGTCGTCGGCCGGCAAGTCCTTCGCCTTCCTCGGCGACCTCTCGCACCATTCCGTGCTGCTGCTCGAGCGGCCGCGCATGGAATTCTCCTACGACACCGATCCGAAGCAGGCCGCGGAATCGCGCGTCAAACTGCTGACGATGCTTGCGGCCAACAAGACCCCGGTGATGTCCTATCACTTCGCCTGGCCGGGCTACGGCCATGTCGCCAAGGCCGGTGAAGGCTTCCACTATTATCCCGAACCGATGCAGATGACGCTGTAGGTTCTCGAGATCAGGTCCGGGCGGCGCGTGCCGTCCGGACCGTCGACGTGCCCTATTCCGCAGGCTCCGCAACAGCGCCGGCCTCCGAGGCGGCGGCATCCGTCCGGCCGCCCGGGAATATCCGCTTCACGAGCACGAACAGTGCGGGCACGAAGAAGATGCCGAGCACGGTTGCCGCGATCATGCCGCCGGCGACGCCGATGCCGACCGCGTTCTGGCTGGCCGAGCCCGCGCCGGTCGCCACCGCCAGCGGCAGCACGCCGAGGATGAAGGCGAGCGACGTCATCAGGATCGGACGCAGACGCTGACGCGCCGCGTGCAGGGTGGCATCGACGAGGCTCCGGCCGGCTGCGATCTGCTCCAGCGCGAATTCGACGATCAGGATCGCGTTCTTCGAGGCAAGACCGATCGTGGTCAAAAGGCCGACCTGGAAATAGACGTCGTTGGCCTGACTGAACAGCGTCGCCGCGAGCAGCGCGCCGAGCACGCCGATCGGCACCGTCAGCATCACCGCGAACGGGACGGACCAGCTCTCGTAGAGTGCCGCAAGGCTCAGGAAGACGATCAGCAGCGAGATCGAATAGAGATACAGCGTCTGGCTGCCGGTGAGCCGCTCCTGGAACGACAATCCGGTCCATTCGTGGCCATAGCCCTTGGGCAGCCTGGCCATCTGCTCCTCCACCGCCTGCATGGCGACGCCCGAGCTGATGCCCGGCCCCGCTTGCCCCTGCAGCTCGACGGCGGCAACGCCGTTGTAGCGCTCGAGGCGCGGCGAGCCAAAGCTCCAGCGATCGGTAGCGACCGCCGAGAACGGCACCATCGAGCCGGAGGCGTTGCGCACATACCAGCGGCCGATGTCGCTGGTATCCATGCGGAACGGCGCATCGCTCTGCACATAGACCTGCTTGACGCGGCCGCGGTCGATGAAGTCGTTGACATAGGCGCCGCCCCAGGCCGCCGACAATGTGGTGTTGAGATCGCTGAGGTTGACGCCGAGCGCGGTGGCCTTGGCCTGATCGACGTCGAGGTTGAATTGCGGCGTGTCGTCCTGACCGTTCGGCCGGGCCTGCGCCACGCGCTTGTCCGCCGCAAGCTGCCCGAGCAGCTGGTTGCGCGCCTGGATCAGCGCCTCGTGGCCCTGCCCGCCGGTGTCCTGGAGATAGACATCGAAGCCGCCGGCATTGCCGAAGCCGGGGATCGACGGCGGCAGCACTGCGAACACCATGGCGTCGCGGATCTTCATGAAAGCCCCCATGGCACGGCCGGCCACGGCCTGCGCCGAGGCCGCAGGACTCTTGCGCTCGTCGAACGGCTTCAAGCTGACGAAGGCAAGGCCGACGTTCTGCCCCTGGCCGGCGAAGCTGAAGCCGCTGACCGCGAACACGCCGTCCACGGCGTCCTTCTCGTTGTCGAGATATTGATGCTCGACCTGCTTGATCACGTCGAGCGTGCGAGTCGAAGTCGCGCCGACCGGCAGCTGGATCAGGGTCATGATCGTGCCCTGGTCCTCTTCGGGCAGGAACGAGCTCGGCAGCCGCTGGAACAGCACGACCATGGCGGCGACGATCGCCGCGAAGGCGATCATCGCCCCGGCGACGCGCCTGATCGCGGCGCCCGCGGTGCGCTGATAGCCGTCGGCCATGCGGTCGAAGCCGCGGTTGAACAGGCCGAAGAAGCCGCGTTGCGCACCATGGTGTTGCGGCGGCTTCAGGATCGTGACGCACAGCGCTGGCGTCAGGATCAGCGCCACCAGCACCGACAGCAGCATCGCCGTGACGATGGTGAGCGCGAACTGCCGGTAGATGATTCCGACCGAGCCGTTGAAGAACGCCATCGGGATGAACACGGCCGAGAGCACGACGCCGATCCCGACCAGCGCGCCGGTGATCTCGCGCATCGACTTCTCGGTCGCCTCGCGCGGCCCGAGCTGCTCCTCGGCCATCACGCGTTCGACGTTCTCGACCACGACGATGGCATCGTCGACCAACAGGCCGATCGCCAGCACCATCGCGAACATCGTCAAGGTGTTGATGGAATAGCCCGCGAGCGAGAGCACGCCGAAGGTCCCGAGCAGCACCACCGGCACGGCGATGGTCGGAATGAGGGTGGCGCGCCAGCTTTGCAGGAACACGAACATCACGACGAAGACCAGCGCGATCGCCTCGAACAGCGTGTGGATCACCTTCTCGATCGACAGCTTGACGAAGGGCGTGGTGTCGTAGGGGTAGACGACGCGGAGCCCCTCCGGCATCGTGGCGCTGAGCTGGGCAACACGCGCCTTCACCGCTTCCGAGGTCGCGACCGCATTGGCGCCGGTCGCAAGGCTGATGCCCATGCCCGCGGCCGGCTTGCCGTTGTAGCGCGCCGCGGAATCATAGGACTTCGAACCGAGCTCGACCCGCGCGACGTCGCCGATGCGGACCGTCTGACCGGTCGTGGCCGTGCGCAGGATGATGTCCTTGAACTGCTCGACCGTCTGCAGGCGGCTCTGCGAGGTGATGGTGGCATTGAGCTGCTGGCCGCCGACGGACGGCAGGCCGCCGAGCTGGCCGGCGGTCACCTGGGTATTCTGGGTCTGGATCGCCGCGGTCACGTCGCCGGGCATCAGATTGTATTTGGCCAGCTTGTCGGGATCGAGCCAGATGCGCATGGCGTATTCGGCGCCGAACAACGTCACCTGTCCGACGCCGGCGACGCGGCTGATCGGATCGTTGACCGAAGAGGCCACGTAGTCGGCGATGTCGCTGGCGGCAAGCCGGCCGTCCTCGGAGACGAAGCCGAGCACCATCAAGAAGCTCGCCGAGGACTTCACGACCTTGATGCCCTGCTGCTGCACGACCTGCGGCAGCAGCGGTGTTGCAAGCTGCAGCTTGTTCTGCACCTGCACCTGGGCGATGTCGGCATCGGCCTCGTTGGTGAAGGTCAGCGAGATCTGCACTTGGCCCGTCGAAGTGCTCGACGACGACATGTATTGCAGATAGTCGAGACCGGTCATGTTCTGCTCGATGACCTTGGTCACCGAGTTCTCCGCGGTCTCGGCATTGGCGCCGGGATAGGTCGCCGTGATCGTGACGACGGTCGGCGCGATCTGCGGATATTGCGCGATCGGCAGCCGCATGATCGCGAGCACGCCGCCCAGCATGATCAGGATGGCGATGACCCAGGCGAAGATCGGCCGCTTGATGAAGAAATGGGACATGACGGTTACTGCTCGGCTGTGGCGGCGGCAGGCCGCGCATCGGCCTGCCGCGTCGGATTCACGGTGAGGCCGGTTGCAGGATCGATCGCGACCTCGACGGTCTTGACGGGCGCACCGGGGCGGGCCTTTTGCGTTCCCTCGACAACCAGGCGATCACCCGCCTTGGCGCCGGAGCGCACCAGCCAGTTGCTGCCGACGTCCTCCCCGAGCTCCAGCGTCCGCTGCTCGACCTTGCCGTCCTTGTCGACGAACATCGCCACCGCCTGCCCCAGCGGATTGCGCGAGACCGCCCGCTGCGGCACCAGGATCGCGGCCGTGTCCACGCCGGCGACAACGCGGGCGCGCACATACATGCCGGGCAGCAGCGCCCGCTCGGGATTGGCGAAGACCGCGCGCGATGAGACCGAGCCGGTGCTCTCGTTGACGCTGGCATCGGTGAAGCCGTACTTGCCCTTGTGGCCGTAAGCCCTGCCGCTCTCCATCAAGAGCTCGACCTGCACGCCCTCGGCGGGACGCTTGAGCTGGCCACTGGCGATCTGGTTGCGCAGGCGTTCCATCTCGGAGGTGGACTGGTCGAGATCGACATAAACAGGGTCGAGCTGCTGGATCGTCGTCATCGCGGTTGCCTGGCTGGCGGTGACCAGCGCGCCGGGCGTGATGCTCGACTTGCCGATCCGGCCCGAGATCGAGGCGGTGACCTTGGTGCGGTCGAGCGAGATCGCGGCGGTGTCGCGGTTGGCCTCCGCCGCCTTCACGTCGGCCTCGCCCTGCTTGTAGGCGGCGACCGCATCGTCGACATCCTGCTGGCTCGCCGCATTGGTTTGCAGAAGCTGGGTCTTGCGCGCGGCCTTGAGCTTGACGCTGACGAGCGTTGCCTCCGACCTCTGCACGGCGGCCTCGGCGCTCGCCAGACCCGCTCTGTACTGCACCGGATCGATCTCATAGAGCAGGTCGCCTTCCCTGACCTCGGCTCCTTCCACGAAGTCGCGCTTGAGCAGAATGCCCGTGACCTGCGGCCGGACCTCGGAAACCTGATAGGCAACGACGCGGCCCGGCAGGACCGTCGAGATCTTCGCTTCCTGCGGTTTCAGGGTCATGATGCCGACCTCCGGCACCATCTGCTGCAATGCCGCTTGCGGGTTCTGCTCCCCGCAAGCGGCAAGCAGCAGGGCAATCAAGGGAACAGCGCGGACGATCGGGCGACGCATGATGACGATCCATGGGTAAGTTGCGGCCCCTGAAGGGCACCGCGCACGGAAACATTTGGAAACTATTCAGTTTCCATTGGGAAACTTGGTAGTTTCCTTCCCTGAAGTCAAGTGCTAGGCTGCCTACGCAACGGCATTCAAGCAGTCGTGAAGCAGCTCAAATTCAAGCAGGTGCGTCCATGGCAAGAGAATCCAGCAGTCGGAGGCGCGTTACTCCGCCGTCGGAGCAGACCAAGCCGGCCGTCGACCCCGCCCCCGACGCGCGCATGTTGCAATTGCTGGCGGCGGCAAAGGACACCTTCACCAGCAAGGGTTTTGCCGCGACGACGATGGACGACATCGCCGGGGCCGCCGGGATGTCGAAGAAAACGCTCTACAGATTGTTCGAGAGCAAGACCGAGCTGTTCCGCGCCATGCTGCTGCGCAGCCTGCCCCAAGCTGAGTACGCAGACGCCCCTTCGGAAGGATCACCAGTGATCCGGCTTCGAAACACGCTCCGGGAGGCGGCAGACGTGGCGTTGTCGCCGGACGAGATCGCGCTGCAGCGCCTGATCATCGGGGAACGCCAGGCCTCGCCTGCACTTGGGCGCATGTTCGCCGAGGTCATCATCGAATCCGGCACGGAGCACATCGTCGAGCTGCTCAAGGCCGTTCGCCTGGAGCCTCGTTTCGAGGGCGTGCCGCTCCGCCTCGTCGCCGAGATGCTGTTCGGCATGGTCTTCAGCCACGATCATTTCAGGCTGCTGACGGACACCGCATTCAAGCTCAATCGCCGCGCGCTGGACCGGCGGATCGATCTTGCCATTGCGACGTTCTGTGCGGCCGACGAACGGGCCGGTGAGCCGCCCCGCTCAGCTTGACCAGGGTCAGCAGCCGAGCTTGTCGGCGATCCCGCCAAAGTCCTTGGCGACGATGTCCCAATTGCCGGTGGCTTCGAAATCGACCTTCTGGAGCGGACCGTACTCCGTCGGCCGTGCGACGAACGCGGTCTTCAACCCGTTCTTCTGCGCCGCCGCGAGATCGCCGTTGTGGGCGGCGACCATCATCACCTCTTCCGGCTTGAGGCCGAGCAGCTTTGCTGCGCCCAGATAGGTTTCCGGATCCGGCTTGTAGTGTTCGAACAGCTCGGCCGACATGACGAGATCCCACGGCAGGCCGGCAAACTTCGCCATGTTGGTGAGCAGCGCGACATTGCCGTTCGACAGCGGCGAGATCACGAATTTGGACTTCAGCCGGGCGAGGCCCGCGACGCTGTCCGGCCAGGGATGGAGGCGATGCCAGCCCTTGGTGAGATAATCGAGATCGGCGTCAGTGAGGCCTTTGATCGCGAACTGCGCGACCAGCTTCTCAAGCGAGCGGCGGTGCAGATCATCCAGCATGACATAGCCGCGCTCGGGATGTTTGCGCACGTCATCCATCGAGGCCATGTACATGCCGCGCCAGCCGTCGACGAGCGCCGTCCAGTCGGCACTAATGCCGCGCTGCTTGCTCCACCACATGAAGTCGGTGATGAGGCTGGTGCGCCAGTCCACAACCGTGCCGAAGACGTCGAAGACAAGGGCTTTGACGGCGGAGAGTTCGGACATGGCGCTTCCCTGAATGTTGCTTGTTCTTGGTCGTCCCGGGATGCGCCGCGAAGCGCAGGCCCGGAACGAGGGTCGCGTATCTTAACTTAGTCCAGATGGAACTTCGCAAGCTCGCGATGCTCGGCCTTGATGTAGCGCACCGTGCCGGTGACGGAGCGCATCACCACCGTCTCGGTCTCGATCACGCCGTCCTTGCGGAATTTGACGCCCGAGAGCAGCGAGCCCGTGGTGACGCCGGTGGCGGCGAACAGGCAGTCGCCGCGCGCCATGTCCTCGATGCCGTAGATCATCTTGGGATCGTTGACGCCCATCTTGGCGGCGCGTTCGCGCTTCTCGTCGGAATCGAGGATGAGGCGGCACTGCATCTGGCCGCCGATGCAGCGCAGCGCAACGGCCGCGAGCACGCCTTCCGGCGCGCCGCCGGTGCCGAGATACATGTCGACGCCGGTGTTATCGGGGTCGGCGCAATGGATCACGCCGGCGACGTCGCCATCGGTGATCAGGCGCACGGCGGCGCCGGTCGAGCGCACGCTCTCGATGATGCTGGCATGGCGCGGGCGATCGAGCACCAGAACCGTGATCCCGTCGGGCTGGACACCCTTGGCCTTGGCGAGACGGCGGACGTTGTCGGCCGGCGTTGCATCGAGATCGACGACGCCCTTGTTGTAGCCCGGGCCGATCGCGAGCTTCTGCATGTAGACGTCGGGGGCGTGCAGCAGCGTGCCGCCGTCGGCCATCGCCATCGTGGCGATCGAGCCCGGCATGTTCTTGGCGCACAGCGTGGTGCCTTCGAGCGGATCGACCGCGATGTCGACCTGCGGGCCGGCGTTCAGGCCGACCTTCTCGCCGATGAAGAGCATCGGCGCCTCGTCGCGCTCGCCCTCGCCGATCACGATGGTGCCCTCGATCGGCAGCTTGTTGAGCTCACGCCGCATCGCGTCCACCGCGGCCTGGTCGGCCGCCTTCTCGTTACCGTGCCCGCGCAGCCGCGCCGACGACACCGCCGCCCGCTCCGTCACGCGCACGATCTCCAGCGTGAGGATGCGCTCAAGCAACGCTTGCGGGGGGACTGAAATATGGGTCGACATCGGCTCACTCCTTCGAAACGGTTTTGGACAGAAGTCTCTGCCCGCATCAACTCTCAACGCCCACGGTTCGTTCGTTCAAACCGCCTCATTGTTTCAGCATGACCTTTCCGGAAAACCGCTCAACACTTGCGCTGGTGCGGCCTCTGGGTCCGGGGGCATGCTCTAGTTCTTCTCGATCCGGATCACCTGCGGCCGTCCGCTGATCACCTTGTCCTTCTGCACGGCGGCGAGTGCGCGGCGCACGGCGTCCTCATGCGTGGCATAGGTGATCAGGATGACGGGCACGGGCACCGCCTTGCCGTCGGCTGACGCAGCGCCGCCATTGGGATGACGCTGCACGATCGACTCGATCGAAATCTTCTGCTCTGCCAGCCGCGTCGCGATCGCAGCCGCGGTGCCGGGAAAATCGCGCGCCAGAAGGCGGATGTAATAGCCGCCCTCGTGCCGCTCCATCGGCGCCTTCTTGGTGTCGCGCAAATGAGAAATGGGCCGGCCGAACGGATTGGCGCGGATGCCGCGCGCGACATCGGCGATATCGGCGACGACGGCGGACGCTGTCGCGGCGCCGCCGGCGCCGGGGCCGACCAGCGTGATCGGCGGAATGCCCTCGCCGTCGATCGTGACCGCATTGGTGACGCCCATCACCTGCGCGATCGAGGAGGATTTCGGAACCATGGTCGGATGCACGCGCTGCTCGATGCCCTTGGCGGTGCGCACCGCAACCCCGAGCAACTTGACGCGGTAGCCGAGATCGGATGCCGCACGCAGATCTTCCGGTGCGATAGATGAGATGCCTTCGACATACACCGCGCTTTGAGCAACTTTCGTGCCGAAAGCGAGGCTGGCGAGGATCGCGAGTTTTTGCGCGGTATCGTGACCATCCACATCGAACGACGGGTTGGCCTCGGCATAACCGAGCCGCTGCGCGTCCTTGAGGCATTCGGCGAAGGACAGGCCTTCCTGCTCCATCCGGGTCAGGATGTAATTGCAGGTGCCGTTGAGGATGCCGTAGACGCGGTTGATGCCAGTTCCGGCAAGACCCTCGCGCAACGTCTTGATGACGGGGATCGCGGCGCCGACGGCTGCCTCGAAATTCAGCGCACCGCCGTGCTTTTCAGCGGCTTTTGCCAGTTTCAAACCGTGCTTCGCAAGCAGCGCCTTGTTGGCGGTGACCACTGACTTGCCGGCGCTCAGCGCGGCTTCCACCGCCGACAGCGCGGGATCGCCGGCGCCGCCCATCAGCTCGACGAAGCAATCAATGCCGGGATGGGTGGCGAGCGCCATCGGATCCTTGACCCATTCGACGCCGCGCAGATCGATGCCGCGCTTCTTCGCCTTCGAGCGCGCGGTGACGGCAACGACGCGGATGCCGCGGCC
The DNA here is from genome assembly GCF_036247985.1 of Bradyrhizobium sp. TM239. NCBI lineage: Bacteria > Pseudomonadati > Pseudomonadota > Alphaproteobacteria > Hyphomicrobiales > Nitrobacteraceae > Bradyrhizobium > Bradyrhizobium sp. TM239. The sequence continues at coordinate 237,384 of NZ_BTIR01000008.1, read as the reverse complement.
GCTGCGGCCTGCGAGCACGCGGGCCTGCGTTTCGATCAAACGGACAACTTCGGCGCCCACGGTGCCGAGCCCCGCTATGCCCACTTTCAGGGGTGCAACCATGATGACTTAGAAAACCTGCCGAAGAGAACTTAACGCCGATTGGCGAGCGGAACGACGTTGTGCAACGTTTCGATGCCGCTTTCAAGGAAGCGTCGCACGCCGCGCGCGGCCTGCCTGATCCGTTGCTCGTTTTCCACCATGGCGATGCGGACATATCCTTCACCATGCTCGCCGAAGCCGACGCCGGGCGAGACCGCAACGCCGGATTTCTCCACCATCAGGGTCGCGAATTGCATGCTGCCGACGCTGCGGAAGGCTTCCGGCAGCGGCACCCAGGCAAACATCGAGGCCTCCGGCGGCGGAATCTCCCAGCCGGCGCGACCGAACGATTCCACCAGCGCATCGCGGCGCTTGCGGTAGGTGTCGCGCATCTCCTTGATGCAATCGTCCGGACCGTTCAGCGCGGCGGTCGCCGCGACCTGCACCGGCGTGAACGCGCCGTAATCAAGGTAGGATTTGACGCGGGCGAGCGCCGCGATCACGCGCTCATTGCCGACCGCAAAGCCCATGCGCCAGCCGGCCATCGAATAGGTCTTCGACATCGAGGTGAACTCGACGGTGACGTCCATCGCGCCCGGCACCTGGAGCACCGAGGGCGGCGGATTGTTCTCGTCGAAATAGACCTCGGCATAGGCGAGATCGGACAGGATCAGGATCTCGTGCTTCTTGGCGAACGCGACGAGGTCCTTGTAGAAATCCAGGCTCGCCACATAGGCGGTCGGGTTCGAGGGATAGCAGACGACGAGCGCGAGCGGCTTCGGGATCGAATGCACGATCGCCCGCTCCACCGCCTCGAAGAACTGCGGCGTCGGCTCCGACGGCACCGAGCGGATCACGCCGCCCGCCATCAAAAAGCCGAAGGCGTGAATCGGGTAGCTCGGGTTCGGACAGAGGATGACGTCGCCGGGCGCGGTGATCGCCTGCGCCACGTTGGCAAAGCCCTCCTTCGAGCCGAGCGTCGCCACGATCTGGGTGTCGGGGTTGAGCTTCACGCCGAAGCGGCGGGCGTAGTAGCCGGCCTGGGCCCGGCGCAGTCCGGGGATGCCGCGGGACGCCGAGTAGCGATCGGTGCGCGGCTTGCCCAGCGTCTCTTTCAGCTTCTCAAGCACATGCGCCGGGGCCGGCAGATCCGGGTTGCCCATGCCGAGGTCGATGATATCGGCGCCGGCATTCCGCGCGGCCGCCTTGGCCCGATTGACCTGCTCGAACACGTAAGGCGGAAGGCGGCGGATGCGGTAAAATTCTTCCATGGCTCTCTGGGCTCCGGGGCAACCGGTCAGGACAGAATCGACAGGCCAGGACGGCGCTTCGGAAAGGCGTCCGGTCCCGTCGTGAAAATTACTCAAAATCAAATGCTTAGAGCAATCATCGACGACGAGGACTGAAGTCGTTCGCCCTGACTCTCGGCTGAACCGTGGTCTTTTAGCACGGCAAGGCGGAGGCGCCAGCGATTACCTTGGAGCGGCTCATTTCGCATCCTTGCCGGCGACGGCCTGGCGATCGCGCGCGGCGGCGAGCTCAGCCTCGATCTTGGCGCGCTGCTCCGGCGGGATGACCGCTTGATCGCGATCCGGCGGCAGGTCGTGCACCGGCAGGTAGGTGCCGGGCTCCCTGGGATGCGCCTGCGCGTCCGCGGGGGTCATATCGGCGAGCTGGCTCGAGCAGCCGCCAACGGCGAGCGCCGCGATCAGCAGCGCGCCGCGGATCGGCAGCGTCTTTTGCAGGTCCCACAACGCCAACACTTGGGAAATCCCCTACTCGTCCCAAAGCACGGCCCCGGGCAATCTTACCCAAGACCGCGCCCAAGCTCAAACCATTGCTGCCCAAATGGTGCGAGCGAGAAAACAGCCATTGCCCACCAAGCCGAGCGGTGCGGCCCGAATGTGACGGAACCAAGAAGATTTGTCGCAGTGCAACACATCTTCGAGAGTGTTTAACGTCAAACATGCGAGCTTCGCGGTGACGAATACGGAATGAATCGTTACTGTTCTGCTCATGAGTATGGCCACGACCGATACGCCCAAACCCGAGACGAAGTTCGATGCGGAAGCCTTCGCGATGAATGTCGCGCGGGCGATGGAGAGCGGCGGCAAGGCGCTGGCCGCTTACCTCAAGCCGCGCGAGAGCGGCGAGGTGCAGGATCGCCCGCCGGCCGAGCTCACCGAGGTCGTCAAGACCTTCACCTCGGTCGCCGAATACTGGCTGTCGGATACGTCCCGCTCTTCCGATCTGCAGACCAAGCTCGCCAAGGACTATCTCGACCTCTGGGGCTCGGCGGTGCGCCGCATGGCCGGCCAGGACGCAGCGCCCGCGATCGCGCCCTCGCCGCGCGACAAGCGCTTTGCCGACCCGGAATGGAAGTCGAACCAGTTCTTCGATTTCGTCATGCAGCTCTATCTGCTCACGACCAGATGGGCGCAGGAGCTGGTGCGCGACGCCGAAGGGCTCGATCCGCAGACCCGCCGCAAGGCGGAGTTCTACGTCCAGCAGGTCATCAACGCGATCTCGCCGTCCAACTTCGTGCTGACCAATCCGGAGGTGCTGCGCGAAACGGTGGCCAGCAGCGGCGAGAACCTCGCCCGCGGCCTGAAGATGCTGGCCGAGGATATCGCAGCCGGAAAGGGCATGCTGAAGATCCGCCAGTCCAACCCGGACAACCTCGTCGTCGGCGTCAACATGGCGACGACGCCGGGCAAGGTGATCTACCAGAACGAGATGATGCAGCTGATCCAGTATTCGCCGACCACGGAGACGGTGCTGCGCACTCCGCTCCTGATCGTGCCGCCCTGGATCAACAAGTTCTACATCCTCGATCTCAAGCCGGAGAAATCCTACATCAAGTGGTGCGTCGACCAGGGCATCACCGTGTTCGTGATATCATGGGTCAATCCCGACAAGCGGCTCGGCAACAAGAGCTGGGAAGACTACATGAAAGAAGGCCCGCTCACGGCGATGGACGTGATCGAGAGGGTCACCGGCGAGATGAAGGTGCACACCGCCGGCTATTGCGTCGGCGGCACCATGCTCGCGACCACGCTGGCCTGGCTCGCCGAGAAGCGCCGCCAGCGGGTGTCGTCGGCGACGTTCTTCGCCGCACAGGTCGACTTCACCCATGCCGGCGACCTCCTGGTGTTCGTCGACGAGGAGCAGATCGCGGCGCTCGAGCAGGACATGAAGGCGGCCGGCGTGCTCGAAGGCTCGAAGATGGCGATGGCCTTCAACATGCTGCGCTCCAACGATCTGATCTGGTCCTACGTCGTCAGCAACTATCTGAAGGGGCAGCAGCCGAGCGCGTTCGACCTCTTGCACTGGAATTCGGACGCGACGCGCATGACCGCGTCGAACCATTCCTATTATTTGCGCAATTGCTATCTGGAGAACCGGCTCTCCACCGGCACGATGGTGCTCGACAACACCCTGCTCGATCTCTCCAAGGTCAAGGTGCCCGTCTACAACCTCGCCACCCGCGAGGACCACATCGCGCCCGCTGAATCGGTGCTGTACGGCTCGCAGTTCTTCGGCGGTCCTGTGAAATACGTGCTGTCGGGCTCGGGCCACATCGCCGGCGTCGTCAATCCGCCCGCCTCGAACAAGTACCAGTACTGGACCAACGACAACATCAAGGACGTCAACGTCGCGCAATGGATGAAAGACGCGGTCGAGCACAAGGGCTCGTGGTGGCCGGACTGGCGTCAATGGCTGGGCGAGCTCGATCCGGAGCAAGTCCCGGCGCGCAGCGTCGGCAGCGACGCGCTGCCGGCGATCGAGGACGCGCCCGGCAGCTATGTCAGGGTTCGCGCATAGCGGAATCTTCCGCGCTTTTGTATAGACTCGCGCTCAACGCAGCGACGACAGAGGGGACCCGACCATGACGCGCGAATTGTTCTGGCTGACACTGACGGTGATCCTGACCGGGATCCTCTGGATTCCCTACACCATCAACCGCTGCCAGGTCCGCGGCCTCAGCGGCGCCATGGCCAACCCCTCGCGCGGCGACAAGCCGCAGGCGGAATGGGCGAACCGCCTGATGTTCGCGCACGACAACGCGGTCGAGAACCTCGTGCTCTTTGCGCCGCTGGTGCTGATCCTCAACGCGATCGACTATTCCTCGAAATGGACCGTGCTGGCTTGCGCCGTCTATTTCTGGTCGCGCGTCGCGCATCTGATCGTCTACGCGCTCGGCATCCCGGTGTTCCGCACGCTGGCCTTCACCGTCGGCTTCCTCGCCCAGGCCGTGCTGGCGCTGGCGATCTTCAAGATGGTGTGAGCCTCCGTGTCCCGGACAAGGCGCGGCACCTCAGTGACGCGCCGCAGAGCCGGGACCCAGAAAGCCACAACCCAGATCTAACAAGCATGGGCCCCGGCTCTGCAGCGCACCGCTGAAGGAGCGCTGCGCTGCGTCCGGGGCACGAGACCGCCCTACTCCTCCGGCAATCCCAGCATCAGCCGCATGTTCTGCACGGCGGCGCCCGAGGCGCCCTTGCCGAGATTGTCGAGCCGGGCGACCAGCACCGCCTGGTGATATTTGTCGCTGGCGAAGACGTAGAGCTCGAGCATGTTGGTCTCGTTGAGCGCCTCCGGCTCGATCCGGCCGCCTTTTGACGCTTCGTTCTGCAGCGGCATCACCGAGACGTATTTCGAGCCGGCATAGCGCTTGGCGAGCGCGGCCTGGAGATCGGCCCCGCCGGGCTTGCCGGGCAGCGTGTCGAGCTGCAGCGGCACCGAGACCAGCATGCCCTGCCGATAATTGCCCACCGACGGAATGAAGATCGGCCGCCGCGTCAGGTTCGAATAGAGCTGCATTTCCGGCAGATGCTTGTGCTCGAAGCCGAGGCCGTAGAGCTCGAAGGACGGCGCGCTGCCGTCCTCGAAGCTCGCGATCATCGACTTGCCGCCGCCGGAATAGCCGCTCACCGCGTTGACGGCGACGGGATAATCGGGCGGCAACAGACCGGCATCGACGATCGGCCGCAGCAGCGCAATCGCGCCGGTCGGATAGCAGCCGGGATTGGAGACCTTCTTCGCCGCCTTGATCTTGCCGGCCTGATCCGGCGTCAGTTCGGGAAAGCCGTAGGCCCAGTCGGGCGCGACCCGGTAGGCGGTCGAGGCGTCCAGCACCTTCGGGCCCGAAGCGCCCATGCTGTCGACCAGCGCAACCGTTTCCTTGGCGGCCTCGTCGGGCAGGCAGAGGATGACGAGATCCACCTCCTCCATCAGCGCCTTCTTGGCCGCGGGGTCCTTGCGCTTGTCGTCGGGAAGCGTCTTCACGACGACGTCGTTCTGGAGCTTCAGCCGCTCGTTGATGCCGAGCCCGGTGGTGCCGGAGCCACCGTCGACGAAGACGGTGGCGGGCTTCTTCGCCGCGCTGGTGGTCGGGGCTTTGGTTGTGTCAGCGAGGCTCATGGTGCGCTCCCTTCGAGCATGTTCGTGTCGTCTGCAAAAACCTGCGGCCTGGCCTGCCGCATCAAATGTGAGATCTGCTTGGCGTCGGCATCGCCGGCGCCGAGCGCATTGGCGATCGCCGTGTAATCGGCGTCGGACTTGTGCTGGTTGAGCTTGAAGCTGCCTTCGACCTCCTCAACCGTCATCACCAGGCCCACGATCGCCTTCTTCATCGCCTCGAGCCGTCCGGCCGTCATCTTGTCCGATGTCCACGGCTTCTTCGGCAGCAGCCAGTTCTCGAACTTGTCGCTGAGCGTGTCGATCTGCACCGCCAGCTCGTCGTCAGACAACATCCGCACCGGTCCGCTCAGATGCACCGACTGGTAGAGCCAGGTCGGCACCTGGTCCGGCGAGACGTACCAATCCGGCGATACATAGGCATCGGGGCCATTGACCGCGAGCAGCCAGGACGCTGCACCATCCGCTAGCTTTAGCAGTGGATTGTGACGGGCAACATGAAAGGCGGCCTGCGGCGTGCCATCGGCCGCATAAGTCAAATAGAACGGCAGCGGGGAAGCGACCGGCTTGTGACCGTCAAAGGCGCAGATGGTGCCGAAGCCGCGCTCTTCGGCGAACTTCAGGCTTGCGGCGCGGTCCTGCTTGAAAAAGGGTGGCGTGTACATCGTGGTCTCCTGCTGGGCCTCCTTGGGGGCCGCCGGATCAGATCGCGCTGACAGGAGAGAGAATGCCGCGGATCGGATCCAGCGGCAAAGACGATGATCTCAAACGCGATCGACCGCCCAAACCGCTAAAGAGCGGCGGCGGCGACGGGCGAACAGGATGGTCGCGGCGTTGATCATGGCGCGCGGCTATAAGGCCAGATCGGGTTTCCGTCAAGGTTTCGGCGTCAGATCACCCGCCATATCCATTCCATGATCTTGGCGAGCACGTCGCCGAACAGCAGCAGCACGGCCGACCAGATCAGGGCCGAGACGAAATTGGCGGCCTGGAAGCTCCAATAAGGCATCTCGAAGATGCCGGCTGCGAGCGGCACCGAGGCGCGCAGGGGACCGAAGAAGCGGCCGATGAAGATGCTGGGGACGCCCCAGCTGCGCACGAAAGCCTCGCCTCTGGGCAGGAGTTCCGGATAGCGCGAGAGCGGCCACATCTGGGCGACCTTCTCCTTGTAGCGATAGCCGAACCAGTACGAGACCCAGTCGCCCAGCGCCGCCCCCAATCCGCCGGCGATCCAGACCGGGTAGAAGCTGATGCCGCTCGCCCCGATCAGCGCACCGATCGCGACCAGCGCGCCCCAGGCCGGGATCAGCAGCGAGATGAAGGCCAGCGATTCCCCGAAAGCGAGCAGGAACACGATCGGAGCCGCCCAAGCCTGGTGAACGCGCACGAAATCGGCCAGGGCGTGCGCAAACTGCTCCATCTAAAAAAGCCTTCCCGCCCCGTCTCAAGGTGCTGCTCGATGAAAAAGACTGGTAAGCCAAGGGCTTGTGTGACATCAAGTCACAAAACTCGGCTCAGCGCGGACGGGCCGGTCAAATTGCCGGGAATTGCAGGGCCTGCGGCGTAAAATCGCCGGGATTGGCTCCCAACCACACCGCCCGGCCCGCCCCGCGGTAACCTTTCCAAGTCAGAAGTGGCATAGTCGGCCCAACCGATTCGCCGCTGATGCGGCCCTCAAAGCGTATCAAGATATATGTCCAAACAGTTGAAGCCAAAAGCAAAAGGCGATTTTTTCGGCGGCGATGAGCCAAAGCCCCGGAGCGCCCCCAAGGCGGCGCCGCGCGGAAGCGGAGGCGAAGCCGACTACACCGCAGCCGACATCGAGGTGCTCGAAGGCCTGGAACCGGTGCGGCGCCGGCCCGGCATGTATATCGGCGGCACCGACGAGAAGGCTCTGCATCATCTGTTCGCCGAAGTCATCGACAACTCGATGGACGAGGCGCTGGCGGGACATGCGACCTTCATCGGCGTCGAGCTGTCCGCGGACGGCTTCCTGACCGTCACCGACAACGGCCGCGGCATCCCGATCGATCCGCATCCAAAATTCCCGAAGAAATCGGCGCTCGAAGTCATCATGTGCACGCTGCATTCGGGCGGCAAATTCGACAGCAAGGTCTACGAGACCTCGGGCGGTCTGCACGGCGTCGGCATCTCCGTGGTCAACGCCCTCTCCTCGTTGCTCGAGGTCGAGGTCGCGCGCAGCCAGAAGCTCTATCGCATGACGTTCGAGCGCGGGCACCCCAAGGGCAAGCTCGAGGATCTCGGCAAGATCAACAACCGCCGCGGCACGCGCGTCCGCTTCAAGCCCGACACCGACATCTTCGGCGCCAAGGCTGCATTCAAGCCGCAGCGCCTGTTCAAGATGACGCGCTCGAAGGCGTATCTGTTCGGCGGCGTCGAGATCCGCTGGAATTGCGCGCCCGAGCTGCTCAAGGGCATCGAGGACGTACCGGCCGAAGCGACGTTCCACTTCCCCGGCGGCCTCAAGGATTATCTGGCGGCTGCAATTCACGCCGACACGCTGGTCCACCCGGATATCTTCTCCGGCAAATCGGGCCGCAACGGCGCGCATGGCGCTTGCGAATGGGCGGTGGCCTGGACCGCGGATGCCGACGGCTTCCTCTCCTCCTACACCAACACCGTCCCGACGCCCGATGGCGGCACGCACGAATCCGGCCTGCGCAGCGCGCTGCTCCGCGGCCTGAAGGATCACGCCGAGCGCGTCGGCCAGGGCAAGCGCGCCTCGTCCATTACGTCGGAAGACGTGATGGTCGGTGCCGCCGTGATGCTCTCGGTGTTCGTGCGCGAGCCCGAATTCCAGGGCCAGACCAAGGATCGTCTCGCCACCGCGGAAGCGCAGCGCATCGTCGAACAGGCGATGAAGGATCCGTTCGATCACTGGCTGTCGGGCAATCCGAACATGGCCAACCGGCTGCTCGATTTCGTGATCGACCGCGCCGAGGAACGGCTGCGGCGGCGGCAGGAGAAAGAGACCGCGCGGAAAACCGCCGGCAAGAAGCTGCGGCTGCCCGGCAAGCTCGCCGACTGCACCGACGCCGGCACCGAAGGCTCCGAGCTCTTCATCGTCGAAGGCGACTCGGCCGGCGGCAGCGCCAAGCAGGCGCGTGACCGCAAGACCCAGGCCGTGCTGCCGCTGCGCGGCAAGATCCTCAACGTCGCCTCCGCCGGCAAGGACAAGCTGACGGCCAATGCCCAGCTCTCCGACCTCGTGCAGGCGATCGGCTGCGGCCAGCTCCTGCAGTATCGCGAAGAGGATCTGCGCTACCAGCGCATCATCATCATGACCGACGCCGACGTCGACGGCGCCCACATCGCTTCGCTCTTGATCACCTTCTTCTACCGGCAGATGCGACCGCTGATCGACGAGGGCCACCTCTTCCTCGCGGTGCCGCCGCTCTACAAACTCACGCACGGCTCGAAATCGGTTTACGCCCGCGACGACAAGCACAAGGAAGCGCTGCTCAAGAGCGAGTTCAACGCCAACGCCAAGGTCGAGGTGAACCGCTTCAAAGGCCTCGGCGAGATGATGCCGGCGCAGCTCAAGGAAACCACCATGGATCCGAGCAAGCGGACGCTGCTCAAGGTGGTGCTGCTCGCCGACGATCGCGACACCACGGCGGATTCGGTGGAACGACTGATGGGCACCAAGGCCGAGGCGCGCTTCGCGTTCATCTCGGACAAGGCCGAATTTGCCAGCGAGGAGCTGCTGGACGTTTGAGCCCTCGGCGCTGTAGCGCTCGGTCAAGAGCCCCGGCGAAAAGCCGGGGCTCTTTTGCTTTCCGGGGGCGCGATCACGTCGCTGCGGTCAGCATGCCTTTGAGCGATTCCCGGTCCCGTCGTTGCGACTCGGCCAACGACTCACGGCGCTCAAGCCGAGGCACGACTGCCTCCATTTCGGACAAAGCCGATTTTGCTAACGAAACCTTACCCGAATTTGATTTTCCAGAATCTTCACAAGCCTTTGATTTCATGCAATTATTTCAGATTGCGATAGCCGCCGCCGAAATGCCCGCGTATCGGCGTTTTCCGGCAACTGTGCCTGCCCGGCAACAGCATTCCGGCAGGAAACGTCTATAGTCCGGACATCAGATGACACGAACTTCAGTGCGCTCGCGCCTGCTACACAGACCAAGGTTGGGGATTTTGACATGAAGAAGATTTTGCTCGCTCTGACCGCGGTTGCCGCGATGACCGGTTCGGCCTCGGCGGCCGATCTCGGTGCCCGTCCCTACGTGAAGGCCCCGATGCCGGCGCCCGTCGCCAACTGGACCGGCTTCTACGTCTTCGGCGGCGGCGGCGGCGGCCTCTCCAATGCCGACCAGCACGTCCAGACCACCGTTGGTGCGGTTCCGCTGACGATCGACCAGCGCCAGGGCGGCTCCGGTTGGTTCGGCACCGTCGGCGCCGGTTACGACTGGCAGTTCAGCGGCACCTGGGTCGCCGGCGTGTTCGCTGACGGCCAGTTCGGCAGCATCCGCGCCACCATCCAGGATCCGATCGTCGGCATCACCGGCAACCAGAAGCTGGAAACCTCCTGGGCCGCGGGCGTGCGCCTCGGCTGGCTGGTCGCCCCGAACGTTCTCTCCTACGTCAACGGTGGTTACTCCGGCGCCCACTTCGGCCAGACCAACTTCACCACGCTGGGCGGCACTCCTGCTGGCATCCACCTCAACAGCTACAACCGCAACGGCTGGTTCGTCGGCGGCGGCGTCGAGAACAGCCTGAACATCTTCGGCGTCTCTTCGCCCGGCTGGTTCATGAAGACCGAGTATCGTTCGGCCTTCTACAACGCCAAGACCTCGAACGAGCTGTTCGACGGTACCAACGCGCTGGTCGGCCGCGACATCCGCGCCAACAGCTGGAACCAGACGATCTCGACCTCGCTGGTCTACCGCTTCAACTGGACCGGTCCGGTCGTCGCGAAGTACTGATCCGACCAAGTACTGATCCGAACGCAAGTTCAGACGTCAAAGCCCCGGCATCGCCGGGGCTTTTTCGTTATGGTCTTGTCCGCGACCAAAGCTCGACTTCAGCGTCGTACGCAGCGGCGAGCGAGCTTCGATCACTCACATAACGTTGGTGATCGCCTGCCCCCGCATCGCGACACGCGCTGGGCTTCGCCGCGTTGGCTTCTGCCGGCGGCGCCATTGTATCCGGACCAAAGCTACGGCTACTGTGGGCCCAAGCTCTCCTGACCGTGGCGATTGATGCCGCGGATCACGGCGGAAGCGGACCGACGGGGAGGAATGCATGCGCAGATTTCTGCTTGTGGCAGGCCTGTTTGCCCTCGCCGTCGGGCTGCTCTGGATCGGACAGGGCACGGGTACGGTTCCCTGGCCGCGATCGAGCTTCATGGTCAACCAGCTGCATTGGGCCGGCTATGGCGCCGCCATGGCCGGCTTCGGGCTGGTGCTGATCTGGCAGAGTAACCGATAGAAGAAACCAGGGAATACAAGCATGACATCCAGCCGGTTCGAGCTCCGCGGCAAAGTCGCGGTCGTAACAGGAGGCAATGGCGGCATCGGGCTCGGCATGGCGCGCGGCCTTGCCGATGCCGGCGCCGACATCGCGGTGGTCGGACGCAACGAAGCCAAGTCCAAAGCAGCCGTCGAAGATCTCAGGCAGCGCGGCGTGAAGGCGATCGCGGTTGCAACCGATGTCACCGACAGGGCCGCGATCGAAGCCATGATCGCGCGTGTAGTGAAGGATCTCGGTCGCATCGACATCCTCATCAACAATGCCGGCATGAGCATCCGCAAGCCGCCGCACGAGCTCGAGCTCGACGAGTGGAACAAGGTGATCGACACCAACCTCACCAGCGCCTTCCTGTGCTCGAAGCTCGCCTATCCGGCCTTGAAGGCGTCAGGCAACGGCAAGGTGATCAACATCGGCTCGATGATGTCGATCTTCGGTGCGAGCTTCGCCACCGCCTATGCGGCGAGCAAGGGCGGCATCGTGCAGTACACGCGTGCCTGCGCCAATGCCTGGGCGCCCGACAACATCCAGGTCAATGCGATCCTGCCGGGCTGGATCGATACCGACCTCACCCGCGGCGCGCGGCAGCAGGTGTCGGGATTGCACGAGCGGGTGCTGGCGCGCACGCCCGCGGGGCGCTGGGGCGACATCGACGACTTCGCCGGCATCGCCGTGTTCCTGGCATCGCCCGCGTCGAACTTCGTCACCGGCACCGCGATCCCCGTCGATGGCGGCTTCTCGGTGATGGCCTGAGGCCGGGCCTGTCGGCCATTCAACAACGCAAAAAGAAGCCCCGGACAAATCCGGGGCTTTTGAATTTAGGCAGTGCTTTTTTTAATCGTTGGTCGCGTTGCGTCGTCGACGTGCTCAGTAACGGCCAATGACAGGTGCGTCGAACTTGTAGCTCGCGCGCACGACGGCCCACTGGATGTCGCGCGGCTTGGCATCGAAGGTGTAATTCCCCGAGGTGCCGCCGAGCTGATAGGTCTGGCTGCCGAAGGCCGCGTAGTTGTATTCGAGGCCGACGATCCAATTGCGGGTGACGCCGTATTCCCAGCCGGCGCCGACAGTCCAGCCGTTGGCCCAGTGGGTCTGTCCGCCCGAGCCCGACACACCGACGGTGTCGCTGACCGACAGACGGTTGTTCGCGCCGGCATAGCCGCCCTTGACGTAGAAGAGGTTGTTCTGCACGGCGAAGCCGGCGCGGCCGACCACGGTCGCGAGCACGTTGGTGCGCCAAGAGAACACGTCGTCGCCCGCACCGAACGCGGTGTTGGTGAACGAGCCCTTGTTGTCGAGGCCGGAGATCGTGCCCTCCATGCCGAACACGTAGTTGTTGGCCTGCCAGTTGTAGCCGATCTGGGCGCCGCCCATGATGCCTGCGCTGCGCTGACGATAGCCCTCGCCCGGGACGAGATCGCCGAACGGCGCACCGGTCCCGTTGTTGATGAACTGCTGGTTGGTCCAGGCGCCACCGATGTGACCGCCGACATAGAAGCCGGTCCAGTTGAACAGCGGCTCCACATAGGCGGGCGCCTTCGTGTAGCGCGCGCCGAGATCGGCGGCGGAGGCCACGCCCGTCGTAACCAGAGCGGTCGTGCAGGCGAAGGCGGCAATCAATTTGTTACGCATGGTACAACCCCGTGTCCTTTGATGGACGCACGGTCACAGACGGGTGTTACTAAAATTCGAATCAACAGAGTTAACGCGGCGCATGGGCACCTGCTGTCCGCAGATCCGTCGGCGCTGTTGCTCGCCCGCAACGCCGCACGCGCGATTTAATGCGACATTATCCCTACCGAATTCCTGCGCTACGATGCCGCTCTCGAATGCACGTGCTCGGGCCGCACGCCGAGCGCAAGCAGGCGCGCCGGAATGCCCTGCAGCCATGGCAGCGCGGTGAGGAGGCGCACGATCAGTGGCACTTTGAGCGGCCGGTCACCGCCTTGCAAGGCGCCGCTGATGATCCTGTTCTGCACGATCACCTGCATGCGCTGCGTCATCCTCACCGGGAATTCGCGGCGACGGCGCACAGCGTCGAGATCATTCTCGGACGGGCAGCCGTGCTGCATCTTGTCCGCCAGCAGATTGGCGGTCGCGACTGCGTCCTGCACGGCAAGATTGACGCCGACGCCGCCGACCGGAGACATCGCATGCGCGGCATCGCCGATGCAAAGCAGGCCCGGCCGCGTCCAGCGCGTCAGGCGGTTGATCGCGACGGTCAGCAGCTTGACGTCGTCAAAGCTCTTCACGTCGGCGATGCCTGCCTTCAGGATCGGCGCCATGCGCACGACGTCGTCGAGCAGCGCCTGCAGTCCCCTCGCCTTCACCGCCTCATGCTGTCCCTTGGCGATGACATAGGCGCACTGCCAATAGTCGCCGCGATCGAAGGTGATCATCATCTTGCCCGGCTCGACTCGCGCGAACACGCTTTCCGTCTCGTCGGCCTTGCGGCCGGCGCGGAACCACAGCACGTCCATCGGCGCGCCGATCTCCTCGACGCCAAGGCCGGCACGCTCGCGCACCGTCGAATGCCGGCCGTCGCAGGCGATGGTGAGATCGGCTTCGATGTCGACGATGCCATCAGGCGTCTTCGCCCGCACGCCGGCGATCGTCTCGCCGCGGCGGATCAAATCGATCGCCTCGGTGCTCATCATCACCTCGAGCGAGGCAAAGCGCCGGCCGGCCTCGCGCACAAAATTCAAGAAATCCCATTGCGGCATGAAGGCGATAAAGGGGTATTTGGTGTGGAGCCGGCGGAGATCGGCGATGCGCACCGGCGTACCGCCGAACAGACCGTCCATCTTCTGCAGGCGCTGGTGCGGCAGCTTCAGGAAGCCGTCGATCAGGCCGAGCTCGTCCATGACCTCGAGCGTCGAGGGATGCACGGTGTCGCCGCGGAAGTCGCGGAAGAAATCCGCATGCTTCTCCAGCACCACGACCTCTATGCCGGCCCGCCCCAGGAGATAGCCGAGCATCATGCCGGCCGGCCCGCCGCCGACGATGCAGCAACGGACTCTTTTCGTCCGGTTCGGTTGTTGGTCGGACGTCATTGCAGCCGCGATCCACGATGTGAGTATCGATCAAGATATGCCGGACGATTGTAACGCCGGTTCAGGTCGATCGCAGCCTCAATCTGGACGGGTCTCGGCAAGGACGGCTGGCAGCTTCGGATCACGCCGGCCCTCGCGGCCCCGGAATAAACCGCGGGCCCCGTTGTTATGGGGAATACGACCCAAACGGCATCAGCGGGAACGTTCAACGTGGCATGGTTGCTTGCAGGCGTGGCAGCCTGGCTGGCCATCAACATCGCGCTCGTCTATCTGCGCACGCGGCGAAGCAGCAATGCGGAAGAGAGCGAGCCGAAGGTCTAGCTTTGCCTGCGGCGACGGCCGCGCCCGGCTCAGCCTTTCTCGTCAGAGCAGCCGGTTGCCACTTGCGAGGCAACGAGAAAGGCCCGCGCTGCGCGGGCCTTTCATGCAACAGAGCCAGATTATTTCTGATCTTCATTGCTGGTCCCGGAGCCCGGAGTGCCGATCGGCAATCCGTTCGGCGCGTGACCAACACCAGCGTTCCGCTCAGCTTGCGCCGCTGTCGGCGACGTGCCGTTCGCAGTCGGCGACTGAACGTTCGGATTGTTCTGACCTCTGTTGGTGTTGACGTTGGCCCCGGTGGTGGTGCCGTGCGTCCCCATTCCTGAAGGAGCCGACGGCCCTGAATTGGCGCTGCTCGATGACGTGCCTACTCCGGCACCCGAGCTGGCCGCGGATCCCGCGCCGGCGCCGCCGGTCCCCGTACCGGCAGCGGCACCCGCGCTGGCGCCGCCCGCACCACCGCTGCCCGCACCACCGCCGCCTCCCCCGCCTCCCTGGGCAAGAGCGGCCGTCGAAAGTGCAGCGCATGCGAAGGCTACGAGGATGGACTTGCGGATCATGGATCGTCTCCCTGGTTTGGTGGAGACAATCCAGGTGACCAAGGAGTTGTTCCTTCGCCTGCGGCGAACAGGCGCCCGCTACCTCAAGGCTTCGACTTCCGTTCCCATGGGCGCTTGCCGTCGGCGTCGCGGTCCCAGGGACGCGTCATCGGAGCTACCTTTTCATCCTCGGCGGCCTTCGCACGATCCGCTTGGACGCGTTCCCGGTCGGTCAGTGGCGGCGTGGGGATTGGAGCCGTTTGCGCCAGAACCGGAAGCGTCGTGAGGAGCGCGACGAGGATGAATTTTGTCATCCCCGGCTCTAACACTTCCACCGTTGACTTGTCCGATTTAAGTTCGTCCATCCCGTCACGCCCGCCCGATCAACACGCCCTCAATTGTTGCTGCGGTTCGCGCTGCGGAAACTCTTGATCTCCGAGACGCTGCCGTCGCGATAGGTCAGCTCCACGGAGACGGACTGCGTGCTCGGTGCGAGCTTCATGTAGAGCGGCATGCCCGCAGTGATCGCACTGGGGTCGCGCATGTCGCAAGCGGGCATCTTCAGCACCTGGTTGGGCACGGCAGTGTCGATGCCGATGCGCACCTCGCGAATGGCGCAGCGATAGGACACGAGGTGCGTGTAGTAGACGAGCAGCCCGTTGAATTCGCGGAACGACAGCCAGCTCGTCGCCGTCATGTCGAGGATCTTGCGCTGGTCCCGGATCAGCGCGGCCTCGGGATCGAACCGGATCGGGAACGGCCCCTGCATGTCGCCGGACTGATCGACATAGCGGACCTCGATGGTGCCGGCCGCAGCATCCGGGGGCAATTCGATCGACGGGTTCGGCATCCGCTTGCGCGTGCGCGGATCGAGCGTGTCGATGAAGCCGGTCTCGCGGAAATCGCCCTTGCCGGCCATGCGCCAGGAAATGCCGAGCGTCGGGTCGGCGAAGGAGAACACCACGCTCCAGCCGCCATTGTGCCGCGAGAAGCTCGCGATCGGCGCGTTGATGGTTTCCTCCTTCGGCATCTGCGGCACCGATACCGGCGGCAGCGCCGCGAGCTTCTGCGGCGGCGGATCGGCCGGCCGCGCGACCGCATCCTTCGTCATGCCGCTGAGGAAGACGTCGTCGACCATCTGGTCGAAATAGACCGGCACCTGCCTGTGCTTGACGGTATCTGCCATCTCGCTGACGGCACGGCGGGTGCGCTGCGCCACCTGCACGAGGTTCTCGCCGGGCTGAAGCAGCTCCTTGGCGAAGGTGCGCGTAAACACCGAATTGGGATTGGCGTCGTCGTTGGAGAGGCGGTCCAGCGCGGTCTGGCGGGGACCGGCCGAGAACACCGAGAACACGCCTTCGGGCAGCTGCACCATCGGGGCAAGCCCGCCGCCACCGGCGACTGCGCGGGTGCCCTTGCGCTCGAACGGGTTGTTGCGGCAGGCGTCGAACACGAGGATCGAGGTCCGCGCCTTCTTGTTCTGGAGGCGCTCGACGATGCGGTCGGCCAGGATCGAGGCGTCGCGCACCAGCTCTTCCTGGCCTTCGGTCGCCGCCGGCACGTCGGTCGGCAGCAGGTAATTCTGGCCCGCGATCTCGAAACCGTGGCCGGCGTAGAAGAAGAACGCGGTGTCGCCTGGCTCGATCGCCTTGTCGAAGGCGAGCAGTGTCTCGGAGAATTGCTGTCGGCTCTGGTTCTCGGCGATCATCACCGAGAAGCCGAGCTGCTTCAGCGTATCGCCCATGGTGCGGGCGTCGTTGACCGCCTTGAGCAGCTTCGGGACGTTCCTGTAGTCGTTGTTGCCGACGACGAGCGCGACACGCTTCTCGGCATAGGCGGGGGCTGCGAAGCCGCTCAGGGCCGCCGCCAGGCCAAGGGCCGCCAGAATTCTGAAAAGCCGACGCGTCATCACAAAATTCCCGTTGCAGAACGGCCCCTGGCCGCTTCCCTCGAACAGCAGTTCATTGGACCCCCTGCCGCTGTGTGATAGTCGGCCCAGACGTAACGGTGGTTCAAGGAACCTGGGCCCCGGTTCCATGATCTGGCTATGGCAGATTCCCGTGGAATCTGCTCTTTCTAGGACAATTGCGCTGCAAGCGGGGGCTGCCGTGTATCGCTGGTGTACCGACGAGGTCGAGCCGCACGATCGCTTCGACTATTGGCGCGAGGTGCGCTCCAAGGGATTGTTCGGTGTCACTGCCGAACTCGCGCGCGAACGGCGCGCGGACTTCTTCGGCGAATTCTCGCTGCGCCAGCTTGGCGGCGCCGGCCTCGTCGAGCTGAAGGCCTCGCAATATGCGGTCGAGCGCAGCACCTCCGATATCGCCTACGCACCCGGCGACAGCATCTGCGTCTACCAGCAGCTCGGCAGCGGCGGCTGGTTCGGCGGCATGCGCGGAAACGACTTCGCGATCGCCCCGGGCAGTTTCGCCACCAGCCATACCGACCTGCCCTACCGCACCGCGCCGCTCGGCGCCGGCGGATTCCACCTGCGGATCCTCAAGATTCCGGTCAGCAGCATCCCGGCGCAGGACAAGCGCATGCGCGAGCTTTCGCCCCGGACGTTCGGCGACCCCACCCTGACGCCCCTGCTCGGGGCCTGCTTTGCCGAGCTCGGCGAAGCCTCCGCAGATCAGGCCACCGATGCGACCTCGCTGGTCCAGGCCTTGGCCCATCTGGCGCTGATCGAGCGCGGCATCGTCAGGCCCGGCAGCCGGCGCGGACAGGCCGCGCTGCGGACCGCCCGCCTCTCGCGCGCCCGGCGCCTGATCGGCGGCCACCTGCAAAACCCCGATCTGGCGCCGACAATGGTGGCCGACGAGCTCGGCGTGTCCGTGCGCCACCTGCACATGCTGTTCGAGACCGCGGCGAAAAGCTTCTCGCAGACCGTGACGGACGAACGCCTGAAACAGAGCCGCCGCCTGATGCGTGAGGCGCCCGAGCGGCTGATCGCCGACATCGCGACCTCTTGCGGCTTCGAGAGCCTGGCGACCTATTACCGGGTCTTCAATGCCGCCTATGGCATGGCCCCCGGTGACTTCCGGGCGCAGGGCCCGGATGGGCGCTAGGCGCCGTTTTGGCGGCTCCGGCCCAGGCGCGGGGCTGGGCGGAAAAACCCCAGTCGCACCCGCTATTTGGTAAAAACCTCAGGTTTTTTAGGACCTTCCCGCGCCCGCTCCATTGACTTTGGCCGATTCCCGCCTATGTTCCGGGGCGACGCGGCTCAGATCGAAGACCGATTCCTGAGCCTGGCGCTTTGTTCGCGTGAGTCAGCACCCCCAGCTTCTTTGAGAGCGCGCCGTTTCGGGGTGGAACGCGACAGCCTTATTACCCTCGATTCCGAACGGCGGTTTCGACCAGAGGCTCAATGTCCTTTTCAGATCTCGGACTGTCCGAAAAAGTCCTCGCCGCAGTGGCGGCCACCGGTTACACCACCCCCACCCCCATTCAGGAACAGGCGATCCCCCACGTCCTCGCACGCAAGGATGTGCTCGGCATCGCCCAGACCGGCACCGGCAAGACCGCGGCCTTCGTGCTGCCGATGCTCACCATCCTCGAAAAGGGTCGGGCTCGGGCGCGCATGCCGCGCACGCTGATCCTCGAGCCGACCCGCGAGCTCGCGGCCCAGGTCAAGGAAAACTTCGACCGCTACGGCGCCGGCCAGAAACTCAACGTCGCGCTTCTGATCGGCGGCGTCTCCTTCGGCGACCAGGATGCCAAGCTGACGCGCGGCGTCGACGTGCTGATTGCCACCCCCGGCCGCCTGCTCGACCATACCGAGCGCGGCGGTCTGCTCCTCACCGGCGTCGAGCTGCTCGTCATCGACGAAGCCGACCGCATGCTGGACATGGGCTTCATCCCCGACATCGAACGCGTCTGCAAGCTCGTCCCGTTCACGCGACAGACCCTGTTCTTCACCGCGACCATGCCGCCGGAAATCCGGCGCATCACCGAGACCTTCCTGCACAATCCGCAGAAGGTCGAAGTGTCCAAGCCTGCGACCACTGCCGTGACCGTCACGCAGTGTCAGGTCCCTGCCGGGCGCGAAGCGCATGAGAAGCGCGAATTGCTGCGACGCCTGCTGCGCGAAGCCAAGGACCTCCAGAACGCGATCATCTTCTGCAATCGCAAGCGCGAGGTCGCGATCGTTCACAAGTCGCTGCAGAAGCACGGCTTCAGCGTCGGCGCGCTGCACGGCGACATGGACCAGTCGGCCCGCACGGCGGCGCTCGAACAGTTCCGCAAGGGCGAGCTGCCGCTCCTGGTCGCCTCCGACGTCGCCGCCCGCGGTCTCGACATTCCCGAGGTCAGCCACGTCTTCAATTTCGACGTCCCCCACCATCCTGACGACTATGTTCATCGCGTCGGCCGCACCGGCCGGGCCGGTCGCACCGGCACCGCGATCTCACTCGTGACGCCACTCGACCAGAAGTCGATGGTGGCAATCGAGAAGCTGATCGGCCAGAGCATTCCTCGCGCCGAAGGCGATTTTGAAATCCACTCCGAAGCCTCCGATGGGACCGATCGTCCGCGCGAGTCGCGTGGCCGCGAACGTTCACGCGGCGGACGCGGCAAGCCGCAGCGCGGCGAGCGGCGTGAGCGCAGCCACGAGCCGCGCGAGGCGCGTGGCGAGGCACGGCCTTCAGCCGAAACACGGTCCGCCCCCGAAGCAAGGCCCGCACGCGAGGCAAAGCCTCCGCGTGAAGCCAGGCAATCATCCGAGCCACGTCAGGGCGCGCGCCAGCAGGCCAATCCGACGCATGTGCCGTCGATCGGCCGTCCCGAACCTCGCCGCCAGCGCGAAGCCGACAGCGAGCCGGGCGATCACTCGCATCTGCCGGCGTTTCTGCTGCGGCCGGTCCGCTCCCCCGCCGGAGCCTGAGGCGCGAGACGCCCCAGGTTTCGGTTGAGCAAAGCCGCCGCACAATTTTTTAGATGCATTCGTGAACGTATATTTACGGGGCGTTCACGAACGTCCGTTAGCCTACGAACATAATTTAAGCATTGCTGCGGTCGACGGCGCACCGACCGCTGTGGGGTATGTTCCGTGGTCAAGGTTCTCGACGAACACGAACGCACGATGGCGTTCGCCGAGGTAGCGCTCGGGCAGATCCGATCGCTGCGGCAGACGGCAATTCCCCGCAACTATGAGATTTGGTACGTCTACGCCACCGGCTACAACGCGCCGCTCAACAAGATCGTCAACGAGACGCTGGCGCGCAGCGGCAAGCTGACTGAAGCCGATCTCGAGCAGATCTACGAGACCTATCTCTCCCACATCAAGACCACCGACCGCATCGACAAGGTCGGCGCGCGCGTCATCGGCGAGATCGACGACGTGATGAAGGTCTTGAGCGATGCACTCGGCATGACCGGCTCCTACGATGCCAGCCTGTCGGGCGCCACCGAGAAACTGGCTTCGGCCAAGAGCCGCGAGCAGATCAAGTCGATCGTCGAGACGCTGCTGCGGTCGACCAGCGAGATGCGCGAGACCAACAAGACGCTGGAAGACCGGCTGACGCTGTCGAAGAACGAGATCAGCAATCTCCAGCAGAGCCTGGAGGCGATCCGCGCCGAGAGCCTGACCGATCCGCTCACGGGCCTTGGCAACCGCAAATATTTCGACCGCATGATCGGCATGGCGGTGCAGAGCGCCCTCGCCTCGGGCGAGCCGCTGTCGCTGCTGCTGTTCGACATCGATCACTTCAAGTCGTTCAACGATTCCTACGGCCATCTCACCGGCGACCAGGTGCTGCGGCTCGTCGGCCTGTCGCTGAAGCAGACCATCAAGGGCCAGGACATCACGGCGCGCTATGGCGGCGAGGAATTCGCGGTCGTGCTGCCCAACACAGCGCTGCGTCAGGCCCTCACGGTGGCCGACCACATCCGCCGCGCGGTGATGGCAAAGGAATTGAAGAAGAAGTCCACCGGCGAGATCCTCGGCCGCGTCACCATCTCCGTCGGCGTCTCCATGCTCAAGCAGGGCGACGACACCGACGCGCTGATCGAGCGTGCGGATGCCTGCCTCTATGCCGCCAAGCGCAACGGCCGCAACCGCGTGATCTGCGAAGCCGATCCGGAATACGCCGTCGAGACCCACAGCCGCGTGGCGTGACGCGATCGCAGCATGCCGAACGGCTGCGCTTGACATTCCAACCTGACGACCAACATCCTCTGCGCCGCCAGACCGCGCGCATCGAGGACTTCGTCGTGCCCAATCCCCATGATTTTCATACGCCGCAACCGTCCTACACCAGGGACGAGCTGCTGAAATCGAGCGACGGCGGATATTTCGGGCCGGGCAATGCGCAACTGCCGGCCCCGCCGATGCTGATGATGGACCGCATCACGGAAATCAGCCTGGACGGCGGCGAATTCGGCAAGGGCCATATCGTCGGCGAGCTCGATATCGTGCCGGACCACTGGTTCTTCGATTGTCACTATCGAGGTGATGCGATGATGCCGGGGAGCCTGGGTCTGGATGCGATGTGGCAGATGGTCGGCTACTGGCTCGGCTGGTCGGGCTCACCCGGCAAGGGCCGCGCCATCGGCGTCGGCGAGGTGGAGGTCACCGGAGTGGTCACGCCGGAGACGCGACGCGTGCGCTACGAGGTCGCCATGCGGATGGTCCGCCGCGGCAAGCTGGTGCTTGGCATCGCCGACGGCCGTGTGCTTGCCGACGGCGTCTGCGTCTTCACCGCCAAGGACATGAGGGTTGGCCTGACCAAAGCCGTGGATTGAAGCTCTCGTAGGGTGGCAAAGGCGCGTAAGCGCCGTGCCCACCATCTCTCGACAACCAGCAGCCTAACCGTGGGCACGCTTCGCTTTGCCCACCCTACGCACGGTTTTCTTGGCCGCCTTCTTGGCAACGAGTTTCTTCGGCGCGACCTTCTTCGCCGGCTTGTTCGCCTTCTTCGCTTTCGGCCGCGTCCTCACCTTGGCGCGCTGGGCGGCAGCGAGCGCCGCCCTCGCCCATTGTGCGAGCTCGGCGGAATCGTCGAACAGGCGCGCCGGCAGCTCCCAGTAGGAGTTGACCACCACGGTCTTGGCCCGGGTCGAATACTGGAACGGCTTAGAGCCTTCGGCTTCAAAGTCCGGGATCGTCACCTCGTCGGCGCGCAAGAACAGGCCGGCACGCAACGACAGCGCGAAGTTGATGCCGTCGGCGGAGATGCCGTAGCCGGAGAACATTTTTCGGATGGCGACGGGGCCGAAATCGGCGAACAGGTCGGTCAGGAATTCGCGGTCCATGCCAAGCTATCTCCCCATCGTCGTCCCGGCGAACGCCGGGATCCCAGCGCGAGCGCTTCGCGCTCGTCGCGATAACCACAGGGAGCAGTTTAGCGAAGACTGGAAGCGACGCCACGCGGTACGGATATCTTCTACTATCGAAAGATCACGCGGTATCGGTCCCGGCGTTCGCCGGGACGACGGCGCGAGCCGGGCTTACCCGTCGATCTTGGCCGGCCGCAGCTCAACCGACTCGCCGCAGCCGCAGGCGGAGATCTGGTTCGGATTGTTGAAGACGAACTGGGCCTGCATCTTGTCGGCCTTGTAGTCCATCTCGGTGCCGAGCAGGAACAGCACGGCCTTGGGGTCGACCAGGATCTTGACGCCCTTGTCCTCGACGACCTCGTCGGTCGGGCGGACATCATGGGCGTATTCGACCGTGTAGGACTGGCCGGCGCAACCACCGTTCTTCACGCCGACGCGCAGGCCGACGATCTCGGAATCGGCGCGCTGGGTCAGCTCGGTGATGCGCTGGGCAGCAGCGTCCGTCAGCCGCATCACCTGCGGGCGGGGCCGCCGGGGCTTTGGTGTCGAAACTGGTGTTGCCTGGGTCATGTTATGTATCTGGTCCGTTGCGGAGCGAATTCAATGCGAGCAGAGACCGTCACCACATGTTGAGCACGAGGCGCGCCTCGTCGCTCATGCGTTCGGGCGTCCACGGCGGCTCCCAGACGACCTTGACGTCGACCACGCCGACGCCGGGGACGCTGGCAACCGCGTTCTCGACCATGGTCGGCAGCTCGCCGGCGGCCGGGCAGTTCGGCGTCGTCAGCGTCATCTGGACGTCGACGGAGCGATCGTCCTTGATTTCGACCTTGTAGATCAGGCCGAGCTCGTAGATGTCGGCCGGGATTTCCGGGTCGAACACGGTCTTCAGCCCGGCGATGATCTCCGTGGTCAGCCGCTCGGTCTCCTCCGGCGGCAGCGCCGAATGGGTCTCCATCGGACTAGCTTTGATTTCGGCCGTGTCACTCATGCGAACAAATCCCGCGCCTTCAAGAGCGCCTGTGCCAGATGATCGACTTCTTCCCGCGTATTATACATGCCGAACGAGGCCCGGCAGGTGGCCGTTACATTGAACCGCTCTAAAAGCGGCATGACGCAATGGGTGCCGGCGCGCACCGCGATGCCCTGGCGGTCGATCACGGTAGCGACATCATGGGCGTGCGCGCCCTTCAGCTCGAAGGAGATCACCGGACCCTTGCCGCGTGCCGTGCCGATCAGCCGCAGCGAATTGATCTCGCGGAGCCGATCCTGGGCATAGGTGGTGAGATCGTGCTCGTGCGCGGCGATACGCTCCTTGCCGATCGAATTGACGTAGTCGATGGCCGCGCCAAGGCCGACGGCTTCGACGATCGCGGGCGTGCCCGCCTCGAATTTGTGCGGGGGATCGCCATAGGTGACGACATCGCGCGAGACCTCGCGGATCATCTCGCCGCCGCCGTTGAAGGGACGCATCGCGACGAGGTGGTCGTACTTGGCCCAGAGGATACCGATGCCGGTCGGCCCATAAACCTTGTGGCCGGTGAAGACGTAGAAATCGCAGCCGATGTCCTGGACGTCGACGGGCAGATGCACCGCGCCCTGGCTGCCATCGACCAGCACGGGAATGCCGCGCGCGTGGGCGATCTTCACGACCTCCTTGACCGGCACGATGGTGCCGAGCGCGTTCGACATCTGCGTGATCGCGACCAGCTTGGTCTTGGCCGTCAGCAGCTTCTCGAACTCGTCGATCAGGAAATTGCCCTCGTCGTCCACCGGCGCCCATTTGATCACGGCACCCTGGCGCTCCCGCAGGAAGTGCCAAGGCACGATGTTGGAGTGGTGCTCCATGATCGAGATGACGATCTCGTCGCCCTCTTTGATGTTCGGCCCGCCCCAGGACGAGGCGACCAGGTTGATCGCCTCCGTCGCGTTGCGGGTGAAGATCACTTCTTCCGTACGGGGCGCGTTGATGAACTGGGCCACCTTGGTGCGGCCACCCTCATAGGCTTCGGTCGCGGCGTTGGCGAGGTAATGCAGGCCACGATGCACGTTGGCGTATTCGCTCGTATAGGCCTGCGTCATGCGATCGAGCACGGAGCTCGGCTTCTGCGCAGAGGCGGCGTTGTCGAGATAGACCAGCTTCTTGCCGTAGACCTGCATGGCGAGCGCCGGAAAATCCTGGCGCACGCGCGCGACGTCATAGGCACCGTTCTTGACTGCAGGATGCGTGCTCATTGGCGCCGCTCCAGCCAGCGCTCGGCGATGCCGATCACGTGCTCGCGCAAGCCGTCATCGGCGATCTGCTCGATCGCCTCGCCCACGAACGCCTGGATCAGCAGCGCCTGGGCCTGCTTCTCGGGCAGGCCGCGAGCCTTCAGATAGAACAAGAGGCTGTCGTCGAGCGCGCCGGCGGTGGCGCCGTGACCGCAGGAGACGTCGTCAGCGAAAATCTCGAGCTCGGGCTTGTTGTCGGCCTCGGCTTCATCCGAGAGCAGCAGCGCGCGCGTCATCATCTTGCCATCGGTCTTCTGCGCATCGGGACGGACGATGATGCGGCCCTGGAACACCGAATGAGCGCGGTCGTCGATCACGGCGCGGAAGATCTCGCGGCTGACGCAGTTCGGCACGGCGTGGTCGACCACCAGCGTGGTGTCGCCATGCTCGGTCTTCTGCAACAGGTTGACGCCGTTGGCCGAGAGCTCGCTGCCCTCGCCCGCCAGCGTGATGAAGCCCTGGAGGCGGCTGACCGCGGCACCGGTCGTCATGTTGAAGAAGTTGAGCTTCACGTTGGCGCCGACGGTGACGAAGTGCGACGAGACATTCAGCGCGTCAGGCGCATCGTCCATCAGGCGGATATGGGCCACGTCGGAATCGTCGCCGACCGTCACCAACACAGCGTCATGGACCTGGTAAGTCTTGGCGCCAGCCGCGACAAAACTCTCGATGATGGTGACGCGCGCGCCCTTCCCGACCGCGACCTGCGAACGGGTGAAGGCCGACGCCGACGCGGCCGTCGCAATGTGGATGATCTGGATCGGAGCGGACAGCTGCGCGCCGTCGGCAATCGACAGCACCACGCCATCGGTCGCCATGGCAGCGTTCAGCGCGATCACGGCATCGGTGGACGCGGTCTTCAGCAGACCGGCATCCTTCTCCAGCGTCTCCCGCAGCGTGCTGAAGCCCGCCTCGGCGGCCAGCGCCTTCACGTCGGAGAGATCGGCTGCGAACATGCCGTCGACCAGCACCAGCTTGCGGGCGCCCGCGATCGCATGCACCTTCACAGCGTCCGCGGCGCGCTTCAGCGCGGCCGCATCGGGGCTGGCCGCAAGCGGCAGCACCTCGCCGACCAGCGCGCGCAGGTCGGTGTATTTCCATTCCTCGATCCGGCGGTGCGGAAGGCCGAGACGCTCATAGGTCTCGAACGCCTCGCGTCGCACGGCGGTGACCGCGGTCGAACCCGGCAGCCGGCCCTCGGCGCTGGTGAAGAGATCGCTCACCGCGCGGCCCTTTCCGGTCTTTGCCACAGCAACGTTCATCGCAAAATTCCTTACGCGGCGTCCTCGAACTGAGCATAGCCGGAGGCTTCCAGCTCCAGCGCCAGCTCCTTGCCGCCGCTCTTCACGACACGGCCCTTCGACATCACGTGCACGACGTCGGGCACGATGTAATTCAACAGCCGCTGATAATGGGTGATGACGACCATCGCGCGCTTGGGCGAACGCAGCGCGTTGACGCCGTCGGCAGCAATGCGCAGCGCGTCGATGTCGAGGCCGGAATCCATCTCGTCGAGGATGCACAGGCTCGGCTCGAACAGCGCCATCTGCAGCACCTCGTTGCGCTTCTTCTCACCGCCGGAGAAGCCCACATTGACGCCGCGCTTGAGCATGTCCTGGGGGATGTTCAGCGACTTCGAGACCTCGCGAACCTTCTTCAGGAAGTCCGGCGTGGAATACTCGCTCTCGCCGCGGGCCTTGCGCTGCGCGTTCAGCGCGGTGCGGAGGAAATTCATGGTGGCGACGCCGGGGATTTCGACCGGATACTGGAACGCCAGGAACACGCCCTTGGCGGCGCGCTCGTCAGGCGACATCTCCAGGAGATCCTCGCCCTTGAACAGGATCTGGCCGTCGGTGACCTCGTAGCCGGGCTTGCCGGCGATGACGTGGGAGAGCGTCGATTTGCCGGAACCGTTCGGCCCCATGATCGCGTGCACCTCGCCCTCGTTCACGGTCAGCGTCAGCCCGTGGAGGATTTCACGCTCCTCGACACGAACCTTGAGGTCTTTCACTTCAAGCAAAGCCATCTTGGTATCCAGTTTGTTCAATTGATGTTGGAGCGCCCGAGGCGCACCGCGAGGGTCGGCGATCAGCCGACCGACCCTTCAAGCGAGATCGAGATCAGCTTCTGCGCTTCCACCGCGAATTCCATCGGCAGTTGCTGCAGCACGTCCTTGACGAAGCCGTTGACGACGAGGCCGACCGCCTCCTCCTGCGAAAGACCGCGCTGGATGCAGTAGAACAGCACGTCCTCGGAGATTTTCGAGGTCGTCGCCTCGTGCTCGAACGTCGCCGAGGAGTTCTTGGCCTCGATGTACGGCACGGTGTGCGCCCCGCATTTATCGCCGATCAACAAGGAGTCACAGGCGGTGAAGTTGCGCGCGCCGGTGGCTTTCCGATGCGCCGTCACGAGTCCGCGATAGGTGTTCTGCGACTTGCCGGCGGCGATGCCCTTCGAGATGATGCGGCTCGACGTGTTCTTGCCGAGATGGATCATCTTGGTGCCCGAGTCGACCTGCTGGAAACCGTTCGAGATCGCGATCGAGTAGAACTCGCCGCTCGAATTGTCACCGCGGAGAATGCAGCTCGGATATTTCCAGGTGATCGCCGAACCCGTTTCGACCTGGGTCCAGGAGATCTTCGAACGGTCGCCGCGGCAGTCGCCACGCTTGGTGACGAAATTGTAGATGCCGCCCTTGCCTTCCGAATTGCCGGGGTACCAGTTCTGCACCGTCGAATATTTGATCTCGGCATCGTCATGCGCGACGAGCTCGACCACGGCGGCGTGCAGCTGATTCTCGTCGCGCTGCGGCGCGGTGCAGCCTTCGAGATAGGAGACGTAGGAGCCCTTGTCGGCGATGATCAGCGTGCGCTCGAACTGGCCGGTGTTGCGCTCGTTGATGCGGAAATAGGTCGACAGCTCCATCGGGCAACGCACACCCGGCGGCACGTAGACGAACGAGCCATCGGAGAACACCGCCGAGTTCAGCGTCGCGTAGAAATTGTCCGAGGTCGGAACCACCGAGCCGAGATACTTTTGCACCAGCTCGGGATGCTCGCGGATCGCCTCCGAGATCGGCATGAAGATCACGCCGGCCTTCTTCAGCTCCGCCTTGAACGTGGTGGCGACCGAGACCGAATCGAAGACAGCATCGACCGCGATCTTGCGGCGCGCCGGATCTTCCTCACCGGGCTTGGGTTCCACACCTTCGAGCATGGCGACTTCCCGCAAGGGGATGCCGAGCTTCTCGTAGGTCTTCAGGATCTCCGGATCGATCTCGTCGAGCGAGGTGATCGACTTCTTCGGCTTCGGCGCAGAATAGTAATAGAGGTCCTGGAAATCGATCTTGGGATAGTCGACGCGCGCCCAGGTCGGCTCGGTCATGGTCAGCCAGCGCCGATAGGCCTCGAGCCGCCACTGGAGCATCCAGGCAGGTTCGTTCTTCTTCTCGGAGATGAACTTGACGGTCTCTTCCGACAATCCCTTGGGGGCCTTGTCGGACTCGATCAGGGTCTCAAACCCATAACGATACTGATCGACGTCGATGCGCTTCACGCGCTCGACCGTCTCTTGCACGGCTGGCATTCTATCCTCCGCTCGCGGTTTCAAGGACCGCGGTGGATCAAACTCGGACGAGTATTACGATGTTTTCTGGCCGAAAGCACGCGCTTAGAACCGTTCAAGCCGTGTTTCGTCGCTTAGTCTCTAAGTAGGGTATTACCGAGCTTTCGCCAAGCCTCTAACGCCCTATTGATGTCGTCCGGTTCTGTAGACCAGCCCAGACTGAGGCGCACCGCTCCCTGGGCCACGGCGGGATCATACCCCATGGCCGACAGCACGTGGGACGGCTGGACCTTGCCCGAGGAACAGGCCGAACCCGAGGAGACTGCGATTCCTTCGAGATCAAAGCCGATCACGGCGGTCTCAGCCTTGAGGCCGGGCGCGGTAAAAAGAACGGTATTTGGCAACCGCCGGACATCCTCTGAGAAGATCGTTGCGCCTGCGATTGCCCGGATGCCATTTTCCAAGCGAATTCTGAGGGTTGCCATCTGCTCCGCATCCTCTGAAAGAGTCTGAAGCGCGACCTTCACCGCAGCGCCAAAGCCCGCGATTCCCGCAACATTCTCGGTTCCCGCGCGCCGGTTCAGCTCCTGGCCGCCTCCCCGCAGCAGCGGCTCCAGTCCCGTCAGTCCCTCCGCGACGACCAAGGCGCCGACCCCCTTGGGGCCGCCGACCTTATGTGCAGAAAAAGTCGCAAGATCCGCACCCATAGCATTGATTTCGAATGGGATTTTTCCAAGCGCCTGGATTGCATCGACGTGCAGGAGACCGCCGGCCTTACGGACGATCTGGGCAACCTCCGCGACCGGCTGGAGCGCGCCGGTTTCGTTGTTCGCGGCCATGACCGAAACCAGTGCCGGAGGACCGTCACCGAGCAGGCTCCTGAGATGGTCGAGGTCAACCACACCGGCCCGCATCACCGGAATCAGACCGATCTTGTCCGCCGCGAACCGGCCACCGGCCAGCACCGAAGCGTGCTCCACAGCCGAGATCAGCAGCCGCTCGACCACCGCACCGCCGGACGAGCGCCGCAGGCCAGGCGACAGCGCCAGCGCGTTGGCTTCCGTTCCAGCGGAGGTGAAGACGACGTTCCGCGGCAGTGCCCCTACCGCTCCTGCCAGCGTGGCACGGGCCTCCTCGACCAGCCGTCGCGCCTCCCGCCCCTCAGCATGGACCGATGACGGGTTGCCGACCAGGTCCCAGGCGGCGAGCATTGCGCGTCGCGCTTCCGCGCGGAGCGGCGCGGTCGCATTCCAGTCGAGATAAACGCGGTTCCGCATGTAGTATTATATTACCTTGCTTGGGACCCGGCCCTTGGGACGCACCCGGCCCGACATGGCGCCCCGGCACGCGCTTGGCAACGGCGATTCCATATCCGCGGCAGCCGATGACGCGACCATGACACGCTAACATCTTGAGCCCATTGAGTGATGTTCAAGATGCTTGCTTTTTGACCCTCTGCCTATGTTAGAACCCGCACCGTCAAGTCACCGCGCGCCTTTAGCGCATCACCGCAAGGCGCGCCTTCTCACCCTTCATTCGCGCTTCCGTCGGCACCCGCCGATGAGGCCACAATCGGTTGATTGCCGAGGATCGTCTCTCCAGCAAATCAATCAAGAGATCATCGATGCCTGAAGTTATTTTCACTGGCCCTGCCGGCCGTCTCGAAGGCCGCTATCACCCGGCCAAGCAGAAGAACGCGCCGATCGCGATGATCCTGCATCCGCATCCGCAGTTTCACGGCACGATGAACCATCAGATCGTGTACCAGTGCTACTATGCGTTCGCGCATCGCGGCTTCTCGGTGTTGCGCTTCAACTTCCGCGGCGTCGGCCGCAGCCAGGGCTCATTCGACCACGGCACCGGCGAATTGTCGGATGCCGCCGCCGCGCTCGACTGGGCACAGACCATCAATCCCGAAGCGCGCGCCTGCTGGGTTGCCGGCTTCTCCTTCGGCGCCTGGATCGGCATGCAGCTTTTGATGCGCCGCCCCGAGGTCGAGGGCTTCATCTCGATCGCGCCGCCGGCGAACCTCTATGACTTCTCGTTCCTCGCGCCCTGCCCGTCCTCAGGCCTGATCGTGCACGGCGAGAAGGATGCGGTGGTGCCGCCCAAGGACGTCAACACCCTGGTCGAGAAGCTGAAGACTCAGAAGGGCATCGTGATCGACCAGCAGGTCATCCCCGGTGCCAATCACTTCTTCGACGCCAAGCTCGAGCCGCTGATGGAAACCATCACGGCCTATCTCGACATGCGTCTGGCCAACGTGCGCTAAGCGAGCTTTAGCGCGGCGATCCCCATCAAGACGAGCGCGATGCCTGCAAGCTTCATCGCGCTCAAGGTCTCGCCGAACAGCACCACGCCCATCACGAAGGTGCCGGCAGCCCCAATGCCGGTCCAGACCGAATAGGCGACGCCGACCTCGAGCACCTTCAGGGCACGCCCGAGCAGGACAACGAAGGCTGCGAGCAGCACGAGCGAAGCGATGCTCCAACCTACGCGCGTGTAGCCCTCCGCATATTTCATCGAGACCGCCCAGCCGACGTCGAGCGCGCCTGCGACCACCAGCATCAGCCAGGCCAAGGATTGCGACATCGGCGTCGTCTCAGGCGGCGAGCTTGAGCAGATACGCGTCGTGCCGCACCAGGAAGGCGCGCAGCAATTGAGGATAGTCTGCGCCGACCGCGGTTCGTACGCTCGGACGCTTCGCAAGCTCCGCGCGCCACGCCCGCATCTTCGGAAGATCGCTGAAGATGCCGTGCTCGGTCAGTTCGTCGAACAGGTCGAAATAGCGGAAGATCGGCGCGAACACCGCATCGACCAGGCTGAACCCATCGCCCGCGAAATAAGGCCCCGCGCCGAGCGCCGCTTCGACACGCGCGAATTTCGCGGCGAGCGCCTGCCGCTTGCTTTCGAAGGTCGCCGGATCCGTCGTCGTCTCCAGTCCCCAGAGATCGCCAAGGATAGCAGAGCCGAACTCCATCCAGGCGCGATGCTCGGCACGCTTCAGCGCATCCGCCGGATGCAGCTTCGCGCCGCCTTGCGTCTCCTCGATATATTCACAGATCACGTTGCTCTCGAACAGCGCGACCTCGCCATGGTCCGTCGTCACCACCAGCACCGGCACCTTGCCGAGCGGCGAGAGCTTTAGAAACCAGTCGGGCTTGTTGGCGAGATCGATGTCGATCCGCTCGAACGGCACGCCCTTCTCCTTCAGCGCGACCACAGCGCGCTGCACATAGGGGCAAAGCTTGTGGCTGATCAGTTTGAGCGAAGCGGTCATGGCCAAGATCCCGGCGTTTCGATGCAGCTGCACCCAACATAGATGCACTTGCATCAATTGTCAAGATCAATGCACTTGCATTAATTTAGGGCCAGCCGATCACCCTGCCCGTCATCGGCATCGGCACGCGTCGGGCAAAACACCCAAAACCCGTCAATCCCCGCCCGCAAAAATATTCCACTTTCCCGAATTTCGGATTTATGGCATACACACGCCATCCCGGCCCTGCCAGAGGGGCGCTTCGCGATCGTCACGAGATGCGGGCCGGGGTGCGGTGGACGCGGTAGCGCCGGCGCGAGGTGCGTGAGGACAGGGCGGGCGACCGTGAGTCCCGGCACAACGCGCATACGACACGGCGCGGTCACAGCGGTCTGGTCGATGGTCTGGGGTGCGCACACCGAGCCCCGGTCGCTGAGGCCAAGCCGTCCGCGGACGGAGAAGTCGTGTGGTCCCGACGCCCGGGGTTCTGGCGTCAAGGCTTGCGGTGATGCGGCGGCCCGACCGTGCACGTGCATCAGCCATCCGCAAGGCGACGGGGGCAATAGTGCAACGGCTCCCCGAGGAGAGCACGAAGGACACCGTTAAAACCATCCGCGCAGGGAAGGCCGGGCGACCGGCACACCTGTGGTCCACCCCGTGTGCGTTCTTATCGCCCACGGACCTGCGGGTGCCGCCGGCGCCCGGCCTTCCCTGCGCCCTTTGGTCCGATTGAGGGCGCCGAACGACAGCAAGGCTCGGGCGAAACCTGCCGCGAGACTGCAAAGGCGTGTCTGCAATCTGGAAACCAATTGAAAGGGCGATGCAGTTGCCCCCATTCGGGAAGCCGCCCTCAGGGCCGGGCAATCACCCCGCCCGTCATCGGCATCGGCACCCCCGTGGTGGCCGGATAGGACAACGGCAGGCCCTTCAGGCCGCGGGCGGCGAGGAAGCCGAAGGCCTGGGCCTCGATGGCGTCGGAGGCCCAGCCGAGCGTCTCGGCGGCCTCGACGGTCGCCGATCCAACCCGCTCCCGCAGCATCCGCAGCATGGTGAGATTGCGGGCGCCGCCGCCGCAGACGATCCAGCTCCGCGGCCGACGCGGCAGCAACGGGATGATGCGGGCGATCGCCGCCGCGGTGAAAGCGGTGAGCGTCGCCGCGCCATCGGCCGGGGCGACATCGCCGAGCTTGAGCGCGGCGAAATCGTTGCGGTCGAGCGATTTCGGCGGAGGCAATGCAAAGAACGGCAGCTCGAGCGCACGCGCGATCCAGGCCTCATCGACCTTCCCGAGCGCTGCGAACTTTCCTTCCGCATCGAACGCCTGGTTCATGGTGCGGTACATGAAATCGTCCAGCAGCGCGTTGCCGGGGCCGGTGTCGCAGGCGATCAGCGTGTCGTTGCCGTCGATATAGGTGATGTTGGAGACGCCGCCGATATTGACCACGACGATCGGACCCTCGCGATCCAGCGAGTTGGCGAGCGCGCGGTGGTAGACGGGTACGAAGGGCGCCCCCTGCCCGCCGGCCTCGACGTCGGCGGCGCGGAAATCGTGCATCACGGGGATATGGATCGCTCTCGCCAGCGCCTGCGCGTCGCCGATCTGCACCGTCAGCCGTTTCTCGGGGCGGTGCAGCACGGTCTGGCCGTGGAAGCCGACGATGTCGACGTCCTCGGGCTTCATGCGGTTCTGGGCAAAGAAGGCGGCAACCGCCTCGGCATGGGCCCGTGTCACCGCGCGCTCGGCCTCGGCCAGGATGCCTGGCCGGGCGTCACGTTGCAGCAGGTGCACAGCCTCGGAGAGCGCCTGGCGCAGCAGATTGCGCTCCGCAGGGCTATAGGCCCGGTAGCCGGACGGCCCGAATGCCTTCACCTGCTTTCCATCGGTTTCGATCAGCGCGACATCCACCCCGTCCAGCGAGGTGCCGCTCATCAAACCGAGTGCCGTCAACATCATGGATCAGCGTCCTCAAGAGACCCCTCCGGCATGCCGATCTTGTGCCAGAGGGACACATCTTATAATGCCACAGGCCAAAGTGGCGGGCAGCAATCGAGTTCCCACGGAAGACCCTTAAATTGCTCCCAAAACAGTAAACCAAGAATTGTCAGGCACGCCGACAGATGACTGCATTTAAATCGGATTTCCTCAACACCCTGCAGGAACGTGGCTTCATCCACCAATGCTCCGATTTCGAGGGGCTGGACGCGCTCGCCGCCAAGGGCGAAGTGACCGCCTATGTCGGCTACGATTGCACCGCCCGCTCGCTGCACATCGGCAATTACCTGACCATGATGATGCTGCACTGGCTCCAAGAGTCCGGCAACAAGCCGATCACGCTGATGGGCGGCGGCACCACCATGGTGGGCGACCCCTCCGGCAAGGACGAGACGCGCGCGATGCGCACCGTCGCCGAGATCGAGGCCAACAAGGAATCGATCCGCGGCGTGTTCGCCAAGGTATTGCGCTATGGCGAGGGCAAGAGCGACGCCATCATGCTCGACAATGCGGAGTGGCTGACCAAGCTGAACTGGATCGAGATGCTGCGCGACGTCGGCCGGCACTTCTCGGTCAACCGCATGCTGACCATGGACTCCGTGCGGCTGCGCCTCGAGCGCGAGCAGGAGATGAGCTTCATCGAGTTCAACTACATGGTCTGCCAAGCCTACGACTTCGTCGAGCTCGCCAAGCGCACCGGCTGCAAATTGCAGATGGGCGGCTCGGACCAGTGGGGCAACATCATCATGGGCGTCGATCTCGGCCGTCGCATGGGCACCCATCAGCTGTTCGCGCTGACGACGCCGCTGCTGACGACGGCGTCGGGCGCCAAGATGGGCAAGACGGCGCAAGGCGCGGTCTGGCTCAACGCCGACGCGTTCTCGCCCTATGATTTCTGGCAGTACTGGCGCAACACGGAAGATGCCGATGTCGGCAAATTCCTGAAGCTGTTCACGACGCTGCCGATGGCTGAGATCAAGAAGCTCGAGGCGCTCGGCGGCTCTGAGATCAACGAGGCCAAGAAGGTGCTCGCCACTGAAGCGACCGCGCTGCTGCACGGCCGAGAGGCCGCGAACGAGGCGGCGGAGACCGCGCGCCGCACCTTCGAGGAAGGCGCGCTGGCCGAAACCCTGCCGACGGTGGAAATTCCGCAGGGTGAGATCGACGCCGGCCTCGGCGTGCTCAACGCCTTCGTCAAGGCGGGCCTCGTTGCATCCAACGGCGAAGCCCGGCGCCAGATCAAGGGCGGCGGCCTTCGCGTCAACGACGAGCCGGTCACTGACGAAAAGATGGCGCTGTCGGCAAACAATCTGACGCCAGAGGGCGTGATCAAGCTGTCCTTTGGCAAGAAGAAGCACGTCCTCCTTAAGCCTGCATAGGCGTATGAGCTTTTCGCTGCTTGTCAGGGCGCACGGATGCGCGCTCCCTGACGGGCAATGGATCAGAACACGCCCAGGGAGAAGGTCGCGAGCGATCAGCGGCACGCTGTTCGCACCGCGCTCGTCGTGCTCGCTCTGTGCTTCACGCTGGCCGTGCTCGGCCGCGGGCTCGGCGACAGCTTTACGGTATTCCTCAAGCCGATCTCGGAAAGTTTTGGCTGGGACCGCGCGCAGATCGTCTCGGTCTATTCACTGACCTGGCTCGCGAGCGGTCTCACCGCGCCCTTCGTCGGACGCCTGTTCGACCATTCCGGACCGCGCATCGTCTATGCGCTCGGGCTGCTGCTGCTGGGCGCGGCGTTCCTGGTCGCAGCCCACGCGCAACATCTCTGGCAGTTCCAACTCTCGATCGGCCTCTGCGTCGGCATCGGCGTTGCCTTCATCGGCATCGTGCCGAACTCGATCCTGCTCGGCCGCTGGTTCGGACCCCGTCTGCCGACCGCAATGTCGGTGGTGTATTCAGCGATGGGCGGCGGCGTGCTGGCGCTGCTGCCGGCTTCGCAGCTCCTGATCGATCACATCGGCTGGCGCGACACCTACCAGCTATTCGGTTTTACGGCACTCGGCCTGTTGCTCCCGCTGATGCTGCTGCCGTGGCGGCTGTTCGCTGCGGGCTCGCCGCATGTCGTGAAGAGGACCGACCCTGATTTCGTCGACAATGGCTGGACCCTGCTCCGTGCCATGCGCCATCACGCTTTCTGGGCGCTGTTCTGGACCTTCTTCTTCACTGCCGTCGGCATGTACGCGATCGCCGCACAGATCGTGGCCTATCTGATCGATGCCGGCTTCCCGCCGCTGCAGGCTGCGACCGCCTGGGGCTTCTCCGGCGTCGTGCTGGTATTCGGCATGCTCGGCGTCTCCGCGCTCGACGGCCTGATCGGGCGCCGGCCGTCGGTGCTGCTGAGCTACGCGATCTCGATCCTCGGCATCGTCCTGCTGTGGCTGTTGCAGTATTCTCCGAACATCCTGCTGCTCACCGGCTTCGTCGTCTGCTTCGGCAGCATGATGGGCTCGCGCGGTCCGCTGATCAGCGCCACCGCGATGAGGATTTTCCAGGGCAAGCGGGTCGGCACCATCTACGGCACCATCTCGATCGGCAGCGGCCTCGGCTCGGCGTTCGGCTCCTGGAGCGGCGGCCTGATCCATGACGCGACCCACGGATATAACGCGCTACTAGCCTTCGCACTTGCGAGCGTGGTGCTCGGGATGATCCCGTTCCTGATCGTGCCCGCCTTGCGGCGGTAGGTATCTCAGAGGTAACCTGCGCGCATTCGTGTCACCGGGGAATTACGGATCGGGGCGACCCGAACACACGCAAAAAATGCGGATCGCACGCGGCTGAAACCGCGGCCTGCGGTGTTTTGTCCGACATGACGAAAATGTCAGCGCGGAATTGGTGCTGAGCGGCTTGCGGGACAGAACCGAATGCGGTCCAAGTCGCAATATTGGATGGAGGGCAAACCAATGAACTTTCCCTATCTCACTCGCTTTCAACCGGTTCTCTTGAGCCTGTTTCGCTTCGTCACCGGATTGCTGCTGTTCCAGTACGGCATCGCAAAGATCTTCAAGTTTCCGGTGCTCCCCTACTTCGCCAACATCCCGCCGCTGATCTGGACGGCAGGCGCGCTCGAGCTCGTGCTCGGCGCGCTCCTGATGCTCGGCCTGTTCACCCGCCTCGCCGCTTTCATTCTCTCGGGCGAAATGGCCTTCGCTTACTTCATGGGCCACATGCTCAAAGGCGAAACGCCGGTGCTCTTGCCGCTGCTCAATGGCGGCACCGCAGCAATCCTGTTCTGCTTCGCCTGCCTCTACCTCGCGGCCGCCGGCGGCGGTTCGGTCAGCGTCGATGCGCTGATGGGCAAGGAGAGTGACGCGGCGGGCGATGCCTACGCACGGCGCTGAGGCGCTCGCAAATTAACCTGAACGCAAGTCGGCACCGGCGGATCTGCCAGTGCCGACTCAACGCGCGCCCAGCACGTTCCAGATCAGGACGAGGGCGGCCACGAGCAGCACGGCCATGACGATGCGGTGAACGAATCGGTTCATTGCCGCTCCGGCCGGGCTCGGTCACCACCACATTCCGACATCATCTGTCTCGGCGACCTGACGCGCCACGCACTGGCGAAGCGCGTTTCCGCCTGCATGCGTGCGCATCCGGCTGCGGACGCTGCGCGCGCGGCAGCACGTCGCACGCGTCCATTCATGATTGGTAAGAACTTCATGCTACCGACGCGAGCAATAACATCCATTTCTTTCGAGGCTGCGATGAAGCTGATGAGTCATCTCAAGATCCGGACCAAGCTCGCCAGCATGGTTTGTCTTTCAGCTCTCACAGTCACAGCCATCATCGGCGTATCGTCCGTCCTCAGCAAGAGCCGCATGATGGAGGACCGGGTCCAGCAGATGCGGACTGCGGTAGAGCTGCTCTACAACTACGCGCAATCTCTTCAGGAAGAGGTTACCGCCGGCAAGCTGACGTCGGCTGACGCCAAAGCCCAGTTCCACCAGCGTGGCCGCCGCATGAACTTCAACGGCAACCAGGGCTACCCCGTCGTCTACAACCCCGACACCTCCATCCTGGTGAACGGCGCCAACCAGCAGCTGGAAGGCAAGATCACCGGGGCCAAAGACTCCAACGGCGTCCTGATCGCCGACGCCATCATCAAGGCCGGCGGCGAGACCGCGCAGGGCGGAGTGACCTCCTATCTCTACCCCCGCCCCGGCCAGACCGAGCCCGTGCGCAAGACCGTCTTCGCGCGCAAATTCGCCCCTTGGAACGCGACCATCAGCTACGGCCTCTATGTCGACGACATCGACGCCGACGTGCGCGCCCTGACGCTGGAGCTCGCCGCGATCGGCATCGGCCTGATGCTGCTGATGGCGACGCTGTCCTGGCTGATCGCCCGCGACGTGCTCGGCGCGCTCGACCGCCAGAAGAACCGCATGCAGGAGATTTCGGAAGGCGCTATCGACAAGCCGGTCGAGGAGACCGACCGCGGCGACGAGATCGGCCGCATGGCCGAGACGCTCGAAGTGCTCAGGCAGACCGCGCTGACGGCGCGGAACCTGGAAGCCGAGCAGGTCGCCACCAAGACCCGCAGCGAGCAGGAGAAGCGCGACGCCCTGATCGCCCTCGCCGATCGCTTCGATGCCTCCGTCGGTCAGCTCGTCGGCCTGATGGCCTCCGGCTCCGGCGAGCTCGAGACCACCGCCAAATCGATGTCGTCTACGGCCGAGGGCACCAACCGCCGTGCCGCCGTGGTCGGCACCGCCGCGACCGAAGCCAGCCAGCGCGTTCAGACCGTCGCGGCTGCCGCCGAGGAGCTCTCCTCCTCCATCACCGAGATCAGCCGCCAGGTCGCCCAGTCCGCCGAAGTCACGGGACGCGCCGTGGACAGCGCCCGCCGCACCGACACCATCGTGCGCGCGCTCTCGGACGGCGCCCAGCAGATCGAGCATGTCGCCGAGCTGATCTCCAGCATCGCCGCCCAGACCAACCTGCTCGCGCTCAATGCCACCATCGAGGCCGCGCGCGCCGGCGAAGCCGGCCGCGGCTTTGCCGTCGTCGCTTCCGAGGTGAAGTCGCTGGCGAGCCAGACTGCCGAAGCCACCCGCGAGATCGGCGACAAGATCGCCCAGATCCAGGGCGCGACCAAGGAGGCCGTGGACGCCATCGGCGGCATCACCGCCACCATCGAGGAGGTCAGCCGCATCGCCACCTCGATCGGGGCCGCCATCGAGGAGCAAGGCGCCGCCACCGCCGAGATCGCCCGCAGCGTCTCGCAGACCGCGGAAGCCACCAAGGAAGTCACCACCAATATCGGCGGCGTCTCGACCGCCGCGAACGAGACCGGCAACGCCGCCGGCATGGTGCTCGCCGCAGCCAGCAACCTCTCCAAGCAGGCCGAGCAGCTCTCCGGCGAAGTCGGGACGTTCCTCGCAGGCGTGCGCGCGGCGTAAGTTTCCAGGCGCCTAAGCCTCCGCATTCGTCATGGCCGGGCTTGTCCCGGCCATTCGCGTTTAGCCACGCCGCACAAAGAACGTAGATGGGCCGGGACAAGCCCGGCCATGACGGTGACGACCGTTCCGTCTCTACCGCCGCGTCAGGCTACATCCGCTCGATAGCTGGCGGGTCGATCCGGTCGAGCCGTCGTTGGACTGCGACGGGAATTCCTCGAACGGCGTGTTCTGCTTGCCGGTGTTGAACTCGAAGATCTTGCGGAACACGCCCGGCACCATGGCCGAGACCGGATTGACGCGCATCACGGGCGCCGCCGGCGTACCGA
The DNA here is from genome assembly GCF_036247985.1 of Bradyrhizobium sp. TM239. Lineage (NCBI taxonomy): Bacteria > Pseudomonadati > Pseudomonadota > Alphaproteobacteria > Hyphomicrobiales > Nitrobacteraceae > Bradyrhizobium > Bradyrhizobium sp. TM239. Next base: position 198,383 of record NZ_BTIR01000008.1, on the reverse strand, counting down.
CGACCTCATAGGTCACACCGATCAGGCCCTCTTTATCGCCGCCCCCCAGGAACAGTCCGAGTACCGGAATCTGTCCGAACATGTTGTTCAACCCATACATCGGCACGAAGGTGCCGCTCATGCAGACCTGGTTGCCGGGATAGTCGATCGAGCCCTCGATGGTGGCGCCGATCATGGGACCCTTGACCACGCCGTCGCGGACCGTCAGCGCGCCGTTCTGCCGGGTGAACTCGGCGCGGAGCGCACTGAAGGAGACGCCGTTGCCGGTGCCGTTGGGCGCGCCGGCGGCAACGCGTTCGAGCTGCGCCTCGCCCTTCACCGTGAAGTCGCGGACGTTGATGAGGCCCTCGCGCGAGGTGTTCGGCTCGGATGTCGGCGGCTCCATCGCCACCACCATCTGGCCGCCGACCGCCTTGGTGTAGGTGTCGGTGAACCGCAGCAACGCGCCGGCATCGTTGGTCTGAAGGTAGATCACCTCGCGGTTGCCCTGCGCACGCCCGCCGCGCAGATCGGCGGCCACCGGGGTGTCCTTGCCGATCCTGCCGTTCAGCGTGAAGGCCTTGATAGCGCCGTTGCGTTTCGACATCTTGGCGTCGATGCTGCGCATCGCCTCGCCGTTGAAGCCCATGACGGCACCGAGCTTCACGTCGATGTCGAAATCGACGTTCTTCATCTTGTTGTTCTTGTCGTCCTTGGAATTGCCTGAGATCGCCGATTTCAGGAAGCCGCGGCCATCGAACACGTCGCCGCGCATGGTGCCCTTGACGACGCCATCCTGGCTGCGTTCCACCTTCAGCGACGCCTTGTCGCCGTCCGACGGCGAATAGACCGGGAAGTTCGCGTTCATGAGATCGCCGTTCGCATCGACCTCGAGCGAGCCCTTGATCGAGGCGCCGCCGCCTTCGATGACGATGTCCTCCAGGCGCGTCGATTGCGCGGTCGGCACGACCTTGAAGCTGGCCTTGCCGGACTTGCCCGGCAGCTTGACCCAGCCGGGCAGGATGTTGTCGAGCTTCACCGACGTCAGGTCGGCTTCGACGCCGAGCCTCGTCGTCTGGTCGGGACCGCCCGCGATCTTGCCCGATAGCTTGATCGGCAACGATCCGCTGACGGCGGGGCTGAGATCGAATCCAAGGCGCGCGCGGCTCGCATCATCCAGCGTCGCCTGCAACCTGACATCCGCGTCGCCCTCGGCGGGCTTGCGATAGTCGAGCGAGGCCGCCTGCCCGTTGATCTTGACGTCGCCCTTGACCTGGTAGCCCTGGTTGCTCGCAACGATCTTGAGTGTGTTGGCCTCCAGCTTCTGATTCATCACCAGCTTGTCGGCGGCAAAACCGTTGAGATCGGCGGTGACGGCGTAGGTCGTGTCCGCCTTGGTCAGCTCGCCCTTGACCGGGAGGCCGAGCTGGATGTTCGCCGTGAAAGTCCCCTTGCTGGTGTTGGGATCGACGACGGTCGACGACAGATCACTCAGGCGATCATTCGAGAGCATCTCGGCTGCCGCCGGCACAGGCCCCTCGACGCGGAACCTGGTCCGCGACGGCGACGGCTTGGGCGCCATATCAGGCACCTCGAAGACGAAATCGGAAATCGTGACCTTGCGGCCGGCGGGCGTATCGGCAATGCCCTGCCCGATGGTCACGGTCGCGGTGCGGCCGGTCACGCGCGCCTTCAGATCGGCATCGTGCACGACAGGCATGCCGTCCACGGGACGGACCGCGACGCCGCTCGCCACGATGTTGACCGAGAGGCCGTCGTCGGGAATCGGCGGCCCCTTGCGCGGAAGGTTCTTCGTCGGCGAATTGACGCCGATTTCGATGCGCTGGAGCGTACCGCGCTCGATCCGCTCGATCACCCACTCGCGCAACTCGGGAACGACCAGCGTCGGCCACATCCGCTTCAGCGCGGAGGCCGACATCGGCGTTCCCGCAAAGCCCAGCGTCAGCCGCGGCTCGCCGGAATAGTCGATGGCACCCGTGCCGGCGACGCCAATCTCGCCATTGCTGACGTCTGCCTGCGTCAGCAAGAGACGCTTGTGGTCGGTGTCGAAGCGGAAGCCGATCGCGATGCGGTTGAAGACGAGCGGTGGCTCGTTGTCGATGCCGCCGAGCAGGATCGAACCGCCGCTGAAGCCGAGCTGCCAGTCATTGACGGTGCCGTTGGGCGGCTCGAGATGGGCCAGAAGCGTCAGGCGGTTCGGGCCCGACAGGATCTTGAACGGTGCGACCAGCACCCGCCGATTGGCGTCCCACTCGACGTTGATCTCGGCCTGGTCGATCGCCATCGGATAGTCCGGCGTGTCGGTGTCGATGATATTGCCCGCGCCGATCGCGATCTTGCCGCGGAAGAAGGTCGGCACACCATCGCGGCCGAGCTCGCCCTTGAGCTCACCCGTCAGCGGCAGGTCGGCCGTGTAGGTGAGATCCTTGACCCGCAGGGCCAGGAGGATGTTGGAAGTCGAGACCTTGTCGGCCTTGATGTCGACCGAGCGCACGCCGTTCTCGGCCGGCCCGATCGTGGCGCGCAGCATCCACGGGCGCGCGCCCTCTTCGCCCAGGCTGAGCGTGACGCCTCCGCGGCTCGGCCGGCGCAGGCTGAGCGTGATGTTCTCAAACGACCATTTGCTGCCGCGCTGCTGATCGTCGACGATCAGGTTGCCGTTCTTCAGACCGATCTCGTTGAGGTTCTGGCCGTCGAGGCCGGTCATGCTCAGACTGTCGAGCCAGTCGAGGCCCTGAAGGATGCCGCTTTGTGCCGTCGCCGGAGGCGGGCCTTGCGAGGCGGCTTGAGATGGATCCTGGCCCGCAGGCGCCGTGGCGAATGGCGGCGGCGGCACGCCATTGCGCGGGAACGTCGGCGGCAGGCCCGCGTCCTTCTTCGAGGCGACGCCGGTTGCCAGCGGCTTTGCGGTGTCGCCGGCGGACACGGTGACGGTGCCGTCGGGCGCGATGCGGATCGCAAGCTCAGCGTCGACCAGATTGAGACTCTCGGCGCGCAGATGCCCCATCAAGAGGCCCGCACCCGATAGCTTCACTTCCGCCTTGGGCGCGCTGGCAACGATGGCGTGATCGCGATCGCGGACGATGATGTCTCGGATACGGACGGCGATGCGGACCCGGCCGGCACGCTCGATCTGGGTGCCTCCGATCTCAACCGTGTTGCCGTGACCGATATTGTCCTCGATCGCGGCCGCCAGCCATGGCGTTGCGATGTCGAGATTGATGGGGCCGGCACCGAGCCGCCACCACAAAGCACCGAAGCAGCCGACGAAGATGACGGCGAGAGTCCCGACGACAAGGACGACGCGCTTCAGCCAGCGATCGGCGGCCAGCCAGCGGCGCAACGCGCCAAACCCGTCACCGAAGCGATGAAAGCCCGAATGGGAACGCGACAACAGCCGGCGCGCGCGATGGCCCGCGGCCGCCTCCTGATCCGGATCCCAATCGGCGTCGTCCCATTCCTGCGGCTGTTGCTGAATGCCGCGCCGATCGAAGTCCCGATTGTAATCCTGGGGCGACTTATTCCTTGCCATTGCCTCTCGATACAGGCGCCCGTCATAGGATTGAGCGCCGCCGGGACCGCAGCCGTCGACGGGAAGCGAAGCTCCCTGCGCCGGCATTGCCGCCATACCTCGAATATTCCTGCTGTTCGTCATTTCGCCCCGGGAGCGCGTTCAACGAGCAGTGGGGTGGTGCGTGGAATTCCTTGTAACCATACTCCGGCGCCGCCAGACTTGCCCAGCCGAGGGCGCGATTCCGGCACACCGGACGAGAGCTGCAATACCGTTTCGGTTGACCCGCCGAAAGCGTCGAAAGGAAGGCGTATGTCCCAGAAATCCCGAAAGAAATCGTCCAAAACGCCCTCCGCCAGTCCGACGGCTAAAAAGAAGGCCCTGAAAACGCGGGCCTCTACCCCAACAAAGCCCGCGAAGACACAGCGGACACCGGCGAGCAAATCAACCGCGACCTTAGCAAAAGCAGGATCACATAGGGCCGCATCGAAACAGTTAAATTCCTCCAAATCGGCGCCCCCGCCCGCGAAGGCGAAGCCGGGCCTGGCAGAGGGTCAGAAGGCCCCCGCCTTCCGCCTGCCCCGCGACGGCGGCGAGGTCGTCACATTGGCGGACTATGCCGGCCGAAAGCTCGTCCTGTTCTTCTACCCCCGCGCCGACACCCCGGGCTGCACCCGCGAGGCGATCGACTTCACCCGCCTCGCCGGCGCCTTCGCGGCCGCCGGCACCGCCGTGCTCGGCATCTCCGCCGATCCGTTAAAGGCCCAGGAGAAGTTCCGCGACAAGCACAAGCTCGGTATCCCCCTGATCTCGGACGAGACCCACCAGATGCTGGAAGCCTATGGCGCGTGGGGCGAAAAATCCATGTATGGCAAGAGCTTCCTTGGGATTCTTCGCACCACGATACTGGTCGGAGCTGATGGCAAACTGGCCAGGATCTGGCGCAATGTCCGGGTCGACGGCCATGCCGACGAGGTGCTGGAAGCGGCAAGAAGTCTTTAACCAGTCCTTTAAATTCGCGCGTTCCCATTTCCGGAAAATTAACCATGACCGGCCCAGATTGCTGCGGCAATTAGGCCGTACGGACTCATCCGACCGGCGCGGGAGTGCCGATGTCGAAAAGTTCTGCCCAATACTCGCAGTACGCCCAACATCATCCTCACGACCACGGACGGGCCTTCCAACGCCGTCCCGCCCTCGCGGCAGCCGCAGCGATTCCCCTTCCCGCCACCGACGACGCCTACACCATCGTCCATGCCGGCAAACAGGTTCGCTTCGGGCCCGTGGTGTTCTGGATCGTGGTCGGCACGGTGGTGCTGCTCGGTCTCTGGTCGGCGGCAACCGCCACCTATTTTGCGTTCCGTGACGACGTCCTGACCCGGCTGATCGCCCGCCAGGCCGAGATGCAATACGCCTATGAGGACCGCATCGCCGAGCTTCGCGCCAAGGTCGACCGCACCACCAGCCGCCAGTTGCTCGACCAGGAACAGTTCGACCAGAAACTCGACCAGATCATGAAGCGCCAGACGGCGCTGGAGTCCCGGGCCACGGCGCTTGGGGCCATGCCTGACGTGACCGGCTCGATCCCCCGCGCGGCCCCGCAGCGCGGCGAGGCGAGCCAGAGCACGCCAAAACCCTCGCCGATCAGCGACACCGTGATCTTCGTGGCACCGCCGGACCGTGAGGCGCGGCTCGAATCGCGCGCGCCGACCGTGGCAGCTCCCTCGACCAGCCAGTTCGCCAAGAACCAGGGTTTTGACAACGTTCTGGTCCGGCTCACGACCTCGCTCGATCAGGTCGAGCGGCGCCAGATGGCGGCGCTCAGCGCCGTCGAAGAAGGCATGGATTCACGCATGCGCCGGATGCGCGGCGTGGTCAGTGATCTCGGCCTGAATCTCGCCAATCTCGAATCCGCCGTGCCGCGCACCGCGATGGGCGGGCCGTTCGTACCGGTCAAACTGACGGCCAATGCCGGACCGTTTGAGAAACAGCTCTCTCGCATCAACACCACGCGCGCCGAGATGGACCGTCTCAACCGGACGCTGGCGCTGGTGCCCTATCGCAAGCCCGTCATCGGCGAGGTCGAATTCACCTCCGGCTTCGGCGTCCGCAGCGATCCCTTCCTCGGCCGGCCCGCGATGCATACCGGGCTCGATTTCCGCGCCGCCACCGGCGATCCGGTCCGCGTCACCGCCAACGGCAAGGTGGTCTCCGCCGGCTGGTCCGGCGGCTACGGTCGCATGATCGAGGTTGACCACGGCAACGGCCTTTCGACCCGCTACGGCCATCTCTCCGAGATCAACGTCAGGGTCGGCGAGATCGTGAAGATCGGCCAGGTCGTAGGTCTGGTCGGCTCGACCGGTCGCTCCACCGGTCCGCATCTGCATTACGAAACCCGGATCGAGGGCGAAGCGGTCGATCCGCAGAAGTTCCTGCGCGCCGGCGTGCGTCTCAGCGCTGGCTAAGCCCGCGACAAAAGGCGACTGCGCATGATCACTGGCTGCGCTCGTGGCCGACCTCGCCGGTGATGACGTCGCCGAACAGCTCCCAGGCCTGCCCGTTGAAGCGCATCAGCTGCATCTGCTCGATCGGGAAGTAGTCGTCGGCTGAGGTGTTGACCATGATGCCGGGCAGCATCAGGTCGGTGTGAAAATTCTTCAGGCTGGTGGCCTGCTTCATCGCGTTCTCACGGGTGAGGTTGTCGCCGCACTGCTTCAGCACCTGCGCCATCGCCTCGGCCTGCACATAGCCATAGAGGTTGTTGGCATTGGTCTTGTCGCCATCGGGGTAATATTTGTCCATGAATTCGCGCCACTTCACCACGGCCGGATCCTTGTCCCAGGTCGGATCGGTCGGGTCCTTCAGATACGCGGTCGAGATGATGTCCTTGGCATAGTCGAGCCCGGCAGGCTTCAGCACCGACGCGATGGATGTGGCCGTGTTGGCGAGGAAGAATTTCGGCTTCCAGCCGAGTTCGCCGACCTTCCGGATCGCCTGCGCCGAGCCCTTCGGCGCGGCCCACGAGAAGAAGATGTCGGCGCCGGAATCGTGCAAGGCGACTATCTGGGAGTCGATCGAGGGATCGCTGACCTCATAGGATTTGTCGGCGATGATCATGTTCGCCTTGTCGCCGAGTCCATCCTTCAAGCCCTTGAACTGGTCCTTGCCGGCGTCGTCATTTTGCCAGAGCACGGCGATCTTGCTGTTCGGAAACTTGTCACGAATATATTTCGCGTAGATGCGTCCCTCGCTCTGATAGTTCGGCTGGAAGCCCATGGTCCACGGGAAATTCCTGGGGTCGCCGAACTTGGTGCCGCCGGAGGCGACGAAGAGCTGCGGCACCTTCTTGGCGTTCATGTATTTCATGATCGCGGAATTCGAGGGCGTGCCGAGCGGCTGGAAGATCAGCAGCACCTCGTCGCTCTCGACCAGCTTGCGCGCCTGTTCGATCGCCTTCGGCGGCGAATAGGCGTCGTCATAGCTGATGAAATTGATCTTGCGGCCGTTGATGCCGCCCTGATCGTTGATCATCCTAAAGAAGGCGGCTTCAGTCTTGCCGATCACGCCATAGGACGAGGCCGGCCCGCTATAGGGCATGATGTTGCCGATCTTGATGTCGGTGTCGGTGGCGCCGGGGTCGTATTTTTTCTGCGCCGAGACCGGTGTCGTGACCAGTACTCCGGCAGCAAGCATGGCGAGGGCAGCAAGGCTTTCGCGACGACCCGGCATCGTTCTCTCCCCTGTTTTGTAGTCTTGTTTTGTGGGGGAGTGTCGCAAGGCCGCTCGCGGCTGGCAAGCGCTGCGATTTTCCGCGCGGTGAAACGACGAAGCCGGAACTTACGTAACGCGCCGCAACAGATTCAAAACGCGCCCGTCGATCACCAGCAACGCGCTGCCGATGACGATGGCGCCCGCGATTTCGCGCATCGAGATCGGCTCACCCAGCACCAGCCATCCCAGCAGGATGGCGGTGACGGGAATGAGCAGCGTCACCAGCATGACATTGCTCGCACCGGAGCGCCGTATGATCTGAAAGAAGACGATGTAGGCGAGCGCCGTCGATAAGCCCGCGAGGCCAAGCACCGCGAGCCAGGTCGTGAGGCCCGGCACCGGAAGACGCCAAGGCTGCTCCACCACGCCGGCGACGATCGCCATCATCACCGTCGACGCCATCAGCTGAAACGTCGCCGTGCCGAGCGGCGGAGAGTCCTTGAGCAATCGCCGCGCCGCCAGTGCGGCGAAACCATAGCTGAGGGCGCCGCCGAGGCAGAGCAGGATGCCGAGCCCCTGCCCCGGCCTCGTCTCGAGGCCCCATCCGCGCAGGATGATGACGCCGGCAAGGCCGAGCCCCACACCGGCCACGCGCCGCATCGCCAAGGCCTCTTCGCCCGCCGCCGCCATCACGAGCACCGTGAACAGCGGCGTCGTCGCATTCAGGATCGACGCCAGTCCGCTCGGGATGAAAGTCTGCCCGGCCACGATCAGCGAAAATGGAATGACATTGTTGAACAGCCCGATCGTAACGAAAGGCTTCCAACCTATCATGCGCTTGGGAAAGCCGATCCCCTGCCTGCGTAGCAGCGGCAGCAGAATGGCCGCCCCGAGCGCGACCCGCAAAAACACCAGCGTCAGCGGCGGCAATTCCCGCAGAGCCGCTCCGTTGAAGAAGAACGAGCCGCCCCAGAGGACGGAGAGCACGGCGAGCAGCGACCAGTCTCGCGTGTCGATCCGGTTGTCGGTTGGGGGCATGGGTGTCACCTCGGCGCCCGACTACTCCAAGCTGACGGATAGCTCCACCCGATTTCCGATCACATGGAAGACTGCTCAGCTCGGGCCGGCGCGCAACTTGTGGATCAGCGCATTTTCCGGAACAGGTTCGAAGGCCCAATCGTCGGCGATGCACTCAAACGTCTCGTCACGAAAGTAAAACAGGAAGGGACGCGACGAAGTCGAAACTCCATCCACAATCTTCCAATCTATCGGGTCCAGCAAATGGGGATCAGGACCTACGATCTCGTAGAACTCGCCCCAACCTGGCGCCAACATGCTGTAACGGCATTGCCCGCGATACCACCCCTCATCGTTGGTGGCTTCGAGGCGATATCGGATGCAATTCTCGAAACGAAGGACGCCTTCATCTTCATCCGCAAAGGATTTGAAGAGCAAAGGGTTCAGCAAGAATCGGAGAAGGATTTCATGTTCTGATGCAGTCGCCCGCGGCCACGGAGCATTCGGCTCCGCGTTCCATTCCTCGTTCAACTTCTGAAATGACAGCCGCTCCGACCTGTCGCTTCCAAACGTGATGCGACCGGCTAGGACGGCTTCTTCGGCCGCGACACCAGCTCGATCATCCTGCCTTCATCATCATCCGGCATCGCCGCCTTCGCCTGCGCATAGGACTCGACCGCGGCGCGCGAGACCAGCGGCTTGTCGGCCAGCAGGCTCTCGGCGAGCTTCACCGCATAGGCGGCATCCTTGTGCCGCAGCGCTGCGGTGAAGGTCGCGCCGGTGAAGTCGCGGGCCACCATGCGCTTGGAGTGGCGCTGCACCTGCGGGCTTGCGGCCACGCCCGCCTGGATCGAGTCCAGCACGAGGTTCATGTCGAGCCCGGCCTGCTCGGCGATCGCGAGGCCCTCGGCAAGGCCCGCGATCTGGATCGCGCCCATCAGATTGTTGATGAGCTTGTAGACCGTGCCAGCGCCGACCGCGCCGAAATGGCGGATGGTCGAGCCGATCGGCGTCAGATACGGCCGCGCGCGCTCGAGGTCGGCGGCATCGGCGCCGACCAGCAGCGTCAGCTTTCCGCCCGCGGCAGCATCCGGCAATCCGGTCACGGGGCAGTCGATATAGATGAGCCCGCGCGCGTTCAGCTCGCGGCCCATCTCGCGGGCATGGTCATAGGAGACGGTCGAGCATTCGATCGCGATGGTGCCTGATTTCGCCGTCTTGGCCGCGCCCTTCGGCCCGAGCCAGACCGCGCGCGAGGCTTCGTCATCGGCAACCATGGTCACGACCGCGTCGGCATCGATCGCGGCGTCCTCAGGCGAGGTCGCCCAAAGCGCGCCGCGCGCGATCAGGTCTTCAGCCTTGGCCTTGCTGCGATTCCACAGCGTCACCGTGAAGCCGGCATCGAGATAACGGCCGGCCATTCCATGGCCCATCCGTCCAAGCCCGATGAAGGCGACGCGTGTCATCGCTAATCCACGTCCTCGATGTCGGCACCAGTGGTGCCGAAGGCGCGCTGTGCCAAGGTCGCGGCCATGAAGTCGTCGAGCTCGCCGTTGAGCACGCCCGATGTGTCGGAGGTCTGCACGCCCGTGCGCAGATCCTTCACCATCTGGTAGGGCTGCAGCACGTAGGAGCGGATCTGGTGGCCCCAGCCGATGTCGGTCTTGGCGGCCTGGTCGGCTGCGGCCTTCTCCTCGCGCTTCTTCAGCTCGATTTCATACAGGCGCGCGCGCAGCATGTCCCAGGCCTGGGCACGGTTCTTGTGCTGCGAGCGGCCGGCTTGGCAGACCACCGCGACACCGGTCGGAATGTGCGTCAGCCGCACCGCGGATTCGGTCTTGTTGACGTGCTGGCCGCCGGCGCCGCCCGAGCGCATGGTGTCGACGCGGACGTCAGCTTCCTTGATGTCGATCTTGATGCTGTCGTCGATGACCGGAAACACCTGCACGCTCGAGAACGAGGTGTGCCGCCGCGCGTTGGAATCGAACGGCGAGATGCGGACGAGGCGGTGCACGCCAGCTTCGGTTTTCAGCCAGCCATAGGCGTTATGACCTGAGACCTGAATCGTGGCGGACTTGATGCCGGCCTCTTCGCCCTCGGACTCTTCGAGGAATTCGACCTTGAAGCCGTGGGTTTCGGCCCAGCGCGTGTACATGCGCAAGAGCATCTGCGCCCAATCCTGGCTCTCGGTGCCGCCGGCGCCGGCATGGACTTCGAGATAGGAGTCGAAGCGATCGGCCTCGCCCGACAGCAGCGCCTCGAGCTCGCGCCGCGCGACTTCCTTCTTCAGGTTCTTCAGCGCGGCTTCGGCTTCGGCGACGACGCCGGCATCGCCCTCGGCCTCGCCGAGCTCGATCATGCCGATGTCGTCTTCGAGCTCCTGCTCGACCTTGCCGATGCCAGAGAGCGAATCCTCAAGCGAGGTCCGCTCCTGCATCAGCTTCTGGGCTTTCTGGGGATCGTTCCAGAGATTGGGATCTTCTGCGAGCTTGTTCAGCTCAGCGAGGCGCGCCGTCGATTTCTCGACGTCAAAGATGCCTCCTCAGCAGCCCGACTGACTGCTTGATCTCTTCTACCAACCGTTCGATTTCGGCGCGCATGTCGTTCTCTGGTCTCGCGGAATTGTTCCGCGTGCAATTCGAGATGGGGATGTAGCGGCGGCGGCTGCAAAGCGCAACCGCCGCTGCGACAAACGACCGTCTTGTCCTAAGCCTTAGTACAGCCCGCCGGTGCCCGGCCGCATGAAGAAGCCGGAATCCGGCTGCTGCTGTTGCGATGCCGGCATGCCGCCGCCGCGCCCGTCGGCGTCGGCCACGCCGATGACGGAGTAGTTGTCCGGCGGCGCCGTGCCCGGCTTGAAGGCTTCGAGGATGGTTCCGCCGGTCTCGCCGGGACCTGCGCGCATGCCGGTCTTGGCGACGACGCGGACCAGCTTGATGCCGGCCGGCACCTTGAACGGAACGGCGGGCTTGTCGGCGAGCGCAAGCTTGAGGAAATCGCGCGCGATCGGCGCTGCCAGATGGCCGCCGGTCGCGGCGTTGCCCTTACCGAGCGCACGCGGCTTGTCGTAGCCCATATAGATGGCGACGGCGACGTCCGGCGAGAAGCCGACGAACCAGGCGTCCTTGGCCTCGTTGGTGGTGCCGGTCTTGCCGGCGATCGGCTTGCCGACCTCCTTGACCACGGTCGCGGTACCGGCCTGCACCACGCCCTCCATCAGCTCGGTGATCTGATAGGCGGTCATGGAATCCAGCACCTGCTCGCGGCGATCGATCAGCTGCGGCTCGGTCTGGTTCTTCCAGCCGCCCGGCGCGTCGCAGCCGCGGCATTCGCGCTGGTCGTGCTTGAAGATGGTGTGGCCGTAGCGGTCCTGGATGCGATCGATCAGCGTCGGCTTCACGCGGCGGCCGCCATTGGCGAGCATCGAGTAGGCCGTGACCATGCGCATCGCCGTCGTCTCGCCGGCGCCCAGCGCGTAGGACAGATAGTTCGGCAGCTCGTCATAGACACCGAAGCGGCGGGCATATTCGCCGATCAGGGGCATGCCGATATCCTGCGCCAGCCGCACCGTCACGGTGTTGAGCGACTGCCGCAGCGCGTTGCGCAGCGTCACCGGTCCCTGGAACTTGCCCGAGGAGAAGTTTTCCGGCCGCCACACGCCGGCGCCCTGCCCCTGGTCGATTTCGATGGGGGCGTCGAGCACGACCGTCGAGGGCGTATAGCCATTGTCGAGCGCCGCCGAATAGACGATCGGCTTGAACGACGAGCCCGGCTGCCGATAGGCCTGCGTGGCGCGGTTGAACTGGCTCTGGTCAAATGAGAAGCCGCCGACCATCGCGAGCACGCGGCCTGTCCAGGGATCCATCGCCACCATCGCACCGGACACTTCGGGGATCTGGCGCAGCCGGTACTGGCCCTCGACAGGCTGGCCGTCCTTATAAAGCGGATCGGCATAGATGACGTCGCCGGGCTGCAGCACCTGCGACACCGCCGTCGGCGTCTTGCCTTTGGTTCCGCCCTGCACGGCCCGCGCCCAGCGCACGCCGTCAACCGTGACGATGCCGGTCTCGCGCTGCTTGCTCACGGCGCCGCCAAGCTCGCGGCTCGGCTGGAAGCCGATGCGGGCCGACTGGTCGCTGGTCTCCAGCACCACCGCCATGCGCCATGGCGAGATGTCGGAGAGCGATTTGATCTCGGCGAGCTTCACGCCCCAGTCGCCCGACGTATCGAGCTTGCTCATGGCGCCGCGATAGCCCTGCTGCTCGTCATAGTTCACGAGGCCCGAGACCATGGCCTTGCGCGCCATGACCTGGATCTTCGGATCGAGCGTGGTGCGGACGGAGAGACCGCCCTCATACAGCTTCTTCTCGCCGTAGCGCTCGAAGATGTCGCGGCGGACTTCCTCGGCAAAATATTCGCCGGCGAAGGTGTGGGCGCCGTTGGACCGGTTGGTGACCGCCAGCGGCTCCTTGCGCGCCTTGTCGGCGTCCGCCTGCTTGATCCAGCCGTTCTCCACCAGACGGTCGATCACGTAGTTGCGGCGCTCGATGGCGCGGTCACGGTTGCGGACCGGATGCAGCGTCGCCGGCATCTTCGGCAGCGCGGCCAGATAGGACGCTTCTGCCACCGTCAGCTCGTTCACCGACTTGTCGAAATAGACCAGCGAAGCGGCCGCGATGCCGTAGGCGCCGAGGCCCAGATAGATTTCGTTCAGATACAGCTCGAGGATCTTGTCCTTCGAGTAGGTCTTCTCGATCCGCATCGCGAGCAAGGCTTCCTTGATCTTGCGGGCGAAGGAGACCTCATTGGTCAAAAGGAAGTTCTTGGCGACCTGCTGGGTGATGGTGGAGGCACCCTGCGGACGCCGGTTCGAGCCGTAATTCTGGATGTAGACCACGCCCGCGCGCGCCATGCCGGTGTAGTCGATGCCGCCATGCTCGTAGAAATTCTTGTCCTCGGCCGCGAGGAACGCGTTGATCACGAGCTTCGGCACCGCCTGGATCGGCAGATACAGCCGCCGCTCCTTGGCGTACTCGCCGAGCAGCGAGCCGTCGACCGCGTGCACGCGGGTCATCACCGGCGGCTCGTAATCCTGAAGCTGAGAGTAGTCCGGCAAGTCCTTGGAGAAATGCCAGATCAGGCCTGCCACGGCCCCGACACCGACAAGGAACACCACCGTTCCCGCGGCGAACAGGAAGCCCATGAACCGCACCAGCAAGCGCATTATGTGTTTATCCGTTCAATCTCTGGATCAGCTCAGTATCAGCCCCTTGGCACCCAAACAGGGGCCAACCTTCACGTCACCAATTCACCGGCTTACGCAATACCATCAGTGCCGGACTTCAGACGCTTGCCGAGCGGGATTCTCTCCGATTCCGGAACCCCCTGCGGCGTTTTTATAAAGCGCCCGCTGTGGCCAAACTAGGGCTTTTGCGGCGGGACGGAAAAACCCTTTCAATTCGACGATCCCCGGGTCGTCAATTCGACGATCCCCGGGTCGTCAATTCGACGATCCCGCCGTGGCCATCCGCTTGGTCAAGAACCCGTCGATGGCCTGCGCCATCGAGCCCACGGCCTTGGACCGCCAGCCTTCGGAGACCAAGTGCTCGAGGTCGCCCTTGTTGGAGACATAACCGATCTCGACCAGCACCGAGGGCACGTCAGGCGCTTTCAGGACCCGGAAGCCCGCCGACTTCAGGGGGTGCTTGTGCATCCGCACCGTCGACTTCATCTCGCCCATCAGAAGACGCGCGAAACGGTTTGAAAAGGTGCGGGTTTCCCGCTGGGTGAGGTCGATCAGGATGTCGGCGACGTCGGTCGGCTCCTCCGCGAGGTTGAAGCCGGCGATCGCGTCCGCCCGGTTTTCGGCATCCGCCAGCCGCTGGGCCTCGGCGTCGGACGCCTTGTCGGACAGCGTATAGATGGTCGCGCCCTGCGCATCGCCCTCGGTACGGGGCAGCGCATCGGCATGAATGGAGACGAACAAGGCCGCCTTCAGATTCCGGGCGACCTTGGTCCGGTCATTGAGGGGAATGAAGGTGTCGTCGTTCCGCGTCATGACCACACGGTATTTGCCGGCCTTCTCCAGCCTGTCGCGGAGCGCCAGTCCAAAGGCCAGCACCAGGTTCTTCTCGCTCTCTCCGCTCGACTGCGTGCCGTTGTCGATGCCGCCATGACCGGGATCGATCACGACCACCGGGCGGCCATCGGCCTTCTGCTGCGCCGTGTCCGGCGCCGTCGTCGCGGGAGCCGTTGCGGGCTGCGCCTCGGCGATCGTGGGCCGCAGCTCGGGGCGATTTTCGGGTGCGAGCGACTGGACGAAGGCGGTCCGGTCGACCTCCTCCAGCTCCAGCACGAGCCGGGCCGGCTGGCCGTTGGCCGCCTCCAGCACATAGGAATTGGCGATCTTGGCCGGTCCGGTCAGGTCGAACACGATTCGCGAGCCGCCGGGCATGACGAGCCCGTAGCGGAAGGCCTTCACCAGGCCGCGCCCCCCAGCCCCCGTGCCCGCGGGCAGCTGAAAATTGACCTGCGGGACGTCAACGACGACCCGGTACGGGTCCGCAAGCGTGACCGCACGGAAGGTAACGGTCTGGTCGATGTCGAGAATGAAGCGAGTCTGCTTGCCATCGCCGGCCAGCCGGGCGGCCGAGGCGACTGGAAAATTCGCTACCGCGACAGTGGGTTGCGGCTGGCTTTCCGCGGCGCTCAGGCGCGAGGAATCGGCACACGGCAACGCCGCGGCGCACAGAAGCGCGCATCCCAGCAAAACCCGTTGATTTGTGCGGCTCGCCACCGATTCCGTGCCTCCGAGCAGCCCTTTTAACGCAATAGAACCACAGGGTTAATCGATCCTTAATGACAGAAACGCGAAACTCGCTGACTGTGACCGCCGTGCGACGCTCCCTTGCACCGATGGCTCATTCCTCGTATGTACGGAATGCTGACGGCCGATATTTCCGGTTGTGTCGCATTCAGCCTCCCGGTGCAGCGCCGGAACTCTCAAGGTTTGGGAATTCCAGCGTTTTCCGTTTCCCTCTAAGACCAGCGCGGTGCGCGGCAGCGAGGTGGAGCGGGTCAAGCGCCGGCGGCGGACGGTCCTGGGTTACCTCTCGCGTTACCGGGACAGTTCTGACAGCGACGTAACCCATTACCCGGTCCCTTGATCCCAAGGGAGCGGTTCGTGATCCCCAAGGCGAGCGCGCTCGCGCCATGCTTGGCCAGCAGCAACTGATTGAAGGGCGGCCTCGCCGCCCAGTGTTTCATACGGGCCGACGCTTGATGCGCCAGACTGTGCCGACGAATTCTGAAGGATCATTCGCGACGCTGCGGAGTGAAAATCCCGCGCGCCGCCTTGATCCTGAAGCTTCCGGTTCGGCAAGGCGCGAGAGACGGCGTTTCGGCCTTCCCCTCACCCCCGAATCAGGTGGACCGTCGCGTCACCCGGCAGCGCAACTCGCGCCCACGGTGAATCGCGCCCGCCGCCGCCAAGAGTTAAGACATGCCCAACAAGATGTTGATCGATGCCACCCACCCGGAAGAGACCCGGGTCGTTGTGGTCCGCGGCAATCGCGTCGAAGAGTTTGATTTCGAGACCGCGCAACGCAAGCAACTGCGCGGGAATATCTACCTCGCCAAGGTCACAAGGGTCGAACCTTCGCTCCAGGCCGCCTTCGTCGAATATGGCGGCAACCGCCATGGCTTCCTCGCCTTCAGCGAAATCCATCCCGACTACTACCAGATCCCGGTCGCCGACCGGCAGGCGCTGATCGAGGCCGAGGAACAGGCCCATCGCGAGGCCGAGGAAGAGAGCGAGAACCGCTCCCACGGCCGCCGCCGCTCGCGCCATCGCAATTCCCGCCGCCGCAGTCATGGCGAGCGCGTGCGCAGCGACATCGTCGAAGGCGCAGATCCCGCGGCCCAGCCGATCGAAGGCGCGGCGCTGTCGGAGCACGCCGAGGGTGCACTGCACGAAGGCGAGCATCTGCACGCCGATGCGGAGCATCACGGCGAGCACGAAGCTCACGATCACCACGATCATGATCATGGCGACCATGATCATGACGATCATCATGCCCATGAGTACGGGCACCATCACGCTCACGATCATGACCATGGTCACGATGGCGAGCATGATCATCACGACCACGATCACGCCGACGAGACGCCCGCGCCCGTCGCAACCATTGGCGCCGAGCCCGTGGTCGCTGCCGAGCTGCAGGAGACCGCCACCCCCGAAGCGCATGCGGAAGCTCTGGCTGAGGCCGTGACCTCCGCCGCTGAGCCGGCCGATGCCGTGTACGCGGCGGGCGAGAGCGCCGAGGCGCAGCAAGCCGAGGCTGCGGAAACAACCGGCGAAGACGACGAGGACGACGACGAGGACGGCGAGGAAGCCGAAGAGGAAGTCGTTGAATCCGTCGGCGGCGACGACGTGCTGGAGGAAGTGCCGGAGCGCACCTTCCGCCCGCGCCGCCAGTACAAGATCCAGGAAGTCATCAAGCGCCGTCAGGTGATGCTGGTGCAGGTCGTCAAGGAAGAGCGCGGCAACAAGGGCGCGGCGCTGACCACCTACCTCTCGCTCGCCGGCCGCTATGCCGTGTTGATGCCGAACACCGCACGCGGTGGCGGCATCAGCCGCAAGATCACCAGCGCTCAGGACCGCTCGCGCCTGAAGGAAGTGGTGCAGGATCTCGACGTGCCCGAGGGCATGGGCATCATCCTGCGCACCGCCGGCGCCGCCCGCACCAAGCCCGAGATCAAGCGCGACTTCGAATATCTGATCCGGATGTGGGAGACGGTGCGCGACCTGACGCTGAAGTCGCAGGCCCCGACCCTCGTCTACGAGGAAGGCTCGCTGATCAAGCGCTCGCTGCGCGACCTCTACAACAAGGAGATCGACGAGATCTCGGTTGCCGGTGAAGCCGGTTACCGCGAAGCCCGCGACTTCATGAAGATGCTGATGCCCGCCAATGTCAGCGCGGTGAAGCAATATCGCGACGGTCAGCCGCTGTTCTCGCGCATGGGCGTCGAGAGCCAGCTGGATGCGATGTTCTCGCCGACGGTGCAACTGCGCTCGGGCGGCTACATCGTGATCAACCAGACCGAGGCGCTGGTCTCGATCGACGTCAACTCGGGACGATCGACCCGCGAGCACCATATCGAGGACACCGCGCTCAAGACCAATCTGGAGGCGGCCGAAGAGGTCGCCCGCCAGCTCCGCTTGCGCGACCTCGCCGGCCTGATCGTCATCGACTTCATCGACATGGACGAGAAGCGCAACAACCGTGCGGTCGAGCGCAAGCTGTCCGATTGCCTGCGGCAGGATCGGGCGCGCATCCAGGTCGGCCGCATCTCGCATTTCGGCCTGCTCGAGATGTCGCGCCAGCGCATCCGCGCCAGCGTGCTCGAGAGCTCGACCGATCCGTGCCCGCATTGCGGCGGCACCGGCCATGTCCGTTCGGTGTCTTCGGTGGCGCTCCAGCTGCTGCGCGGCCTCGAAGAGATCCTGATGAAGGGCGCGACCCACAATCTCGTGGTCCGCACCCGTACCGACGTCGCGCTCTATGTGCTGAACCACAAGCGCGGCCATCTGCGCGACCTCGAGAACGGCTTCAAGGTGACGCTGTCGGTCATCGCCGACGCAAGCGTCAGCGGGCCGCAGGCCTATCTCATCGACCGCGGCGAGCAGGTGCATACGCTGGAAGCCGCCAAGGCTCTGCTGGCGGCGCAGGCGGCCGCAAGCCCTCCGCCGCTGGCCGAAGAAGCTTATGACGACGAGGAGTTCGATCCGGAAACCGAATCCGAGGTCGAGACCGACGAGACCGAAGGTCTCGCCGAGGAGCAGACCGCAGGCGATGCCGCTTCCGAGCAGGACGGCCAGCGCCGCAAGCGCCGCCGGCGTCGTCGCGGTCGCGGCGGCCCGCGCGATGGCGAGCTTCGCGAGGATACCGCGCCGACCCTTCCCGAGGCGGCGGTTGCTGCCGGCGAAGGCGAGGAGGATGCCGAGTCCGAGCAGGATGGCGAGGAAGGCGAGGAACAGGCAGCCCGCGGCGAGCAGCAGGGCAGCGCTGATCGCCGCCGCCGGCGTGGTCGCCGTGGCGGACGCCGTCGGCGTGGCAGCGGCGAGGAAGGTCTTGCCGGCTCGATCGGCGACGAACTCGGTGCCAGTCAGCCGTCGGAAGCGTCCGACGCCGTCGCCGATTTCGACGGCTTCAGCGGCGAGCCTGCGCCCTCGATCGCGCAGGCCGAGCACACCGCCGAGCCACAACTCTCGCAGCCCGAGCCGCGCGCCGAGGTGCAGACCGAGGCGGCGCCGGCCCAGCCCGAGCCAATTGCCGCGGAGGAAGAGCCCGCCGACGACAAGGCCGCGCGGCGCCGCTCCACGGTCCGGGAAAAAGTGAGCTTCCTGTCGAGCAGCCCGAGCGAGCCGGCAGCGCCGGTTGCGCAGGCGACTGAGCCGGCCGCCCCGCCGGCAGCTGAACCCGCGCCGGAACCGGCAAGCGAAACGCCGGCGGCCCCACGCCGCGCCGGCTGGTGGTCGCGCCGCTTCGGCGGCGGTGAATAAAGCCGAACACTCAAGAGAAAACGCCCGGGTCAAGCCGGGCGTTTTTTGATTTGGCGAGGTCAGTTTCAATGCAAAGCGCAATCGTTCTCGGCGGCGGCATGATCGGCGTGAGCGCGGCGCTGCACCTCCAGCAGCGCGGCTGGACCGTCAGGCTCGTCGACCGCAGGGAGCCGGGCCGCGAGACCAGCTACGGCAACGCCGGGATGATCCAGGCGGAAGCGGTCCGCCCCTATCCGATGCCGCGCGACCTTGCGACCCTCCTGAAGATCGCGACCGGCCGCACCAACGATGTGCGCTACAGCCTGTCGTCACTTCACCTCCATATCGAGCCCCTGCTCCGCTACTGGTGGCATTCGGCGCCGAAGCGCCATCGCGAGGCGGTCGACGCATGGGCGCGGCTGATCGCCTACGCGACGAGCGAGCACGACATCCTCATTCGCGAAGCCCATGCCGACAATCTCATCCGCCGCGCCGGCTATCGCATGCTGCATCGCGATGCCGCTTCGTTCGATCTGGCGATCAAGACGGCGGAGGAAGACCAGCGCGAGTTCGGCGTGAATTTTCGCGTGCTCTCCGGCAAGGAGCTTGCGAGGGCCGAGCCGGTCCTGCGCGACGATCTTCCCGGCGCGATCCATTGGCTCGACACCTGGACCGTGTCCGATCCCGGCGCACTGGTCACCGCCTATGCAGAGCTGTTCGAGCGACGCGGCGGCACCATTGTGCTCGGCGATGCGCAGTCGCTGCAGCAGACCGCGACCGGCTGGTCGGTCGATACGGACCAGGGGCGCCTCGATGCCGCCCACGCCGTCGTGACCCTCGGGCCCTGGTCGCCCGATCTCCTCCACAAATTCGGCTATCGCATTCCCCTGGTGCGCAAGCGCGGCTACCACATGCATTACAGCGGCGGCGCTTCGCTCGACCTGCCGCTGATCGACAAGGCCGGCGGCTATGCCATGGGGCCGATGGCCAAGGGCATTCGCATCACCACGGGAGCCGAGCTGACAAGCCCCGACGCGCTCGCGACGCCCGTGCAGCTCGCCAGCGCGGAAGCATCCGCACGCGAGCTGATCGACCTCGGCAAGCGCGTCGAGCCGGATCCGTGGTTCGGCACCCGTCCCTGCACGCCCGACATGCTGCCGGTGCTCGGGCAAGCTCCGCGTCATCCCGGCCTCTGGATGAATTTCGGCCATGGTCACCAGGGCTTTACGCTGGGACCGGCGACGGGGCGCCTGCTCGCGGAGATGATGAGCGGCGAGACGCCTGCGATCGATCCGACGCCGTATCGGCCGGGGCGCTTTTAGGCCTTTCGGGCAAGCTGCCGAATTCCGTCAACCTGTTCGCGCGGCCAGCAGCTTTCTGATGCGCTCGGCGTCTTCGGGCGTCGCGGGGTTGTAGACGATCATGCTGAGATCGGAGCGACCCTCGACGTTGAAGCTCGAATATTCGAACGACATCATGCCGTGAACGGGATGGCGCAGCCGCTTGGTGCCGTCGCCATGATGGCGCACGTCGTTGTCGCGCCAGAGCGCTGCGAATTCCGGACTGGTGCGGCAGAGCTCATCGACGAAGTCGGCGACATGCGAGACCGCGCCCGCGCGCGCCGCATCCGCCCGGAACGCCGCCACCACGAAGCGCGCCACGCTGTCCCAATCATATTGCGCGGCGCGGACGCGCGGATCGCAGAAGATGAAGCGCAGGATGTTGCGCTGTCCCGGCGGGATCGCGCCGTAGTCCGTCAGCACGGCGGTTGCGGCACGATTCCAGGCGACGACGTCCCAGGTCGCGGTCCGCACCAGCGCCGGGCTGAATGCGAGCGCGTCGAGCACGCGCTGCAGCCGCGGCGAGACGCCTTCGGTGGCCTGGTAGCGCACCTCGGGCGGGCGGCCGAGGCCGATCAGGAACAAATGCTCGCGCTCGACATCGGTCAGCATCAACGCGCGGGCGATGCGGTCGAGCACGTCGGCCGACGGCGCCCCGCCGCGGCCCTGCTCCAGCCAGGTGTACCAGGTCGGACTGATATTGGCGCGCTGCGCCACCTCCTCGCGGCGCAAGCCGGGCGTGCGCCTGCGGCTGCCGGCAAAGCCAAACGCGGCGGCATCGAGCCTGGTGCGGCGATCCCGGAGATAGGCCCCGAGCAGGTTCTCGGCGGTGACGGTCTCGCTCATGCTGTTAGCTATTATACCCTGATAAACTCACTACTTTACCCGGATATCTGTAACGCGGATGGTCGTCTCCACCAACCCCTCCCCGCCAATTCCTGGAGATTGCTCATGCGTGTATTCGTCACCGGCGCCACCGGCTTCGTCGGCTCCGCCGTCGTTGCCGACCTGATCGCCGCCGGCCACCGCGTCGCCGGCCTTGCCCGGACCGATGCGGCTGCCGCGGGCCTCACCGCGATGGGCGCCGAGGTCCATCGCGGCTCGCTGGAGGATCACGCCTCCTTACGCAGCGGCGCGGCCGCCGCCGACGGCGTGCTTCACCTCGCCTTCAACCACGACTTCTCGAAATTCACTGAGAATTGCGAGCTCGACCGCCGCGCGATCCTCGCGCTCGGCGACGAGCTGAAAGGCTCCGAACGTCCGTTGATCGTCACCTCGGGCGTCGCGCTGCTCGCGCCGGGACGGCTCGCCACCGAGGACGATGCGGCGGCCCGCCACTTTCCGCGCGTGTCGGAAGCGACCGCCGAAGAGCTCGCTGACCGCGGCGTCCGCGCCGGCATCGTGAGGCTGCCGCCGACGACCCATGGCGAGGGCGACCACGGCTTTGTCCCGCGCCTGATTGCGATCGCCCGCGAGAAAGGAGCTGCAGCCTATATCGGCGACGGCATGAACCGCTGGCCGGCCGCCCATCGCCTCGATGCCGCACGCGTCTATCGCCTCGCGCTCGAGCAAGGCGCATCCGCTCGCCGCTATCACGCCATTGCCGAGGAAGGCGTGCCGTTCAAGATGATTGCGGCGGTGATCGGCAAGAGGCTCGGCGTGCCCGTGGTTTCGAAATCCGCCGGCGAAGCCGAGGCTCATTTCGGCTGGTTCGCGCGGTTCGCTGGCGTCGATGTTCCTACCTCGAGCGCGAAGACGCGTGCTGCGCTCGGCTGGGCGCCCAAAGAAATAAGGCTGATCGAGGATCTCGACCAGCCCCATTACTTCAAGGTCTGACGGCGCAGCTCGCGCCGCCCCATCCAGATCAGTCCGTCGTGATCGCCGTCTCCATGTCGGTCGGATCGATCTGCTTGGAGAGGTTGGCGTTGAGCTTGTCGCGGTCGAGCTCACCCTCCCACCAGGCGACGATCACGCAGGCGACGCCGTTGCCGCACAGATTGGTCAACGCGCGGCACTCGCTCATGAACTTGTCGATGCCGAGCACGATCGCCATGCCCGGCACGAGGCGCGGGTCGACCACGGCCAGCGTCGCCGCCAGCGTGATGAAGCCCGCTCCGGTGATGCCGGAGGCGCCCTTCGAGGTCAGCATCGCCACGACCAGGATGGTCAATTGCTGGCTGAAGCTGAGATCGTAGCCGAGCGCCTGCGCGATGAAGAGCGTCGCCAGCGTCATGTAGATGTTGGTGCCGTCGAGGTTGAACGAGTACCCCGTGGGCACCACGAGGCCGACCACCGACTTGGAGCAGCCGAGCCGCTCCAGCTTCTCCATCAGGGACGGCAGCGCGCTTTCCGAGGACGAGGTGCCGAGCACGATCAGCAATTCGTCCTTGATGTAGGCCAGGAACTTGAAGATCGAGAACCCAGCCAGGCGCGCGATGATGCCGAGCACGACGAAAACGAACAGCGCCGCAGTGAGGTAGAAGGTGGCGATCAGCCCGACCAGATTGAGGATGGCGCCGGTGCCGAACTTTCCGATCGTGTAGGCCATCGCGCCGAACGCGCCGATCGGCGCCGCGCGCATCACGATGGAGATGACGCCGAACACGGCGTGGGCGGCATCATCGATGAAGCTGCGAATGGTGTGGCCGCGCTCGCCGAGGCTCATGATCGCGAAGCCGAACAGCACCGAGAACAGCAGCACCTGGAGGATCTCGCCTTGCGCGAACGCGCCGACCACGGTGTCCGGAATGATGTGCAGCACGAAGTCGACGGACCTCTGGCCGGCGGCCTGCTTGGCGTAATTTGCAACGGCCGCCTCGTTTGCCGCCGCATTGCCGAAGCCCGCGCCCGGCCTGGCGAGATTGCCGACGAGGAGACCGATGACCAGCGCGAAGGTCGAGACGACCTCGAAATAGACCAGCGCCTTGACGCCGATGCGGCCGACCTTCTTGGCGTCCTGAATGTGGGCGATGCCGGAGACGACGGTGCAGAAGATGATCGGCGCGATCACCATCTTGATCAGCTTGATGAAGCCGTCGCCGAGCGCCTTGATCCATTCGTTGGTGGCGATCGTCGGCCAGAGCCAGCCGACGATGGCGCCGAGCACGATGGCAATCAGCACCTGGACGTAGAGAACCTTGTACCACGGCTTGGCGACGGGCGGCGCGACCGGCGCCCCCGCCATCGTTGTCGTCGTCATCGTTTCACTCCCCCTCAAAACACTGGCCAGCCAAGATCAACTTGGCCGGCCCTGTCAATCGGAACCGCCCGCTCCTGCGCGTTTTACCGGCGATCGATCAGCTTGCGCGCCGCCGGCATCAACGCCGCGCCTAGCGCGTTCTTGACCAGCGAGGCCGCAACGAACGGCACGATGCCGACCTGCCAGGCCTTCGCAACGCCGAGCCCCAGGCCGAACGCCAGCCAGCCGAACCCGGCGGCCAGAATGACGATATGGCCGACAGCCATCGCCGCAAACAGCAACACCACACTGCGATCCCAGCCGCGCTCGGCGAGCCAGCCGGTCACGAAGGCGGCCGCAATGAAGCCGAACAGATAGCCCGCGGTGGGGCCAACCAGCGGTGCAATTCCCCCCACCGGCCCGGCGAATACCGGCGCGCCAAGCGCGCCTTCGGCGAGGTAGGCGACCATGGTTGCGCTGCCAAGGCGCCAGCCATAGGCAGCGCCGATCATCAGCACCACCAGCGTCTGCAGCGTCATGGGCACATAGGGCAGCGGCAGGCTGACCTTGGCTGACAGCGCCATCAATGCGGTGCCGAGCGCAATCAGCACGACGGCGCGCACTGCGCCAACGGTTTCGCCCGGCCGGGTCGGCCACATCAATGCGGCGAGAGGAAAATGCGGCGTGGCAGAGGTCGGGACAGATCGGTCAGACAAGATCAACTCCGGAAGTGGTCGAAAACTGGCGGCTATTTAAGCCAGTGAGCGATCCGGTCAACTGCCTCGCGCATCTCCCCGGGCGAGCGCGCATAGGAAAGACGAATGAACGAGCGGCCATGAATGGGATCGAAGTCGAGCCCGGGCGTGGCGGCGACGCGCGCCTGTTCCAGCATCTGCTTGGCGAATTCGAAACTGTCGGAGGTGAAGTCCGAGACGTCGGCATAGAGATAAAATGCACCATCGGCCGGCAGGAACTTGGCCAGGCCGGCTTTCGGCAATCCCTCGATCAAGATCCGCCGGTTTTCCTGGTAGCCATGCTTGATCGCCTCCATTTCGGCTGCGCCGTCGAAGGCAGCTTCTGCCGCGATCTGCGACAGCGACGGCACCGAGATCGACAGGTTCTGCTGGAGCCGCTCGATCGGCCGCACCAGAATTTCAGGCACGACCATCCAGCCGACGCGCCAGCCCGTCATGCAAAAATACTTCGAGAACGAGTTGATCACGAGTGCGTGCTCGGAAAGCGCGGCCGCGGTGACCGCCGGAAACGCATAGTCCAGCCCGTGATAGATCTCGTCCGAGATGAAGCGGATCCCGGCGTCTTCGGCGGCCGCCATCAGGCCGGCGAGCGCTTCGCGGGACATCATCGTCCCCGTCGGATTGGCGGGGCTGCCGACCAGCACGCCCTTCAACGGCGCCTTGCGATGCGCCGCGAGCAACGCCTCGCCGGTGAGCGCGTGGCGCGTCTCGTTCGTGGTCTCGATCAGCACCGGCTCGCAGCCGAGCGCGGTGAGGATATGCCGATAAGGCGGATACCCCGGCACCGTCACGGCGACGCGGTCGCCGGGCTCGAACATCGACAGGAAGGCCAGAATGAACCCGCCGGAGGAGCCGGTGGTCACCACGATCCTGTCAGGGCTGACGTCACAGCCATAGGCATCGCGGTAATGGCGCGCGATGCGCTCGCGCAGACTGGGAATACCGAGCGCGGAGGTATAATCGATCCGCCCGGCCTCGAGCGCCGCGTGGGCGGCCGCAATCGCGGTGCTCGGCGCCCCGGCCGCGGGCTGGCCGACCTCCATATGGATGACATGGCCGCCGGCGGCCTCGATTCGGGCCGCCGCGGCCATGACGTCCATCACCATGAACGGGGGAACATCGCTGCGGCGGGAGGGCTCGAGCCACTGCCCCAACCGGTTCCTCAATGTCGCATCGTGCATCGATTTCTGCTATTTCGCTGGCGGACCGGTGCGTCCGGTCCGGGAAACGGGGCGCTTGCGCCCCAGACTGGCCGCATTGTACGGCTCATAAGGGGTAAGGCTCGTAAGGGCATATCGCGTATCCGGTCCGCCGCCAATCGCCAAAACCAATCACGAAACTGCTTTCCAAATCCCCTTGCCAGACCGTTTGACCAAGACCGTTTGATGTTGCTCCAGATCGCATTGCGCAAGAAGGCCTCCGCCCTCACCGCCCTCGTCACGGCTGCGGCGATCGCGTTGCTGCCGCTTCCGGCGGCGCGGGCGCAGCAGAAGGGTCCCCCGGTCCTGCGCGACACCGAGACCGAGCAGCTGCTGCGCGAATACACGCGCCCGATCCTGCGCGCCGCGGGTCTGGAGAAGCAGAACATCCAGATGGTGATCATCAACGACGGCTCGTTCAACGCGTTCGTCGCCGACGGCCGCCGCATCTTCGTCAATTACGGTGCGATCCTTCAATCGGAGACGCCGAACCAGATCATCGGTGTGCTCGCGCACGAGACCGGGCATCTGGCCGGTGGCCATCTGTCCAAGCTGCGCGAGCAGCTCGCCGCCGCCCAGACCCAGATGATCATCGCGATGCTGCTCGGCGCAGGCGCGATCGCCGCGGGCAGCACCCAGCGCAGCAGCGCCGGCAACAACGGGCTCGCCAATGCGGGCGCGGCCGCAATCTCCGCTCCGCAAGAGGTGATCCGCCGGACGCTGTTGTCCTACCAGCGCCAGCAGGAGGAGAACGCCGACCGCGCCGGCGTGAAATTCCTGACTGCGACCCAGCAATCGCCGAAGGGCATGTACGAGACCTTCAAGCGCTTCACCAGCGAGAGCCTGTTCGCCGCGCGCGGCGCCGATCCCTATCTCCAGTCGCATCCGATGCCGGCCGAGCGCGTCGCCGCGCTTCAGGAATTCGCCAGCTCCAGCCCCTACTGGAACAAGAAGGACGATCCCGCGCTCCAGCTCCGCCACGACATGGTGCGCGCCAAGATCTCCGCGTTCATGGAGCGGCCGGAGACGGTGTACCGCCGCTATCCCCAGACCAACGACAGCATGCCGGCGCGCTATGCCCGCGCCATCAGCACCTATCTGCACGGCGATCTGCGCAGCGCGCTCGCCCAGATCGACGCGCTGATCCAGGTCCAGCCCAACAACCCGTACTTCTACGAGGTGCGCGGCCAGGCCCTGTTGGAGAGCGGCAAGCCGGCCGACGCGGTCGCTCCGCTGCGCAAGGCCGCACAGCTCTCCAACAACGCGCCCCTCATCGAGATGTTACTTGGGCAGGCTCTGGTTGGAACCGATAATAAGGCCTACACCGACGACGCCGTTCGGATTCTCCGCGCCGCGGTGGCGCGAGAGCCCGAGGCGGTGCTCGGCTTTACCCAGCTCGCGATGGCCTATGGCCGGAAGGGCGACTATGCCGAAGCGGATCTCGCCTCGGCGCAAGCCGCTTACCTGCGCGGCGACAACAAGACCGCCCGCGAGCTCGCCACGCGCGCGAAAACCCGTTTCGCCGTCGGTACGCCCGGATGGGTCAAGGCCGACGACATCGTGGCGGCGAAGCCGCCGCGAAACTGACGCCACTCGAACGACGCCCGATACCACGACGTCACGACACCGAGCCTAAGTCCGCCGGGACGTATTCCGAAACCTGCTTTGGATAAGAGGATTTGCCTATGCCTTCGCTGCGCCTGCTTGCTCCCGCGTTGTTTGCGCTCGCCCTGTTCGGTGCAGCCGTGCCCGCGTCGGCCGACAGTTTCTCCGACACCCAGCGCACCGACATCGAGGCCATCATCAAGAACTACCTCATCAGCCATCCCGAGGTGCTCGAGGAGGCCATGGCCGAGCTCAGCAAGCGGCAGGCCGCGGCCGAGACGCAGAAGCACGAGGCCAGCATCGCGCAGAATGCGGACGCGATCTTCAACTCGCCGCGCCAGGTCGTGCTCGGCAACAAGGACGGCGACGTCACCTTCGTCGAGTTCTTCGATTACAATTGCGGCTACTGCAAGCGCGCGATGGACGACATGCTCACCCTCATGAAGGCCGATCCGAAGCTGAAGGTGGTGCTGAAGGAATTTCCGGTGCTGAGCCAGGGCTCGGTGGAGGCGGCACAGGTCGCTGTCGCCGTGCGCATGCAGGATCCCTCCGGCAAGAAATATCTCGACTTCCACCAGAAGCTGCTCGGCGGTCGCGGCGCCGCCGACAAGGCGCGCGCGCTTCAAGCCGCCAAGGAAGCCGGCCTCGACACCGCCAAAATCGAGAAGGACATCGCCAGCCCCGAGGTGCGCGCCACCATCGAGGAGAACTTCAAGCTCGCCGAAGCGATGGGCATGAACGGCACGCCGAGCTACGTGATCGGCAAGCAGATCGTGATCGGCGCCGTCGGCGTCGAAGGCCTCAGGGAAAAGATCGGCATTGCCCGCTGCGGCAAGGCGACCTGCTGATCACACGTTACGATCCCGAGAACACGAAGGGCCGGCTGAACAGCCGGCCTTTTTTCTTGCGCCGAACGTTGGCAGCTTCGTGCGAAGTCATTCATCTGGCGTTCAACAAACAAATGCCGCGGAACAGACGAAGTTCCGGAACAACTCAAATCCCCTTTCGTTGTCGGCGCGGGCAATGACGCAAAGAACCACGTGAGGAGAATTTCGATGTTGAACCGCTTTATGATCTCGGTTGCCGCGGCCGCACTCGTCGCGGGCGCCGGTGTGGCGAACGCACAGGGCATGAAAGGCGATACCGGTGGTGCGGCAGGCGCACAGCCGACGCAACAGCAGCCGGCGCAGCACGCGCAGCCTTCGGGTGGCGCGGCAGATCATGGCGGCGCCATGAGCCGGGACAAGGGCACTGTCGGCCAGGCCGGCGGCGCCATGAAGCCCGGCGGAGCCGCCGAGGAGAAGTCCTCCGGCACGATGGAGAAGTCGGGCGGGATGGAAAAGTCCGGCTCGATGAACAAGAACGCAGCCGATGACAAGGCCGGCGCTGCCAAAGGCGACGTCAAGGGTGAGCGAGCCCAGGGCGCGCAGGACAAGTCGAAGAGCATGAGCTCGGACTCGACCAAGTCCGATTCCACCAAGTCCGGTGCCAGGGACATGAAGGCCGAGGACAACAAGGCGGGCGGCGCCGCCAAGAGCAACAATGCCGAGAACCGTCCGGCTACCACCGACAGCAAGTCTCAGACCACGACGGGTAACGCCTCTGCAACCGCGGCTGCGCCGCCCGCCGAGAAGCGGACTGAAATCTCGACGGCGATCAAGTCGACCAAGATCGAGGAGACCACCAACGTCAACTTCAACATCGCGGTCGGCGCCGCGATCCCGGCATCGGTCCACTTCCACCCGCTGCCGCCCCGGATCGTCGAGATCTATCCGCAATGGCGTGGCTATGAAGTGATCTACGTCCGCGGCCAGTACGTGATCGTCCGTCCGCAGACGCGCGAGATCGTCTACATCATCGAAGGCTAAGCTGCTTCGCTGAAGCCCACATGGGCCCTTGCCGAGACATCGGCAGGGGCCTTTGGCCTGTGCGTCGCCCTCCCCCGCGAGCCTCCCTCCGGCAGCCACGATTAGAACTGGTTAACAAGCAATTTCCGTAGCTTCCGCACAGGTTTTTGCACCGGGGATGAGGTACCTGAAGGCCCCTGGGAGGCCCTTCAAGGCTTCCCCTAGGCCGCTTTGTTACCTATAACCCCGCCACGCCGAAGCACCTGCCGGGATAGGAATGGCCGAACCAGCAACCGATACGATCCTCGTCCTGAACGGGCCGAACCTCAACATGTTGGGGACGCGCGAGCCCGAGAAGTACGGCCACGCCACGCTGGCCGACGTCGAGGCGCTGTGCCGGGAGATCGCGGCAACGTTCGGCCTCAAGGCCGATTGCCGGCAGTCCAACCGCGAGGGCGAGTTGATCGACTTCATCCACGAGGCGCATGCGCGCAAGATGAAGGGCATCATCATCAATGCCGGCGGCTATTCGCATACCTCGATCGCGCTGCACGACGCGCTGCTCGCGGTGCAGATCCCGACGGTCGAAGTGCATGTGACCAACATCCACGCCCGCGAGAGCTTTCGTCACCACTCCTACACCGCACGCGCGGCTTTCGCCTCGCTCTGCGGTTTCGGCATCGAGGGCTATCGCCTCGCCATCCAGGGCCTTGCCGCCAAGCTTGCCATCAAGCCCAAAGCCTGAAGCCCCCTTCATCAAACAGAACATTCGGATCAAAGAACATGGCGCGCCAGCCAGACGACAAAGCAGCCGCAAAGTTTTCCAGCGAGGATTCCGCGCTCGTCCGCGAGCTCGCTTTGCTGCTCGATGAGACCAGCCTCACCGAGATCGAGATCGAACGTGCGGGCCTGCGCCTGCGCGTCGCCCGCAACATCAGCGTTGCTGCGACCATGCCGATGCAGATGGCGGCCGCACCCGCCGCCCTGCCGGTGGCCTCCGCCGCGCCTGCCGCCGCCGGCCCTGACCTGTCGAAGCATCCTGGCGCCGTCTCCTCGCCAATGGTCGGCACCGCCTATTGGGCACCGGAGCCCGGCGCCAAGCCGTTCATCGAGGTCGGCAGCAAGGTCTCGGTCGGACAGACCCTGCTGATCATCGAAGCCATGAAGACCATGAACCAGATCCCCTCGCCGCGCGCCGGCACGGTGACGCAGATCCTGGTCGAGGACGGCCAGCCGGTCGAGTACGGCGAGCCGCTGGTGATCATCGAGTAAGGCGAATGGCGATTAGCGAGTGGCGAATGGCATCACCGTTCCCCTGCTCGCTATTCGCCACCCACTATTCCCTACTCCCCCTCTTCGCCCGCTGAGGCACCATGTTCGACAAGATCCTCATAGCCAATCGCGGCGAGATCGCCCTTCGCATCCTCAGGGCCTGCAAGGAGCTCGGCATCGCGACCGTCGCCGTGCACTCCACCGCCGACGCCGATGCCATGCATGTGCGCCTGTCGGACGAGAGCGTCTGCATCGGGCCGCCGGCATCCAAGGACAGCTATCTCAACGTGCCCGCGCTGCTCGCGGCCTGCGAGATCACGGGCGCCGATGCCGTGCATCCCGGTTACGGCTTCCTGTCCGAGAATGCCCGCTTCGCGGAGATCCTCGCCGAGCACAATCTGCATTTCATCGGTCCCAAGGCCGAGCACATCCGCCTGATGGGCGACAAGATCGAGGCGAAGAAGACCGCCAAGAAGCTCGGCATTCCCGTGGTGCCCGGCTCCGACGGTGCGGTCGGTCCCGATGACGACGCGCTGGCGATCGCCAGGAAGATCGGCTTTCCGGTGCTGGTGAAGGCGGCGGCCGGCGGCGGTGGCCGCGGCATGAAGGTCGCGCATAGCGAGGCCGACCTTCAGGTGGCGCTGTCGACGGCGGCCAACGAGGCCAAATCCGCTTTCGGCGATGCCTCGGTCTATCTGGAAAAATACCTCCAGAAGCCGCGCCACATCGAGATCCAGATTCTCGGCGACGGCCGGGGCGGCGCGATCCATCTCGGCGAGCGCGACTGCTCGCTGCAACGCCGTCACCAGAAGGTCTGGGAAGAGGGCCCCTCGCCTGTCCTTTCCGCCGCCGCGCGCGCCAAGATCGGCGAAACCTGCGCCAAAGCGATGCGCGAGATGAAATATCTCGGCGTCGGCACGATCGAATTCCTGTTCGAGGACGGCGAGTTCTACTTCATCGAGATGAACACCCGCATCCAGGTCGAGCATCCCGTCACCGAGAGCATCACCGACATCGACCTCGTGCTGGAGCAGATCCGCATCGCCGCCGGCGGCGATTTGCCGGCAAGACAGGAAGAAGTCCAGGTCATCGGCCATGCGATCGAGTGCCGCATCAACGCCGAGCATCCTCAGACCTTCCGCCCCTCGCCAGGCCGCATATTGCAATACCATCCGCCGGGCGGCCTCGGCGTCCGCATCGATTCCGCGGTCTACCAGGGCTACACGATCCCGCCCTATTACGATTCCCTGGTCGGCAAGCTGATCGTGCACGGCAAGACCCGGGCCGAATGCCTGATGCGGCTGCGCCGGGCACTGGACGAGATGGTCGTGGAAGGCATCGAGACCACGCTGCCGCTGTTCCGCGCGCTGGTGCGGGAAGACGACATCATCAACGGCGACTACCACATCCACTGGCTGGAACAGTACCTCGCCGGCAAGACGGAACCCGCCCCGCAATAATCCGCCTTCGCCGTGGAACCCTTTGGCCCCCATCGCGTTCTCGACGCGGGGACAGTTCCAAGGGGGCGTTTTGACTTCCGCTGAGTGCGACAGAGCGAGGCAGTCGTGACGGCCGAGGCCCAACGACGGCGCGCATTTTGGCAGATCCTGCTGATCTCGGCGGGCCTTCTGATTCTGACCGGGATCAGCGCCGGCTCGGTCTATCTGGTCAACAAGGCCAGAGACGACAGCAAATGGGTGGTTCACACCATCGAGGCGGAAAACCAGATCAACAGCCTGCTGCTCGAAATCCGACGCGCCGAGAGCAGCGCCCGCGGCTTTCTCCTGACGCAGGGACCGGATTTCCAGTCGGACCACGAGAAGGCCGTCGCTGCGATCATTCCGGCACTCGACAAGCTCACGCGCCAGATCGGCGACAATCCGGCGCAACGCGACAGCATCGAGAAGCTGAGCGCGGCGATCGCGACCCGGCTCGACCAGTTCTCGCGCGAGATGACGTTCGTGAGGCAGGGCCAACCCGACAGCGCCACGGCGCTGATCCGCGAGGCCGCGGCCGGCAACACCACGACGACGATCACCAACATGGCCAACGCGATGATCCGCGAGGAGGAGCGGCTGTTCCGGGTCCGAACGGCAAACTCCGACCGGAGCCAGACCCTGGCTGCATCGATGACCGGCATCGGCTCCGGCCTGGTGGTGCTGCTGGCCCTGATCTCGACCTGGCTGGTGCGGCGCTCGGCCCGCGCCCGTGACGAGGCCGAAGCGCGCCTGCGCGATGCCAACGTCAACCTGGAGGCCGTCGTCGACGAACGCACGGCCGACCTGCGCGAAGCCAACGACGAGATCCAGCGCTTTGCCTATATCGTCAGCCACGATCTGCGCTCGCCGCTCGTCAACATCATGGGCTTCACCAGCGAGCTCGAGGAGCTCAGCGGCGATGTCTTCCGCCGCATCGGCAGCCTCACTCAAGTCCCCGCCGGCGGGCCGCCGCTGGCACCCGGCGAGATCGCGCTCGAAGGCGCCGACAAGCAGCTCTCGGAGGATTTTTCCGAAGCGCTCGGCTTCATCAAGACGTCGATCGCCAAGATGGACCGGCTGATTTCGGCCATCCTCAACCTCACCCGCGAGGGTCGGCGCGAATTCCAGCCCGTGAAGATCGACACCAGCGAGCTGATCGAGGCCATCGTGTCGACGCTGGCCCACCAGGCCACCGAGGCGCAGGCCCAGATCCACCTCGAGGCCCTGCCTGACATCGTCAGCGACCGGCTCGCACTCGAGCAGATCTTCTCCAATCTGATCGACAATGCGATCAAGTACCTGAAGCGCGGGGTGCCCGGCGAGATCAGAATCCGCGGGCGGACCAAGCTCGGCTACGCTATCTTCGAGATCAGCGACAATGGCCGCGGGATCGATCCGAAGGATCACCAGCGGATATTCGACCTGTTCCGCCGCGCGGGAACCCAGGACAAGCCCGGCCAAGGCATTGGTCTTGCACATGTGCGTGCACTTGTGCGTCGCCTCGGTGGCACCATGTCGGTATCATCGGAACTGGACGCGGGCAGCACCTTCACGATCACGCTGCCGATCGCCTGGAATGTGAGCAACCGGAACTGAGATCTATGACCCAGCCTGTCACCATCATCATGATCGAGGACGACGAGGGCCACGCCCGCCTGATCGAGCGCAACATCCGCCGGTCGGGAGTGAACAACGAGATCGTCTCGTTTCCCAACGGCACGGACGCGATGCAGCATCTGTTCGGTGCCGACGGCAGCGGGCTCGTGCAGAAGGGTAATGCGCTCTTGATCCTGCTCGACCTCAACCTGCCCGACATGACCGGGATCGACATCCTGCGGCAGATCAAGGAAAACAAATATCTGAAGGCTTCGCCGGTGGTGGTGCTGACCACCACCGACGATTCCCAGGAAATCAAGCGCTGCTACGAACTCGGCTGCAACGTCTACATCACCAAGCCCGTCAACTACGAGAATTTCGCCAATGCCATCCGGCAGCTTGGCCTGTTCTTCTCGGTCATCCAGGTCCCGCCCGCCGCCCCATGAACCAGCGCACGCCGACACTGCTCTACATCGACGACGACGGTGCGCTGGCGCGCCTGGTCGAGCGCGGCCTGACGCGGCGCGGCTACCGGGTCGTCCATGCTGCGAGCGGCGAGGAAGGTTTGGAGCGCATCCGCCGCGCGGTTGCCGAGGGCGGTATCGACGTGGTCGCGCTCGACCAGTACATGCCCGGCCTCGATGGCCTCGAGACGCTGGAGCAGATCATGGCGATCCCGGGCGCCCCGCCCGTGGTGTTCGTCACGGCCTCGCAGGATTCCAGCATCGCCGTCACCGCGCTGAAGGCCGGCGCGGCCGACTATCTCGTCAAGGACGTCACGGGCGATTTCATCCCCCTGCTCCACGTCGCAACCGAGGGCGCGCTGCGCCAGGCCGAATTGCAGAAGGCGCGCGAGGAGGCGGAAGCCGAGATCCACGCCTCGCGCGACCGCTATGCCGCCCTTGCGGCCGAACGCGAGCTGCTGCTGCGCGAGGTCAACCACCGCGTCGGCAACTCGCTCCAGATCATCGCCTCGCTGCTGCACCTTCAGGCAAGCTCCGCCGCGCAGGACGAGGTCAAGGCGGCACTGACCAATGCGATGGGCCGCGTCGCCGCAGTCGCGCAGGTGCACCGCCGCCTCTACACCTCGCAGGATCTGAAGAGCGTGGTGCTGAACCAGTATCTGGACTCGCTGCTCGAGGATCTCCGCCGCTCCGCCGAAGGTAACCGGATGTCGCGCCTGACGCTGAAGGCCGAGCCGATCGAGATCGATCCCGATCGCGCGGTCGCCGTCGGCATCATCGTCAACGAGCTGGTGATGAACGCGGTGAAATACGCCTATCCCGACGGCGCCGGCCCGATCCATGTCGAGCTGCACGCGCACGGCGACGATGTCCTGCTGTCGATCACCGACAACGGCGTCGGCGACAACGTCAAGGCCGATCCGCGCTCCACCGGCATGGGCCAGCGCATCGTCGCGGCGATGGCCTCCAAGCTCGACGCCACGGTCGAGCGCGATCCCACCCATTCCGGAACCCGGATCGTGCTGAAATTCGCTCGCATGCCCGCAGCCCCCGGCAGGACCAGCACAGCCGCCGCGAGCTGATCTCGCGCCCTGCTGCGCACCCCCATCGCAACCGCATCGCGATCCTGCTATGATCGCGAACCATGACTTCGCGCGACTCCGCCCCGTCTGAAATCACACCGGCCGTGCTGCTGCGCGCCTATGCCTGCGGCATCTTTCCGATGGCCGAAAGCGCCGAAGATCCGACCCTGTTCTGGGTCGAGCCGGAGCTGCGCGGCGTCATCCCCCTCGACGGATTTCGCGTCGCCTCGCGGCTCGCGCGCACCGTGCGCTCGGATGTGTTTCGCGTGACCGTCAACACCGCGTTCAAGGCGACGATCGCCGGCTGCGCCGCGCCGCAGGCCGGACGCGAGGACACCTGGATCAACAAGCGCATCCGTGACCTCTATGGCGGCCTGCACGAGCTCGGCCATTGCCACAGCGTCGAGGCCTGGCAGGGCGAGGATCTCGTCGGCGGGCTGTACGGCGTGAGCCTCGGACGAGCCTTCTTCGGCGAGAGTATGTTCCACACCGCGCGCGATGCCTCCAAGGTCGCTCTGGTGCATCTGGTCGCGCGGCTCATCCATGGCGGCTTCGAGCTGCTCGACACCCAATATGTCACAGAGCATCTGAAGAGCTTTGGCGCGGCCGAGATCTCGCGGCGGCGCTACACTGCGCTGCTCGACAAGGCGCTCGCGGGCGAGCCCGGCGATTTCCTGAAGCTCTCTGCGGGTGAGGCTATCCCGGGAGCGCGTGCACTCGAGATCATCGCCGCGCGGCAATGATCGACAGCCAGGCTTAGCGGCCGAAGCCGGGGGATTTGGCCTAGCGGCCAAACCCCGGGGGATTTGGCCTAACGGCCAAACCCCGGGATACCGAACAGACCCGGCCGCTGCTCCGGCGGCGGAGGCGGTGGCGGTGCCGGTTGCTGCTGCTGGATCGGCGGCAGAGGCTGCGGCGGACGCTGCTGCACCTGCTTCGGCGCGGCCTTCTTCTGCGCGGGCGGCGGCGGAGGTGCAGGCTTGGTCGCCGGATCCGGCGCTGCGGTCGCAATGGTCTGCTGCGGCTCTTTGCAGTCGGTGAGCCAGATGTCGTAGATCGGGTGCTCGACGCCGTGCAGGCCAGGGCTTGCCGCGTACATCCAACCCGAGAAGATCCGCTTCACCTCGCCCTGCAGGGTGATCTCGTCGACCTCCACGAACGCGTCGGTGTTGGTGGCCTCGGTCGCCGGCCGCGTGTAGCAGGCGTCGGTCTTGACCCTGAGCGCGCCGAACTGGACGGTCTCGCCGATCTCCTCGTCGAAATTGATGATGCGTCCGGTGATCTTGTCGAGGCCGGAGAAGGTCGCCTTCTTGTTCACGATCTTCTGGGCCGGCGGCTCGGTGACAACCTCGTCGCCCGGCTGCAGGCTTGCCGGGGTCTGCGGCACGGCGCCACCCGGCCCGCCCTTCTGCTGCGGCTGGCGACCCGGCGTGCCCGGCTGGGCGCCCGGCGGCGCGACCGCCACAGGCGGCGGCTGGTTCGGCGGAGCGACGGTGGAGCCCGGCGGCGGCGCCAGCGGCTGGGTCTCGACCGGCCCCGGCATCACATTGCCCTGCCGTCCCTGAGGCGGAGGCATCGGGCGCGACGGCAGCACGCGGCCCTGCGGCGGCAGCTCCGGCACCTCTTCGTCGTCATCGGGAATCTGCTGCGGCTGGGGCTGGCCGCGCGGAATGTTGCCGGGCGGGCGCAGCGGCGGCGGATCGGAAAAGATCGTGCCGATCTGCGCCTGAGCCGGCGTCGCAGCCGTCAGCGCGGTGGCGGCCAAAAGCGCCGCAAGACCTGTCAGGGTAATGGATCGAAACATCTCGCGCGGCTTCAACAGCGAATCGGGCTCGTTGGACATTCTACAGGGGATACCGCCGCTCGCAGGCCCTCCGGTTAACACGGGGAATACGGCGGGGGAAGGGCGGCATCCCTGCCCTGCCCGCCGCCCGCTGGCCAGGGCGGCTGACGGGTGGGATAGTCGGAAAGCCCTCCCAGGGGCGCGAGGCGGGCATCGCCCCGAAAATGACATCCAACGACAACCGGAACCCCCGAGGTGCGCCCCTCCATGCCCGTTGTGCTCGATCCCGATGCCGCCGCCGTCTACAAGGCTTTCCAGGAGGCCGGCGGCCCCGCCTACGAGACCCTGACCGCGCCGGAAGCGCGCACCTATTATGCTCAGGCGCGCTTTGCCACCAACCCCGAGCCGCCGGAGCTCGCGCGCGTCACGACGCTATCGATCCCGGCGCAGCACGGGGTGATCCCCGCACGCCTCTACGTTCCCAAGGCGCCGCGCCGACACGACGGCCTGTCGCCGGCGCTGGTGTTCTTCCATGGCGGCGGCTGGGTGATCGGCGATCTCGACTCCCACGACGTCGTCTGCCGACAGCTCGCGGTCGACGGCGCGCTGATCGTGATCTCGGTCGACTACCGTCTCGCGCCGGAGCACAAGTTTCCCGCGGCCATCGAGGACGCCATTGCCGCGACCCAATGGATCGCCGCGAACGCGCGCGAGCTCGGCATCGATGCCTCACGCCTCTCGATCGGCGGCGATAGCGCCGGCGGCAATCTCACCGCGGTCGTGGCGCTCGCCGCGCGTGAGGCGGGCGGTCCCGCGCTCGCGGGCCAGCTGCTGATCTATCCCGCCACCGATTTCGCCATGACGCACGGCTCCCACAGCGAGCCCGAGACCAGCGTGCTGCTGACGCATTCGGTGATCCGCTGGTTTCGCGACCACTACCTCAATGGCGCCGCCGACATCCACGACTGGCGCGCTTCGCCGGCGCGTGCGCAAAACCTGGCCGGGCTGCCGCCGGCCTATGTGCTGACCGCCGGCGCCGATCCGCTGCGCGACGAAGGCGATGAATATGCCGAGCGCCTCAGGCAGGCCGGCGTATCCGTCACGACCAAGCACTATCCCGGCCAATTCCATGGCTTCTTCACCATGGGCAAGCTGTTGCAGCAGGCCAATGTCGCCGTCGGCGAGATCGGCGCGTGGCTGAAGGGATTGGGATAGCGGAACTCCCGTAGGCCGCAGGAGCGAGAGCGACATGCGGGACCGCTCTCACGACGCGGAAAGACCGTCCCTGACATCGCTGCGCTCGTCCGCGCTACGTACCGACACTCATCGAGATGCCTTCCATCCTCACAACTGCCCTCGCCCTCCCGCTGCGCGGCCTGACCTGGCTCGGCAGCCAGGGCACGCGCGGAGTCGCCGCTGTCGTCTTCATCGCGGCCGCGGTGCCACCGCTCGGCGCGCTGCTGCGTCCCTATCTCACCGAGGCGATCCTGTGCCTGCTCTGCATCTCCTTCATGCGGGTCGATCTCGTTGCGCTCTACGGCCATCTGCGCCGGCCGGCGCTGGTTGCAACCGCCACGGCCTGGACCACGATCGGCGTGCCGCTGATCGTCGGACTGATCGCGCACGCAACCGGGCTCACGGCGCGCGCGCCCGGGCTTTCGCTCGCACTGATGCTCCAGAGCATGGCCTCGCCGATGATGGCCTCCCCGGCACTGGCCGCGCTGATGGGTCTCGATGCCACGCTCGTGCTGATCACGCTGGTGACCTCGACCGCGCTGGTGCCCTTCACGGCCTCGCTATTCGCCGGCCTCTTCCTCGGCGACATGCTCAGCGTCACGCCGCTGACGCTGGGCTTGAAACTGCTCGGCATCCTCGCAGCATCGCTGCTCGCGGCGACCGCCATCCGATGGATCTTCGGCGCGGAGGCGATCCAGCGTCACAAGACGCCGATCGACGGCCTCAACATCGTCATCCTCTTCATCTTCGCTGCCGCGATCATGGGCGATGTCGTGAGCGACCTCGTGCGCGAGCCGCTTTTCACCCTCAGCCTCGCGGCTCTGTCGTTCGCGATCTACTTCACCCTGCTCGCGATCACCACGCTGCTGTTCCGCCGCATCGGCTATGAACGCGCGCTCGCACTCGGGCTGATGGTGTCACAGCGCAATCTCGGCCTGATGCTGGCGGCCACAGCCGGCGCATTGCCGCCCGCCACCTGGCTCTATTTCGCGATGACGCAGTTTCCGATTCATCTTGCGCCCTACATGCTGACGCCGATCGCGCGGCGCCTAACGGCGCGCGCGCAGGCCTCCGGCTCTGCCGCGACGAGCACGCCCTAGCCCGCCCGCGCCGCCCGCCGCAGCGCCTGCGGCGGCTGGCCGAAGGCGCGGATGAAGGCGCGCCGCATGCGCTCGGGGTCGCCGAAGCCGGTCGCCTCTGCGACGAGCTCGATCGCCTCGCGCGAGGACTGCACGCGCTCGCGCGCGACTTCGAGCCGCAGCCGCTCGATCGCCTTCGACGGCGTCGCGCCGGTCTCGGCGGCGAAGGCGCGGGCGAAATGCCGTGCGCTCATGCCGGCGCGATCGGCGAGGTCCTCCACCGTCAGCGGCGCATCGAGATTTTCGCGCGCCCAGGACAACAGCGCGCCGAAGCGGCCGTTCGGCGTCTTCAGCTCCAGCAGCGAGGAGAACTGCGACTGGCCGCCGCTGCGGCGATGGTAGAGCACGAGCTGCCGCGCGACGGCCTGCGCGATCTCCTCGCCATGGTCCTCGGTGACCATCGCGAGCGCCAGATCGATCCCCGCGGTGATGCCGGCCGACGTCCAGACATTGCCGTCGCGGGTGA
Organism: Bradyrhizobium sp. TM239; assembly: GCF_036247985.1. Taxonomy (NCBI): domain Bacteria; kingdom Pseudomonadati; phylum Pseudomonadota; class Alphaproteobacteria; order Hyphomicrobiales; family Nitrobacteraceae; genus Bradyrhizobium; species Bradyrhizobium sp. TM239. The sequence goes on along the minus strand of NZ_BTIR01000008.1, from coordinate 159,161 downwards.
AGATCTGGTCCGGCTCGAACTTCACCTTCGGATAGCGCGCGACGAAATCGCGCGTCCGGCCCCAATGCGTGGTGGCGCGGCGGCCGTCGAGCAGCCCCGCCTCGGCCAGCACATAGGCGCCCGAGCAGACGCTCGCGACGCGCACGCCGCGCCGCGCCAGCCGCTGCACGAAGGCGCGCGTGACCTCGCAGCGCGCGGCATCCGCAACGCCCGCGCCGCCCGCGACCACCAGCGTCGTGATCGCATTCGCCGACTTGAAGTCGCGCGCCATCATCTCGACGCCCGACGAGCTGCGCACCAGTCCCGCGCTCGCGGCCAGCACGCGCAGCGCAAGCGTCTTGCCGGTGCAGCGCGCCGCGACCTCGAACACCGAGATCGGGCCGGCCGCATCGAGCAGCTGGAAATCCGGGAAGATCAGGATGCCGATCATAGGGTATGTCCGAAATAGTGGGAATTACGCCATTTCAGACACGACCGCACCATGCCAGTCTTCGCGCGTCAAGCTCATCTTTGGAGGACCTGCCGATGTCGTCACCGCTCCAGATCGGTCTTCTGGTGTTTCCGCGCGTCACCCAGCTCGACTTCACCGGTCCCTTGCAGGTGTTCTCCATGGTGCCCGGCGCGACGTTGCATCTGATCTGGAAGCGGATCGAGCCGGTACCGAGCGATTCCGTGCTGACGCTGACGCCGACCACGACGTTCGCGGATTGCCCGCAGCTCGACGTGATCTGCGTGCCCGGCGGCGGCGGCACCAACGACCTGCTCAACGATGAGGAGGTGCTCGACTTCCTGCGCAAGCAGGCCGAAGGCGCAAAATACGTGACCTCCGTTTGCACGGGATCGCTGGCGCTCGGCGCCGCCGGACTGTTGAAGGGCTATCGCGCCGCCACTCATTGGAGCGCGATGGAGATGCTCGGCCAGTTCGGCGCAACGCCGACCAGGACGCGCGTCTGCGTCGACCGCAATCGCATCACCGGCGGCGGCGTCACCGCGGGAATCGATTTCGCGCTCACGCTGGTCTCCCTCATGGTCGACCGCACCACGGCGGAAGCAATCCAGCTCCAGATGGAATACAACCCAGCCCCGCCCTTCAATTCGGGCTCGCCCGATACGGCGCCCGCCGAAGTCTTGGCCTTGCTGAGAGAGCGCGGCGCGCAAAACCAGGCCAAGCGCCTGGAAGCAGTCAAGCGCGCGGCGGAAAGGGTGACGTAGCCTCCACACGCTCGCGTCCCGGACGCGCTGCAGCGCCTAGCGCTGCTGCGCAGAGCCGGGACCCAGGGAGCCACGCGGATCGCTGTTGCATGGGCCCCGGCTCTGCAGCACACCACTTCATGCTGCGCAGCGTCAGGAGCACGCGACCTTCGTGCCGGTCCCGAAAAGAAAAAGGCCGCTCGGTTTCCCGAGCGGCCTTTCCTGTCTTACGGCGGCTGCACATTCCATCGGGCGATTTCGGAACTTCCAGACCGGGGGCCTATCTCCCGATCGAGTCCTTACTCGGCGGCCGCTGCATCTCGGGACAGTCGCGAACTGTTGCCCGAACCGAACGCGATGGTCTCCCATCTCCGTAAGATGGGGTCATTGAGCCGCATGGCTTGCGTGGCCACAATGCCCGCGCAGACGCCGTCCCCGCTGTTCCCGTTGTCCACAGCAGGGCGAGGCGGATGCGCGTGCATCCAACCGAACGAATCGAGATTCGAGGGAGGACGGAAAGCCTAGCCAGGCGTCCAGGGCTGATAGTCGCCGGTCGCCTTCGGACGCTTGCCGCTGGCGAGGGTCGAGCCCGAGGGCCGATAGGCTTTTGCCGTGCCGGTGAGATTCGGCTGGTGCGGCTTTTCCCACTCGCGCGGCTGATAGTTGGCCTCGGTCGGCGGCACATCGACGACGTGATGAATCCAGCCGTGCCAGGACGGCGGGATCCGGCTGGCTTCCGCATAGCCGTTATAGACCACCCAGCGCCGCTCGAAGCCGAGCGTCGGATCGACCGCCCCGCCGCGGGTGCGATAGTAGAGATTGCCCTGCTCGTCCTGGCCGACCAGTTCCCCGTACCGCTTGGTCCAGAGCTGGGTGCCAAAAGTCTGGCCATTCCACCAGGTGAAGAACTTGAGGAAGAATTGTTTCATGCGGCAAGGGCCCTGCTTCGTCGGGTCCTGATGCCATCCGGGCGGGGAAATGTCCAGTTCGGCAGGGCGGCGGTGCCCCCGGCAAATGCGCCGGCCTCGCCATGAACGCTGCCGCAAATCGGACGCGATCCGTTCATGCCGGGTACAGCCATTGAGAGCGAGGCTCCCTTCACGCGCAAACCGGCGTGATCCCAGGAACCCCAGCCCCTTCATAGGGTTTGCTTCCGGGAAAGGAGTTTTATCATGAAAAATCTGAAAGTTTTGAGTGCCGCCGCAGCGCTGGCGCTCGTTCTACCCATGACCTCACCGAGCTTTGCACAGGGGCCCGGCGGCGGCGGCCGTGGCGGCGGTGGCGGCCACATCGGCGGTGGTGGTGGTGGCGCTCACATCGGCGGTGGCGGCGGCGGCGCTCACTTCGGTGGTGGCGGCGGCGCGCGCATGGGCGGTGGCAGCTTCGGTGGCGGAGCACGGATTGGCGGCGGCCCCGCGTTGCAGGGAGGTGGCGGCAACTTCGCGGCCGGCCCAGCGGTACGTCCGAGCGGCGGCACGTCCTTCACCGGTGGCGTCAGCCGTAACTTTGCAGCCGCCAACGGCGGCACCTGGCAAGGCCGCAGCGGCAATTGGAACGGTGGAGGCTGGCATCATCATCGTCGCGGCGGCTTCTGGCCGGGCTTCGCGGCCGGTGCGGCGATCGGCGGACTCGGCTCGTATGCCTATTATGGCGGCGGCGGCTATTACGATGACCCCTACTATTATGGCGACAGCTACTATGATGAGCCGTCCGTGGCGGTGGTCCCCGATAGCGGCGGCGACTCCTCGGCCTATTGCGCGCAGCGCTACAGATCATATGACCCGGCTTCGGGCACTTATCTCGGTTATGACGGCCAGCGGCATCCCTGCCCGTAAGACGGCCTGAACGATCGATGCAACAAATCGCATGGGCGGCACCGGTGATGGCCGGCGCCGCCCATGTCTGTTCTGCAAGCCGCCTGCAATTTCCCCAGTCCACCGGTGACGCCCTGCAAAGGGGGGAAGCGACTTGGCCCTGTTGGCAGGAGTTGCGGCGGCTAGTGCCGCCGACATGGCGGTCAAGGCACCCGTGGCAGTTCCTGCGCCGGTTTTCAGCTGGACCGGCTTCTATGTCGGCGGAAATATCGGCGGAGCCTGGAGCCGCAATTCGTCGGACACGTACAACGGCGTTGTCTTTCCGGGCTTCATCGTCCTGCCGCCGAACGCTGCGGTCCCAACCGTCTTCCCCGCGCTGTTGGATACGCTGACAGGACCCGGCACCAAGGGCGCCGTGATCGGCGGTCTCCAGGCCGGATACAATTGGCAGGTGCAGCGCGTCGTGCTCGGTGTTGAAGCCGATGCCGTCGGCACGGGCTTTGATGGGGCGACCGAAACGCGGTCGCGGACCTTCGGCGCTCCGCTCATCATCGGCACGCCGGTGACCCAAACCGTAACCGTCGATTACGGTCATATCAACTGGATGGCCTCGTTCCGCGGCCGGCTCGGGTTCACCGCGGACCGCGTCCTGTTCTATGCAACCGGTGGCGCCGCCGTTGCCGATGTCGGCAGCAGCAAGACGACGGTGGTGAATGGTCCGGGTATCGCCCTCCCCGCAGGCACCTTCACGTCGGCGGGCAGCGGCTCCGAAACCCGTTGGGGCTGGACTCTCGGCGGCGGCGTCGAGTGGGCGTTCGCCAATCAATGGAGCCTCGCCGCCGAATATCGTCATTCGGATTTCGGCCGACGCAGCGTCAACATCGTGATCCCCGACGGTTTCGGCGGCACGGCGGGAGCCGACACGACGACCGGCAGATTGACCACTGATCAGGTGACCGCACGCGTCAACTACCGCTTCGGCGGCCCGGTCGTCGCGCGCTATTGATCTTGGCTGGACCGGCCTGAGCGCCGCCATCCTTCTTCGTCTCCGCGTGATGGCAGGGAATCGGATTTGACCTTTGGCAACGCCTGAACGCCCGCCTCGTCCTTCGAGAGGACCGCTTCCAGCGGTCTCCTCAAAATGAGGCTAAGCAGCATTGTGCCTGCTGCAACTGCTGCCACGCATGTCGACCTCATCCTGAGAGCCTGACCAAAGCGGGCGTCTCGAAGGATGGCCGCGGGGTTCGCTCTCAAAAGCAATTGCGCTGTGCGTCGTGGGGGCGGGCAACCCTATCCAAAGGCATTGCGGAGCGCACCGATCGCGTCCGGCCTCGCGATCCCCTCGATCTTGCTTCAACCTTTCATCGAAGTTGCTCGCACCTCGCGTGCCGCGTGCCCTTTGCGCGAACCATGGCGTGTGGATGACGCAAGGCCCGCAACACCTGATGGAACTCGCGCTTGCAGCCCCTATGCACCGCACCGTGCATATCTACCCTGATCCAATCCAAAATTGACCAGAGACACGATTCGCGGATATCACCAATCACAGTGGGGACTTCGATTACTGGGAAGTGTCATGCCGCGTATTCTCGTGGTTGATGACGATCCGATGGTCGGCGCGACCATCGAGGTCCTCCTCCAACGTCAGGGCTTCGACGTCACGCTGACCGACGGTGGTGAAACAGGACTGGCTGCGCTGGAAGCGCAGGCCTTTGAGGTGATGCTCGTTGATATCTTCATGCCGCATATGCGCGGCTTCGAGTCGATCCGCATCTTTCACGAGCGCGCGCCGGCTACTCCGTTGATCGCGATGTCCGGCTACGCCTTCGCCTCATCCGCCTCGCCCTCTCCTGATTTCCTCCGCATGGCGCTGGAGCTCGGCGCTACGCGCTGCCTGCGCAAGCCGTTCACGCCCGAAGCGCTGCTGACCACGATCCGGGAATGCCTCGCCGGTCCGGGCGAGAGCGCACAGCCGAAGGACAAGAAAGAAGCCCCTTGATCCCAACGCAGCGCGTCATTCTCGGTGCCGGACTTGCCATCCTCCTGATCATCACCGCGGCCTCGATCGCCCTCGACGTCAAGTCGCGGTCCGATGCGACGTGGGTCAATCACACCGTCCAGGTGCAGAAGCGGATCTCCGACCTGCGCGTGCTGCTGCGCCGCGCCGAGAGCGCCGCACGCGGCTACGAACTCTATCGCAGCCCGACGCTTGCCGACGAGTTTCAGAGCGTGCGGGTCCAGATCGCGCCGGCGCTGGCCGAGCTGAAGCGCGGCGTGCGCGACAATCCCGATCAGGTCGCTCTGTTGGAGGGCACCGAACCGCTGGCGCTGCGCCGGGTCGAGATCGCCGCCGAAGCGATGCGCCTGCGCGCGACGAACGACCAGGCCGGCATTGCCGCGCTCAACGGCAAGGCCGAGGGCCGCGGCCTGATGGACACGGTGATGGGCAATCTCGACCATCTGAGCGCGGATGAAGAACGCCTGCTCACCGCGCGCTCCCAGGATTCGCGCCGTACCGGCATCGTGCTGCTCGGCATCGACGTCGCCGGCGCCGTGCTGATCCTGCTGCTGGTCGCGCTGGTGATGCGCGAAAGCCGGCGCGCCACGGTGCAGCTACAGAGCACGCTGACCGAGACCACGGCCGCCAAGGATGCGCTCGCGGCGGCGGTCGCCGAGCGCACCGAGCATCTGGTGACCGCGCATGACGAACTGCGCCTGTCGGTCAACGTGCTTCAGAGCACGTTTCACAGCATGGCGGAGGCGGTGCTGGTCATCGACGCCGAGGGCAACGTCCTGCTGTCCAATCCGGCCGCGGAGCGTATGCTGCTGCATCGCGCCGGCATGAACCTGCGCAATCTGCGCGCGCTGTCGGATGTGTTTCACGGCGACGGCGTCACGCCGCTCAAGGCCGACGAGCTGCCCTCGGTGCGCGTGCTGCGCGGCGAGCAGTTCGAGGATCTGGAGATGATCGTCCGCCCGCACAGCGGCAATCCTCCCCGCCATCTCATGATCAGCGGCCGGCCGATGCTGGACGGGCAAGGCGACATCTCCGGCGCGGTGCTGGTCTATCACGACGCGACCATGTCGCGCGAGACCGAGCGGCAGCTGTACCAATCGCAGAAGCTGGACGCGATCGGCAAGTTGACCGGCGGCGTCGCGCACGACTTCAACAACATGCTGACCGTGATCTCCGGCAACACCGAGACGCTGGTGGCGAGCCTGAAACAGCAGCCCGAGCTCCAGCGCGCGGCGCAGCTGATCGACGATGCCGCCGAGCGCTGCGCCGAGCTGATCCAGCATCTGCTCGCGTTTGCGCGCAGGCAGCCGCTGCAGCCGCGCAACGTCGAGATCAACGCCGCGATCGCGGACATCGCGAAACTCCTGCGCCCCACCCTCGGCGAGCAGATCCAGATCGAGACCGTGCTGGAACAGGGCCCGATGACCGCGCACATCGATCCGTCCCGGCTCACCAATGCCGTGCTCAACATGGCGATCAACGCGCGCGACGCCATGCCGAACGGCGGCAAGCTGCTGCTGGAGACCCACCGCGTCGTGCTGGATGAGGCCTATGCGCAGGCCCATGCGGACGTGGTGGCCGGCCCCTACGTCATGCTCGCCGTCAGCGACACCGGCACCGGCATGTCGCCCGACATCCAGCAGAAGGCGTTCGAGCCCTTCTTCACCACCAAGGAAGTCGGCAAGGGATCGGGCCTCGGCCTCTCCATGGTCTACGGTTTCGTCAAGCAGTCCGGCGGCCACATCAAGATCTACAGCGAGGAAAACCACGGCACCACGATCAAGCTCTATCTGCCGCCGGGCGAAGGCACGGCGGACGTGGCCGCGGCCGTCGCGCCGCAGGTCGAGGGCGGCGCCGAGACCATCTTCGTCGTCGAGGACGACAACCTCGTGCGCAACTTCGTCACCGCGCAGCTCGAGAGCCTCGGCTACAAGACGATTGCCGCGCCCGACGGCAAATCCGCGCTGGAATTGATCGAGGCCGGCCAGCCGTTCGATCTCCTCTTCACCGACGTCGTCATCCCCGGCGGCATGAGCGGGCGCGACCTCGCCGACGAGGTGGCCAAGCTGCGGCCGGGCGTGAAGGTGCTCTACACCTCGGGCTACACCGACAACGCCATCGTCCATCACGGCAAGCTCGATGACGGCGTGATGCTGCTGACAAAGCCCTATCGCCGCAACCAGCTCGCCGAGATGATCAGGAAGGCGCTGAATGGCGGGACGATGACGGCGAGCTAACGCGTGAACTACCGAAGGCGCGTTGCCAGTCACACCATATAGCGGGGCGAGGGCACTGGCTCAGGATGTGAGTTCCGGTTGTCCTTTTGAGACGCCGTGGCTTGCCCGGATCCGCGCCCGAGGTGTTTAGACACCGCGCCATGAACGAGTAAGGCCGCTTTGATCTCGATCGGGCCGGTCTCAAGCAAAACTCAAGCGCATCTCAAGGACAAATCGTCTCACCAGCCCAATCTCTGAGCATGCTCTCGGCGACAAATGTTGGAGCCGGTGTCGCGACAGTCCGCTCGCGGAGCGCGATACCGAGCGCAGCCACCGGATGCACAGCTAGGATCTTGGTCTGCGGCCGGAATTGACGGCGCAACTTCGACAGGTGCTCGCATGAAAAGACGAGAGTTCATCTTGTTGATTGGTGGAGGACTGGCCTGGCCTGCGATCGCACGGGCGCAGGGCGGAGCCAAGCTGCATCGTATCTTCTGGGTCTCGACTCAGTCCGAACCGGATCCCTTCCTGGACGGCTTTCGCGAGGGAATGCGCGCGCTGGGATACGTCGAGGGCAAGACCGTAACCTTCGAGACGCATTATGCGCCCGGAGATCCGCAGGCCCTGCGCAAGATCGTCTCCGAGTTGCAGCGAGGGGATATCGACCTTGTGGTCTCGGGCGGTCCGGCGACACGCGTCATGACCGCGGTCACCGACATCCCCGTACTGTTTGCACTGAGCGGTGACCCCGTCGCTTTGGGTGTGGTGAAGAGCCTTGCTCACCCCGGCACCAATTTCACCGGCAGCACATTCCTGTCGCTCGAGCTGGCAGGAAAGCGCGTTGAGCTGCTCAAGGACATTTATCCAAAGCTGCGAAAACTGGCGGTCTTCTCGAACACGGATCATCCGGGAGAGCCATTGGAATGGCGTGCGACTTTGGAGTCGTGCCGGAAACTCGGCATCGAGGCAGCCTACGTTCCGTTCTGTGGCGCTCGCGAAATCGAGAATGGGTTGATGGCTGGCGGCAAGGTGGACGCGGATGCTCTCCTCGTGTTTCCCGATGCTGTGACGCTGGTGCATCGTGCGAAGATCGCGGAGTTTGCAATCGCGCACCGGCTGCCTTCGATGTTTGGCTGGTCAGAATATTGTGACGCTGGTGGTCTCTTGAGTTACGGCGCAAACCAGCGCACGACCTATTTTCGGCTTGCCACTTATGCCGATCGCATCCTGCGCGGTGAAAATCCGTCAGATCTTCCGGTGATGCGCCCCGAGAAGTTTGAACTGGCAGTCAATCTGAAGACAGCCAGGCTTCTGGGTACGGACCTGGATGTGTCGTCGATCCTGTTTCGCGCCAGCAAGGTGATCTCCTGAGAGTAGTTATGTCGGACGGCGCTGCGCAGTCCTCTTCGTGTACGATGCCCCCGCGTCGCTCGCTGTTCTGCAAGTACTTCGCGACGTTGTTTGTCGCTGCGGTCGTGCCTCTGATACTCGGCGCGGCCGTCGAGGCTTCTTTCGGTTACCGAGACCAGCGCCGCCAGATCAGCGCGGTGCTGCAGGCCGATGCTCGCGCGGCGTCCGACAGGATCGAGGCGTTCACCGATGGCATCCGAGATCAGCTGGGTTGGATGGTGCAGCTTCCCTGGTCTGCCGGAGACGATGCGCAACATAAGATCGATGCCTTGCGCCTCCTCCAGCAGGTGCCCGCAATCGTTTCGGTTTCGCTTCTGGATGAGACCGGTACCGAACGGATCTTTGTTTCCCGGCTGCATCTGAACAGGACCGGGCGCGGCATTGATATGTCTACGGATCCCGCTGTTCTGGGCGCACGCGCCAACAAGGTTTGGTACGGACCGGTTCAGTACCAGCGAGATTCAGAGCCCTACATGAGGATCGCGGTTGCTGGGAGCCTGCCGGCCGCGGGGGTTGCGATCGCCGAGGTCAATCTGAAGCTGATCTGGGATGTCATCGCAGCCATTAGAATTGGCGAGACCGGCTACGCCATTGTTGTCGATGATTCCGGTCATCTGATCGCACATCCCGATATCAGTCTGGTCCTGCGCGGCCGCGCCAGCTCGGGCAGTTTCGGCCGGATCAAGCATCTCGCCGGCGCGGCGAGCGAAGCGGCGGTGATAACCGGGGACCAAGGCAACCCGGTGGTGGCGCTATCCGTTCAGGCCGCCGATGTGGGATGGACGGTGATCGCGATGCAGCCGGCGTCGGAAGCCTTTGCATCAATTCGCGCGGCGTTGTGGCGCTCGTCAATTCTCATTGCCTTTGGTGTTCTCATCGCGCTGGCGCTCGCCTATTGGCGCGCGCACAGAATGTCCGGCCCGATCAAGCAACTGGAAGAGGGCGTGGAGCGGATCAGAGCCGGACAATTCGAGCATCGCATCAAAATCTTCAGCGGTGACGAGTTGCAGCAACTGGCGTTGCGCTTCAATGAAATGGCTTCTGAACTGGCGATCTCGCAGCAGAAATCTGCGCGGATCGAACGGCTGAAGCAGTTCCTGCCATCACAGGTCGCCGAATTGGTCGAGCATTCTCATGAACTGCTCGAAGGTCAGCGACGCGAAGTAGCTGTCATTTTTGGCGACTTACGCGGTTTCACGGCGTTCTCCACGCGCAATGAACCCGATGTCATCATGGCCGTCATGCGCGAGTACTACGGGGCCGTCGGCGCCGTGACGACTCGTCACGAGGCAACGCTCATCGGCTTTGATGGCGACGGAGTCATGCTCCTGGTCAATGCCCCGGTCGCATGCGAACAGCCGGCAACTCAAGCGGTCCGACTCGCGATTGACCTGCAAATGACGGTGCAGTCCCTTGCCGGCAAATGGTGCGACGCCGGCCACGCGATCGGCTTTGGTGTGGGCGTTGCCATGGGACCGGCAACGGTAGGAACGGTTGGTTATAACGGTCGGCTGGACTACACGGCGATGGGAGCCGTGGTGAATTTGGCGTCGCGGCTCTGCAATCTCGCGAAGGACGCGCAGATCCTGGCTGATCCCACTATCGCTGGAAGGGTAAGGGATAGCGTTCCGTTGGCATCGCTCGGACAGCGGACTATCAAGGGCTACGACCAGGCCCTCGAAGTCTTTGCTGTCGCACCTGCTGACCTGCCGTTGAAACCGCCGGGCTCGGGACAACACCGGCGAGAGAAAGAGCCTCAGGACCACTGATACCCCGGCGTCCGGACGGCTAGCGCGTCGCCAGCACCACGGCCGCCAGCGTGAAGATCAGCGCCGCGATCTGCCCCGGCCCCAGCGGCTCGCCCAGCGCGAGCGCGGAGGCGACGACGCCGATGACCGGCACCGCCATGGTGCCGATCGCGGCGACCGAGGCCGGCAGGCGGGCGAGTGCTGCGAACCAGCTGACATAAGCGATGCAGAACTGCACCACGGTCGAGTACACCAGCAGCCACCAGCCGGCCGGCGTCACCTTGTCCAGATGCGTGGTCTCGACCAACAGGCCAATGATCGAGATCGGCAGGCAGCCGATCCCGATCTGCCAGGCCGCGGCCGTGATCGGCGGCAGATGGATCGGGTACTTCTTCGAGAACACCGTGCCGATGGCGAACCCGAGCGCGCCGCAGAGCGCCATGACGATGCCCGGCAGCTTCTCGACGCTGGCGGCAATGCCGTTGCCGCCCATGATCGAGGCAAGCCCGACAAAGGCCATCACCAGCCCCAGCGTGCGCAGCACGGTCGGCCGCTCGCCCAGCACCGGCCAGGCGATGATCGAGGCCCAGACCGGCATCGTGTAGGCGATCAGCGCCGCCTCGCTCGCGGGCAGCCAGAGCAGCGCCAGGCCCATCAGCACCATCCAGCCGGTGACGTTGAGCACGGCGGCGGTCAGGAGGCGCGGCCAGATCGCAGGGTCCACCTTGAGGCTCTGCCGGCGGATGATCGCCAGCGCCGCCAGCAGCACCGCCCCGAGCACGCCGGTCACCCCGCGCAGCGTCAGCGGCGGCAGCTCGGAGAGCAGGAATTTCGTCACCGGCCAATTGAAGCCCCAGCCGATCGAGGTGATGGCAAGGAACATCAGGCCGGCCGGGGCGATGCGCGGCCGCGCATCCCGGCGAGTCGAATCAAGCATGTGGGTGGTCCGGCAAAATCGACCCTCAGCTTGGCCCGGATTCGCCCCTCTCGCCACCGCCTCGGCGGGCATGCCTGCCCTCACCTTCCGTAGGGCTACGTGAGTCCCGCTGACGCAATCCCATTGCTCAAAAATATACCTGCCCTGTGAACAGCGGGATGAAGCATCCGCAGCACCACGGGATGCAAATTTTTTCGGTTGGGAATCTCTGAGGACTCACTGATACTTGCCTCCACAACAGGCGCGGGCTTGCCCCCTGTTATCCCCCGCAATCCACCATATTTAGTATTTGATTCAGGAACTCGCACTAGTTCTTGACGGGCGCAACGGAGAGTCCTAGCTTTCGGTCCGTTCGGCGCGAGTGAGTTTGCGTCCCGCCGGCACTCCCCCAAAGGGTCTCGCAAATCTCAACTCCGCCAAGCCAGCCAAAGGCAGCGGATGAGGGCTTGTCTGCCCGCGAAAGCGGACTTTTCGGGCGCCAGAACGGGCCGGCAACAGGCTCGGATGGCATCGATAGAAGTTGTGATGGTGTGGGGCGTTGAACGCATGTCGCGCGCATCCCGTTGGGGCGGATGGGCGTGGACATGCCGGCGGATGATCGATGCAGGCATCGAAGAGTCGCGTCGGGAAAAACAGGGCCGGGTCCACCGGCTGAACTGCGATGCCCCAGGGCCGAACGGCCGCAAGGCATCGCGAAACGAAATGTCGACCCGGCACGCCTGAACGGAGGCGACCGGTCAAAGAATAGGACGGGGCAAGACGATGCGGATTGAGCGGCGCCACACCACTTCGGGACAGTCACCTTACGCGGGAATCGATTTCCGCCAGACCACGTCGGAGATCAGGAATCCCGACGGCTCGGTCGTGTTTAAACTGGACGGCGTCGAGGTCCCGACCGAGTGGTCGCAGGTCGCCTCCGACGTGCTCGCCCAGAAATATTTCCGCAAAGCCGGCGTTGCCGCGCGCCTGAAGAAGGTCGAGGAGGAATCCGTCCCCTCCTTCCTGTGGCGCTCCGTGCCCGATACCGACGCGCTCGCCGCGCTGCCTGAGAAAGAGCGCTATGTCAGCGAGCTCAGCGCCAAGCAGGTGTTCGACCGCCTCGCCGGCTGCTGGACCTATTGGGGCTGGAAGGGCAAGTATTTCTCGACCGACGAGGACGCGCAGGCGTTCTACGACGAGCTCCGCTACATGCTCGCGATGCAGATGGTCGCGCCGAACTCGCCGCAGTGGTTCAACACCGGTCTTCATTGGGCCTATGGCATCGACGGCCCCGGCCAGGGCCACTATTACGTCGACCCCTTCACCGGCAAGCTGACCCGCTCGAAATCGTCCTACGAGCACCCGCAGCCGCACGCCTGCTTCATCCAGGGCGTCGGTGACGACCTCGTCAACGAAGGCGGCATCATGGACCTCTGGGTCCGCGAGGCCCGCCTGTTCAAATACGGCTCCGGCACCGGCTCCAACTTCTCGCGCCTGCGCGGCGAAGGCGAAAAGCTCTCCGGCGGCGGCCGCTCGAGCGGCCTGATGAGCTTCCTCAAGATCGGCGACCGCGCCGCGGGCGCGATCAAGTCGGGCGGCACCACGCGCCGCGCCGCCAAGATGGTGGTGGTTGACGTCGATCACCCCGACATCGAGACCTATATCGACTGGAAGGTGAAGGAGGAGCAGAAGGTCGCCGCCCTCGTCACGGGCTCCAAGATCAACCAGAAGCACCTCAAGCTGGTGCTGAAGGCCTGCGTCAACTGCGAAGGCTCGGGCGACGATTGCTTCGATCCCGAGAAGAACCCGGCGCTCCGCCGCGAGATCAAGCTGGCGCGCCGCAGCCTCGTGCCCGACAATTACATCAAGCGCGTCATCCAGTTCGCCAAGCAAGGCTACAAGGACATCCAGTTCGACACCTACGACACCGACTGGGACAGCGAAGCCTATCTCACGGTCTCCGGCCAGAACTCCAACAACTCGGTCTCGCTGAAGGACGATTTCCTCCGCGCCGTGGAAACGGATGGCGACTGGAATCTGAACGCCCGCACCTCCAAGAAGGTGACGAAGACGCTGAAGGCGCGCGACCTCTGGGAGAAGATCGGCTACGCCGCCTGGGCCTCGGCCGACCCGGGCCTGCACTTCAACACCACCATGAACGACTGGCACACCTGCAAGGCGTCCGGCGACATCCGCGCCTCCAATCCGTGCTCGGAATACATGTTCCTGGATGACACCGCGTGCAACCTGGCATCCGCGAACCTGCTGACGTTCTACAACACCGAGACCAAGCGCTTCGACGTCGAGGGCTATGAGCATCTCTGCCGGCTCTGGACCATCGTGCTCGAAATCTCGGTGATGATGGCGCAGTTCCCGTCAAAGGCGATCGCCGAGCTCTCCTACGAGTTCCGCACGCTCGGCCTCGGCTACGCCAATATCGGCGGCCTGCTGATGACCATGGGCCTGCCCTATGACGGCAAGGAAGGCCGTGCGATCGCCGGCGCGCTGACCGCGATCATGACCGGCATCACCTACAAGACCTCCGCGGAGATGGCCTCCGAGCTCGGCACCTTCCCCGGCTACAAGAAGAACGCCGCGGACATGCTGCGCGTCATCCGCAACCACCGCCGCGCCGCGCATGGTGAGGCCTCCGGCTACGAGGCGCTCAGCGTCAACCCGGTGCCGATGGACCTCGTGTCCTGTCCGCAGGCTGACCTCGTCAGCCACGCGCAGGCCGCCTGGGATGCGGCGCTCGCGCTCGGCGAGCAGCACGGCTATCGCAACGCCCAGACCACGGTGATCGCGCCGACCGGCACGATCGGCCTCGTGATGGATTGCGACACCACCGGCATCGAGCCCGACTTCGCGCTGGTGAAGTTCAAGAAGCTCGCCGGCGGCGGCTACTTCAAGATCATCAACCGCGCGGTCCCCGCAGCGCTGCGCGCGCTCGGCTATCGCGAAGCTGATATCGCGGAGATCGAGGCCTATGCCGTCGGCCACGGCTCGCTTTCCAACGCGCCCGGCATCAACGCCTCGACCCTGAAGGCCAAGGGCTTCACCGACGAAGCCATCGCCAAGGTCGAGAAGGCCCTGCCGACCGCCTTCGACATCAAGTTCGCCTTCAACAAGTGGACCTTTGGCGAGGATTTTATTCGCGACCAGTTGGGAATCGGCGCGGAAGCCATTGCGGCTCCGGGCTTCGACCTCCTCCAGGCCGTCGGATTTACAAAACGCGAGATCGAGGCCGCCAACGTCCACATCTGCGGCGCGATGACGGTGGAAGGTGCCCCGCACCTCAAGGCCGAGCACTATGCGGTGTTCGACTGCGCCAATCCCTGCGGCAAGATCGGCAAGCGCTATCTGTCGGTCGAGAGCCACATCCGCATGATGGCGGCGGCGCAGCCCTTCATCTCGGGTGCGATCTCCAAGACCATCAACATGCCGAACGACGCCACGGTGGAGGACTGCAAGTCCGCCTACATGCTGTCGTGGAAGCTCGCGCTGAAAGCCAACGCGCTCTATCGCGACGGCTCCAAGCTCAGCCAGCCGCTCAACTCGCAGCTCATCAGCGATGATGAGGACGAGGATGATGCGGTCGAGAGCCTCTACGAGAAGCCGATGGCGGCGCGTACCGCCCAGGTCTCGGAGAAGATCGTCGAGAAGCTGGTCGAGCGCATCATCGTGATGCGCGAGCGCGAGAAGATGCCGGACCGCCGCAAGGGCTACACCCAGAAGGCGGTCGTCGGCGGCCACAAGGTCTACCTGCGCACCGGCGAATACGATGACGGCCGTCTCGGCGAGATCTTCATCGACATGCACAAGGAAGGCGCGGCGCTGCGCTCCTTCATCAACAACTTCGCCATCGCGGTGTCGCTGGGCCTGCAATACGGCGTGCCGCTGGACGAATATGTCGACGCCTTCACCTTCACCCGCTTCGAGCCGGCGGGCCCCGTGCAGGGCAACGACAGCATCAAGTACGCGACCTCGATCCTCGACTACGTCTTCCGCGAACTGGCGGTGAGCTACATGTCGCGCTTCGACCTCGCCCATGTCGATCCGACCGAGTCGAACTTCGACGCGCTCGGCAAGGGCGTCGAGGAAGGCAAGGAGCCGGACGAGCCCCACCACGCCAACAAGCTGGTGTCGCGCGGCCTCACCCGCTCGCGGACCGACAACCTCGTGGTGATGCGCGGCGGCTCGGCTGCCGTCTCGCAAGGCAACGACGGCGCCCCCACCGGCGGCAGCAAGGTCACGGCCCTGGCCGCGCACGGCACCAGCGCCCGCGTCGGCGACGCCCTCGAAGGCGCCGTCGCCCTGAAGCAGGAAGCGGCCCACGACCTCTCCCCCACGGAGAAGCTCGAGGCGCTGCAGTGGAGCAAGGCCGGCAGCACCGCCCAGACCCTCGTCCCCACCAAGGCCGAGCGCCGCGCGGAAGCCAAGGCCAAGGGCTATGAGGGCGAGATGTGCAGCGAGTGCGGCAACTTCACGCTGGTGCGGAATGGCACCTGCATGAAGTGCGATACGTGTGGAAGCACGACGGGGTGTTCGTAAGACACCGTCAAAAAGTCTGAAAAAATAGGGGACCACTCCATCGGAGTGGTCCTTTCTTCTTACCAAGTACTCGCGTTCATTTAATCGCGAATTCCCTCGGATAAGCCGCCATAAGCCGGTTGCTGTCGCTGCCGTCGATGATCATAAACGAAACCATCTTTGCACCATGAATAGAATTCACTTTCGCGAACGCCTCCATCTGCTCCACGACTGACTGGGCAATCTGATCGTGATACTGGACGACATAAAGATCAGCAGGCGCCGCGAATAAGCGCTGAATTTGATCACCGTTCTTGCCCAGCTTGGCGGGTGTTAGTTGACCGCTTTTCCCCGGCCCCTTAAACGCGAACGCGGTAGCTATGCGCTTACCCATAATGCTCACCTTTGTTGTGAACAGATCATTGGGCTCACCTCCCCAATCTTGAAACTTGCCGGGTTGACCTATGATCTTCTGGATACCCTTCTTGAAGTCACTCTCTGATATCCGGACCTTGGGAGCCGCCTTGATTTTCTTCACCTTTGAGAATTGATCAACGTCGTCGCAGGTCAGTTGCTTCACCTTAACTTTCAACCCCTGAATCGTGATCTTAATCTGCCCTACCGGCGCAGTGCGAGGCGAGACCTTTGTAGGAAGGTTCTTTAGAGATCCGGGCCTATTGATATACCCAAGTATCTTCAAGCGATTGGCCGAATAGAATCGGTCCTTCGAGTATGAGGCAGTACGACCACTCCTGGTCTTATGAACTAATTGCTGATCCGCAAGCTTCCCGGCCAACTGAGACACTTGCACCTGATTGTAGCCGGTTTGCTCCATTAGATCAGGCACCGACTTGGGACCTGAGCCTCCCCTACAGATCGTGTCGAACATCTTCTGCAGTTTCGCCGAACGTCGGAGCACGTTCACAGCGTGAGCGATCTGATCGTTTGAGTTCGATCGAGCGTCAGAAACTGACTGGATCACGTGGCGGCGCCTCTTCTATCCGACAATCTTTTTGACCTGCCTGGTCGGGATCAGCCGGCGGACCGCGCTCGAGTCGACCTGCAGAGCTAATGCAATCTCTTCGGATGTCGACCCCAGTTTCAATAACATCAAAATCAACAACCCTTTGATATCATTCAGTTCTTTATTGGAGTCCGTCATCAATTCCTCCCGATTTTTTGACCAACAAAATTACATAGGCACGATGGTAACTATCGTAAATCCCCCAGCCATCTATTTTTTATGCTCTTCTTGCGAGAACAGCTACCTCACATTACCCGTCACGATTATTATGCCCACAACCAAGCTAGGAAGGCCCGAAAATACATGACCCTAGATCCCTTGGAGTCAACAAACCGGCTACTTAAGGTAATTATCGCGGTTCTCATTCGAGGCGGCGATAATCCAATGCCACTAAAGCAACAGATCGAAACGCTGAACGGCCTAGGACTTCGTCCAATCGAGATTGCGGAAATCCTTGGCAAGACGAGCACGCATATCAACAAGGAGCTTAGTGGACTGCGCAAGCGAGCAAGAAAAGGAAGCTAGCCGTGCCGCAAAAACAGAAAGACATCGCTGAGCTGCTTCAAGATCTCATCATAATTCAACTAGCATTGGCAGGAGTCGGCCAGCATCAGATACGACAGATCGCGGGAGTAGACATTCATCGGGTGAGCCGTATCGCCAAGCTAATCAAACGCCCTAAGGAGTAGTCGCCCATGGCTAAGGACAAGGACCGCATAGAGGAACAGCTCGACATCGTCATTGAGCTTCTTCGCCACATGCTTGCGTTGCAGCTCTCCGAGAAGGGAGTAAAGCAGTTAGAAATCGGAAAGCATCTTCATGTTGCAACCGCAACTGTTGGCAAGCTTCTCAATGGAGTGAAACATGGCGGCTAGAAAGGAAGGGGACCACGACCTCGCTCACGAAATTTCCAACAAGCTCAACGTTCTCATTGCGCTAATGATTAGGCAAATTCCTACTGATCAAGAATTCCGCCGAGGACGATCGGGCGTTTCCACTGCGGTTCATTTTCTCGCAGATATGGGGTTGAATCCTAAAGACATCGCAGAGATTGTTGGATCCCCAGTTACCAGCGTCAGAACGCTCTTAACCCCAACGAGACGCCGCTAAGGAACGAGCGCCAGAAATTGAAACATCGCAATCTGAAGGGACTCGCGGACCAAAACGTCATTCCTGACTCTGTTCGGTCTGTAGCCACTTTTCGAAATCTTGTTCGAGTCGTTCGGCCATTTCCGGATGAACACTCAAGTGCAGACTTTGACGCAAAATCGCTTCGAGCACGTGAAACTTGTCATCCTCTCCACCCACCGGGGACACCCCTTCGGGCAGACGCGCAAGCGACAGAGCGAAGGCACACCCTACCGCAATCTCAAGATTGTAACCAATTAACCTGAGGGCCCTTGATGCGAGCCATTGTGTCTCTTTGAAAATTGCCAATGACACCGCCAATTCGTTCATCTCCATTTTGAACTTGCGGGCCTCTTCTCGACTATTTTCAATTGCGCTTTTGCGGGATTGGCTCACGGCGATGTAAAAAGTCGTTGTTAGGATATTCCGCAACATTAAGCGCAGCGCCGAAGCACGAAGTTCATAGAATTTCAAAAACGGCTTTCCCACGAACTCCAGACTAAACCACGCGGCAACTGCAGCAATAATCGGGCCGCCCCATTTAGCGATTTCTGGCAACATGATCGCGCACCTTGAGTTACGCTTTGCAAGAATGACTTCAATCTAGCGATATACCGCTCCATAGTTCCAGCCCGCAGGATGGGTTGAGCCCTTGCGAAACCCATCTTTTCACCAAGGCTGTTGATGGGTTTCGCAAGAGCTCAACCCATCCTACGACCTAGGAGCTGAATTGCCTTTGCGGTCGAGCCCTTCCCCCCTAAACTCCCGACACCACCGGCATGGGTTCCGACGGGCCCGGTAGACGCGGAGTCAAATTATGCCCACACCGGAAAGCTTCCCGATCGAGAAGATTTTCGTCCCCACGAAAATGAAGAAGGCCATCAAGCCCGAGACCGTCGCGGAGATCGCGGAAAGTATGCTGGACATCGGACAACAGACCCCGATTTCCGTTCGGCTCGACGGAGACCGCCTCGTTCTGGTCGAGGGACTGCATCGGTTAGAGGCCTGCAAGGCGCTCGGCGAGACGACCATACTCGGTGTCCTGGTCCCGGCGGAGCTTGCTCAGCACAAGCCGCTGCTGTCCGAACGACCCGAAGTCGAGGCAGAGCGCATCAAGATGGCGCGATTGAAACAGTTGCGCCTCGAGAAGGAAGCCGCAGAGGCATCGACTGCTGCCTTGAAGGGCGCTGGCGCAACGCAAGCGCCGCGCGCCCGTTCGACGAAAGGCGCCCGCGACAATCCGAAGGCATCACCGGGCCGGACTGCGAAATCGACACCGAGAACATTGTCGGACTGGATCACGCAGCAAAAGGGCAGCGGCGGCCGCTATTGATTGCCGGCGCCAGAGTTTCGGTGCCGGCCCGTAGCATGGGTAGAGCCCTTGCGAAACCCATCATTTGATGAACGGAGTTGATGGGTTTCGCTCCGCTCTACCCATCCTACGACCACTGGTGCCATGCCAAGGAAGAGCAAGCCCTTCCTCCCTCGCTTTCGTAGTATCCGGCGGCCGGCCCGGTGGCTGCGCAAGACATTCGCGCAGGCCCCGCGGCTGGTCCGGATCGCCGGCATCGTGGCGGTTCTGCTCGCGGCCCTCGCCCTCCTGAACATCGCCTATCAAATCATCCGCAAGCCAACCGAACTCTTCGCCGTCGTCGGCCACGCCCTCGACAAGGAGCCGGTCGAGACCTGGGCGAGATACGGCCCCCTCTTCCGCACCTATTCCACCGCGACGATCACGCCCGAATTGCTGGCCGCGCTGGCGCAGGTGGAGAGTTCTGGCAATCCGGTGGCGCGCACCTATTGGCGCTGGCGGCGGAGCTTCAATCCGCTGGCGATCTACAAGCCCGCCTCCAGTGCGGTCGGGCTCTTCCAGATGACCGATCCGGCCTACACGGAAGCCGCGCGGTTCTGTGTTCGCGGCAACACGGTCACGCAGACCGGCTGCGGGTTGAGCTTCCTCTACATCCGCGCGATCCCGAGCCACGCCATCGAGCTGGCCTCGGTGTATCTGGACCGCCAGGTGGCGCTGGTTCTCACGCTCGCGGGCGATGTGAAGCCGAGCACGCAGCAGAAGCAGGATCTGGCCGCCTTCATCCATCTCTGCGGCGCAGGTCCCGCGGCGGCCTATGCGCGGCGCAAGTTTCAGATGATCGCTGGGACACGCTGCGGCGATCACCTCGTCGCGGGCTATGTTTCCAGGGTCAACGCGATGAAGCGGCAGTTTGTGCGGCTGGCGGCGGAGGACGGCGACTAATGCCGTGATGCCGTCGGGTGGACCAAGGCACACTTGTGCCGTGCCCACCATGTCGCCCGAGTCCGCCATAATTTTTCCTTTGCGCGCGCGTTGTGTTGGACAGCGGCGAGACCTATCCTTCCCTTTGATCGGACTGCCTCCCATTGACGCCCGACCGGATGGAGAGCGCATCGGTGCCTGAAACGAACGACCCCAAACCTGCTACCGGCAAACCTGATACCGCCAAGCCTGAGACTGCGAAGCCGGACGAGGCGCGCGCCGACGGCGGGCTGGCGCGGGCCCTTGACCGGATCAGGAGCACACAGGCAGACCTTGCAAGGCTGGACCAGCTGGTTTCCGGAATGGAACACGATGGCGAAGGCAAGCCAGCCTCGCGCGCAAGCGCCGGTGCGACGGCAGCCGCCACTCCCGGAAACAAGGCGCCGACGCCGGATGCCAAGCCTTCGAGTGCAAAGCCTCCGCATGCCAAGCTTCGCGATCAAGGCTTGAAAGGAGATCGGACAATGATGCGCGCTTTGGTTGGCCTCGTGCTGGCGATCGGCCTTCTCGGCGCCGCCTTCGCTTCGCAATATCGCGATGAGGCCAGCTCAATCAGCAAGTCGATCATGGCACGATGGGCTCCGCCGGCCGCGAGCAGCCCCCCGCAAGCATCCGCGGTGGAAGGCCCAGTGCAGCCGCCGGCCGTGCTACTGGCTGCTGCGGGTGATCCGAGCCCGGGGCCCGCGCCGCCGGTCCTCAAGGAAACGGAAAGCGCCCCAAAGCCTGACACCCCAAAGCCTGACGCTCCAAAGCCCGCCGCCACAGCGCCCGACCCGACATCGTCCGATCTCGCGCAATCGCTCAAGGCCATCACGAGCGAGCTTGCGAGCATCAACGGCAAGCTTGAGCAACTGAAAAGCCGCAACGAGCAGACCCTGCGGGAGCAGGCCGACACCATTCAACAGCTCAAGTCAGCGCAAGAGAAGGATGCCGCGGACAATGCGCGCCTCGCCGCGCAGGTCCAGGCGCTGCAAACGCAACTGACCGCGTCACCCGCGCCTGCAGCCGCCAAGCCCGTCGTGCGCAGTGTGAACAACGATGCGGCTACGCGTGTCCGGCCGCACATCCCAGCGGCCGAACCCCGGCGGCCCAGACCGCCGCCGCGAGGCCCCTGGATGCCTCCGCCTTACATGGGAGACCCCTACGGCGATCCGGATTGGTGAGCGAGCTGCCGTAGGGTGGGTAGAGCCCTCGCGAAACCCATCATTCCGTGACGGCCATTGATGGGTTTCGCGTCGCTCAACCCATCCTGCGAACTGATCCGCTCACCACCAATACGGCCAGCGCCATCCCTCATAGCGAACATAAGACGGCACCAGCGGCGGGCCGTAGGGATCGACGCGGTCATCCTCGGGGCGATAGCGATAGCGCGGAACGACGTTGTAATCCCACGGCGTCGGCCTCAGAACAGGCGCGGTGACGATGAGTCGCTCTTGCGGCGCGCGAACGACGACGGCTTTCCGCGTCCGGGCTTCGGCGCCCGACGTTGCAAGGGTGGACAGCACCAGGGCGGTTCCGAGCGCGCACGCGGCGGTCATTCTTGTCATGCGTTGGTCTCCTTCGCGTGAAGAGTGCAAAAGGATGCCGGGCAAGGCAAGCAAATTTCGCGCGAGTTGGCGGGGATGGCGACGGCGGCTTTGGCGCTCCGACCTCTCCGCCGTCATTGCGAGGAGCTCGCGACAAAATTGCGTAGCAATTTTGCGCTGATGCGACGAAGCAATCCAGAAATGTTTCCGCGGAGGGATTCTGGATTGCTTCGCTTCGCTCGCAATGACGGGGATAGAACGGCGAGCGTAGCCCAGAGGACGACCGATGCCGCTACGAAGCCCTACCCCGCGTCAACCTCGTCCGGCGCCGGCCCGGCAACGAGCCCCTCGAGACTGACCATCAGCAAATCGGCCACGTGCATCAACTGGTACACCGGAATATCCACCTCACCCTGCTCGGCCGCCGCCACGAAGGCCGGCGCGACACCGATGCGCTCGGCGAGCTGGGCTTCGGTGTAGCCGCGGGTCTCGCGTGCGGCCTTGACGCGCGCGCCGATGCCGAGCCGGTGCCGGGCCTGCTCGTCCGCGGTCATCATGGCCGCCTGCTCGTCCGGGCTTGCATAGCCCTCGATGAACGCGCCGCCGATCAGCCTCTCCTTGCGCCAGGCGAGCCGGCAGACCTTGCGCAGACCGCTCGAGAAGATCAGCGAAAACTGCTCCGGGACCCATGCCGAGCTGTTGAGCGCCACGCGCGCGCCGGTGCCGGAGACATCGCGGATCGTGCAGGGCACGCTGACGATGCTGCCGGTGCCGTTGTCGAACTCGACGATGCCGGTCCGCAACGTGTGATGCCTGACTGCGGCGCGATGATCGCTCATGACAGCTCCCGAAAACTTGCGGCGGCGTCGCATGGCGTATCCGACGCATCCGAAATCGGGGCGAAGATACCGCGGAATTTCTCCGTAACTCCTAAGCTTCCAGCGGTTCAGTCGTGACCGGATGCCATGGTAAAGGAATTGCTCCCGGGCGGCCGCTCTCGGCGGCGTTCGCGTAGCCCGGACGGCGCGCAAGCGTCATCCGGGAAAGGTGTCCGCGACGCACGAATAGCCGATCACGCACGCGCGCGGCGCAGGGCGTGCTCCAGCGTCTTTCTTTGCTTGTCCCAACGGGACTGCTCGGCCTCGGCGCGTTCGTCGAGCGCGGCCCGCTCGGCGTCGATCTGCTCTGCCCGCGCGTCGTGCTCCCGCCTCGCTCTGTCCAGCGCCGCCTCGGCGATGGCGACCGCCTTGTCGCGGCGGGCGCGCGCCTTGGTGCGGGCGGCCTCCTCCTTGCGGCGCTCGGCCTCCCGGCGCTTCTCCTCCTTCGCGAACGCCGCCGCGGCCTTGCGCGCCGCTTGATCGTCGATCTCAGGGGATGCTGTCCGCACCGTCCTGGCGGGACGCTTCGTCGATCCCGGCCTGCTCTTGAGCCTGGTCTTTGTCTTGCTCTTGCTTCTGGGTCTCGCTTCGCCCTCGGCGAGATCCGTCGGCAGGGCGGCACTCTCCGTGAATGGGCCGTCCGAGCCGACCGGGCGCCTGAGCACGACACCGGGCCTCGCCATGGTCGCCGCGACGATATCGGAATCGTCAGTCTCCTTCGCCGCGCCCTGATGGAACAGGTTGGAGCTGGCGCCCCAGGCCTCCAGTGCCGCCTTCATCGAGGGTGCCGCGATGGCCTGGTCGTAGAAGCCGAGCGAGGTCTGGTAGGTCTTCAGCTTTCGTTTCGGTTTTGCCGGCATGTCGTCCCGATTGTGGTTTCGCTAATCCGGGCTACGAACTACGAACTTCCAGCCAGCGCATCATACCCCTTCTCGCTGAACGCCAGCAGACAGAACCCGTTCCCAAACGGATCGGCCAGCATCGCGATCCGCCCATACGGCGCATCGCGCGCGGGCGCCTCCAGGATCGCGCCGGCACTGAGCGCACGCGTGACGGCGGCGTCGACATCGTCAACGACGACGTCGATATGCACCGGCGTCCAGTGCCGCTGGTAGCGGCGGCGGTCGCCGCCGGCACCTAACGTGCCGGCCTGCTTGGTCAGGAGATAGACCGGCGCGGGCCAGCCGAGCAGCTCGACGAAGTCGGCGCCGAAGCGGCGGCCGACGCTGAGGCCGAAGGCGGCGGTGTAGAAGCTCGTGGCCTGCGCGACGTCGGGGACATCGATGTTGAGGAGGAAGGTCATGGCGGACTCGTTGCGCGGTTGCGCAGCGAGCGTAGCCCGGATGGAGCGCAGCGCAATCCGGGATGTTGCCGCACGCTCGGACCCGGATTTCGCGGAGCCTGTCATCGGGCCGCGCTTCGCGCCGACCCGTTGGCTCCATCCGGGCTACGCCCTCCGCACGAACTCCTCGCGGTCGAGCATGCCATCATGCCCGTGTTTTGCCCGACGTCTCAAGTCATTATTCGGCGTTACCGAAAACACGAGAATTATCAAAGCCATGTCTACTGTGCATGGGGTTGTTTTCGCAAAATCGCTTCCGGCGGCCTCACTTGCCTCTCAGGCTGAGGATATAGGCCGAAAGCGCATCCGCCTGCTCCGGCGCGATCACGAGGTTCGGCATGTTCTGGTGGCTGGTCCGCCAAAACACCTTGAGCGACAGCGCGGTGGTGCCGCTCCTGTCGGCGATGGCCTGGAAGCTCGGGGCCTCGTCGAAGAAGCCGGCCATGTGCGGCTCGACGGCGTGACAGGTCTGGCACCATGCCTCTGCCAGACGATGCCCTTCGTCGACCGCGCGCGGACCCGACCTCGGCGCCCCCGCGGCGGTGTGGACGACGCTGAACAGAAACAGCACCGACAACGCGATCAGGACGGCGAGGCCGATGTAGATTCGAGCGCTGTGCGACATGACAATCCCTCGCGATGGCGCGGCAGTTCAGCCAGCTTGACGCCTGGCCGGCACACCGGGTTGATCTGCGTCAACGGATTGCGCCCTCGCATCGCAGCCCCGCGCGCAACCTCAGCACGTCACGAGTTCGGTGTGGCCAAAACCCTTGGAGTAGTCGAGCAACGAGATGACGGTCGGCGTCAGCCGAGCGCATCGCCGTTGATGCAGCTCAACTCGCGAGGGCGACATTGCCTCATGGATCAAGCCGGTCGCAGGGATCGCGGCAACCGCGTAGGCTCGCGCCCGTCAACGACTCACGGAGGCACCACCATGAACGGCAATCGCTATTACGGCGTCCGCGTCGAGGGCGCGAAATACGGCGTCGGCTTCGGCTCGGCGCTCGCCATCGCGATCTCCTACACCAACAACCATTCGATTCTGTGGGCGATCATCCACGGCATCCTGGGCTGGTTATACGTGATCTTTGTCGCGCTGTTTCGGTGATATCGCACCGGCAGGCGATCGCGGTTGCAGGCAGGCGGCAGCTTTCCCTTGCTTTCCTCGATCCTGCCCCTAGGGTCGCGCCGCGAACGAAGCGTGAGACCAGAGAAGGGTTAGACGAGACTTGCCATGACCGACACGATGAAATGCCCTGCCTGCAGCTCCGAGCACGCCTATCAGGACCGCGATCTCTGGGTCTGCCCGGAATGCGGCCATGAATGGAGCGGTGCGGCGGAGGCGGCGGCGGACACCGCGCAGGACGCGGGCGTGCGCGATGCCAACGGCAATGTGCTCGCCGACGGCGACAGCGTCATCGTGATCAAGGACCTCAAGATCAAAGGCTCCTCCTCGGTGGTGAAGGGCGGCACCAAGGTGCGCAACATCCGCCTCCAGGACGCCAGCGACGGCCACAACATCGCCTGCAAGATCGACGGCATCGGCGCGATGAACCTGAAGTCGGAGTTCGTGAAGAAGGCATAGCTCGCGCTTACCTTTGCCGCTGTGCCAGATAGAACCCGCACAGCACCGTCACCAGCCCCGCGGCCTGCAGCATCGTCGGCGGCTCGCCGAGCAGCAGCCAGCCGGTGAGCAGCGTCAGCGCCGGCACGCAGGCCGGAAACACCGCAGCGCGGGCAACGCCGAGGCGCTGGACCGAGACGGCGTAGAGATAGAGCGCGGCGGGGCCGGCGAGCACGCCCTGCGCCAGCGCCTGGATCGCGTTCTCGGTCACGCCGATCGCCGCAACATGGGCGAGGCCGACGGTTGCGATGTAGACCGGCAGCAGCAGCAGCGACAGCACGTTGATGACGAGCGCGGCCGACACGGCGGAGACGCGCCAGTGGCGCAGGGCTGCGCCGAAGCCGGCGAACATCAATCCGGTGAGCACGAAGATCAAATCGCCGAGCACGCCGTCGGCCCCGATATGGCCGATCGATTCGGCGCCGATCACGCCGAGGCCGCCGACGATGACGACCGCGCCGGCAAGGCGCGAGGCGGAGATGTGCTCCTTCAGCACGACCGCCGCGAGCAGCAGGCCGCCGAGCGTCGCGCAGGAAGGCTGGATCACGCTGCCATGGCCGAGCGGCACGAACAGGAAGCCGGTGTAGGAGATCAGCGACATCACGGGGCCGCCGAGCACCATCAGCACAACGCCCCTGCTCCAGCCGATGCCGCAGAGATCGGAGATGCCGGCGCGGAACACCAGCGGCAGGAACGCGATCCCCGACCAGACATAGCGATGCACTAGCAGATCGACCGGCGTGAAGCCGACCTTGAGGCCATGCCGCGTGGCGGCAAAGCCGAACGCCCAGAACAGCGCCGCGGCAAGGCCGCAGACCACGCCGAGCAGGGCCGGCGCCGCATCGTTGTTCTGAGATAGAGCGCCGGCGCCGCTCGTCCGCTGATCCATGGGTTCAAGCCTTATGTCAGCGCGTATACCGCCTCAACCCACGCGGCTGCAGGGCTGGCACGCGGCGGTGATTGTGGGCCCACGCATCACGCCTCCTGCTCGAAGACCATCCGCCATCCCTTGCGCGTATCCATGTATTCCCGCACCTGCCTGATCCGGTCGCCCGCCACCGTGAACACGAAGCAATAATCGTTCTCGTACGGCTTGCCGCCGGGCAGCGTCGCGCGCATCCGCTCCTCCACGATCACGACATCGCCGTCGGCGTACACGCCGCGGAACGCGATATCGATGTTCGAGAACATCTTGTGCATCTCTTGCGCGATGAAGCGCGCGATCTGGTGCGGTCCGGCCATGTGGTCGGTGTGATCGAGCGCGACGGCCGTGGCATTGCCCTTCGGCGCGATCCATTCGGCATCGTCGGTGAACAATGCGGCGATGCGTTCGGCATCGCGCGACGAAAAGGTCTTCCACGCGTTCAGGACGATCTCTTTCGGGCTGGACATGATGCGCTCCCTCGTTGTCTTTGAGGGTCGCCTTCTAGGTCGCGATGCGCCTTGCGGCTCGCCGCAATCGGACTCGGTCATCCCGCAGCCCTTCCGCCGCTGCCGTCATGCGTTATGATCGGCCATGCTGAGCTTCGATGTCTGCAACGCCGCGCGCCTGCGCCGCGATCCCTGTTATGACGGCCGATTCTTCACGGCGGTGAAGACCACGGGCATCTATTGCCGCCCGGTCTGTCCGGCCAAGCAGCCGCTGACGCGCAACGTCGCCTATTATCCGACGGCGGCGGCGGCCGAGGCCGCCGGCTTCCGGCCCTGCCTGCGCTGCCGCCCCGAGACCGCGCCGTTCTGCCCGGCCTGGAACGGCACGCGCTCGACGGTGGCGCGGGCCATGAAGCTGATCGATGACGGCGCGCTCGACGAAGGCTCGGTGGTTGATCTGGCGATGCGGCTCGGCATCTCCTCGCGTCATCCGGCGCGCCTGTTCGAGCGCCACGTCGGCGCCACGCCCCAGCAGCTCGCAAGGACGCTGCGCGTCCAGCGCGCCAAGCGCCTGCTCGATGCCGGCGATGACAGCATGACCGATATCGCATTCCAGGCCGGCTTCGGCAGCCTGCGCAGATTCAACGCCGCCTTCGCCGAACTCTACGGCCGCTCGCCGTCAAGCCTGCGCGCGCGGAGGGCTTAGCGCGCCGCTGGAAGTCGCTCAGAAAAATCCGGGGCTGAGATCCAGGCCGTAGGTCAGGCTCAGCACGAACACGAACAAAGCGGCGGCGGCGAACAAAGCTGTCTGCTTGAGAATGAACGCACGCGGCGAAGTGGTGGCGGCAACGACTTTCTGCGCAACGGGCATAATGGCCTCCATTATGACTTCAAAATTGGCCGCAACAATGCGGCGGCCGCATCAAGCAACGCGACGTGCAAAGCAACTGTTAAAAGGATCACGCCCGTGATGAACGGGCATACATAACCGGCACATTCACGCGAAGTTGTTCGCGGCCGGATTCTCAATCAGCGCATCGGTGTCAATTCATCGTGCCGATGCATTGCACGATGTGCGCCGGCGCGAGATCGCGCACAAGGCAGTTCCAACGATTCCTGCACGCGCGGTGCGTAAGCCGCATCGATTTCGATATCGCGCGTGAGGCAGTGGATCCCGCCTCTCCGCGGAACCCACCTGCCGTTCACGATGTCAGCTTAGCGCGCCACGCCGACGGTCGCGGTCTTCACCTTGCGAGGGCTGAGCACCTTCGCCTGATGGACCGAGGCGAGCGTGGTCGGCGCAGCAGTCTGCTGCTCGACATGCGCGGCGCCGAGGACGCGAACCTGCAAGGGCGAGACCGGAAATCCATTGGTCTCGTAAGTCGGCAGCTCGGCGGCGAAAGCCGCGGTGCTGCCCGCGATCGTCAGGATGGCGGCGGCGATCGACAGAGTCTTCTTGTTCATTGGTGATGCTCCTGAGTGGAAGAGTCGGAGCATATTTAGGCGCGTTTTGCTGCATTGCGACATGCTTTGTTGCATTGCAACAGCGCGTGCGGTGCATGGCGATATGTTTAATACGTACAAGGCGTTGGCCGAATCACGGCCGGCCGCGACATGACGGTTTTATGGACGGTGCTCAACCACCGAGCACATTGCCCCAGCCATCGAAGAGATAGGCCTTCCAGGCCACAGTTCCGTCGTCGCCCAAGCGGCTGGCCTGCCGGTAATCGTCGGCCTGATCAGCGGTCCAGGTGATGATCGTGTCCGTGAGGCGATCGTGCAGGATGGCGGGCTCGGTGGGATCGAAGGCGTCCATGGGACGAAGCGAGGAATGCGTCATGGCCGACCAAACGCGCCAGCCGCAACAAAGTTGCCTCAACCCGTCGGGCAAGCCCCCTGCGTCAAAAGGGTGATGCCCGCCCCACGCTCCCTCATCGATGCCGTGGCGCGACGCCCTATTTCAACGCAGTCGCCAGCGATTGCAGCTTTGCGACGAGATTGGTGCCGAGCGCATAAATGATCTCGATGATCGCGAGCGCGATGCCGGCTGCGATCAGGCCGTATTCGATCGCGGTGGCGCCGGATTCATCGGCGACGAATTCAGCCCATTTGCATTTCAACTTCACAATCGTGTCCTTCCCACTTTGCCGGAACGGCCGGCAAGCGAGAAATGCACGACCACAATCCAAGATTGAGTAAACCCGATCGCTTCAAGTTGACGACAATGCCCGTTTGCTGGGGGATTCCCTTGAAAACCGCAGTGGAACCCGCGTTGCAGCTTGGCAACACCCCTGCGAAAAGCCCGATTTCACCGATTTAGGCCATTGCGTCGCCACACGGTCCTCCGAACAATCGAGGCGCTGCGTGCCTTTCCGTGCAAGACTGTTTTTGCATCATGACTGTTCCGACAGAGCGTGTCCGAACAGAACCGTTTGGAGGCAGGGATCATGAACGATCGGCGGTCTCTTCTGGTGGCGGTCGCGTGCCCCTCGGCCGTTCTTGCCGGTTGGCTGGCGCTTTCCCTCTCCGCCTATGCCCCTGCCCTCATCGAGAACAGCGGCGCCAATGCGGCTGCCGTGTCGCGCGCGAAAGATCTCAGCCGGCTCGACCTCGCCGACGTCCCGCACGCTGTGACGATCGAGGACGGCATTGCCTTGACGGCCGACATAGCGGCTGCCGTCGCTGCGGCACCGGCGCCGACGATCACCGAAGCGGTGCCCGAGCCTCCCGCCATCAAGCTCGCCTCGGCCGATCCGGCGCTGATCCTGCCGACGGAGACGCCGCCTGCGCCGCAGATCTCGCCTGAACCAGAGCCCGTCGTGGGCGAGGCCGCCCCAGTTGCAGCGCCAGCGCCCGTCAAGCTCGCATCTGCCGATCCCACCGAGATCGTGACGACGGACGCCCTGTCCCCCGCGGCGATCGCGAGCGGTCCCGTCACGCCTGTGAGCAAGGCATCACCGCCCGCCGACACCGTCGCCGTGCTCGACGAATGCTTCGTCATGGATGCCTGCATCGACCGCTATCTCTGGGCGCTCTATCAGCGCACCGCAAAAGAGGACTCGATCAAAGTCCAGGAGCGCCGCGCGGTCACCGTCAAGCGCAAGGGCAAGACCGTCACGGTGATGCGCAGCTTCACGAAGCTGGTCGACGAGGATTTCGGCTGGAAGGATCCGAAAGCGGCCGAGCACGCCGGCATGTCGATGATGGACTACGTCATCGGCGGCATGGACAAGAGCTTCAAGCGGAAGCTGTTCCGCACGCTGCTTGCCGCGGAAGCCGCCGGCCTCTCGCCCGGCATCACCAGCGCGTTCCGTGACGATTATCGCCAGTCGATCGCAAGCGGCCTGAAGGCCGCCTCCGACCGCTCCTATCACGGCGGCAGCACGCGCGGCGGCTACGGCCATGGCATGGCGGCGGACATTGTCAGCACGCAGGGCAATAACCGCGCGCAGCGCTGGGTCTCGACGGAAATCCTGTGGAAGTGGGTCGACGCCAACGGCAAAACGTACGGCATCGGCCGGCCCTATCTCGGCCGCGATCCGCCGCATGTCGGCCCGGTGGACGGTGCGGAATACATCTCGCGCCGCGGCACGGCCGACCACAAGGAAGCCGCCCACGTCAAACCGAAGAAGACGCGGGCTGTCGCGAGCGACAGGTCGCCAAAGGCCCAAAAGGCACAAGCCGCGCGCGAGCAGAAGAGCCCGGCCAAGCCACAGAAATCAGCGCAATCGACCGGCAAGCGCGCAACCTGAGGCCGTTACGGCGCGCGCCCCGGCATCGGCAGCGGCACGAGCCGCATCTCGGCCGTGCCGGCATCCTGCGTGCGCACCAGCACCGCAAAGATGGTCTCGACCGCAAGCCGTACCGCGGTCTCGATCGCCTCGCCCTTGGCCAGATGTGCCGCGATCAGGCCGGTGAGGAGATCGCCGGTGCCGTAGGGGCGGATCGGCAGGCGCGGCGTCGCAAAGCGCGACAATTGCCCGCCGGCGCAGAGGATCGTCTCCACCTGCCCCACCGGCGTATCGGTGAGCGTGCAGCCGGTGGCGACGATTTCGATGCGGCCGGTCCCCGCCAGCGCCGCACACCCCGCACGCAGGTCCTGCGCATCCGCGATCGTGAGACCTGAAAGCAGCTCGAGCTCGAACTGGTTCGGCGTGGTGAGGTTCGCTGCCGGCAGCAGCCGGTGCCGCACCACGTCCAAAATGCCGTCGGCGACATAGACCCGGCCGTCGTCGCCGATCACGGGATCGCAGAGATAGACAAGCTTGGATTTCCGCGTGAGCGCCCGCTCGACGAAATCAGCGATGACGGCGGCGTTGCCCGGCGAGCCGAGATAACCGGTCACGAGCACGGCGGCCTCATCGACCAGACCGCGCTCCTCGACGCCCTTGAGAAGATCGGCAACGAGCTCGGTCTCCAGCACCCGCCCGCGCAGGCTCGGATAGCGCGGATGGTTGGACAGCAGCGTCGTCGGCACCGCCGCCACGTTCACGCCCTCCGCCTGAATGGCATAGGCGGCCGCGCTGTTGCCGACATGGCCGTGAACCACCTGGCTTTGAATGGAGATGACGAGCATGAAAGAGGTCCGAAAGGAGAAACATCAGGCGAGGCAAGAGTAGCCCGTCTCGGCCCCGAGAGCACGCGCCGCCCGCACTTCAACGTCCTGCCAGCTCACCGAGGTAAGCGCAGAACATGTCGGCCAGCCCATCGGCATGACGCGCGATCTCGGCCTCGCTGCGCGGCGTTTCTGAAAACCGCTTGCCGACTTCGCTCAGCGTCGTCTTGATGAGCTCGCCGGCAAGCGCACGGGTCGCCTCCGATGCTCTGGGCAGCGCTTCCCGCATGAACGCCGCGATGATCCCCTCGCCGGCGGCTCGCGCGTCCTGCGCCTCGGGCGCGTCGCGATAGAGCGGCGCCGCATCGCTGAGCGCGCCGCGGATCGCGGCCTCCTCGCACTCAGACAGAATGAAGGCATGGACCAGCGCGCGCAGCCGCACCGGCGGCGGCTTCGCCCGGTCCTCGAGGAGACCGCGCAAGAGGTCACTGGTGCGCCGCCACTCGTCGCTCTGGAGACGAAACAGGATCGCGGCCTTGTTCGGAAAGTATTGATAGAGCGAACCGACGCTCACCCCGGCCCGCTCCGCCACCCGCGCCGTGGTGAAACGTTGCGCGCCCTCCTTCGCCAGGACCTGAACAGCGGCATCGAGAATGGCCGCGACAAGCTCGCTGGAGCGGGCCTGTTGCGGCTGTTTTCGTGAAGAAATTGAACGGCTTCGACGGTCGGCCATGGCTCGCTCGGGCAATGCGAATAGGAAATGCGACGAATTAGTCGTATTTCAATCGGCACGCGCAAGCACGCGTTTCTTCGCCAACTCTGGAGGCCTCGAATGAGCACCCCGACCATCACATCGCTTGCGCCGCTGCTGGACCGCCTGTTCGACGAGGCTGAGGCAGCAAACGGCCCAACACGCGCCGCCGTCGCGGATCTGTCCGACGCAGATCGGACGCGCTTGATGCGCAGCAAGACCGACTATCGCGACCTCTACGGACGCTTGAAGGACGCACCGCTCGCGGTCTCGCCCGAAACGGGCCACCTGCTCTACATGCTGGCACGCAGTTCCCGCGCCAGGGTGATCGTCGAGTTCGGCACGTCGTTCGGCATCTCGACGCTGCACCTTGCCGCAGGTCTGCGCGACAATGGCGGCGGCCACCTCATCACCAGCGAATTCGAGCCGTCCAAGGCGGCGCGGGCGCGGGAAAACCTCATCGCGGGCGGCTTGATCGACCTCGTCGAAATCCGTGAAGGCGACGCGCTGAAGACGCTCAGCGCCGATCTGCCTGCTACGATCGATCTCGTGCTGCTCGACGGCGCCAAGGCGCTCTATCCGGAGATCCTTGATCTGCTGGAAGGCCATCTCGGACCGGGTGCGATCATCGTCGCCGACAATGCCGACGACAGCCCGGACTATCTGGCGCGCGTACGCGCGCCCGACAGCGGCTACATGTCCGCGCCGTTCGCCGAAGACGTCGAGCTCTCCGTGCGGATCAGCTGACACAGGTCGAAACGCCACGAAATTCTGGAGCCGCCGCGCTCTTCACCACGCGGCGGCTTCATGCTGTCACGGGTGTCGCAGCCTCGTCACTCACACGTGATACCCCGTCCTGGCCAAAGCAGGGCCAGGGCGTGCTAAACATACCTACCACGCGGTATCTTCCTGTTCCCCGCGCCGGAGCTGACCATGACCTCCGCCTTCAATGCCTACGCAGCGCTCGCCCTCGCCATCGTTCTCGAGGTCACGGCGTCCGCCTTCCTGCAGCAATCCGCGCAATTCACCCGGCCGTGGCCGACGCTGGCCATGGTGCTGTTCTACGTCGCCTCGTTCTATGCGCTGTCGGTGGCGATCCGCGTCATCCCCTTGAGCATCGCCTATGCGATCTGGGGCGGGGTCGGCATCATCCTGACCGCCACCGTCTCCTTCGTGCTGTTCCGCCAGATGCCGGACGCCGCGGCCTTCGTCGGCATCGCATTGATCGTATCCGGGGTCGTGGTCATCAACCTGTTCTCGCAGGCCAGCGTGCATTGATGGCGGAAAGCCGCTACACCCGCGCCAAACAGCCGGAGCAGGTCCGGCGCGCCCTGCTCGACTGTGCCGCGGCGATCGCCATGGACCACGGCGTCGCCGGCGTCACGGTGCAGGCGGTCGCAGTCGCGGCCGGCGTCACCAAGGGCGGGCTGTTTCACCACTTTGGCAGCAAGCAGGCACTGATCGAGGGCCTGTTTGCCGATCTCCTCGCGCGTGTCGATGCCGAGATCGACGCCACGATCGAAGCCGATCCGAAACCAATCGGCAGCTTCACGCGGGCCTATGTGAATGCGGTGTTCACCGGCAAGACCCTGGGATTCGCAACGCCCTGGGCGGCGCTGAGCATGGTCGTCGTCACCGATCCGCCGCTCCGGCGGCTCTGGAACGACTGGATCAAGGCGCGGCTAAAGCGCCATCGCGCAACCGACGGCACGCCCGAACTGCAAATGGTGCGCCTGGCCGCTGATGGCGCCTGGCTCTCTTACGTCACGACGGGACAGACGCGGATGAGCGCCGAGCTACGCGCGGTGCACGCACTGCTGATCGCGCAGACCTATCGACGCAGATAGCAGCCCGCACGCCTACTGGCTCTGCACCGGCTTGGGTGGACGCGATGCGGATCGGGCGGGCTTCTTGCCGGGCTTGGCCACAGCGCGCGCCGGCGGCTCGTCGACCGACTCCAGATACGCCGCGAGCGCCTTGGCCGAGTCCGAACTGGTCGCGTAATGGTCCTTCAGGAACCAGGACAGCGTCAGGCTGAAGCGACCCTTGGCAAGGCCGCGCGGACTGCGATGGCAGGTCGCGCAGCCGTCAGCGAACAGTTTGGCGGGCGGCTTGCCGGCATCGAGATTTTGCGCGGTGGCAACCGTCGCCGTCAGAACGGCGGCGGCTGCAACAGTCATCACGGGCACGATCCGATCGCGCCCCGGTCGAAACAGCGATGTCAAAATGCCGTCCCCTCGCCCGCCCTTCGGTCACGCCGCCGACAGCTGATCGAACTCGGGCGGTGCGTAGGCCTTGCCGTCCTGGTCGGTGATGACGACCCGCCACCCCTCGCTCGCCCACACCTTCGCCTTCGCCACGATGAGCAGCCGGCTCTCCCGGGCGAAACTGTACTTCTCGTTGTCGCGTTCTGCGATCATCTTGTAGGCCAATTCGCATCCCCTTGCGTCGCCCTGCACCCGGCCTCCTCGTGGCAGCGGGCTTTGGCGGCAATTCGCCGGGAGCGTGGCAATTTGGTGCCATCCGCTGGCATGGCGCCGATGATCGGCAACCGGCGTCGAGCCGTGCCCCACAGGAATGCAATTCCAACCCGTCGCAGGTTCCCCCTGCGACGACGGAGCCGTCTACAAGCCCTGCTGGACCATGTCGTGCCGGATCGGCCGCCGGGGGGCGGCCCGTCACATCAGCAATGGAACCATCGTCCCGTGTCCGAGCCCGCTAGTGCACGCGGATGATGTGGGGTCGGCCGAGATCAATCAGCCCTTGCACCGCAGAGAGGCGGTCGTCGAGGGCTGCAATGGTGAGCAGCAGGTTGTTGCGGCGCTCGTCGAGCATGCCCATCTCGGCGCCGGTGAGCTTGGCGCTCGTTCGTTCCTTGTGGATCCCTTCGAGGGATTCGCGCAGTCCGGCAATCAAGCCGGTCAGCTGCTTGGCCTCCTTCGTCATCGAACGCTTCGCGACATTCTGGCGGCGCGTCTCCGCCTGGCTCTGTCTCATGTCATCCTCCCGTGCCCCGCTGCCCCGAGTGGATGCTTACAGCTTTGGGTTGACATGTTACGATCGATGAAATCTGCACAAGAAGAACTATCTTAAATTGTAAAGGCCTCGACACAGCGAAGAAAAAGCCCGGCACCAGGGCCGGGCTTTTGCTTTGCAATGCTAGTGCTTCTGATGTCCGCCACCGGGGCCGCCCGCCGGGGCGCCGCCGCCACGCGGGGCGGCATTGATGTGCGGAGCACCGCCCCCGCCGCCGTGCGGCATTGCAGGCGCGGCCGCGCGCGGCGCCGGCATCTGCGCGCGGGCATTCATCGGCGAACCATGGTTCACATTTGGCTGGGCGACATGCGGCATCGCGGGACGCGCTGAAGCCGCGGCCGATACACGCGGCGCTTCATGCGCGCGGGCCATCGGCTGCGCACGCACCGGAGCGCCGGTCGCAGCCCGCTCGTGCATCATGCGTGCTTGTGCATCGCGCGGATTGCGGGTCTGCACATTGGTCCGCTCATGCGCGATGCGCTCGCTTCGTCCAACGCGGGCCCGGTCGGGCGTAGCCGTCGCGTCGCGCCTGGCGACAGCGGCATCATGCCGAGCCGTCGTGGCATCACGACCGGAGACTGCCGCGCCGCCCCTGGCACGCACACCGTCGCGCCCCAATGCGATCGCCGCGTCGCGGGTTGCCGCGCGGCCGATGCGGGCGGCACGCGGATCGATCGTCATCCGCGTCGCAACGCTCTGATGCGAGGTCCAGTAATTATTCCAATAGGCATGACGTCGATACCAGGGACGTCCTCCATAGTAATTCGACCAATACGAGGTCAGCACGAAGGGAACGACGGGCACGTCGATCTCGTCGACATAGTCGGGGAGATAGACGTAATGATTGCGATAGAGATATTCGAGATATTGCGACGACACCCAGCCGCGATCATCGGAGAAGCTGACGTCGCACCAGGCGTTGCCACGCAGGCAACCATGGATGTTGACGCGGGCGCCCTCGGGGACACGATCGACCAGGGGAAAGCCCGAGCCGGGCCCAGCGCGCAGGCCGGTCGAGACGGTGACGATGCCCGGCGCGGCCAATGCGGCTGTTGGCGCGAGCAGCAATGCAGCAACCAGAACGCTCTTGAATGTCATGGTGTGTTCCTCCTCTTCCGAGTCGGAACGCGCTGGCAGGACAGGCGTTCCGCGTATGGCGCGCCCATCCATCGAAAGACTGAAACGCGCGCCGCGCGCGGTTCAATATTCATCCGCCGTTCATCGGCAACGCGCGAGCCGGCGCTTGCCGACCGTCAGTTGGCCTGCAATCAGTTGGCCTGCAACATGAACGCGTCGAAGTACGACGCAAGCCCGGCAAAATCAGAGAGCGGCAACACGTTCGCGACATACTGGTCCGGCCGCACTACGACCATGCAGCCCGCCTTCCGATCTATGCCACGCATCGTGAAAACGTCCTGGCCGCTCTTGAGGTCCGGACAGAACATCTTCTCGTAGTCGCGCAAGCCATAGCGCCCCTTGCGCGGGAGCAGCAGCGACGGCATCGCCTCGACGGCGAGCTCGCGGTGATTTTGCTGAAAGACCGCCCGCAGATCGATCACGTTGTCGATGTCGGCGCCAACAGGGGTATATCGTCTCACCGG
The DNA here is from genome assembly GCF_036247985.1 of Bradyrhizobium sp. TM239. Lineage (NCBI taxonomy): Bacteria > Pseudomonadati > Pseudomonadota > Alphaproteobacteria > Hyphomicrobiales > Nitrobacteraceae > Bradyrhizobium > Bradyrhizobium sp. TM239. The sequence continues at coordinate 122,190 of NZ_BTIR01000008.1, read as the reverse complement.
AGACTCCCTGGCTTCAGTCAAAAAGTTGCACAGCGTGCGAATGGCGGAGCCCGCGGCCGCAGGATCTTCGGCAGGCGAAAACGCGTAGATCCGGAAGCGGCCATCAGCCTGCGCGGCGTGACCGAGATGGACCGGCTTGGCATCGGCCAGCCGGATCACCGGCGCGGAATGGAAGCGCTTGCCGATGACGAGGCCTTGCGCGAGGTGCTGATGCGAGGCTGCACCGGTGAGGATCGATGGCGTGTAATGCGTCGCCGTGCCCGCGGTGTAGCGGCCATGCCTGACGAAATAGTCCTGTGTCCTGGCGGCGTCGGCGCCGCCCGCCTCTGCTGACGAAGCCAGAATCCCTGCCCACTCGCGATCGAAATCGATCAGCTCTTTCGCCACCGCCTGGCGCTCCGCCGAATAGGAATGCAGCAAGCTCGGCGCGCACTGCGTCCGGAGGACGGCGGCAAGCTTCCAGCCGAGATTGAAGGCGTCCTGCATCGAGACGTTCATGCCCTGCCCCGCCTTGGGGCTGTGGGTATGGCAGGCATCGCCGGCGATGAAGATGCGTGGCAGGCGCGATGCGATCTCGGCCTCCGGCACGTCGTCGAACTTGTCGGTGAGACGCTGGCCGATCTCGTAGACCGACCACCAGGCGATCTCCTTCACCTCGAGCGCATGCGGCTTCAGGATCCGCTGCGCTTTGGCGATCACGTCATCGGCGGTGATGTTGCGGCTGGCGACGCGCTCGCCGACATCGAGCTTGGCCAGCTCGACATAGAGACGGACCATGTAGCCGCCTTCGCGCGGGATGATCAGCAGGCTGCCGTCCTTCGCCGACTGGATCAGGGTCTTGAAGCGGATGTCCGGGAAATCGGTCACCGCCAGGACGTCCATCACGCCCCAGGCGTGGTTGGCGGAATCGCCGTGCAGCTCGCGCCCGATCGACTTGCGCACCACGCTGCGCGCACCGTCGCAGCCGACCACATAGCGCGCCTTGATCGTCTCGACCTTGCCCTCGCTTCCTGCATCGGCGCGTTCGAGGCGCACGGTCACGGCATGGTCGGCGGGACCTGCGGCCGGATCGACCTCGAGGTCGAGCAGGCGGCGGCTGTAATGAGGGGCGAGCTTGGCCGGCGATTTCCGCATCACGTCGAGAAAGCCGTCATGGATGCGCGCCTGGTTGAGGATGACATGCGGGAATTCGGACAGGCCGTCCTCGACGTCTTGCACCCGGCCGCTGCGGACGATGGTCTCGGGCAGCCGCTCGTCCGGCCTCCAGAACGTCGTCTCGTTGACCCAATAGGCCTCCTTCAGCACGCGCTCGCTGAAGCCGTAGGCGTGGAACATTTCCATGGTGCGGCAGGCGATGCCGTCGGCCTGCCCGACCAGCAAGCGATCCGGCTTCTGCTCGACGATGCAGGTCTTGATATCGGGGAATTGCGCAAGCTGGGCGGCGAGCGTGAGGCCCGCAGGGCCGCAGCCGACGATGAGGACATCGACCGCGTCAGGCACGGCGCCCGCCGCGCCTGGGGCTTGAACGCGCTCGGCGGGGTCGGCGATGTCAGGGTCGCCCGGCTGAAATCCATTCAGATGGAATTGCATGAGCCTCTCCCGTCAACCCTCTGTTTTGATATTGCTCAGTATGCTGACTATCAGTATACTTGTCAACGATGGTGCACCGCCCTGCCTCCGAGGAGAATTCGGTGAAAGACAACAACGACATGCCCGGGCATCTGGCGCGCCGGTTCCAGCAGATCGCCGTCGCGGTGTTCCTGGCCGAGGTCGAGGATGCCGGCTTCGATCTCACGCCGGTGCAATACGCCGCGCTTGCGACCATCAAGGCCAATCCGGGGCTCGACCAGGTGACGCTCGCAGGGCTGATCGCCTATGACCGCACCACCATCACCGGCGTGATCGACCGCCTCGTGCAGAAGGGCCTGGCCGAGCGCCGCGCCTCGAGCCGCGATCGCCGCGCCCGCGAGCTCGAGATCACCGACGAGGGCCGGCGCACACTGCGCAAGATCACGCCGGCCGTGGAATCGGCCCAGCGCATCATGCTGCGCGGCCTCAGCGCGAAAGAGGGTGAGGATCTGATGCGGCTGCTGCGCAAGGCGATTGCCGCCGGCAACGATCTGAGCCGCGCGCCGCTCCGCGATCTCCAGGCATGATCCGGTCTTTTTGCACGTAATTGTCGCAGGCCTGCGAAACCAGGAACTAACCTTCGGCTGCTACGGTCGGCAACATTCTGCGCTTAACGCGCGATTAACTTTGCCGGTCTGGAGATCAGGATGTTCAGGTTCCTCGTTGCGGCAGCGGCCATCGCGCTTTCGACTGGCCATGCGCTCGCAAACGGTCATGGCGGCGGCGATGCCCCTCCTCCGCCCAAGCCCGAGGCGACGACCGCGCCGGCGAAGGTGGTCATCACCAAGCAGGGTCCCAAGCTCGTCGATCTCAAGGGCATGACGCTCTATTATTACGAGCACGACACCACCGGAAAGACCTCGAACTGCAACGGCAAGTGCACCGAGAGCTGGATGCCGTTGCCCGCAACGGCCGACGCCAAGGCCATCGGCGACTTCACCGTGATCAGCCGCAACGACGGCAGCAGGATGTGGGCGTACCGCTACCGCCCGCTCTACACCTCGGCCGCCGACAAGACGCCCGGCGACGTCAACGGCAATGCGACGACGCTGCAATGGCGCGTTGCCCGGCCCGGAGAGTAGGCAAAGCCGCCATCAGCGTGCTGGCGTGTGCGCGATGATCATCTCGTCGGGATCGGAGGCGCCGCGCGTACTCACCCGCGCCAGCGCGCGCCGGTCTCGGCCTGCGCGTTCTGTCCGGGCGGCAGCACGACCACCATCGAATTGAGCTTCACCCGGTCGTAGAGATCGATCACGTCCTCGTTGCGCATCCGGATGCAGCCGGACGAGATGGCCTGCCCGATATACTCCGGCTGGTTGGTGCCGTGGATGCGGTAGAGCGTGTCCTTGTTGCCGGAATAGAGATAGATGCCCCGCGCACCCAGCGGATTGGCGGGACCGCCGGGAACGCGCGCCGGATACGGTCCGAGCCGCGCCTGGATATCGGCTGTCGGAACCCAGTCCGGCCATTCCGCCAGGCGGCCGACCCGCGCGACACCGGAGAACGCCATGGCTTCCTCGCCGACCGCAACGCCGTAGCGGATCGCCTTGCCCTCAGGCAGCACGTAATAGAGGTAGCGCGCGTCGGTATCGACGAGGATGGTGCCCGGCTGCTCCTTGCGCTGGTAGTCGACGACGTGACGGAGATATTGCTCGGGCACGTTCGCTTGCGCGTAAGGCGTATGGGCGAGCAGCTGCCGGTCGCGCGGCGTCATGCTCGCGTCGGTCGACGGCGAAAGCGTTGCCTGCATGCAACCGCCCAGCGGCAGCAAGGCAACGACGAACAAAGCGATTAGAGATCTTGGCACCGCCGGCCCCCCGATAGCGGATAGCAGCGCCCCCAGCATCCCCAGATGCTGCCCAAATCGTGCTGAAAACAAGGCAACGTGGAACACGTGCGCGTGTTCGACGCGGACGGTTCCATCACCACAAACGGCGGAAGACCGTCGCATCATCTCCATCCCCTCGCCTTGCTTTGGTCAAACCCGGCTGGACTCGTGCGACATCGTGCGAGGCTCATCCGGTTGGCATGGGCTCACTTCAATAGATCGGCTCGCGCCAATGCGGACGACCGGTATTTCAAGCGCCCGGGCTTCAAACGCCCGGCCTTCAAAGGAGCTGCGATGCTCGCGACGCTGAACCCCAAGCAAATCGTCGATGAGATCGTGAAGGACACGGTCAAGGACAACGATCCGCACGACGCGATTCAGATTTCGCCCGACATTGTGCTGGCCTCGCGCCCCATCAGTGTCGCGCCCGCCCTGGCGCCTGACATCACGACGCGTCCGGAGCCGAAATTCGCGCCGGAGCCCAAAGCCTTGCTCGATCGCAAAATCTCTCTGGAGCCCAAGTTCAGTCCTGTCTCGGAGCCGCAGGCGGCGCCCCCGCCCTCTGTCGACACGGCCGTCCGCCTCGCAGCGAGCGATGGTCCCGGCCCGCGGAAGCGATCCGCCGCGGGCAAGTGGCTGCGCGGCGCTTTCGTCACGTTTCTGTTTGCAGGCGGCAGTGCGGCCGCCACCATCGCCTGGGAGAAACACGGCGACACCGCCAAACAGATGTTCGCCGAATGGACGCCGGCATTGAAGTCGCTGCTGCCGTCGACATCACAGACCGCGCCGGTCGCTGCCGCGCAGGCCGCACCGCCCGTGGCGCAGGCCGCCCCGCCCGCACCGCAAGCGGCAACCGATCAAACGGCCGATCAATCTGCGCCACCGCCCGCAGTCCAGGTCGCGGCCGCTGCGCCCGTAGCGACGCAGCCCGATACCGCGCAGTCGGTGCAATCGATGACGCGCGACCTCGCCGCGATGGCGCAGCAGATCGAAGCGCTCAAGGCCAACATCGCCGAGTTGAAGGCCGGACAGGAGCAGATGGCGCGCGAGATGGCAAAACCGCCCGCGCCGAAGCCTGTCGCTGAGATCAAGCCTGTTGATCCGCGCGCACGCGCTGCTGCGATCCAACCGCGAGCTCCGTCACCGCCGCCGGTTCGCAAACCGAAACCGGTCGTGTCGCACACCTACATGCCGGCCTATTCGCCCGCGCCGCTCGCGGCTCCGCCGCCTTCGCAGGCTGCGGCCGTGCCGCCGCCGCCAGCCGCACCTGTTACAACGACCCAAGCCGTCGCCGATGACGATGGGCCGGTCGTGCGCCCGCCGATGCCGTTACGCTAGACTGAGACCGCGTAGCAGTACGGCGCGCTGCGACAATGTCGCGTAGGCTGTCCGAGTCGATGTGATGCGTTGAGTCCGGACAATTACGGTAAGCGATTTTTCTCGCTCAAGAGAAAAGGCCGTCGGGATCTATGCCGGCGGCCTTCTCTTGCAGCTGCCGGTTCCCGGAGCCCGGTTCTGCTGCAATTCCATGCCTTAAGATCACGCCAACATGTTTAATTAAATGTTAATGCGTTCACATGTTGCACATCATTTCTGCGCCATAAGCACAGAGATTGCGCGGTCCGTTCATCGGTAGATATCGACTCAGTGGTACCATCCGACATGTGTTGAGACTTCCACTGAAGCTCATCTCGTCACACCGGGGAATTCGGATGCCGTACTACTCTTTCGATCTTGTGGTTGGTGGAGAGTTCAGGAACCAGGGCGGAATCATCCTCGAAGACATCGAGGTTGCCTCCGATCGCGCCGACCAGCTCGCCACCGAGCTGTCGCAGGTGAAGCCCGAGCTGCAGCAGAAGGGTTGCGCGGTGCGCGTCACCGATCGCGACGACAACGAGCTTTACCGCACGCCGCTCGATCCCGTGCCGGCCTGGCAACGCTAACTACGCTTCCAGCACCGGCGGCTCGAACCAGTTCGTCAGCGACAGTCCGCCGTCGACGACGAAGGCTGCGCCAGTGACGTAAGCGGAGAGCTTGTTCGACAATACGGTGAGCGCCATCGGCGCAAGGTCATTGGCCTCGCCGAGACGCCCGAGCGGAATGTGCCGCGCCAGCGCGGGATCCGCGACGAACCCGCCGGCTGCGATCGCGCCGGGCACCAGCGCATTGACGCGGATGTCGTGGCGGCCGAACGACTTGGCCAGCTCCTTCACCAGCATCGCCATCCCCGCCTTCGCCGTCGAATAGTGTGGCAGGTTACGCGGCGTGCCCGCATGCAGCGAGGTGAGGAACAGGAACGAGCCCGGCCGCTTCGCCGCGATCAGCCGCTTTGCGAGCTCGCGCGCCAGGTGAAAGCCGGCATCGAGATTGACGGCATGCATCTGCTGCCAGATCCTGCGTTCGACCGCGAGCGCATGATCGGCCTCCCGCCGCGGCGGCGAAGCGCTGTGGACGAAATGGGTGATCCCGCCCAACGCGGCGTCCGCGGCAGCAAGCAGTTCGTCGCACGCATCCAATTCGGCGAGATCGCCGACCCAGGGCACCGCCAGTTCGGGCCTCTTGCTCGCGCCGATCGCGGCACTCACCCGCTCCGCGCTGATGTCGGCGAACACGGTCCGGACGCCCTCGCCGACCAGGGCCTGCGCGATGGCGCGGCCGATGCCGTTGCCGGCGCCGGTGACGAGCGCCGTGTCGCGGGCGGGATCGAACGGCGTGCTGAACAGGCTCATATCGCTCTCCAAGGCCGGAATGGGGGGCACGATAGCGCACCGCAGCGTGGCGCGACAAATTGGCCCCGGCACCATTGCGGAGCAGCCCGCCGGACGCTAGCCTCCCAAAAAAATGGAGGAGCTACCAAGTGATGCGCTACGGTTTCCTGATGGTTGGTCTGTTGCTGATCGCCGCTCCGGCCCGGGCCGAAGACCATCCACGCTCGACCTATGTGACCCTGGTCCTGCAGGCTTTCGCCGCCAAGGTCGAATGCCCGGGCACGGATGTCGTCTATCAGGATCTCGTGCAGAAGGCGGAACAGATGAAGCTGCCCGAGGGCACCACCGAGAAGGTGCGCAAGGCGATTGCCTGGATGCACACCGGCGGCAAGATGGGCGAGAAGCAGGACGACGATTTGATGGCCGAGGTCGCGGTGGCGACCCAGGCGACCGATCTCAACCAGCGCCGCCTCGGCATGCCCAACTGGTGCGAGGCCCAGAAGACCAACCTCGCCGGCCTGATCCGCGCCAAGGGCGGCTAGCAAGCCGGCTGTCGCGGCGTTAAGGACACCGCGACGGAACCTGCGTTTCGGCCAATAATCGTCACATTCCTCGCCAGCATCGGGCTCCTTCGCACAGGAGAAGCCCCATGCGGATGACGCATCTCATTGTCGCCGGCGTGCTCGCGGCGAGCGCAGCGCTGGCCGCCCCGGCACAGGCAAAGAACTCCGACGCCCAAAAGGGCGAGGACAAATCGACCACCTCATCGTCCTCGTGCAGCGCCTATCAGCAGGCGCCGGACGGATCGTGGGAACAGCTCCCCTGCAAGGAGGCGGGTGAGCGCGGCCAGCCGCAGACGCAGCATCGATCCCCGGCACGGGGGCCGGATCGCGAGGAACGCTGAAGCGTTTCCGGTCCGGCGATCAGCTCTGGTGCGGTCCGCGGATGATCTTCATGGCGTCGGCGATGTGACGCCACTCCTTGGCCTCGTCGGCCTCGCCGCGGCCGTCGCAGGCCTGGGCCTGCTCGGCGGCCTTCGCGATCGCAGCAAAACCGTGCCGCTCGAGCATCTGCCGCGCGACGGTGTGGACCTGGACCTCGGACATCATGGGCGCTCTCCCGTCTGACCAGACCGCAGGCCGCATCGCTCCCGCGGTCGTTCACAACGATCGAGGGCGGGACCTCGTTCCGCACCGTCCCTAAGGTCCCAAAACAAAGGCGGCCCGCTATGCCCAGCGGACCGCCTTCTCACCCACCCCAAAGCTGGGAGTCGCCGGCCGCGTCCCTACGCGACCGCCGCTTTCTTGCGCTCGAAGTCGTTGGGCACCTCGATATCGACCTCCAGGGTCGATACGTCGTCGCCGCGCTCGAGCCGGACGATGACCTTGGTCGGGTCCAGCGTGACGTGCTTGGACACGACGGCGAGAATCTCCTCGCGCAGCACGCCGAGCAGATCGGGCTGGCCACGCATTCCGCGTTCATGGGCAAGCAGGATCTGCAGCCGTTCGCGAGCGACGGGTGCAGAGGCCTTGTTGCCGCGGAGAAGCCGAAGCAGACCCATGCTCATGCAGCCCTCCGTCGCAGCAGACGATCCATAAAACCCTTGCGCTCGGTCGGAACCTGCATCGGCACGGTGTCGCCGCACAGTCGGCGCGCCGCGTCGATATAGGCCCGCGCCGGTGCGCCATCCACGTTCGACAGCGTGACCGGCGTGCCGACATTGGAGGCGCGCAGCACGTCCTGGCTCTCGGGGATGATGCCGAGCAAGGGTGTTGCGAGGATCTCGAGGATGTCCTCGATGGTCAGCATCTCGCCGCGCGCGGCGCGCGAGGGGTCGTAGCGGGTGATGAGGATGTGCTTCTCGACGCGCTCGCCCTTCTCGGCCCGCACGGTCTTGGAATCGAGCATGCCGATGATGCGGTCGGAATCGCGCACCGAGGAGACTTCCGGGTTGGTCACGATCACGGCCTCGTCGGCAAAGCGCATCGCCATGGAGGCACCGCGCTCGATACCGGCCGGGCTGTCGCAGATGACCCAGTCGAAGCGGGCGCGCAGATCGTCGATGACCTTGCCGACGCCCTCTTCCGTCAGCGCGTCCTTGTCGCGGGTCTGCGAGGCCGGCAGCAGCCAGAGGTTCTCCAGCCGCTTGTCCTTGATCAGTGCCTGCGGCAGTTTGGCAACGCCCTGCACCACGTTGATGAGGTCGAATACGACGCGGCGTTCGGCGCCCATCACGAGGTCGAGGTTACGCAGGCCGACGTCGAAATCGACGACGACGACCTTGTCGCCGCGTTGCGCCAGCGCAGCCCCAAGGGCGGCGGTCGTCGTGGTCTTGCCGACGCCCCCCTTGCCTGATGTCACGACCAGTACCTTTGCCATTTCTGAAATCTCCTTCTGGTCAGTTCAGCGCGGTAATTCGCATGGTGTTGCCCTGCAGCCAGGCCTGGGCCGGGCGGCCGCGAAGAGCGGCGTCGATATCGTCGGCGGTCTGATAAAACCCATCGATTGCAAGCAGTTCGGCTTCGATCTTCTGGCAATAGATGCGCGCGCTCGTGTGACCGTTCACGCCGGCCATGGCGCGGCCGCGCAGCGCGCCGTAGACGTGGATGGAACCGCCGGCAACGACTTCGGCACCGGAGCCGACCGAGCCGAGGATGGTGACGTCGCCTTCGGGAAAGATCACGGTCTGCCCCGAGCGCACGGGGGCCTCCAGCAGCAGTGACGTCGGCTTGGCCTGGGCCTTCGTCTCAGCCTTCTTCGGCGCGTTCGGCTCGACCACGCAGCTGCGCCCGCCCGAGAGCAGCGGCGGCATCATCGGGGTCAGCCTCGCCTCCTCCACGCCCTCGATGCCGAGCACCCGGATGTTGCGGTCCTGAAGGCTGGTGAGCAGATGGCCGATACCGGACTGGCTGAGATCGACCGAGGACAGGTCGATCACCACGGGCCGGCCGGCAAAGAACCCCGGCGAGCGCGCGATGGTGGCGTCCATCTCGTGCAGCCAATCCTGCACCGGAACCGTCGGCGTGAACACGAAGGCCACATAGGAGCGCCCGCGCAGGCGCACCATTTGGCGTTGAGGTTTGACTGCAGCCTCCATATCGGCCGACTCGTTCCCAGTTATTGAATGGTTAACGATGCGGCGGATATGGTTAACGGCCGGTTAATTCTCCGTGGGGTTACGTGGGAGCAGCCGGTATTGCGCTCTCGTGTCCCGGACGCGCTGCAACGCGCAAGCGTTGCTGCGCCGAGCCGGGACCCAAGCCACACGGGTTGCCCCGGCGAAATGGGCCCCGGATCTGCAGCGCACCGCCGAAGAGGCGCTGCGCCGCGTCCGGGGCACGAGACGAGGAATGCGGCGCACAGCGTTTGCAATGACGGGGGTGCCTCCCCCTACTTCTTCACCTTGCTCGCATCCATCTTGATGCTCGGATCCAGCATCTTCGTCGTGAACGCCGTCGTCACGTCGAACGGCTTCTCCATGCCGAGATAGGTCTGGACCAGTTCATAGTCCTTCCTCATCCGCTCGCCATCGATCCAACCGAGCGATTTCGTCGTCGTGAACTCGTCCGTCATCAGGAACTTGATGCGCTCCCACTGGCGTTCCTGGTTCGCCTGGTCGAGACCGGAGACCTGGTCGAGCAGCGCCTTCAGGCACGGCGCGACGTCGGCAACGCAGGCCGCAAAGGCCTTCTGCGTGACGCGCACGAACTCTTCGACGACCTTGGGATTCTTCTGCAGATAGGCGCCGTTGACGATCAGCGAATTACCGTAAGGGTTGAGCCCGATGTCCTTCCAGTTGACGTAGCCGAGGTCGGCCCCGAACTCGATCACCTTCAGATCGTGCTCGTTGTAGAAGTCGCTGATGATGTCGACGGTGTGGCTCTTCAGCGCTGCGATCTTCGCGGTCGGCCCGACATTGACGAAGCCGACGGAATCCGGCGCGATGCCCGCAGCCTTGGCGAAGGCCGGCCACATCACGCGCGAGGCATCACCGGGCGGATTGCCGACCTTGTGGCCGGCAAAATCCTTTACGCCGTTCACGCCGTAGCTCTTCAGCCAGTAGAAGGTTTGCCCGGTGTTGGCATAGACGCTCATCACCGCGACGGTATCGGCGCCCTTGCTCTTGGCCACCAGCATGGTGGCGAGATCGGCGACGCCGAAGGGCGAGCCGCCGGAGCCGACCTTGGCGGCGGAGACGCCCGAGCCCTTGCCGGTCTCGATCGTGAGGTCGATGCCCGCCTTCTCGTACCAGCCTTGCGCCTTGGCATAATAATACGGCGCGTGATCGGCCGTCGGCGTCCAGTTGAGGATCAGGTTCACCGCCTCGCCCGCGCTCGCCGGCACCGCCGGCAAACCGAGCATCAGGGCCACAACAGCCGCCTGCAAACGCTTCATCGCATCTCTCCTCATTGCCGCGACCCGGCTTGTCGCTCTCCCCTTGTGAGGATACCAATGCAACAAGCCCGCCCTCCACTTGTCAACTGTTTGGTTGGAAATGCCCGCAAAACGATCTGGCGACACCGTGCCGCAGCGCCGCGACCCCGTCGCCACCCGCAACAAGCTGCTGACCGCGGCGCGGCTGGAATTCGCCCGGCACGGCTTTGCGGGCGCCCGCGTCGACGAGATCGCGATGCGCGCCGGCGTCAACAAGCAGCTCGTCTACCATTATTTCGGCGACAAGGACGCGCTGTACCTCGCCGTGCTCGAATGGGTCTATGAGGATATCCGCGAGCAGGAGCGGAAGCTCAATCTCGAGGGCCTGCCGCCGGAGAAGGCGATCCGCAAGCTGATCGAGGCTTCGTTCGACCACCTGGCGGCACACCCTGATTTCATCGTGCTTTTGAACGACGAGAACCGCGGCGGCGCCCGCCATGTCCGCGGCTCGACGCGGCTGGAGGCGATGCACTCCCCGCTGGTGAAGAGCGTCTCCCACATTCTCAACGAGGGGGTGCGCGCGGGTGTGTTCCGCAAGGGCGTCGATCCGGTCCAGCTCTATATCTCCATTGCGGGCCTCAGCTATTTCTTCTTCTCCAACACGCCGACGCTGTCGGCGATCTTCGGCAAGGACCTGTCGAGCCGCACGGCGCGGCGCGCCCGCCGCCGCCATGTTGCAGATCTGGTGCTGCAGTCGCTCCGGCCCTAATCAACCAACTGGTTGAAACTTTCCCGGAAGGCGGCTAGGCTTGCGACCAGCGGCATCTTCGCCGTTCCAACAGGGAGCAACCGGTGACAGGAGACAGCGCACGCGCCTCGCGCAGCTTTGCGATCATCCTGATCGTGCACCTCGCCGTGCTCGTGCTCTGGCAGGTCGCCGTCGACGCGTTTCACGTGCCGAAATTCATCCTGCCCTCGCCGCTCGCGACGATCCAGACGCTGGGGACCGCGAACTACGCCTGGGGCGCCAACACGCTGGTGACGGCGATCGAGATCCTCGGCGGCTTCGCGCTCGGCGCCTTCGTCGGCGTCGCGCTGGCCGTGATCTTCAGTTGGGCGCCGCTGCTCAGCCTGGTGCTGCTGCCGCTGTTCGTGACGCTGAACATGATCCCGAAGGTCGCGCTCGGCCCGCTCTTCATCGTCTGGTTCTCCTACGGCATCATCCCGAACATCCTGATCGCCTTCAGCATCTGCTTCTTTCCGATCTTGCTCACCACCGCACGTGGCCTGCGCGAGGTCGAGCCGGACCTGCTCGATCTCGTCAAATCCCTGCGCGGCTCGCGCTGGACGCTGTTCCGCAAGATCCAGCTGCCGGGATCGCTGCCTTACGTGTTCTCCGGCATGAAGGTCGGCGCCATCCTCGCGGTCGCCGGCGCCATCGTCGGCGAGTTCATCGCCTCCGAGCGCGGGCTCGGCTACCTCATGATCCAGGTGCAGTCATCGCTCGACACGCCCGCGATGGTGATGGCCGTCGTGCTGCTGACGCTGCTCGGGGTCGCTCTCTACGGCCTCGTTCTGATCCTCGAACGCATGTTCGTGGTCGGCGACGCGAGACAAACCTGACAACGGCAGAACCAAGGGACAAATCCATGCTGCTCACCCGCCAGACGCTGCCGAAGACCATCCCTGATATCGCAGCGCTCGACGAGCTGCTGTGCCGGCCGACGCAGGCCCTGATCGACGACTTCGCCGAGGTCGAGGGCGACATCATGATCCTCGGCGTCGGGGGCAAGATGGGCCCGACGCTCGCCGGTCTCGCCAAGGCCGCCGCGCCCGATCGCCGGATCATCGGCGTGGCCCGCTTCAGCGACGCCGGCGTGAAGGACTGGCTGCACGCGCGCGGCGTTGAAACGATCAATTGCGACCTGATGGACGAGAATGCCATCCGGGCGCTGCCGAAGGCGCCCAACATCATCTTCATGGCCGGCCGCAAGTTCGGCGCCGAGGGCGATCTGTCGCTGACCTGGGCGATGAACGCGCATGTGCCGGCGCTGGTGGCGCAGGCTTTCCCGTCCTCGCGCATCGTGGCGTTCTCGACCGGCTGCATCTATCCCTTCGTGCCCGTCGACGGCAAAGGCTCGACCGAGGACATGGCGCCGAATCCGCCCGGCGAGTACGCCCAGTCCTGCGTCGGCCGCGAGCGCATGTTCGAGTATTTCTCGCACAAATACGGCACACCGGGCCGGCTGTTCCGTCTCAACTACGCGATCGACATGCGCTATGGCGTGCTGCACGACATAGCGACGAAGGTGCTTAGCGGTTCGCCGATCGACGTCAGCCTCGGCCATGTCAATTTCATCTGGCAGGGCGACGCCTCCGCGCAGGCGCTGCGCTGCCTCGCGCACTGCACCGCGCCGACCTCGCCGATCAATGTCAGCGGCCACGAGATCCTGGCCGTGCGCGATCTCGCTGCTAAATTCGGGGCAAGGTTCGGCCGCGCGCCGGTGCTGACAGGCAAGGAAGAGCCGACGGCGTGGCTGACCGACACGTCAAAGGCGGTCGAGCTGTTCGGCCTTCCCGTCGTCGACACCGAGCAGCTGATCGCCTGGACCGCCGATTGGGTCTCGCGCGCCATGCCGAGCCTCGGCAAGCCCACCAAATATGAGGTGCGCGATGGCCGTTACTGACGCCCCGCCCATCGTCCAGCTCGGCGTCGACGACGCGATCGCGGGGCTGGCGTTGTCGACGGAAGCGCACTGGAATCAGACCGACGAGGACTGGCGCATCTTCCTGCGCGACGGCGTCGTGTTCGGCATTCGCGACAGCATGCGGCTGGTCGCAACCGCAGCACTGCTGCCCTATTCCGGCAACAACGCCTGGATCAGCATGGTGCTGGTATCAGGCACGCATCGCCGCCGTGGCTTTGCCACCCGCCTCGTCGATGCCTGCCTGGAGACGGCGCGTCAGAACCGCCTGACCTGCTGGCTCGACGCCACGCCAGACGGCGCCGCCGTCTACGAACCACTGGGGTTCACGCCGACCCTGCAATTGCGTCGCCTGAAGCTGTTGAAGCCTGCGCGGACCGAAGCGCCGCCATCGTCATCTGCGACCATCAAAGCGCTTTGTGTGCGGGACCTGCGGGCCACCGGTTTCGACCGGACCGCCCTCCTCTCCGCCTTCGCCCAGCGTTCCGGCTCGCGCATCGTCGGCGCGAACGGCGCCATTGCGCTGGTGCGCGACGGCCGGACCGCCCGCCATATCGGCCCGTTGTTGGCCAACAATGCCGCGGCGGCGCTGACTTTGGTTGATGCGATCGTGCGCTCCGAGACCAACCCGCTCCTGCTCGACGCCGTCGCCTCGCAAGACGCGTTCCTGGAAGGATTGACCGCAGGGGGCTGGACCATCGAACGGCCGTTCCAGCGCATGCGGTTCGGCCCCGCCACCGTCACGGGCGAGGAAACGCCATTCGCCGTCGCCGGCCCTGAATTCGGATAGGACATCATGCATCACAGCCAGATCAACAGCGACATCCGCAACCTGATCACCGAGGGCACCGTGCTGCCGGCGCATCCGCTCGCGCTCACCGCGGAGCGCCAACTCGACAAGACGCATCAGCGTGCGCTCACGCGCTATTACATCGACGCCGGCTCCGGCGGCCTTGCCGTCGGCGTGCACACGACGCAGTTCGCGATCCGCGACGTCGGCCTCTACCGTCCGGTGCTCGAGCTCGCCGCCGAGACGGCTGCAAGCTGGACCAAGCGTCCGCTGGCGATGGTCGCGGGCCTTGCCGGCCCGACCGCGCAGGCGGTTGCCGAGGCGCGCACCGCGCGCGACATCGGCTATCACGCCGGCCTGCTCAGCCTAGCCGCGATGAAGAGCGCCTCCGAGGATGAGATCATCGCGCACTGCACGGCAATTGCCGCCGAGATCCCGCTGGTCGGCTTTTATCTTCAGCCGGCCGTCGGCGGTGTCATCCTCTCCGCCCGGTTCTGGCAGCGCTTCGCCTCGATCGACAATGTCATCGCGATCAAGATCGCGCCGTTCAACCGCTATCGGACGCTCGACGTGCTGCGCGGTGTCGCAGCGGCAGGCGCGCTCGACCGCGTCGCGCTTTACACCGGCAATGACGATCACATCCTGCTCGATCTCACCCTGCCCTTCGACCTCCGCGACAATGGGGTCACGACGCGCACCTATTTCAGGGGCGGCCTGCTCGGCCATTGGTCGGTCTGGACCGCGAGCGCCATCAAGCAGTTCGAACGCTGCAAGGCGGCGCGGCACAAGGACAGCGTGCCGGCCGACCTGCTGGCGCTCGATGCCCGCGTCACCGACTGCAACAGCGCCTTCTTCGACGTCGCCAACAATTTCCACGGCTGTATCGCCGGCTGCCATGAAGTGCTGCGGCGCCAGGGCCTGATGCAAGGCCTGTGGTGCCTCGATCCGAACGAGGGCCTCAGCCCCGGCCAGAACGAGGAGATTGACCGCGTCACTCGCGAGCATGCCGACCTCAGCGACGATGCCTTCGTCGCAGCCAACTTGAACAAATGGCTGGCATGAGCTCCGAGCCCTTCATCAGCCTGCAAGGCGTGCGAAAAGTCTATCGCAGCGGCGGCGCCGAATTCCTGGCGGTGTCGGACGTCACCATGGACGTGCAGGAAGGTGAGCTGGTCTCGCTGGTCGGCCCGTCCGGCTGCGGCAAGACCACGGTGATGAAGATCCTGGCTGGCCTGCATGGCGCCGACGGCGGCACGGCGAAGATCGGGAACGCCAGGAGCCCGTTCGATCCGAGCCGCGACATCGGCATGGTGTTCCAGCAGGCCTTGCTGCTGAAATGGCGGACCATCCTGGACAACGTGCTGCTGCCGGCCGAGATCGTCGGCCTGCCGATGAAGGCGGCGCGCGAGCGGGCGCGCGACCTGCTCAACCTGGTCGGGCTCGCCGGCTTTGAGCAGAAATATCCGCAGCAGCTGTCCGGCGGCATGCAGCAGCGCACCGCGATCGCGCGCGCCTTCATTCACGACCCAAAGCTGATCCTGATGGACGAGCCGTTCGGCGCGCTGGACGCGCTGACGCGCGAGCAGATGAACCTGGAGATGCTGCGGATCTGGCGGGAGAGCGGCAAGACCATCGTCTTCGTCACGCATTCGATCCAGGAAGCGGTGTTCCTGTCCTCGCATTGCGCCGTGCTGACGGCGGGCCCGGCGAAGATGGCCGACTATTTCCCGATCGACCTGCCCTTCCCGCGCGACCTGCCGCTCAAGACGACCGACGCGTTCGGCGCCTATGCAAGGCGGATCTATGCGAAGCTGGGTCTGGGCGCGGCGTAAGCACCGCGCCCCTCGCGATCAGCTCTTGTTGCGCATCTTGCTGAGCAGATAGTTGTCGTAGAAGTTCTCCGCGATCTGCGTATAGAACAGCAGCTCCTTCATATACGCGTCGTGGCTGTCCTTGGTCCGCTTGAACAGGTCGCTCTTGGCGGCGAGCTCGTTCAGATGGTCCTGGGTCGCGTTGTAGCAGGCCTCCAGCACCGGTTGCGGGAACGCCTTCAGCTCCGCGCCGTTGGCGATCAGCCGCTTCAGCGCCGCCGGATTCACGCTGTCGTATTTCTCGAGCATCCAGGCGCCGGCCGCCGAGGCGGCCTGGTTGACGATGGCCTGATACTGCTTGGGCAGCGATGCCCATTTCTCATCATTGACGATCATGTGCAGCATCGCGCCGCCCTCCCACCAGCCGGGGAAGTAGTAGTACTTGGCGACCTTCTGAAAGCCGAGCTTCTCGTCGTCATAGGGGCCGACGAATTCGGCGGCGTCGATCGAGCCCTTCTCCAGTGCCGAATAGACGTCGCCGCCCGCGAGCTGCTGCGGCACGATGCCGAGCCGTGCCAGCACATGGCCGCCCATGCCGGCGATGCGGAATTTGAGGCCCTTGAGATCGTCGACGGTCTTGATCTCCTTGCGGAACCAGCCGCCCATCTGGGTGCCGGAATTGCCGCAGAGGATGGCGTGCGCCTTGAACGGTTTCAGCGCCTCGTTGGTGAGGTCGGCGCCGCCACCGAAGTGCCACCACGATTCCTGATGGCGATGGTTCATGCCGAACGGCGCGCCGGTGGCATAAGCCAGCGCCGGCTCCTTGCCGATGTAGAAATAGAGCGGCGTCTGCGCCATCTCGACGGACGCGACGCTGACGGCATCGAGCGCCTGCAGACCCGGGACGAGCTCGCCGGCGGCAAAAGTCTGGATCTGGAATTTGTTGTCGGTGGCCTCGGCGACGTATTTCGCGAAGGTCTGCGCCGTGCCGTAGATGGTGTCGAGCGACTTCGGGAAGCTCGACGTCAGGCGCCATTTGATCTCGGGCGCGCTTTGCGCGATCGCAGGTGCGGCAACCAGCGTCGTCGCGCCGGCAACCGCGCCGCCCTTGAGGAATGTACGGCGTTTCATGATGGGTCTCTCCCTGAACTAAATTTCAAACATATGGGCTTGCGGCGACGATCTTCGCGGACCGTTTGCCCGTTCCCAAAGCAGAGTTCAAGATGCGCGAGGACAAGATGCGCGAGGACATGGGTCCCGGATGACGCTGCGCTCCCTCCGGGCTACGAGACTGTGAGCTGAAAGGCCTCAGAGCAGCTTGGCGCTGACGAACAGCGCGCGCACGGCGTTGGTTGCCTGCACCGCCAGCATCGCGTTACCGGCTGCGCCTTCCAGAGCCTCGACGGCGTCCTCGTGCAGGGAGCGGAATTCCATCCATTCGACCGACTTGAAGTTGGTGAGGAATTGATAGGCCTGACCGACGGTCGCGATCGCCAACGTGTCACCGTTCAGCTTGATCTTGAACGTCGTACGCAGCGGGGTCTCGGAACTTGATGGATCACTCATGGGCTGCTTCTGGACGATGACGGCTTAACGAAGGGGAAACGGCAGCCCCGCCGCAGCAGGCGAATATCAGGAGTCGGTGCTGGCGCGCTGCGAGGCAGTCGCAGATCCGCTCAGGCTCGGCACCACGACCAGGCGGTTGAACTCGCCATTGTCGTACGCCTTGAGGAAGCGATCATAGTCCTTGATCGAGACGCAGCCGTTGGAATCGCCGCGCGGCCCGAGCATGTAATTGTGGGTGAGAAGGCCGACGCGGCCGAGCGCGCTGGTGCCCTCGGTCGGCGTCAGGCGCAGCGCGCGGACGCCGTGGAACAGCTTTTCGCGCGGCTTCAGGTCGTAGGTTGCGGGCGGGGTCGCGCCGACCATGCGCTGGTCGACATGCTCGGGGTCGTCCATCAGTGCGCCCATGCCGGAATGGGCTTCCAGCGCGACGCCGCTCGGCAGGTAAAGCGCCTTGGCCTTGATGTCATAGACCGCCGTCCGCGAATCGTAGCCGAGGGCGGCCAGATCCGGCGCCTTGCCGAACAGGCCGTCGCCGGGCGTCAGCGAGGCCAGCCTGATCTTGTCGGTGAATTTTTCGAAGAAGTTGCGGTTGTCGACCCTGGGGTTGGTCTCGGCATAGGCCTGGCTGGAGGCGATCTGGGCGGAGATGTCCGCCTGGGTCGGGCGCGAGCGCGGCATCGGGATGGCGTCGGCACGCTGCGAGGGCCTCGTCTCTTCAATCACGTGCCGGTCGTCATCAGTCAGGGTCGAGCGCCAATCGTCGCCCTGGAGCTTCTGAGCGAGCATCGCCTTGGCGTCGCGAAGCTTGAGCTGGACCGCACTCAGGGCGGAACGCTCCAGCGTCCGCAGGCCGAGGTCGCGGGCCGGCGGATTGCCCGACGCCGACGCGAAGCGGTCCTCGAAAGAAGGGGCATTGGCCGGCGGCAACGCCGCGGAGACCAGCGGGGTCGAATTGCCAAGATTCGAATTCCCGATGTCCGTGACCCAGGCGGCGGCGCCAAGCGCCAGCGCGACGGCGGCCAGAGACAGCAAAACGCGCTCGGCTCGCCCGACACGGCGGCGCGACAACAGCCTCTCGGCATGTGCTGCGTCGGAAACCATCAGATCCCCAAATCGACCCCCGGGGGGCCCAACCCCCGCCCGGAGACTCTATACCAGCTACCACATTGGGAGCCAAAAGTTAGGCATAATCGCGGCCAGCAAGCCATCCTAAGGTATCCAATGACCGATCCTTTCGATCTAGAGCGCTTCGTAACGGCCCAGAACCCGGTTTTTAGCGCCGTTCAGGCGGAGCTGGCCCGGGGCCGGAAGCAGACTCACTGGATGTGGTTCGTCTTCCCCCAGATCGCCGGCCTCGGCTTCAGTGCCATGTCGCAGCGCTACGCCATCGGCTCGCGGGCGGAGGCGAAGGCCTATCTCGTGCATCCCGTCCTCGGTCCGCGCCTGGTCGAATGCACCCGCCTCGTGCTCGCCGTCGAGGGGCGAACCATCAACGCCATCCTCGGTGCACCTGACGATGCCAAATTCCGCTCGTCGATGACGCTGTTCGGCGCGGTGTCTGATGAGCCCGTGTTCGGCGAGGCGCTCGCCCGCTATTTCGCCGGCGAGCGGGATGACGCGACGCTGGAGATGCTGTCGAAGCTGGATCGGCAAGCTCAGCGTTGATCAACGTCCCTGGAAGACGGCGGCACGACGCTCGATGAAAGACTGAATGCCTTCCTTCGCGTCCGCGCTGCCGAGCACGCGGGCACGGATCTCCGGAATGTAGGCGATCGCCGCCGCCTCGCCGCCTTCGACGTACTTGGCCGCCGCTTCCTTGGTGACCTGGATGCCGAGCGGCGCATTGCGCGCGATGATGGCGGCAAGCGCCATCGCACGCTCGACCTGCTCGCCTGCCGGCACGACCTCCTGGACGAGACCGATCGCGTGGGCCCGCTCGGCCGAAAATTCGTCGCACAGGAACAGATGGTACATCGCATCGCCCCAGCCGGCGCGCGACAGGAAGCGGAAATGCGCTCCGCCAAGCGGCGCGATGCCGCGCTTGGATTCCATCTGGCAGAAGCGCGCATCCGCGGCGGTCACCACGATGTCGCCTGCGAGCATCAGCTCGATGCCGACGGTGAACACGATGCCCTGCACGGCGGTGATAACAGGCTTGCGGCAGCGCTTGGCAAGGCCAAACGGATCGACATTGCCTTCCCGGATGTTGCGCTTCTCCGCGGTGGGCCCGAAGAATTTCGGCATGTCGAGACCTGCGGTGAAGTCCCTGCCCTCGGCGCAGATCACGCCGACGCGGTAGGCGTCGTTATTGTGCAACTCGGTCAGCGCATCGGACAATTGCTCCATCATCACCGGCGTGAACGCGTTCTTCTTCGCGGCATTGTCGATGAGGATCTTGAGAGCATGGCCGTGCACCTCGGTGCGGATTTGTCCCTCGCTCATGTGTGTCTCTCCATGATTGTCGTTCGGTGTCGGGGGCGTCAGGCCGACGGCTGAATCGCCCCGCGGATCGCCTTGATCCGCTCCGGCGTGAACACGCCGGATTCGAGCAGTTGAAGGATCGAGAGCACGCCACCCCGCGATCCCCAGCTTCCCTCGTCGATGACCTCGAAATTGACCCACCAGGTGGGCGCCGGCGTCTGCATGCCGCAGGCCTCCGCGAGCCGCGCGAGCACGTTGCGGATCACCTCGGCGCGCACCTCCGCCGGCCATGCCGCGTTCATCACCGCAATCCTGACGGTGATGATGTCGCGCGGGCTGTGCTGATCGGACAGGAGCTGGCCGCCGATCGCCATGCAGTCAGCCGCCAAGTCGTGGAAATGGACCTGAAAGCCCATTCGCGCGGCCGCCACGTGCTGGCCGATCTCAGGCTCGAGCACGGCATCGGTCAGGCTTTCCGCGAGGCGGCGGCGCTGGATCAGGCTGAGCCGGCCCGCAGACGCGGTCACGGTAATGATGGTCAAACGGCGCCCTCCAAGAGAACTATGACAGTCGTCATATTTCAGCCCTGCTTGCATATGTCAAGCGTCATAGTCTAGATCAGAACGCCGACCAGGGGATTTCTCATGACCTCCACTACGCGCGACAAGATGATCGCCGGCGCCGCCGATTTGATGAGCCGCCGCGGCGTCAACGCCACCAGCATGCGCGACGTCGTCCGCCATACGGCGACGCCGCGCGGCTCTATCAGTCACCACTTTCCAGACGGCAAGCGGCAGTTGATCGCCGAGGCCGTGACCTTCGCCGGCAGGGAGGTCGCTACTCCTCTGGCGAAAGCCATGCGCGATCGCGGCGTGATCGACGGCCTGCGGGCCTTCGTCGCGTCCTGGCGCCGCCGGCTCGAGGCGACCGGCTTCAAGGCCGGATGTCCGGTGCTCGCGGTCGCCGTCGATGGCTATGTCGGGGAGGCCTCCGACAAGGACGATGAGGCGGCGCAGCAGCATCTGCTCGACCTCGCCGACGGGGTGTTCGCCGAGTGGCGGCAAATCATGCGCGCAGCCTTGCTGCGCGAAGGGCTGGCCGCAGAGCGCGCCGAGCGGCTAGCGACACTCGTCGTCGCCGCGATCGAAGGCACGGTCGCTATGTGCCGCGCCAACCGCAGTGCCGATGCGCTCGATCAGGTTCAAGAGGAACTGGAGACGGTGCTGCACGCCGCCCTCGCCCGCACCAACGGATAGATTGGAGACGCACCGTGGACCTTTCCCGACAGCGCGAACTCGCCCGTCATCTCGCCAAATTGCGCCGCGAGGGCCGGCAACAAAGCGGCCTCGAAGAACGGCTGGTCCCGCCGGATGCAGACACGGCGTACCACGTTGCGCGGATGGTGGAAGAGGAATTGGGCTGGGATGTCGTCGGCTGGAAAATCGCCGGCATGAAGCCCGGACTCCAGCGCCAGCTCCGCATCTCTTCGCCGATCTATGGGCGAGTGTTCGCGCCTCTGATCAAGAGCTCGCCCGCCAGCGTCGAGCACGCCAGGCAATGCAGCCCGATACCGGAAGTCGAGTATCAGGCACGTCTCGGCGCCGACCTGCCGCCGCGCGCGAAGCCCTATGCGGTGGGTGAGGTCGGCGACGCCGTCGCCTCGTTGCATCCCGGCATCGAGCTAGCGGAGTGCCGCTTCGTTCACGATGCGGCATTTCCAGCAATGCCGGCGATCGTGGCGGACGGCTCTGGATCGGGAACGATCGTGCTCGGCGAGCCCATCACCGACTGGCGCAACCGCGACATCGCCAATCAGGACGTCATCCTCAATTGCAATGGCGCCGAGAGGCGCCGAGGCTCCGCTGCAGAGGCGATTGACCATCCGCTGGTGCCGCTGACCTGGCTTGCCAACGAGCTGTCGCGGACAGGCATCGGTCTCAAGACCGGCCAGACGATCAGCACGGGCACGCTGACTGGCATGCTGCGGCCGAAGGCTGGCGAAACCTACATTGCCGATTTTGGTCCGCTGGGATCGGTAAGCGCGACCTACAGTTGAGAGGGCGCCATCGGCCTGAGCGTAAACCCGAGATTAACACGGGCATCCTAACTTCCGGAGAATATCTTTCTCCCCCCGCGCCAATTGCCGGACAGATCATGAAAATCGGTACACTCCTGACCACCGCCATCGTCTCGCTCTCGACCGTGGGCGGCGGCCTCGCCGTCTACGTCGCCGTGACGAAGTACCAGACCATGGACAGGATCGGTGAGGCCCAGGGCCGGCTCGCGATCGTCCGCGCCGCCAGCGACATTCCGCGCTATCTCAATCCCGAACGGGGCTTTTCGACCAACATCCTCTACGGGCCTGCGACGGTGGATCCGGCGCAGATGGCCGAGCAGGACAAGCTGCGCAAGCAGACCGATGGCGCGCGCGACAGGATGAACGCCCTGCGCAAGGAACTGCCCGGCTCGTTCGACGACGGCACCACCATCGGGAGCGAGATCGACGCCATCAATGCGAAATTCACCGCGCTCCGCGAAGCCATCGACAAGGCGATCGCAGGACCCGCGGAGGCGCGCAAGGACGCGGCCCGCAAGGTCGTCGCCGACAACGCCGTTCTCAACGCGGGCGTCACCGCACTGCTTAACGAGCAGGTTCGCCGCATGGCGATTCTGAACGGCGATGCCTACCGGCAGGCGAACTACGCGAACATCGCCATGACGCTCCGCGACATCGGCGGCCTCAATGCCAGCGTGCACAAGAACCTCGTCGGCGGCAAGAAGGTCGCGACTGACGCAGAGAAGGCCGACGTCGCCCGCATGCAGGGGCGCAACGACCAGATCGTGATGTCGCTGATGGAGTTGCGCGGCCATCCCGCAACTCCCGGCAATGTCAGCACTGCGCTGGAGACGATGAACTCGCGCTATGTCGAGGAGTTCGGCCGCGAGCTCAAGCTGGTCAAGGACGGTGCCGTCAGCGGCAAGTATGAGCACGATGTCGATACCTATTACGCGGCGTCACAAAAGGGCCTCGGCTCCATTATCGGAGTTCGCGACGCGCTCTACGACAATGCCGAGCAGATCCTCGCGGGCGCTTCCTCCGCCGCGCGCACCAGCTTCACCATCGCGCTTGCAGGCCTTGCCGCCGTGCTCGTCGCGAGTGCCGGCCTGATCGTGATGGTTCGCCGCCGCGTTTGCGCGCCGATCGTCAGCCTGACGAGCCGGATGTCGCGGCTTGCCGAGGGCGAGGTTGCGGAAAGCATCCCCGGCGCCGCGCGCTCCGACGAGATCGGGGCGATGGCTGCAGCCGTTCAGGTCTTCAAGGACAACATGATCCGGGCCGACCGGCTCGCGGCCGAGAAGCAGGCCGAGAACGACGGCAAGATGCGCCGTGCGCAGGCGCTCGACGAGCTCACCCGCGCGTTCGAGGCCAAGGTCACCGAGCTCGTCGGCGGCCTGTCCCGGGCCTCCTCGACCATGGAAAGCACCGCGCAGTCGATGACCTCGACGGCGGCCCAGACCAACAGCCAGGCCGCGGTCGTCGCCACAGCCTCGGAGCAGACCTCGACCAACGTGCAGACCGTCGCCAGCGCCACCGAAGAGCTGACCTCCTCGATCTCCGAGATCGGCCGTCAGGTCGCACAATCCACCGAGATCGCGGCCCGCGCCGTCGAGAACGCCCGCCGCACCGGCGACACCGCACGCACCCTCGCCGAGGGCGCGCAGAAGATCGGCGACGTCGTCACGCTGATCCAGAGCATTGCCGAGCAGACCAATCTTCTGGCGCTGAACGCGACCATCGAGGCCGCCCGCGCCGGCGAGGCCGGCCGCGGCTTTGCCGTGGTCGCCTCCGAAGTGAAATCGCTGGCGGGCCAGACTGCCAAGGCCACCACCGAAATCTCCGAGCAGATCACGGCGATCCAGAGCGCGAGCGACGAGACCGTGGCCGCGATCCGCAACGTCGCCGACGTCATCGGCGAGATCGACCAGATCGGCACCGCGATCGCCGCGGCGATCGAGGAACAGGGCTCGGCGACCAAGGAGATCGCCCGCAGCGTCCAGGAGGCCGCCCGCGGCACCCAGGAGGTCAACACCAATATCGCAGGCGTGCAGCGCGCCGCCGACGACACGGGCGCGGCCGCAAGGGAAGTGCTCGGCGCCGCCGAACAGCTTTCGACCCAGTCGCGCGATCTCGCCGGCCAGTTCGACCGCTTCCTCGGTGAGGTCAGAGCGGCGTAATCAAGCTCAATACGGCGGCGCTTTCCGCGCCCGCTGCGCTTTCGCTGCCTCGATCCACCACGAGAGATCATCCGCAAAGCGCGGGAACGAGCGCTCCAGGGCCTTGCCGCCCTCGCCGATCGGCTCGGCGTCCGCCGACAATGTCTGCGCGATCGGGCCGACGCCGATGGTGCTCGACACCACCACCATGCCCATCTCGGAGAGCGTGCCGTGCCAGGCCGTCGCGGCGCGCGCGCCGGACAGCCGGCCGGCCGAATAGCTCACGATCGCGGCCGGGCGCCAGAACCACTCTTCGAGGAAGTGATCGGTGAGATTCTTCAGGCCGGGCTGGATGCCCCAATTGTATTCGCCGGTGACGAAGACGAACCCGTCGGCGCCGCGGATCTGTCCGGCCAGAATCTCCAGCGCTTCAGGCGCCGATCCCGTCGGATACTCCTTGTACATGCGGTCGAGCATCGGCAGGCCGATCGCCTTGGCGTCGATGAAGGTGACATCGTCGCCGCGCGCGCGCAGCCGATTGATGACGAAATTCGCAAGGCGGATGCCCATGCGGTCGGAACGGTAGGAACCGTAGAGGACGAGAATGCGATTGCTCATGATGGCCGCATGTTACCACGAAACCGGGACATAGAACGGTTTCCTTCGTCGCGGCGCCTGGTATGTGGCGCGTCGGAGCGTGACGCGGGTTCAGTGCGTGGCGCGATGGCTGGCGCGGTGCGGGATGGACCGGCAGGCCAGCCCATCGGCCAGCAGCTTCATGTCCTCATGCCGGCCGCTGCGAATCAGCCGGCCGAACTCTTCGGGCGTGAAAGGAAGACTTGGATCAGCATCGATGGGGCGCCGCAGCCGCGGGCCGAAGAACCATCGAACCAAGCTAGCCAGCCGCCGCATGTCAATTCCCTCGCGCCAGCAACAAACCTCTCACGAGGCATATTGTTCCTGCTAGCGGGACGAGATTGCAAGAGCCAACTGAGTGGTCGTCACCGAATTTTGCGCCGAGGTAGATCCTGCGTCCTAGCCGATCCGCTTCAACGTCTCGATGTCGTTCATCGCGCTCGTCAATGCCCCGTTGCGGTCGCGCACGAAGCTTTCGAGGTCCGACAGCACCGTATTGATCATCTGAAGATTCTTGAACATGTCCTCGATCTGGGTCACGATGCTGTTGTAGCCTTCCTGGGTCTGGATCAGCTGGCCCCGGGTGTCGTTGATATTGGCTCCAAGCGACTCGAGCGAGGTTTCCATGCCTCCGATCGAGGCGTGGGTGCGCGTGAGGCTGCTCCTGGTGTCCTGCGCGAGCTTCTTCACTTCGGTCGCCACCACCGAGAAGCCTCGTCCCGCCTCGCCGGCACGGGCCGACTCGATCGTCGCGTTGAGCGCGAGCAGGTTGGTCTGGCCCGCGATCGTGTCGATGATCTTGAGGATGTCGCGCAGCCCGTTCATGGCCTGAGTGAGGCCGGCGAACTCCTGCGACAATGCCGTGGTGTCGGTCGCCTTCGCCGCCGATTGCGCGCTCGCCATGATGACCGAGCGTATCTCCTCCACGATCGCGTTGATCGACGCCGTCTGCTGCAGGGCGCCCTCGACCTTGCCGCTCAGCGTGGCGCTGGCGCTCAGATATTCCGTCAGGCGATGGACGATACCGTCCTTGATCCGGTTCAGCAGGACCATGCGGTTGAGATTGGTGCGCGTGAAATACTCGACGAAATGCGCGTAGTGGATCGGGAACAGCTCGATGAAGGGATCGTTCAGCGGCTTCTCCCTGACATCGAAGAACACGATCGCAGTCAGGGTCTGGTTGATGTTGATTCCGAACAGCTCGCCGAAGGTCGAAAATCCCGCGACCGGCATCGGCCACATTCCGCTCATGTTGCGGAGCTGGCCCTCGTTGTTGAGGCGGCGCAGGATGCAGTCGTTCAGGATCGCGCCGATCGCCGGCGGCTTGCCGCGCAGGAAGGATTCGAGGTCGCGCCGCGTCTGGTCGACGAAATCGGTGGCTTCCAGCAATTCGAGCCTGTCGCCCGAATTGACGTCGCAGAAGAAGGAGACGACGCCGCTGTCGGCATCGATGCCGGCGACCGAGCGCACGAACAGGTCGCCGCCGACCTCGATGCCGAAGGAGTGCTTCGTCATCATCGACATCAGGTTCGCCGGCGTCGTGTTCATGGCCTTCGCCACCGCAGAAGCGAAGGGCTTGATCTCGCTCCCCTCCAGGACGCCCGACGCGGTGCGCCGATCCGGATCGGCCCCCATGACGACGAAGGATTTTCCGGTCCTCTTGAAGTTCTGGGTCTTGAAGATGCTGTAGGCCCGGCCCGGCGCCAGCTTCATGAAGACGATGAGGGCATGGTTTTCGACGATCTGCCTGCCGTCGTAGAGATAGGTGTTCTTGAAGTCGAGCTTGCCGCCGGCGGAGCCTCCGACGAAGGCGCACGGAAACTTGCCGCTCCGGTACACGGCCTCCATGAAATAGTTCTCCGACGCGGAGACGCCGTCCACGAGCGCGAAGGCGATGGTGTCGCGTACGTCTATCACGAAGGGCGTCCGGATCGTTCCGAGCTCCCGGGCGATCGCCTCGATGCGCGCATCATGCGCCTTGGACGGCTCGCCCTTGCGGATGTCCTCGTTGTGGAGGCGAACGCTATGAATGCTGATCGATTGAAACAGATCCGCTGGGAAGACCTGCACGACGACCGACGACCAGCTCGCGCCCGTCGCCTTGTAAAGGGAGTTGCCCGCCGAGCACAATTCGCCGGCGGTCGACATCGCGATCACCGGCGTCGATCCCGCCAGCCTCTGCAGCGACGACACCACGCGCGCGAAGTCGCAATGCGGTGAGATGAACGCGAGAGCGAGCGGCGCGCGCGTGCCCGCGACGACGAAGTCGCCCTCGGAAATGTTCTGCAGGCGGTCGTCGCTCTCCAGCACCCGAATCGCGCAAGGCTCGCGGGACGCCGGCGTCTCATCATGAATGTCCGGAACGATCGATGGCGATGCTTTCTTATGACTTGCCTGGGAAAAGAACGAGAGCATGGCAATATCCTTGTTCGACGCGAGCAGCGTCTCAAAGGAGTGAACTACGGATTCGAAATTGCCATCCGGTTATGAAACGCGCCGCGCGACTGCGTTTGTGCAGCAGATTGGCACCGTAGGACTACGGCATCGCACGCGCGTGCGGGCTCATGATACCGATCGCATCGGCGCGTTTGATCTGGATCAAATCCTCGCGCGGCCTCAATCGGCGAAGCCGACGAAGCGCACGAAGTCGTCATTCGCCTCGCGATCCGAGCGCACCGCGTTCGCGGCAAAGTCGTCGTCGGGATAACCCATCGCGACGCAGGTCATGATCACCTCGTCCTCCGGAATCTTCGCGACCTCGCGCACGATGTCGGAGCGCATGATGCCTTGCCCGTTGATGACAGAGCCGAGACCGCGGTCCCACGCTGCGAGCACGATGCCGTAGCAGAGCGCACCGAGATCGAAATGGCAGACCGCGCCGGGATCCAGCACGCGGTCGTAGGTCAGGACCAGCGAGACCGGCGCATCGAATTGGCGGAAGCCGCGCAGCACCCAGTCCTGCCGCATCGGCCTGTCGTCGCGCGCAATTCCCATCGCGCCGAACAGCTTCTTGGCGATATCGACCTGCCGCGTCCGGTGCACGCCCTGGTACTCGCCGTGGCTGATGATGTCGCGCTTGACCGTGGCCCCGCCGATCATCTCGTCCATGTTGCGGCGGCGGACCTCCTCGAGCGGGCTGCCGGTGAGCACATGGACATGCCAGGGCTGGGTGTTCATCGACGACGGCGCACGCTTGGCGCTCTCGATGATCGCCTCGATCACCGTGCGCGGCACCGGCTCGTTCCTGAAGCCGCGCACGCTGCGGCGCGACTGGACCAGCGTTTCGAATTCCACCTCGTGAACCTCCCCTGCCCGTTCGTCCGGCCTTGACCACCGGTTGCCGATGCGGCGCGCAAAATCTATGCTGACCCGCAAGCAAGACTAAGAACCCTGTGAGGAACAATGCCCGCCCCGCTCGATCCCGTCATCGCCCAGATCATTCCGCTGCTGCCGCTGCGCGATCCCGCCGCGATGACGCCACAGAGCGCGCGCGATTCCTTGCGCGCACTGGCTGCCTCCCGCGCCGCCATTCCGCCGCCGCCGGTCGAGACCGTGCAGGATATCAAAGTGAAAGGCGGCGCCGGCCCGCTTCCTGCCCGCCTCTATCGGGTCGGCGCCACGCCCGCGCCGACCGTGGTGTTCTTCCACGGCGGCGGCTGGGTTGCCGGCGATATCGAGACCCACGACCGGCAGGCGCGCAACCTCGCGATCGAGACCGGCGCCGTCGTCATCTCGGTCGATTATCGCCGTCCGCCCGAGACGCGTTTTCCCGGCGCCTTCGAGGACGCCTTCGCGGCCGTAACTGACATCTTCAACCGCGTCGCGGAATTTGGCGGCGATGCCGGGCGTTTTGGCGTTGCCGGCGATAGCGCCGGCGGCAATCTCGCCGCCGCCACCGCGATTGCCTGCCGCGATGCCGGCATCAAGCTTGCCGGGCAATTGCTGGTCTATCCCGTGACCGACGTCCTTGGCGCCTACGCCGATGCGGGCGAGAACGCGCGCTATCCCTCACGCGCCGAGAATGCCGATGGCTACTTCCTGACGCGTGCCACCATGGAATGGTTTTGCAGCCATTATCTCGCCGATGCCAACCACGCCCTTGACTGGCGCGTCTCGCCGCTGCGGGCCGCTTCTCTGGCCGGCCTCGCGCCTGCGATCGTGACCACCGCCTGGTTCGATCCCTTGCGCGACGAAGGCGCTGCCTATGCGCGGGCGCTGGAGGCTGCCGGCGTGCGCGTCAAGCACCATGAGGGCCCCGGCCTGATCCATGGCTATTTTGGTCTCGGCGATGCCTCCGAGGTCGCGCGCGCCGAAGCGCAGCGCGCCCGCGCGGACTTCAAGGCCCTGCTCGCGCGGGGCGCGTGAGGAGGTGCTAAAGCATGATCCGGAAAAGTGCGCAGCGGTTTTCCGAAAAGATCATGCTTAAACAACAACCTAAAGCGCGATGACGATTCATCCTGGTCGCATCGCGCTTTAGGCGCGCGGCATCCGCTGCGCCGCGGTGTGCCCCCAGGTTTCGTCCCAGTCCTGACCGGCGGCGTCGACCACGCGGCCGTCGGCTTCGAAGAACTTGTTCGGCACCTGGAAGATCGCCAGGATCAGGGCGCCGTCCGGACACCAGGCGGCATGCCGGCTGCCCGCCTCGCGCCAGATGAATTCGCCGGCCTTGCAGGCGATGCCCCTGGCCGGCCCTTCCTTGTCGACGAGCGCGCCTTCGATCACCCAGCTCTGCTCGATGCCGACATGCTCGTGATCGGGCAACACCGATCCCGGCGCAAATCGCATCAAGGCGGTCATCAGGCCGGTGCGGCGATCGAACAGCAGCGTCTTGGCCTCGCAGCCGGGAAAGCGCGTCGTCTGCCAATCCATGTCGTGAGGCCGAACCAGATGCGAATGCTGATCGGCGGCTTCCTGGCGTTTCGGGATCACGGCGTCCATCACGATGCTCCGTCCGGCTAAGCTGGCCAAGCCTAGCAGCATTGGCCGGCGCGGTCAGCGAGCAGTGCAACAGAAAGCGAGCCCGGCCAACGTCCCGCTCGAAAAAATCGCCAGCCGGGCCGGACGGCAGGCCTTCAATCAGCTTGATTGCGCCACGATTCCCGGCTCCAATCTCTCTGCCATTTCTGGTTTACGGAGACACCCATGATGAAGCGGATCTTCCTGGCTGCGATCGTTGCCACCTTTGCGGCAGGCTCGGCGTTCGCGGACGACACCTGTGAGAGCAAGGCGGTCGGCAAGGACGGCAAGGCGCTCGCCGGCGCCGCCAAGACCTCGTTCCTGAAGAAGTGCAAGGCCGACGCCTGCACGCCCAAGGCCGTCAGCGCCGACGGCAAGCCGCTCGCTGGCGCCGCCAAGAACAGCTTTATGAAGAAGTGCGAAGTCGGCGCGTAAGGCGCCTGCCGCTCCGCAAACTCTCGTGCCCCGGACGCAGCGCAGCGCTCTTCAGCGATGCGCTGCAGAGCCGGGGCCCACGCCTCCACGCATCGTCGGAAAGATGGATCCCGGCTCAGCAGCGCGTCACTGCGTGCCGCACTGCGTCCGGGACACGAGCCTCGGTACTAGTTCGCCGCCCTTAGTCCCGCTTGAACTTATAGTCAAACGCCCCGTCCAGCGGCTTGATCAACCCCACCGTCGGCGCCGGAAAGTGGATCGGCAGGATCAGCGTGTCCGTGTCTGCCACAGACGCAAAGAATTTTCGCCGCGAGAGCGCCGACTGCTTCGGGTCCCAATCCGGCTTGGCCGACCAGTCAGGCTCGCGGCACTGGATCTGGTGATGCATGAGGTCGCCCGCGACCACCGCGCGCTGGCCCTTCGAAAGAATGTTCACGCAGCAATGGCAGGGCGAATGCCCCGGCGTCGGCGTCAAGGTGACGGTGTCGTCGAGCGCGTAGTCGTCGTCGACCAATAGCGCCTGCCCGGCCTCGACGATCGGCAGGCAATTGTCGCGAAACACCGTGCCGGGCGGATTGCTGCCCTTGGCGTGCTCGGCCTCCCAGGCCGCATACTCACCCTTGTGAAAGACGTATTTCGCATTCGGGAACGTCGGAACCCAGCGGCCGTCGCGCAAGGTCGTGTTCCAGCCGGTATGGTCGATATGCAGATGCGTGCAGAACACGTAGTCGATCTGCTCAAAACCGATGCCGAGCGCGAACAGCTCGTTGCGCCAGCGCTCCTTGCCGGGAAAATCGAACGGCGGCGGATGACCCTTGTCCTCGCCGGTGCAGGTGTCCACGAGGATCGTATAACGCGGCGTGCGCACCACAAAAGTCTGGTAGGTGATCACCATCATGCCGCGTGGGGCGTCAAAGACCTCCGGCTCCATCGTCGGCAGATGACGGGCGAACACGCCCTCGTCATAGCCCGGGAAGAAATCCTGCGGCCGCCGCCACGGCCCTTCCCGCTCGATCACGGCGTCGATGGTGATGTCTCCGATCCGGAGTTGCTGCATCGCCGTTTCACTCCCTTTTTTGCAGGAGCGTAATGAGAGCGGCCATCGCGCGCAAGCAAGCGAGCTTCTTGCCAGTCTCGCGATTTGGTTGTAGCCCGGATGGAGCGAAGCGTAATCCGGGACAGGCCTCGCATGGTTCGCTATCGTCGCAATCTTATTCCTGGCGGCACTTTCTTTTTCACGGCGACGCTGAACGATCGGAGATCATCCGCGCTGGCCGATCACGTAGACAAACTTCGTGCGGCATTTTGGGCAGCTCGCAACGAAAGGCCATTCACGATCGATGCGATCGTGGTCCTCCCCGATCATCTGCACGTCATCATGACGCTACCGGATAATGACGCTGATTTTTCCGGTCGATGGCGGCGGATCAAGAGCTCGTTCACGCATCAGCTGGCTGTTTCAGGTGCCGCCATCACCCGCAACCGTCGCGGCGAATTCGCATTGTGGCAAAGACGATTTTGGGAGCACACCATCCGCGACGACGCGGATTTCGAACGCTGCGCCAATTATATCCATTTCAATCCCGTCAAGCACGGCCTTGTCGCATCGCCGATTGACTGGCCGCATTCGTCGCTCCATCGCTACGTCCGCGCCGGTCTGCTACCCGCCGATTGGGGCGGCGTCGGCGAGATCAACGGCAACTTCGGAGAACGCGGAGATTGAATCCCGAATTACGATTGCGCTCCATCCCGGCTACGAATTCCGCTGACGAGCCTTGTAGCCCGGATGGAGCGGAGCGCAATCCGGGACGGACCGATCGCATCGCGCGACTGCCCCGTGCGGAGCAAAACCCGGATTACGCTCCGCTCCATCCGGGCTACCAACCCAAACTACGACCGCAACCCCGGCGCCTCCTGACCAGTGCGCGCGACATATTCGGTGTAGCCGCCGCCGAACTGATGGATGCCTTCCGGCGTCAGCTCCAGCACCCGGTTCGACAGCGTCGCCAGAAAATGCCGGTCATGCGAGACGAACAGCATGGTGCCCTCGAAATCCGCCAGCGCCGTGATCAGCATTTCCTTGGTGGCGAGGTCGAGATGGTTGGTCGGCTCGTCCAGCACGAGGAAGTTCGGCGGGTCGAACAGCATCTTGGCCATCACCAGCCGCGCCTTCTCGCCGCCTGACAGCACGCGGCAGCGCTTCTCGACGTCGTCGCCGGAGAAGCCGAAGCAGCCGGCGAGCGCGCGCAAGCTTCCCTGCCCCGCGGTCGGAAACGCGTATTCGAGCGACTGAAACACCGTCTGCTCGCCGTCGAGCAGGTCCATGGCGTGCTGGGCGAAATAGCCCATCTTGACGCTGCCGCCGACCGCCACCGTGCCCTGGTCCGGCTCGCTCGCGCCCGCAACCAGCTTGAGCAGCGTCGACTTGCCGGCACCGTTGACGCCCATCACGCACCAGCGCTCCCTGCGCCGGATCATGAAATCGAGCCCGTCATAGATCCGCTTGGCACCGTAGCCCTTGTGCACGTTCTTGAGCGCCACGACGTCCTCGCCCGAGCGCGGCGCCGGCGGAAAATCGAACGCCACGCTCTGGCGGCGGCGCGGCGGCTCGACCCGCTCGATCTTGTCGAGCTTCTTCACCCGGCTCTGCACCTGGGCGGCATGAGAGGCGCGCGCCTTGAAACGCTCGATGAACTTGATCTCCTTGGCGAGCATGGCCTGCTGGCGCTCGAACTGCGCCTGCTGCTGCTTCTCGTTCTGCGCCCGCTGCTGCTCGTAGAATTCGTAATCGCCGGTATAGGTGGTGAGCGAGCCGCTATCGATCTCGATCACCTTGGAGATCACGCGATTGATGAACTCGCGGTCATGCGAGGTCATCAGCAGCGTGCCTTCGTAGTCGTGCAGGAATTTTTCCAGCCAGATCAGGCTTTCGAGGTCGAGATGGTTGCTCGGCTCGTCGAGCAGCATGACGTCGGGCCGCATCAAGAGAATACGTGCCAGCGCCACGCGCATCTTCCAGCCGCCGGAGAGTTTTCCGACGTCGCCCTCCATCATCTCCTGGCTGAAGCCGAGACCGGACAGCGCTTCGCGCGCGCGGCCGTCGAGCGCGTAGCCGTCGAGCTCCTCGAAACGGTGCTGCACCTCGCCATAGCGGGTGATGATCTCGTCCATCTGGTCGGCCTTGTCAGGGTCGGCCATGGCGGCCTCGAGCTCGCGCAGCTCGGCCGCGACCTCGCTGACGGGACCCGCGCCGTCCATCACCTCGGCCACGGCGCTGCGGCCAGACATCTCGCCGACGTCCTGGTTGAAATAGCCGATGGTGATGCCGCGATCGGTCGAAACCTGCCCCTCGTCGGGCAGTTCCTCGCCGGCGATCATCCGGAAGAGCGTGGTCTTGCCGGCGCCGTTCGGCCCGACCAGGCCGATCTTTTCGCCCTTGTTGAGGGCGGCGGAGGCTTCAATGAACAGGATCTGGTGGCCGGCTTGCTTGCTGACGTTGTCGAGGCGGATCATGGGGCTTTTTTTGGGGGGATTTTGCGTTGCAGCGTCATTAGGGCATGCGGGGCGCGAGGGGAAGCCCGGCGGGGTACGGATTCCTGCCCGCGCGGGCGCCAATTCGGTCGTTTCACCCCGCAGCTTGGGGCAAACTAACCCCGACCGTCCGCGTCATTGCCATCTCGCTTGAGTTTGGAGGCGACATGATCGGTTCGCCGCAACGAATTGGCTGAGGGCAGATGCGACCTCGAACGTCACTCGGCCGATTTGTCTTGCTTGCTCCGGAAGGGATCGGCCCTGTCATCGTGGCCGCTGCGGCTGCTGAAGAACATCAGCACCATCAGTCCGCATCCGATCAGCAACGAGAAAAATGTGCCAAGGCCTAGCGCGATCCAGCCGTGCCTGCCGATCTCGACCCCGCTGCTGGCATTCCATACCGACACGGCCCAGACGCCAGTCAAGATCAGGATCATCGCCAAGACGGCAAGCAGGAGGATCTGGCCCTTGCTGATGCGTTCCATGGTCACGCCTCCTGGCTGCTCCCGGAACAACAAGCTGCGCCAGAGGCCGTTCCTCAACGCGTCGATATCGCTTCAGGCAGTTTTTTCACGCATTAACGGCGCGACCATGTCGGCATGGGCTGGCCTCGATCGTCCTCCGGTGGACGCTTCTCGGAAGGGCCGCGTATGGACCCGCGCACGTGAAGTGATGCCGTCACCTCGAGCCGTCAAAATGAACCTGGAGCAATGCCCATGAGAATTACCGTCGAGACCAACGTAGCAGCCCCTGTCGATCAGGTGTGGCGTGCCTATACGACGCCTGCCGACCTCGTGAAGTGGAACGCCGCGTCCGACGACTGGCATACGACCAGGGCTACGGTCGACCTGCGTGACGGCGGCGCGTTCTCGTCGCGCATGGAGGCCAAGGACGGCAGCATGGGCTTCGACTTCGCCGGCACCTATACGAAGATCGTTGAACACAAGCGGATCGAATACGCGTTCGGCGATCGAAAGGCGGAAGTCGAATTCGTGCCTGGCCCAAAGGGCGTTGTCGTCCGCGTCGTCTTCGACAGCGAACCGACCCACTCGGTCGAGCAGCAGCAAGGCGGTTGGCAGGCGATCCTCGACAGCTTCGCGCGATATGTGGAGGCAAAACAGAACAAGTCGTGACGTCATGTGTGGGCAGGAGATGGCGGTCCCGACGGGTAAACCGTTACGCAGTAGAGCGCCAATGTCTCACTTTGGGTCACTTACTTGTTGACATCGCCGGGCCGACGCGTGGGGCTGCTTCAGCTCAGCAACGGACATCTGCCCTCGCGAGCACACGTCCTAAGCCCTTCGCATCAACCTGAGCGAAGCCGCCAGCCGCAGGCTGCGCTTGCCCGCCAGCGCGATGCCCTCCAGCTCGCCGCTGTCGGCCGTGCAGGTCCCGGAAAAACCGATCCCGACCTCATAGCCGCCGAACACGGGGTTCTCGCCTTTGGCCGGCGTGTGCTCCTGGTTCAGCATCTCGCCCTTCCAGCGGCCGTCCGCCGAGGAGTAGGAGCCGAGATAGTAGAAGAACGCATCGCCGCCGAGGATACGGCCGTCGATCAGCAGCATCACGCCGGAGAGCCCTGCATCGACACCGTCGAGCGCGCGCATAGCCATCCCGTAAAGCCCGTTGGCAATGCCGCCCTGCCCGATCGTGCCGCGTGGTGGCAGCGCTCCATCGTCGAGCCTAGTCAGATTGGCCCAGAAACCGGCGCCCGGCATGGTATCCGCGCCGCCCTGAAGACGAATCTGATTGCCGGTCAACCGCCCGCGTGCGCCAATTCTGGCGACGTCGGCGCCCATCAGCGGCTTGTAATGGGGATCCTCGTTATGCCGCTCGGTGATGACCTCGGCGATGATCTCGCCGTCGCGCTCTACATAGCTGCCAAGATGCGCGAAGGCCGAATTGCCGCCCAGCATCTTGCCGTCATGCAGGCACATGATGCTGCGCCCGAACGCATCGTTGACGCCGTATTCAACCTTGTAGAGCCCGTCCAACAACGCAATGAACCCGCAAAATCGGAAAAGAATCGTTGGCTACCTAGCACCGCTGCTGCACCGATTCCATCCGGCTTTTTCGCGCAGGGCCCTGCCCGAAACCCTCGGTTGCCATGATGTCACCATACCCCTGTTCTGCCCGACGGGTCAAATCGAATTTCGCAAAATCAGCAGGCCGGGATTTCGCAGTAATTTCAGTGCCCGCCTACTGTGCATGGGGTTGTTTTCGACATTTTTGCTCCGGCGGACGGCATCCCGCTTCAGTGACGCTTGAAATACTGCACCTCGCGCTCGTGCTTCTCGGCCGCCGCACGGCTCTTGAAGGTGCCAAGGTTGCGACGCTTGCCAGTCTTGGGATTTACCTTGCGTGAATAGAGGCGGTATTCGCCCGACGCCAGTTTACGGATCATGATCGCGCTCCGTTGTGACTGGGCATCAACGGCGCATGCGCGAGCCAGGTTCCGTCATGTCCCAGCTCTGTTCAGAAGCACAGCGTGGTGACGAGCTTGCCCTGCTTGTCCTTGATCGCATAGGGACAGCGCAGCCGCTCCAGCGCCTTCTTGGCGTCCTCGTCGCCGAGTGCGGCCGCCCGCTCGTAATAGGTCTTCGCGGCGTCCTTGTCCTTTGCGCCGCCGCGGCCTTCCTGTGCGAAGGCCCCCATCCGCTCCAGCGCGCCGGGATGATTTTGCGCCGCCGCTTTCTCGAACAGCGCACGCGCCGCGACGTCGTCCTTCGCACCGCCCGTGCCTTCGGAAAGCATCAGGCCGAGCTGGTACTGCGCCTCCGCATTGGTCTCGGCAGCCTTGCCGAGCAGCGCGCGCGCCTGCGCGGGATCGGCCGGCGCAGCGCCACCTGCGCCGCCGAGCGCAGCGAGGTTGCTGACGCCGCGGGGGTTGCCTGATTGCGCCGCCTTCTCGAACAGTCTTCGCGCCTGCGCCTCGTCCTTGGCGATGCCGGAGCCGGTGCCATAGGCAACACCGAGCTCGACCAT
The DNA here is from genome assembly GCF_036247985.1 of Bradyrhizobium sp. TM239. Taxonomy (NCBI): domain Bacteria; kingdom Pseudomonadati; phylum Pseudomonadota; class Alphaproteobacteria; order Hyphomicrobiales; family Nitrobacteraceae; genus Bradyrhizobium; species Bradyrhizobium sp. TM239. The sequence continues at coordinate 85,600 of NZ_BTIR01000008.1, read as the reverse complement.
CGCCGCGCTCGATCCCTTGTCGGCGGCCTTGCGCCAGGCGGCGATCGCCTCCGCCGTCTGCCGATTGGCCGCGTAGGCGCGGCCAAGCGCGAACATCGCACGGCGCGAGGACGGCGCGGCCTGCTTGCAGAACCTGATCGCCGTCGCGACGTCGGAGGTCGCGATCTCGGCGACGCCCCTCACGTCGGCCGGCTTGTCGGGATCGCTGGGATCGGCCGCCACCCGGTCGCACAGAACGAGATCGGCCGATTGCGCATGCGCGGCCACGGGCGCCGCGAGCGCGAGCAGGATGGCAAGGAGAGAAATCCGCATGGTCGTCACGTTGCGTCCCTGCCCCGGCAAATTCAAGGCTCGAGTCCCGATTGGCGCAGGACAGGGATGACCTCGGGCGATGCCAGATAACGCAGCAGCCGGTCCGCGGCGGCGGCATGCTTCGCCCCTGCCATGCGGCCGGCGGAGAACACCGCCGGTGTCTGCAGCTCGTGCGGGATCGGTCCGACGACCTCGATGCCGCCAACCTGCTTCAGCTCGCTGATCTGCTGCACGGCGAGGTCGGCCTCGCCGCTGACGAGCCGCTCGGCCGTAAAGCCCTGCTCGACGATCGTGGCCTTGGCGTTGATCTCGGCCGCGATCCCCATCCGCACGATCAGCTGCGCGAAGTAGACGCCACTCGCGCCCAGCCGCGAATACGCGATGGACCGCGCTGCGAGCAGCGTCCTGCGCAGTGCGGCTTCGTTTCCGATAGCGGGATGCGCCTGCCCGGCTCGCACGGCCATGCCGACATAGGAGCGCGCCAGATCGGCGGCGCTCTCTGAGAGCACGCGCCCCTCCGCGATCATCTCGTCCAGCCCCTCGCGCGTGAGGATCACGAGATCGGCGGCCTCGCCGTCGCGTAAGCGCTTCAGCAAAGCGAGGGTCGGCGCGAACTCGGCGTCGATGCCGACACCGGTTGCGGCTTCGTACGTGGACGACAGGCTGCGCATCGCGCCCATCAGGCCGAGCGTGGAGAGCATGCGAATTCTGTCCATATGCAATTCCCGTCGCGATCAGGCGCGATGCATCAGCTTGAGCGCGGCGGTCAGGCGCAGGCTGCGCTTGCCGGCAAGCGCGGTCGCCTCCAGCACCGCCTGCTCGGCATCGTAGCTGCCGGAGAAGCCGATGCCGACCTCGTGGCCGCCGAAGATCGGGTCGTCCTTGGCCGGCGTGTGCTCCTGGTTGAGGATCTGGCCCTTCCAGCGGCCGTTCGCGGCGGTGTAGCTGCCGAGATAGTAGAACGACGCATCGCCGCCGAGGATGCGGCCCCTGTTGAGCAGCATCACGCCGGTGAGGCCGCCGTCGAGACCGTCGAGCATGCGCAGATGGATTGAGTAGAGGCCGTCCGCGATGCCGGCTTCGCCGACGCCACCGGCGATCGGCACCTCGTCTTCCGTGATCGGCGTCATCACCGACTGGAAGGGAATGCCGGGCAGCTCCTTCAGCTCGCCCTTGAAGCGATAGAGGTCGCCATCCGCCCAGCCCTTGGCGAGCAAGGTCGCATCATCGGTGCCCGCCATGGCGCGGTAGTTCGGATCGGGGTTGTGGCGGACGGTGCTGATCACGACGTCGACGCCGCTGTCGGTCTTCTCGTAGGAGCCGATATGGGCGAAGGCCGAATTGCCGCCGAGCATCTTGCCGTTGCCGGCATGCATCACGCTCCGGCCGACGGCGTCGCCGAGCTGAAATTTCACCTTGTAGAAGCCTTCAAACACCAGCCGTCCCCGGCCCTGCGCGCATCCTGCGGGCACTCTATCCCGCTTTGGGCGGAGATGGACAGGTTTAGCGCGACGTAGCCCTGCTGCGTCACGGGAATGGCTGTCATCAAGATGCTAAAAATCCGCCGGAGCCTTGCAGCTCCGGCGGATTGAGAGCCAACCCGGGCCAGCCCCCCAGCCCGGGCCGGGAGGATCTTAGGCTGCGGCCTTCTTGTCGGCCGGCACGGAGGCGATCGTCTTCAGGATCTGCGAAGCGATCTGGTATGGGTCGCCTTGCGAGTTCGGACGGCGGTCTTCCAGATAGCCCTTGTAGCCGTTGTTGACGAAGGAGTGCGGCACGCGGATCGAAGCGCCGCGGTCGGCAACGCCGTAGCTGAACTTGTTCCACGGCGCGGTCTCGTGCTTGCCGGTCAGACGCTTGTCGTTGTCCGGGCCGTAGACGGCGATGTGGTCCATCAGGTTCTTGTCGAAGGCGGCCATCAGCGCCTCGAAATACTCCTTGCCGCCGACCGTGCGCATATACTCGGTCGAGAAGTTGGCGTGCATGCCGGAGCCGTTCCAGTCGGTGTCGCCGAGCGGCTTGCAGTGGAATTCGATGTCGATGCCGTACTTCTCGGTGAGGCGCAGCATCAGATAGCGGGCCATCCACATCTGGTCAGCGGCGGTCTTGGAGCCCTTGCCGAAGATCTGGAATTCCCACTGGCCCTTGGCGACTTCCGCATTGATGCCTTCATGGTTGATGCCGGCAGCCAGGCAGAGGTCGAGATGCTCTTCGACGATCTTGCGGGCGACGTCGCCGACGTTCGAGTAGCCGACGCCGGTGTAGTACGGACCCTGCGGCGCCGGATAACCAGCGGTCGGGAAGCCGAGCGGACGGCCGTCCTTGTAGAAGAAGTACTCCTGCTCGAAGCCGAACCAGGCGCCGGCGTCGTCGAGAATGGTGGCGCGCTTGTTGGAGGCGTGCGGGGTCTTGCCATCGGGCATCATGACTTCGCACATCACGAGCACGCCGTTGGTGCGCGCGGCGTCCGGGAAGACGGCGACCGGCTTCAGCACGCAATCGGAGCTGTGGCCTTCGGCCTGCTGGGTGGAGGAGCCATCGAAGCCCCAGAGCGGAAGCTGCTCGAGCGTCGGGAACGACGCGAATTCCTTGATCTGAGTTTTGCCGCGCAGGTTCGGAGTCGGCGTATATCCGTCGAGCCAGATGTACTCGAGCTTATACTTGGTCATTGAGCCTCTCTGTAGATGATGCGAAAGGTTGGGGGCCTGGCGGCCCCCGAACGTTTTGTACCCGGCCATCATCGGCCGGCCCTTTACAAGCATTTAACGTGCCAAAAGGCCGCAGCGCGGGAGGTTCTCCACCGCGGCTGTCCCCTGCCCGGTGTCGAGGTGATGTCGACCTCGTCATGCGTCATAGCCGCGCACCTTTGCGTGTAGCTGCACCGCAAAAATCCCGCGAAAAACGCCCGATTCTGAAGCAGGCCGGCCAGTGTCGGAGGTTGCCGATGAATCGCGCATCAACGTCCGGCAATTTTCGTAAAGCTTCGCACCCCTGCCTAGCAACCTTTGGAATGGCCCAGTCGTTGGTCACCGGCACCGTGCCTTAGGGGATGCAGCAGGCCACCTGCCTACAAATTGAGCGGCAACTGATTTCGTTTTCAGCACTTTGCATTTCGGGATGCGCGGCCGATATGGGGATTCCAGTAACCACAATCGAACGAGTCGGGCGCACCATGGAGGCCAAGGCGCTTCGACCAAGGAGAAATCGTAATGATGAACAATGGTCTGAGTCACGGATCGGCAACGATCTACCAATTCCCTGTCGGGGGCCGCGCGGCTCTCGCGGGACGCCGCTATGGCGAAACCCGCCTTCCTGCCGATCATGCTTCGCTTCCTGCGAATGTCTCGATCTGCAGCGACAGCTGGTACCACCAGGAGGCGGTCGACGATGCCAAGCCGAAATGGGATCGCTGATGCCTAAGTCTGGTTTGAAACCGCCGCGCTCTCGCAGGCGCCTGGCGGCAGTTCGAAGAGGGTCGAAACAGCGATGTTTCGGCCCTTTTTGATTCTCGCGTGAACCATGCCGTTCAGATCGCCGCGCAGGCCGTCACCGGCCGCTTCAGATGCTTGACCGTGGTGCCCCCGGTCTTGCCGATGGTCAGCGTGATACCCGCCCCGGAATAGCGTTTCCCGGCGACCGTCAGCCGCCTCGCCAGCGTGACCGGCTCGCCGTCGATCTGGAGAAAGGCGCGCTTGTCGTCGTCATAGAACCCAGCAATGAACTGCGTACCATCGGCGCAGCGATAGCTCTGGAACGTCTGCGCTTCAGTCTGCCGTGCACTGGTCATTCCAGCCGCCAGCATGGCGGTCGTCAAAAGAATGGCCTTGTGCCGGCCCATGATCGCCCCCTGTAATAGCTTTCAAGGACGCCCCCTCGTGCGCCCAATGGAACCATAACCCAAGCTGATCCCATGTCAGATTCCCCTGCCCGTCACCTCGCCCTGCAAGGCGCCAGCAATTTCCGCGATCTCGGCGGCTACCCGACCACCGACGGCCGCACCACGCGCTGGCGGCACATCTTCCGCTCCAACCATCTCGGCCAGCTCACCGCTGCCGATATCGAGATCGTCAGGGCGCTGGGGGTGCGGAGCGCTTTCGATTTCCGAGGAGTTGAGGAGCGCGCGGCCGGCGTCTGCGTTGTCAGCGAGATCACGGTGCATTCGCTGCCGATCGAGCCGAGCGTCGTCGCTGCGCTGCGGACCGAACTCGCAAGCGGTACGCTGACTGCACCGGTCGCCCTGGAGCTCATGCGCGAATCCTATCGCAACTACGTTCGCCACCACACGAACAGCTTTCGCAACCTGTTCGGCCATCTCCTCGAAGATCGCGCGCCGCTGGTGATCCATTGCACTGCGGGCAAGGACCGCACCGGCTTCGCCAGCGCGCTGATCCTGCATGCGCTCGGCGTCCCCGATGACGTCATTGCCGAGGACTACCTGCTCACCAACCGGCATTACAAGCGCGATGCGACGGCCGCCTTCGACCTGCCGGAGGACGTACGCGATGCCATCGGCAGCGTCGAAGCCTCGTACCTTGCCGCTGCATTCGAAACCATCGGCAGTGAATATGGCGATCTCGAAACCTATTTGCGCGACGCCCTCAAGCTCGGCACGACTGAGCGAGCCGCGCTGCGGGCGCGCTATCTGCAATCATAGGCAGCCGTGCCAGGAGAACGATGATGCAAGACAAGGTCCTGATCGTGACAGGCGCACACGGCGCGCTCGGCAAGGTGGTTGCGGAGATCGCACGGTCGCGCGGCGCGCGCGTGGCGAGCATCGACCACGCGCCGTCGCAGGGTTCAACAACGCCCGAAAGCATCGAGATCGGCGGCGTCGATCTGTCCGACGCGGCCCAGGCGAAGGCGGCGGTTGATGCGGCGGCCAATCACTTCGGCCGGCTTGATGCATTGATCAACATCGCCGGCGGCTTCGCCTTCGAAACCGTGGGCGATGGCGACATCAAGACCTGGCAGCGCATGTATGCGCTGAACGTCCTGACCGCGCTCAACGCCTCGCGCGCAGCACTGCCGCATCTCGCAGCGTCCAGGGCCGGCCGCATCGTCAATATCGGCGCCATGGGCGCGCTCCAGGCGGGCTCCGGCATGGGGCCCTATGCGGCGTCGAAAGCGGGCGTGCATCGCCTCACCGAGGCGCTGGCCAGCGAGTGGAAGGGCAAGGTCACCGTGAACGCGGTGCTGCCGTCGATCATCGACACCGCCGCCAACCGCGCCGACATGCCGAAGGCGGACTTCTCCAAATGGGTAACGCCGCAGGAACTCGCCGAGGTCATCCTGTTCCTCGCCAGCGACGCGGCCAGCGGCATCACCGGCGCGCTGATCCCGGTCGGTGGACGGGTTTAAACGCGTTGTGTTCGGATGGTCCTGCTCGGCAGCTCTGATTCAATCGGAGCACAGAAGGCTCTAGACTGCCCGCAACTGATTCTCCGATCGAAACGCAAGCTTCGGACACGTTCTTTGGAAACCGCGCTTTACCTCCCCGTCAAACGCTTCCTCGAAGAGCTCGGCTTCACCGTGAAGGGCGAGATCGGCGGCTGCGATCTCGTGGGCCTCAGCGCCGGCGATCCGCCCGTGGTGGTGATTGGCGAGCTCAAGCTCGCCTTCAATCTCGAGCTGATCCTCCAGGCGGTCGACCGCGCGCCGGCCGGCGACGAGGTCTGGATTGCGGCCAAGATGTCGATCCGGGGCAAGGGACGCGAGAGCGATGCGCGCTATCGCAATCTCTGCCGCCGCCTGGGCTTCGGCATGCTCGGCGTGACCGATCGCGGCCAGGTCGAGGTGCTGGTGAAGCCGCCGACGGCGGCGCCGCGCCGCGAGCCGAAGGTGCGGTCGCGCCTCGTCGCCGAACACCAGCGCCGCCAGGGCGATCCCGTGCTCGGCGGCAGCACCCGCGCGCCGATCATGACGGCCTATCGGCAGCAGGCTCTGGCCTGCGCCTCGGCGCTCACCGACGGGCCGCGGCCCGTGCGCGAATTGCGCGAGCGCTGCCCTGACGCCGGCAAGATCTTGCTTCACAATGTGTATGGCTGGTTCGAACGGGCAGACCGGGGAATCTACGGGCTCACCGAGGCCGGACATGCCGCCCTGAAGCGCTGGCCACAACAACGGGTTGAGCTCGAGGCCGGTGTCGCGTCACCGCCATGACATCCGACCGGTGCATAGCTGAGATGCCACACCAATTTCATATTGCAATGCAACATTTGGGGCACTAGGTATCCCGGCATCAATACGAGGCCGTTATGAGCGCAGACTGGAATACCAAATATGGCACGCGGCGGGTCCGCCATGATCCGCCCACCCTGGACGAGGCGATCTTCGCCGCCGTCGGCATCACCGATGATCACGAGCAGCAGGCCGAGATCGCCGCAGCCTTGATGGGGATGCCGCTCGATGTCGTGCAGGCCGAGGTAAAGAAGCAGGCCCGCACCAACAGCCGCATTACCGCGACCCGCGTGATCGCCGGCGAACAGGGCGCACAGCGCTCCGTCGTGGTCGAACGCCGGGTCGTCCGCCGTTTCGGCAACGACAAGCGCACCGGCACCTGAGCGTTCATTTCGCGCGATCCAGAATAACGAAGGCGGACCGGCCATGCCGGTCCGCTTTTTGATTCAGTTCGCTATTTGAGGTCAGGCGGCCCGACCGTCGTACATGCTGGAGATGATCTTCCAGCAGGTCGAATTGAGGCTGAGCAGCGCGCGCCCGGCCGTGAAGGGCGAAGCCGCAAGATCGGCGAGTTCCGCCTCGGGCGTCCTGGCGAGATCGATCGTGCCGGTCGATTCGCCATGACGGAAGGCCAGATGCGCCCCGAACTTCCTGGCGAGGGCCCGCATCGCGTGATTCTCGGCGCCCGTTGTGATGCGCAGGCGCTTGTAGCCTTTCCAGCGCGCCTCCGCGATCAGGCGGCGGAACAGCACGGTGCCGACACCCTGACGCCGCGCGGAGGCTTCCACGCTGAAGGCGACTTCAGGCAAGGCCTCACCTTCCGGCGGATGCAGCTCTGCTGCACCACGGACCACGCCGTCGACGATATAGGCGACGATCACGGTGCCGTCCTCGGCGCAGCGGGCGGCGTAACGCTCGATGAATGAGTCGTCTAGAAAGCCGTTGAAACGGTCGTGCCGGCTTCCGGCATCGAGCCTCAGCAGATGATCGCGCAGGAGCGGCAATTCCTCCTGCTGGATCAAGGTCCGCACATAGCCTGGAGCGGTGCGGACGGTCTCTTCAAGTACCACGTCAAAACTCCTCTTGGTGTCCCTCGAGGAGGCGTTCGAATCCCTAGACCCCCTATATTGTGCATCGCAGCATCTTTTGCAAGACGAGGACCTGCCCAACTTAGAGGCACGGGAGACGACCAATTCGTTAATAAAATCAACGCCCCGTAGTCTTACAGGATAAGCTGGGTCTGGGTGACGACGGCGACCAGCTTGCCGTCCTCGGTCTCCAGCCGGGTGGTCCAGACCTGGGTCCGCCGGCCCCGATGGACCGGGGTCGCGGTGGCGATGACCGTGGTTCCCTCCCTCGCCCCGCCGATGAAATTGGTCTTGCTCTCCAGCGTGGTCGTGCCCTTGGCATCCTCAGGAAGGTTGATCACGGTCGCGGCCGCGCCGACGGAATCCGCCAGCGCCATCACCGCGCCGCCATGGATGGTGTGGTGAAGCGTGCAGAGATCGGGACGGACCGTCATGCGCGCGACCACGCGGTCCTTCCCGGCCTCGACGAACTCGACGCCCTTGAGCTCGGCGAACGGCATCTTCATCGCTTTAAGTTTCTCGAGCGGCGTCATCAAAAGTCCTCCCAATCGATTGTTGTCCCAGCGTGAATTGCTTCGGGCGGCAAAGCAATGACGTCAGAGGTCATGGCCGCCGTGACATCGCCGCGGCATTTGCGCATATGGAACGCCATGCGCCACTTCCCGCCCCGCCGCATCGTCTGCCTGACCGAAGAGACCGTCGAAACGCTGTACATGCTCGGCGAGCAGGACCGCATCGTCGGCGTGTCCGGCTACGCCGTCCGCCCGCCCCAGGTGCGGCGGGAGAAGCCGCGGGTCTCGGCGTTCGTCTCCGCGGACATTCCAAAGATCCTGGCGCTGGAACCGGACCTTGTGCTGGCCTTCTCCGATCTCCAGGCTGGCATCGTCGCCGACCTCGTGCGTGCCGGCGTCAATGTCCACGTCTTCAACCAGCGCGACGTCGCCGGGATTTTGGCGATGATCCGCACGCTCGGTGCGCTGGTCGGGGCGCCCCAACGCGCGGAGGAACTCGCGCAAGGTATGGAACTGCGCCTGGCGGGGATCGCCGCATCACCCCGCCCCTCGCCGCGGCCGAGAGTTTACTTCGAGGAATGGGACGATCCGTTGATCTCGGGCATCGGCTGGGTGTCGGAGTTGATCGAGATCGCCGGCGGAACGGACATCTTTCCGGAGCTGCGACATCAGCAAGCGGCGAAGGATCGCATCGTTGCGGCGGAGGCCGTGCGTGAGGCGGCGCCCGATGTCATTCTCGCATCATGGTGCGGCAAGAAGGTCGTCCCTGGCCGCATCTGCGCGCGCGATGGCTGGAGCGACATCCCGGCCGTCCGCGACAACCGCATCATCGAGATCAAATCGCCGATCATTCTGCAACCGGGACCGGCGGCGCTGACGGACGGGCTGGATACGATCGTGACGGCGCTGTGGGGATGAGCACAAATAGCGCGGCCACCGACACTCTCGTGTCCCGGACGCGCTGCAACGCCCCTGCGTTGCTGCGCAGAGCCGGGACCCGTCTCGCGACGGAGCACGGTGCGGAACGGACCCCGGCTCTGCAGCGCATCACGCCGCAAGTGCGGCGCGCCGCGCTGCGTCCGGGGCACGGCTTCCCTCACGTCACCGCATTCACCACCTGATATTCCGGCCGCCGCCAGACCTCGCCCGCGATCACCTCCTCGATGATCTCCGCCGCCTGCACGATCTCGCTCTCGCCAATGTACAACGGCGTCATCCCGAACCGCATGATGTCAGGCGCGCGGAAATCGCCGATGACGCCGCGCGCGATCAGGGCCTGCATCGCGGCGTAGCCGCCGTCGAAGGCGAAGGAGACCTGTGAGCCGCGGCGGTCATGCGCGCGCGGGGTCACCAGCTTCAGAGTCGGACAGCGGCGTTCGACTTCGGCGATCAGCAAGTCGCCGAGCGCCAACGAACGCGTACGGACCTCTGCCATATCGACGCGGTCCCAGATGTCGAGCGAGGCCTCCAGCGCCGCCATTGCCAGCACCGGCGGTGTGCCGACGCGCATGCGTTCGACACCGCCGGCGGCCGCATAACCAAGCTCGAACGCAAATGGCTTTGCATGCCCCATCCACCCCGACAGCGCAGCGCGCGCGCTGTCGGCGTGGCGCGGCGCGACGTAGAGGAAGGCCGGTGCCCCGGGGCCGGCGTTGAGATATTTGTAGGTGCACCCCGCCGCGAAATCGGCGCCGCTCCCGGCGAGATCGACCGGCATCGCGCCGGCGGAATGCGCGAGATCCCAGACCGTGACGATGCCGAGCGCATGTGCCATCGCGGTGAGCTTCGCCATGTCGTGGCGGCGACCGGTGCGATAGTCGATCTCGGTGATGTAGAGGACGGCGATCTTTTCCGACAATGCGGCCTCGATCTCTTCCGGCGCCACCAGACGCAATTGATGGCCGCGTCCGAGCGTCGCGATCAGGCCTTCGGCCATGTAGAGGTCGGTTGGGAAATTGCCGGTGTCCGACAGGACGACCTTGCGGGGCGCGTTCATGTCGAGCGCGGCGGCAAGGGCCTGATAGACCTTGAGCGACAGCGTATCACCCACCATCACCGAGCCGGCTTCCGCGCCGATCAGCCGGGCGATGCGATCGCCGACATGGCGCGGCTGCGCGTACCAGCCCGCGCTGTTCCAGGCGCGGATCAGCTCATTGCCCCACTCGGTCGTGATGACGCGGTTGACGCGCTCGGCCACGCCCAGCGGCAGCGCGCCGAGCGAATTGCCGTCGAGATAGATCACGCCTTCAGGCAGATGGAACAGGGCTTTGGTGTCGTCATAGACGCGATATCTTGTCATGGATATTTCTTGGGCATTTCTACAGAATTGTTCGCACACGCCAGAGTTCGGGAAACAGCTCGACCTCCAGCATGCGTTTGAGGTAGCTGACGCCGCCGGTGCCGCCGGTGCCGCGCTTGAAGCCGATGACGCGCTCGACCGTCGTGACATGGTTGAAGCGCCAGCGGCGAAAATAGTCCTCGAAGTCGACCAGTTTTTCGGCGAGCTCGTAGAGCATCCAATGCGTCTCCGGTGCCTCGTAGACGACGCGCCAGGCCTGCAGCACGCCTTCGTTGAAGCTGTGGGTCTCGCGAACGTCGCGCGCCAGCACCGCCGGCGGCATCTTGAGCCCGTTGCGGTCGGCGAGCCTGAGCACCTCGTCATAGAGGCTGGGCGTCGCCAGTTCGGCTTCGAGCAGCTTCGTCGTCTCCACATCGTGCGCGTGCGGCTTGAGCATGGCGTGGTTGCGGTTGCCGAGCAGGAATTCGATCAGCCGGTACTGGCGCGACTGGAAACCGGAGGACTGTCCGAGCTGCGAACGGAAACGGGTGTATTCGCTCGGCGTCATCGTGCGCAGCACGTCCCAGGCGTTGTTGAGCTGCTCGAAGATCCGCGACATCCGCGCCAGCATCTTCATGGCGGGCTGCACCTCGTCCCCCGCGATGGCACGGCGTGCGGCACTCAGTTCGTGGATGGCGAGGCGCATCCACAGCTCCGTGGTCTGATGCTGGATGATGAACAGCATCTCGTCATGCGCTTCCGACAGCGGATGCTGCGCACCCAGGATCGCGTCCAGCGCGAGGTAGTCGCCATAGGACATCCGCCGGGCGAAATCGGTCTCGGCCCCTTCGCTGGTGGGATCGTAATCGCTGGACGTCATGGACAGGCCCTTTCGATCGATCTTCCCCGGCTTTGCTCAGTCGAGGCCGATCAGGCGCGCGGTGATCGGCGATGACGGATCCTTCAGTCCGTCGATCACGGTGAAATGGTTGAGCCCGGGATCGACGACGAGGCGCGTCGGCACGTCGAAGCCGGTCCAGACATTGGCCATCAGGTCGGACTGACGGATGAATTCCGGCCGCTCGCTGCCGCCGACCCAGGCGGTGACGGGTGAATGCCCACGCGGCAAATGCAGCGCCGCGCTTTCGAGCGTCGCCTCCTCCATGGTCATGCGCAGCGTCTCGTTCATCTTCGTCTTCAGCAGCGGACGCAGATCATGCAGGCCACTGATCGAGAGCGTTCCGGCGATGCGGTTGTAGACGGCGGGCTCCAGCGGGCTGTCGTCGCACAGCATGCGCGTGACGAGATGGCCGCCGGCGGAGTGGCCGGCGAGCCGGATCGGCCCGGAGACGAGCGAGGCCGCCTTGGCGATCGCCGCAGCGATCTCGGCGGTGATGTCGCAGATGCGTGCGGTCGGCGTCAGCGTGTAGCTCGGCAGCGCCACCGTCCAGCCATGATGGCGCGCGCCTTCGGCGAGATCAGTCCAGGTCGATTTGTCGAAGCGCATCCAGTAGCCGCCATGGACGAAGACGACGAGGCCCTTGCCGTCGCCGTCGGGCAGGATCAGGTCGAGGCGCTGACGCTCGCCGGCGCCATAGGCGATGTCGGCGCGAAAATCCTTCAGCCCGGCGCGGTAGGCGGCCGCCCGCTCAGCCCATTGTCCAGGCATCTTGTCCGAGCCGGGGATGTGGGCCGAGTTGGCGTAAGCATCATCCCAATCGCGCATCGTAACTCCCAGAGGACTCGTCCAGCGAACCGGGCGCCAGTCTGCCACCGGTCAGGCCAGCATCCTAGTCTTTCTTTTAAGCTTAAAGCATCTAGCAGTTCGTGCCTTGGCCGAGCGACGATTGGTTGGGCACATTCCCCGGGCGCAGCGCAGCGTGCAACGATGCGCTGCTGAACCGGGGTCCAGCGCCTCTGCCGCAACATGGGTCCCGGCTCGGCGGCGCACCGCTTCGCGCTGCACCGCGTCCGGGACACCAGACCTTACGCCTTCTCCACCCCGCACCATTCCGCGATGAACAGCGCCATCGCCTTGGTCGTCTTCTTGAGCGAGGCCAGGTCGACGAACTCGTTGAAACCGTGCATCTCGCCGCCGCTGGCGCCGAAGCAGAGGCTCGGGATGCCGTGGTTGAGGCCGTAGAAGCGCGTGTCGGTCAGCGCGGTGAAGACGAGATCCTCTGGCACGCCGCCATAGACCTTGTCGAACGCCTTGCTGAACGCGGCCTCCGGCGCGGCGGCATCGGTCAGCTCATAGCCTTCCGACAGGAAGCCCGACCATTCGATCTCCGGCGGATTGTTGGCGAGGAAGCGGTGGTTGCGCGCCGCAGCGGCGACGCAGGCCGCAATCTCCTTCTGGTGATCGGCGATCGACCAGCCCGGCAGCACCGCGATCCGGCAGTCGACGTCGCACCAGGCCGGCACGCTGGAGGCCCAATCGCCGCCCTTGATGATGCCCGGGTTGAAGTTGATGGGATGGTTCAGCGTCTTGAAGTGCCTGTCAGCCTTGGCGCGCTCGTTCCATTCGATCTCGAGCTTTTGCAGCGCCTGGATCAGATGATAGGCGGCCATGATCGCGTTCGCGCCGGAGCCGGCAAACGCGACATGGGTCGGATGCCCCTTCACGCGCAGGCGAAACCAGATCACGCCGACCTGCGAGCGCACCATCTTGCCGCCGGTCGGCTCCGGAATGAAGCAGGCGTCCGCGCGGTAGCCGCGCTGCAGCGTTGAGAGCGCGCCGACGCCCGTGCTCTCCTCCTCGATCACCGACTGGAAGTGAATCCGCGCCGTCGGCTTGAGACCCGCGGCCTTGATCGCATCGAGCGCATAGAGCGCGCCGATGGTGCCCGACTTCATGTCGCAGGCGCCGCGGCCGAACATCTTGCCGTCCTTGATGACGGGCGAGAACGGCGGCGTGTCCCACAATTCCAGGGGGCCTGCGGGCACGACGTCGCAGTGGCCCTGCAGGATCAGCGATTTGCCGCCGTTGGTTTGCGGACGGTAGGTGCCCACCACCGAACGCGCCTTGGAGAAATCATGCTCGATCGGACCGAAGCCGCGCAGATCCTTGAGGTCGTCGACATCGATGTGCCAGTCGTCGACCTCGTAGCCGCGTTGGCGCAGGAGGTCGCCGATCATGTCCTGGCACGGCCCCTCCGCCCCACGGGTCGAGGGGATTGCAACGAAATCGCGGGTGGTGGCGAGCTGGGCCTCGAAGCCGGCGTCGACGGCGTCAAGAATCCTCTGCTGCGTTTCGGCATTCATCAGGCAACTCCAGGCATTCCAATGGTCCCAAGGAGTGCGCAAGCTAGCCGATTTCAGCCGTTCGGGTACTCCACAAAATATGCATCCCGCAATGCATCTTCGAGCAGGCGGCCTTCCGAATAGCCATTCAGCGTCGCAGGCCGCGTCACGCCGTCGAGCAGGCGCGGGCACGGCTCCGGCGCGCCGAGCACCGTACGCACCGGGATGCGCTCGGCATAGATCGGCAACGCATAGTCCTCGTCGTCGTCAGCAACACCCTTGGCCCGTATCTTGGCCGAGGCTTCCTCGATCTCCATCGCAATGAAGGATGTCGCCTTGATCTCCTGCGTGTTGCTGGCCCGCAGGCTCGCGGTGCGATCCGGGAAGAAGCGGTCGACCATAGCGATCACCGCGCGCTCCTTCTCCTCGGGGTCGGTGACGAGATAGGCGGTGCCGAACGCCATCACCGCGCGGTAGTCGGCGGAGTGATTGAAGCCGCAGCGCGCCAGCACGAGGCTGTCGAGATGAGCCACCGTCAGACACACGCGCTCGCCTTTGGTCTGGTTACGCAACATCCGGCTTGCGCTCGAGCCGTGCCAGTAGAGCTTGGTGCCCTCGCGCCAGAAGAAGGTCGGCGTGCAATAGGGCTGGCCGTCGATCGCATAGGAGACATGGCACAGCATCGAGGAATCCAGGATGCGATGGACGGTTTCGTGATCGTAGAAGCCGCGGTCGTGCCGACGCTTCACCTGGTTGCGCGCCGATGTCGGATAGGAATTGCTGGTCTCAGTCTGGCTCACGGCCGCTCCTGATCGGATTGGAATGATCCGAAGCAGTTGTAGCGGCGCATTTGGTCTGCGATAGTTCCAATTCCATGCGAAATATTCCGACCAATTCCCCCTCCTCGCCGGCCAAGTCTTCCTTGCCGACAAAGTCTTCCTTGCCGACAAAGACCGAGCTGCCGCTCGACCTTACCGGCCCGCACGTCACGCCAGGCGCCTCGTCCGCGCACCGGCTCTATCAGGCGCTGTGCGAGATGATCGTCTCCGGCCTCGTCAAGCCCGGCGAGCCGCTGCCGCCGTCGCGCACGCTGGCCGGGCAGACCGGCTTTCGCCGCAACGCCGTCGTCATCGCCTATGAGCGCTTGATCGCCGACGGCTTCGCCGAGGCGACCGTCGGCTCGGGAACGTTCGTCGCCGCGCGCATTCCAGCGCGCACGGCCGAGCCGAGCAAGCCGAAGGCCGTCGTCGAAACGCCGGGGCAAGGCGCGTTCGCGCTCGGCTGCACCCATATCGACGAACGCGCGGTGCAGCGCTTCCGCGCTTTCGTCGGCCGGCGCATGCGCGCATTCGGGTCGGAGCACCTTCACTATGGCGATCCCCGCGGCAGCCGCGAGCTGCGCGCGGCGATCGCCGATCATCTGTTGTCGGCGCGCGGGCTGCGCTGCGACCCCGACCAGATCATGCTGACATCGGGGACCCTGCACGCACTGCGGATCGTGCTGAGCGCGATCCTGAAGGCTGGCGACCAGGTCTGGTGCGAAGATCCGGGTTACCCCGCCGCGCGAAAAACCATCGCGCATTGCGGCTATCGCACCGTGTCCGTTCCGGTCGACGAGCACGGCTTGCGTGTCGCCAAGGGACGCACGGACGGCCCCAACGCGCGCGCGGCCTATGTCACGCCATCGCATCAATTTCCGCTGGGCGTGCAGATGTCGATGCCGCGGCGGCTCGAGCTTCTGGACTGGGCCAGGCAGGCGGGCGCTTTCGTGCTGGAGGACGATTACGACAGCGAGTTTCGTTATGACGGCGCACCACTGATGTCGCTCGCCGGCATCGACCGCCTCCAGCGCGTGATCTACCTCGGCACGTTCGCCAAGACGCTGTTTCCGGGCCTGCGCATCGGATATTGCGCCCTGCCCGAACGCCTGATCGCTGATGTGACGGCTGCGCGCGCGGCGCTCGACCGCTTCCCCGCCACGCTGATGGAAGGCGCGGTCGCCGACATGCTCAATTCCGGCGCGTTCGCCGCCAACCTCAAGCGCGTGCGAAAACTCTATCGCGACGCCCGCGATGTGCTGGCCGAAACGCTGGAAGCCGCATCCGATGGCGCGCTATCGGTGCCGGTGCCATCCCAAGGCCTGCATCTCGTCGCCCGATTCGATCGCTCGGTCGACCTTTCGGTGGCAGCGCGGGCCAAGCAGGCGGCCGGCGCGGAAGGCTGGCTCTTGGCCGACACCTATTCGCGCGCGCGCCCTCTGCCCGGCTTCGTGCTGGGATTTTCCGGCCACGCGGTTCCACAGCTGATCGCCGCCGCCGAACGGCTCGCAAGGGAATCGCGCGCCGCCCTGCGCACGAGGAACAAGACGGCCCGGCGGCCCTGACAAAGGTTCACTATCAGAATCGCGAGCCTGTCCTTACATTGCGGTATCAATGCCGGGATCTTTCGCCATGCTTTTCCGCCGTGCAGCTTGCCTCTCAGTCCTGATCTCCGCCGCGCTCGTGACGACGGCGCATGCCGTCACGGTCGGACGCGAGCAGGACATCGTCGATCTCAAGCTTGGTCAGCGCGTGCAAGTGGATGACGGAACCTGTCCCGCCGGACAGGTCAAGGAAGTGCGCGGAACGAAGATGACCGACAAGGGCGTCGCGCGCACCAGCGCCTGCGTGCCGCGGTACGGTCCGAAGACGAAATAGTTACTGCTTCGCTGGATCGAACATGCACTGCAAGGTCGGCTTGGCGATCTTGGTGAAGGTCGGACCGATCTCGCCCTGCTTGGACGCCGGCACCCAGTCGGTCTCGATGGTGGGCACGCCAGTCTCGCTGATGCCGCGCAACAGCGCTTCGCGCAGATCGCGGTCCTCGACGGCCGCTGCGGCGTGATCGTGCAGGCAGCCGCAGACTTCCTCGGGATGTTCCCAACGCCCGAGCATCCGCGGCGCGCACTGGCGCACGAACTCAGTGCGGGGATCCGGTAACCTCGAGGGCGCGCGCACCTGCGCCTGGGCGGCACTGATCGTCAGAACGGACACGAACGCAGCGGCGCAAAATCGAACGATCATGACGGCCTTTATCGGCTGATTTTCTTGTTGTTGATCAGAAGCGCGCGGCAACCACGATCGACTGCGACGCCGTGGGGGTGATCGGCGAGCCGCTGTACTGGAAGGTGCCGACACCGGGGAGACCGCCGTCCGGCGCACCCGCGAACGAAGAGCCTGCGATCACCAAACCGAAGGCAAGGATGAAGCTGAGCGCGCGCATGGTCTTGTCTCCGAATTCCGTGGCCGGCGATGCGCCGTCGTTCGTTGTGAAGCTGATAACCATGGGCGGTTTCGCGCGTGATGCGCCAAAAGCGCAAAATGGTTTCATCTTGCGTGAGAATTGTTTCATCCCGCCCGAGACGACGACACAATTCTCCGAAAACACCAATCTTTTCAGATGGGTCTCGCCGCAGCTCAAAGTAGCCTGCCAAGTTCCGGCTGCGGTGCGCGACCACACCAGACGCAGCCGCCGTCATGCTCCCGCCTTACCCGCTTCACACGCATTTTACGTTTTTCTGCTGAATGGAGCGGCAAACGAAGGCTGGGTCGAACCGAGGGCACGTCGGCCGCGACCCAAGCCATCGAAGCCAGGACGCCCGGATCACCGGGCGCGTTCACTTGAGGGATGGCCATGATGGTGGCGCAAGATCGCGCAATGTCGCGCGAGGCGAACCAACGGACGGACCGCGGAGATCAACGGTCGAATCGCGTCGCTTCAGCCGGCGCAATGGCGTTGCAGTCTAGCCGCGGCTTTGAAGCCGCGCCACAAGCGTTCGTGCGGCTGACCGGCTCGCACCTTGTCAAACCGCAGGCCAGCCGCGCTGAGTGAAACGCTAGCGCGTCACTCCGTGAAGAACTCGCCGCACTTCTGGACGTTTGCGTCCGCCGGTCCCCACGGCATGATCGGCACGGTCGAGGTCGAGTTCTTCGGCGAGCCCTCGATCAGCCTGTCCGAATAGACCATGTAGACCAGCACGTTGCGCTTGGTGTCACAGCCGCGCACGATCTGCATCTTCTTGAAGAACAGCGAGCGGCGCCTGCGGAACATGTCGTCGCCCTGCTCCATCTTGGTCTTGAACTTGATCGGGCCGACCTGGCGACAGGCCAGCGAGATGTCCGAGACCTCCTCGGCAAGGCCCAGCCAGCCCTTGAAGCCGCCCTTCTCCGGTACGGTGAAATGACAAGCGACTCCCTCGACTTCGGGATCGTCGAGACCATAGGTCGCGAGCTTGTCGTTCGGACTCATCCATTTGAACACGGTGGAGCGGCGGAAGATCAGATCGGGCTCGTCGGCAGCCGAAGCGGACGCCGCCGGCACGACCAGGGCAAGGAGGAAGAAAGCTAAGCCTTTCAAGCGGATGCCGGAAAGACCGAGGAAACGAGATGACATGAAGTTCTCCGGTAACAAGTCGCCACAATGTAGGTATGAGGCAGCCGCTCAGGAAGACAACGGACAGACGAGCGCGGCCGCCGTTTACCGCTCCGTGAGGCTTTTTTGCTACGACTTGGACAAATGTAGCTGATGGCAGAACCGCCCTGCTGGTGAACGCGTATTCCCTCTGCGAGACTAACTTCTGATTTGGATTATGGATTCGAGGATGAACAGCGTGAACGGGTCGGGTTTTTCTGCCAAGCCGGCGCGGCTGTGGCAGGTCGCCATTTTGACGGCGGCGGGTGCGATCGGCACGACCAGCCAGGCTGACGCAGCATTTTATTATTGGACGGATTATTCCGACGGGTCCTATTACGCCCGGCAGGACCGGCATCCCGAGATACCGCGCCAGAAGCCGCAGAAGCGCGGCGCTGCCGTGAAGAAAGAGGCTGTCGCCGAGAAGGAAGCCGGCACCAAGCCACAAGGGCCGCTCGTCATCGTCGTCTCGATCGACCGGCAAAAGGTCACGGTCTACGACACCAAGGGTGTGTTCGCGGAATCTCCGGTGTCGACAGGCATGAAGGGCCATTCGACGCCGATGGGTGTGTTCAGCGTCATCCAGAAGCACAAATTCCACCACTCCAACATCTATAGCGGCGCGCCGATGCCGTACATGCAGCGGATCACCTGGTCTGGTGTCGCCATGCATGCCGGCGTGCTGCCGGGCTATCCGGCCTCGCATGGCTGCATCCGCATGCCGATGGCGTTCGCGGTGAAGATGTGGAACTGGACCAGGATGGGCGCGCGCGTCATCGTCGCGCCCGGCGAGATGACGCCGCACAGCTTCTCCCATCCCCTGCTCGCCTCCGTGCGCGTGCCGCCGCAGCCTGCCGCCAACCTGGAGCCGCAGACCAATGTCGGCGACAAGGCCGACAAGGGCGCCGCGGTAACCAAAGCCGCCGACACCAAGCCCATCGAGACCAAAACTGCCAGCGCCGACAGCGTGCTCGAGCTGCGCACCTCCGTCGGACACGCCGTGACGTCGGATGTGACCACGGGCAATGCCTCAGCCCGCGAGGAAGCCGCCGCACCGGCCGACAAGGCCAAGACGGCCGAGGCATCTGACACAGCCAAGCCGCAGTCGGAGGAAGCCGCCAAGCCGGCTGGCGACGACAAGCCCGCCACCGACAAGGTCGAAGCCGTCAAGGCCGAGCCGGCCAAGACCGAAGCCGCGGACTCCGCGAAGACGCCCGATGCGCCGGCTGCGCTCGCCGCCTCGCCCGACGCGAAGAAGGACGAGAGTCGTGTTGCCGAACCGGCGGCCGCAAAACCAGAAGCGCCCAAGCGGGCCGGCCAGATCGCCGTCTTCATCAGCCGCAAGGATTCCAAGCTCTACGTGCGGCAGAATTTTGCACCGCTGTTCGAGGTGCCGGTGACGATCGCCACCAGCGAGCGGCCGCTCGGCACGCATATCTTCACCGCCGAGCTCGACAAGTCCGATTCCAATGCGCTGCGTTGGTCGGTGGTGTCGCTGCCGGTCTCCGCCCGTTCGGCGGCCCGCGAGGACGACGGCCGGCTCACGCGCCGCCAGCGTGGCGCTGCCGTGATCCCCGTTGCCGCCAAGCCTGTGACCGCCAAGCCGGTAGTCACCCCCGATAGCCCTGCCGAGGCACTCGACCGCATTGCGATCCCTGCGGACACCATGGTGAAGATCAACGAGATGCTGACGTCGGGCGGCTCCATCATCATCTCCGACCAGGGCATCAACCAGGGCGAGACCGGCGAAGGCACCGACTTCATCGTCCGCCTGTACTGACCTGTTTCACGGCGCCCCGATAACGCGGTGTTGACGAGGCAGGTCGCACCGGGGGAGTAACATGCGGCCCGGATCATTTCGGGGGACGCCGTCATGATGAATCGCAGAACCATGCTCACCACGGCGCTTGCAGGCATGCTCGCGCCGGCAACGCGCGCGTTCGCCGATGGCGGCATGAGCCGCATCTCGGCCTATGCCTTCTCCTTCCCCGCTCTGTCCGGCGACGACATCCGGCTTGCCGCCTTCACCGGCAAACCGCTGCTGGTGGTCAACACGGCCTCGCTCTGTGGCTACACGCCGCAATATGCCGGCCTGCAAGAGATCTGGAACGAGTTTCGCGTCCGTGGACTCACCGTGATCGGCGTGCCCTCCAACGATTTCGGTGGCCAGGAGCCCGGCGGCAGCAGCGAGATCACCGAGACCGCGCACCACCAATATGGTGTTACCTTTCCGATCGCAGCCAAGGCGAACGTCGTCGGCGCGAAGGCGCATCCATTCTACAAATGGGCCGCCGAGGCGCGCCCGCGCGAAGTTCCGCGCTGGAACTTCCATAAATATCTGATCGGCCGCGACGGCTACATCGCCGAGGTCTTTCCGTCCGCGGTCGAACCGGCCGACACGCGGATCAAGACGGCCATTGCCAGGGCGCTGGCCGACAGTTGACGCGCGGCGCCCCAATCCGGCTGGGCACAATTGTGGCGGGATGCCAAACAGCCGTTGCAATGGCGAAGGCCCTCCATCTAGGCTAGGATCGTTTGGGGCAGGACGGTTTTGCCGAAGGCGAAAAGCAGCGGCGGAACAACGGGATCAATCTCGAGGACAACACCATGCGTGTGGCGGCAGGACTGATTTTGGCAAGCGCGATGTCGGTTGCGATGACCGGCGCAGCATGGTCGCAGACCCCGGCCGCAAAGCCCGCAGCGGCGACGCAAGCCGCACCCGCGGCGACGCCTGCTGCAGCAGCGCCTGCGGCCGCTCCGCCAGCCGCTCCCCCGGCCGCCGCCGCGCCGGCAGGCTTCGTCAATCCGCCCCCGCCCAAGCAGGCGCCGCAACCGGCTCGCGCGGCCTGCAACACGCCGGGCGCGCTCGGGGTTGCCCGCACCGTCGAGATCGACACCACGGGCGGTCCCGGCTTCGGCTTCGAGCACTTCAAGGAGCTCGACTTCCTGCGCGACAAGGAGGTGGTGCTGACCTTCGACGACGGACCCTGGCCCAAGAACACGCCCGCCGTGCTGAAGGCGCTCGCCGACGAATGCACCACCGGCATCTTCTTCTCGATCGGCAAGCACGCGACCTACGAGCCGGAGATCCTGAAGCAGGTCTATGCGGCCGGCCACACCGTGGGCACCCACACCTGGTCGCACGCCAATCTCAACAACAAGAAGCTCAACGAAGCGCAGCGCAAGGAAGAGATCGAGAAGGGTCTTTCCGCGGTGAAATGGGCGCTCGGCGGCATCTCGCCCTCGCCGTTCTTCCGCTTCCCGGCGCTGCAGCATCCGCCGGAGATGGTCACCTATCTCGGCAACCGCAACACCGCGATCTTCTCCTGCGATATCGACTCCTTCGACTTCAAGGCCTCCAAGCCCGAGAAGGTGGTGGAGACCGTGATGAAGAAGCTCGACACCAAGGGCAAGGGCATCATCCTGATGCACGACTTCCAGAAGCACACCGCGGAGGCCCTGCCCGAGCTGCTCAAGCGCCTGAAGGCCGGCGGCTACAAGGTGGTGGCGATGCGCGCCAAATTCCCGGCCTCGTCGCTGCCGGAGTACGACCAGGACCTGCTCAAGGACGCCAAGCTGCCGACGGTGAGCCAGCGCCCGGTCAATTCCGTGGTGACGACCGTTTCCGAATAGACGGCAATTGTCTTTCCGTATCGAAGGCTACGTCATCGTCTCGGCGGACGGCATGCTCGCCGACGCGAGCCACGTCATGCCCGACAGCCTGAAGTTCGACGGCGACAAGTTGTTCTTCGAGCAGGCGCTCGATCGCGCCGCGCTGATCGTGCACGGCCGCAACTCGCATGAGCAGCAGCCGAACTCGCCGAAGCGCAAGCGGCTGATCCTGACCCGCAAGATCAAGGCGCTCACCGTCGATCCGGAGATGCCGAACGCGACGCTGTGGAATCCGGAACAGGCGAGCTTCGAGGAGGCCTGCGCCTTTGCCGATGTCACCACCGGCATGGTCGCCGTCATCGGCGGCCCCGCCGTGTTCGAGATGTTCATGGGCCGCTACGATACCTTCTGGCTGTCGGAAGCCCCGCATGTGCGCCTGCCCGGCGGCGAAGGCTGCTTCGTCGGCGTGCCGGCGCGGACGCCGCGGGAGGTGCTGACGTCCCACGGGATGCAGCCTGATGCGCCGTATCTGCTCGACGCGGCGCATGAGGTGACCGTAACTCCGTGGCGCCGAACGTAGGCCCTCAGACGTCCCCGTAGGCCGCCTCGGCCGGACGCGTGGTGCGGCCGTATCCCATGATCATGAACAAGGCGCCGATGATCGACAGGTTCTTCAGCGCGTCGACCACCATCTTGGCATTGTCGGGCGGCGCCTGGTTCCAGAAATCGTCGAACAGCACGGTCGCAATCGCGACGTAGACGATCATCAGCATCGCGAAGAACCGCGCGCCGAAATTCAGCGCGATCATCAGCCCCGCGATGATCTCGAGCGCGCCGACCGCGATCGCCAGCAGCTGCGGCGTGGTCATGGCGGTGGCCGTCTCCACCTGCTTGGCATAGGGCGCGACGATGTCGGGCACCACGACCTTGGTGGCGATGAAGTCGGCGGTCGCCTGGATGGCAAAGAGCTTGGTCGCGCCCGTGTAGATGAACAGCACGGCGAACAGGATTCGCCCGAAAGTCACGAACGCTGGCATGATCGGCCTCTTGGCAAAGCGCTAAGCACGGAACGCGCAAGGATTATGAAGAGTTGCGCGCCGCTTTACAAACGGGGAAATGGAGAACTGTTTTGAAAAGATTGAGCCTGCAAGGCTCGGGCGGTGCGCTCCCTCGCCCCGTTCTTACGGGGAGAGGGTTGGGGTGAGGCGCCGCTTCCGCAATCACGGTGAGAACTGGATTCGCGGAGAGCCCCCTCACCCGGAATTTGCTATCGCAAATCCCGGCCTCTCTCCGCACGCGGGGAGAGGCGAAGACGACGCGGCAGTCCGCCCTTACGTGAACAGCGTCGGCTGCCGTGCGGCGCGCTCCTGCGCTTCGACCACGGCGACGGCTGTCATGTTGAGGATGCCGCGCGCCGTCACCGACGGCGTCAGGATATGCGCCGGGCGCGCCGGGCCGATCAGGATCGGGCCGACGGGCAGCGCGTCCGCCAGCGACTTGATCATCTGATAGGCGACGTTGGCGGTGTCGAGCGTCGGCATGATCAGGATGTTGGCCTCGCCTTCGAGATTGGAATGCGGCAGCACCATTTTCCGCGCAGCCGCCGAAAGTGCCGTGTCGCCCTGCATCTCGCCGTCGGCCTCGATCTCCGGATGCTTTTCCTTGAGCAGCTGGGTCGCGCGGCGCATCTTGCGCGAGGAATCGGTGTCGTAGCTTCCGAAATCCGAGTGCGAGACGAAGGCGATCTTCGGCTTGATGTTGAAACGCTGGACGTGGACCGCGGCGAGCGATGCGATTTCGGCTAGCTCCTCCGCGCTCGGATTGGGGCGAACTTGCGTGTCGGCGATAAAGAAGGCGCCCTTGCTGGTGATCAGCAGCGCCAGTGCGGCGTAGTCGCTGATGCCAGGGCAAAAACCGACGATCTCGCGGACATGGCGCAGATGGCTCATGTAGCGGCCCTCGACGCCGCAGAGCATCGCATCCGCCTCCCCGCGCGTCACCGCGAGCGCAGCGATGACCGTGTTGTTGGTACGCACCACCGTGCGCGCCGCATCCGGCGTCACGCCGCGGCGGCCGGCGACCTCGACATAGGACTGCACGTAGGAACGGTAGCGCGGATCGTCCTCGGGATTGACGAGGTCGAAATCCTTGCCGGCGCGGATGGAGAGGCCGAAGCGCTTGATGCGCGCCTCTACGACCGAAGGACGGCCGACCAGGATCGGCCGCGCCAGGTTCTCCTCAAGCACCACCTGCGTGGCCCGCAGCACGCGCTCGTCCTCGCCTTCGGCGTAGATCACGCGGACCGGCTGGGTCTTGGCCTTGGCGAACATCGGCTTCATGACGAGGCCGGAGCGGAAGGCGAAGCGCTCGAGCAGCGCGGTGTATTCGTCGAAATTGGTGATGGGGCGCGTCGCGACGCCGGACTCCATCGCCGCCTTCGCCACCGCCGGCGAGATGCGCAGGATCAATCTGGGATCAAAGGGGCTGGGGATCAGCGAACCCGGCCCAAAACCTTGCGTCTCGCCGGTGTCAAAACCCTGCGCGACCGCGTCCGACGGCGCCTCGCGCGCCAGCTGCGCAATGGCCTCGACGGCGGCGTGCTTCATCTCCTCGTTGATGGCGCTGGCACCGACGTCGAGCGCACCGCGGAAGATGAAGGGGAAGCACAGAACGTTGTTGACCTGATTCGGATAATCCGAGCGGCCGGTGCAGATCATGGCGTCAGGGCGCACCTTTCGCGCCTCCTCCGGCATGATCTCCGGGGTCGGGTTCGCGAGCGCCATGATGAGCGGCTTGTCGCCCATCGCCTTGGCCATCTCCGGCTTGAGCACGCCCGGCGCCGAGAGACCGATGAAGATGTCGGCACCGCCGATGACGTCGCCGAGCGTGCGCTTGTCGGTCTTCTGCGCATAGACCGCCTTCCAGCGGTCCATCGTGGTGTTGCGGCCCTCGTGCACGAGGCCGTCGATGTCGCACACCCAGATGTTCTTGCGCTGCGCGCCCATCGACACGAGCAGATTGAGTGTCGCGATCGCGGCAGCCCCTGCTCCCGACGCCACGATCTTGACGTCGGAGAGCTTCTTTCCGTTGAGTCGCAGGGCGTTGGTGACGGCGGCGGCGACGATGATGGCGGTGCCGTGCTGATCGTCATGGAAGACCGGGATCTTCATGCGCTCTTTGAGCTGCGCCTCGATCTCGAAGCATTCCGGCCCGCGGATGTCTTCCAGATTGATGCCGCCGAAGGTCGGCTCGAGCGCCGCCACGGTTTCGACCACGCGCTCGATGGTGTCGGCGGCGATCTCGATATCGAACACGTCGATGCCGGCGAACTTCTTGAACAGGACCGCCTTGCCTTCCATCACCGGCTTGGAGGCCAGCGGTCCGATATTGCCGAGGCCGAGCACGGCGGTACCGTTGGAGACCACGGCAACCAGATTGGCGCGGGTCGTCAGCGTGGCGGCTTCCGCCGGGTTCTTGGCGATCTCGGTGCAGGCCGCGGCAACGCCCGGCGAATAGGCCAGCGCGAGGTCGCGCTGGTTGGCAAGCGGCTTGCTTGCCTGGATCTCGAGCTTTCCGGGGCGCGGCAGACGGTGGTAGGCGAGCGCCGCCTGGTGGAGATCATCGGAATAGGACGACATGCGGTGTTTCGCCTCGCGTTACCGGCCTCAAAATGCACGATCCGAAAGCGGCTGTCCAAGCGGACCGTATTTCCGGGTCATGGAAACGGGATGAAGCACGCCGGGCGCCCCGGTGGCAACATCCGATTGCGCGCCCATCAACAGGGCGCGCGGTCAAATATTTGAAAACCATAGCTTTCCCTGGACCACGCGGCGTTTCGCGAATATGGCAGGTTGCGCGGTGCAAAATGAGCAACTGGAGCTGGGAATGAAGCGAATCCTGATCGGCCTGATCGCACTTGCCGTGCTCGGCGCGGGCGGATGGCTTGGCTTCAACCTCTATGTCCAGCACCGGGCGACGAGCGAGGTCGAGACGGCCTTCGAGCAGATCCGCGCAGGCGGCGGCAAGGCGAGCCACGGCAAGATCGGGTTCGAGCTCGGGACCCGGACGCTGACGATCGAGGACATCAGTGTCGAGCCCGCCCAGCCACAGCTCGCCAACGTCAAGGTCGCAAAGGTCACGGCCGTCGGCGTACGCCAGCCGGATGAGGCCCGTTTCACGGCCGACAGCATTGAGGTGTCCGGGGTCGAGATCGCCTTCACGGCTACCGAGCGGGCGAAGCTGAAAGCAAACTACAAGATCCCGCAGATCAGCGCGCGCGATTTTTCCGGTCCGACCCGTGCAGCCGCCGCGCCGCTGTCCGGCTCGATCATCGACATGTACCGCTTCATGCTCGCGCAATACGCGACAGTTTCGGCATCCTCGATCGCGGTGCCGACCGTCGCGGTCAACGTCGATGCGGGCACCGGCAACGCCGGCGGCGGCGATTATGTCTATTCCGGTCTGTCGGTCCAGAACGTCAACCGCGGCAAGATCGAAACGGCGAAGACGGACCGCATCACCTATTCGCTCGACCTCACCCAGCCAGGCAAACCCGCGAAGATGACCGGCGAGCTGTCCGGCCTGGCCGCTTACGATTTCGACGCAACCGCCATAAGGGCCGCGCTCGATCAGCAAGGGTCGAGCGACGACAGTTTTCACAAGGTCTATCGACGCATCTCGGTCAATTCGTATGTGGTGACGACGGCTCCGGGCGTGCGCGTGCAGGTCGACGGCATCAGCTGCGACGACATCGCGATCCGGCCCTCGAAATTCCGCCCGGCAGGGATCATCGCCCTGGTGCCGGCTGACGGCACGATCCTGACGCCGGCGCAGTCGCGCGACATGATTGAGAAGGTGGCCGACTTCTTCGAGGGCTTCCAGATCGGCAAGGTCGAAATCGGCAAGCAAACAGTCGAGACGCCGCAAGGAACGGGGCGGCTCAGCGCGATCAAATACGATCAGGACACCATCGCGCTGGAAGGCCTCGACATGCCGCTGCCGCAGGGCCAGCTCAAGATGGAGCGCTTCGCGCTGAAATCCTTCAGCGCGGCAAATCTGATGCGCTGGGCGGCAAGCCTTAGAACGCCCGGGCAACCGCCCTCGCCCGATCAGATGCTCGGCCTGTTCCGGGTGCTGGAAGGTGCCGAGATCAAGGGCGTGGTCTCGCCCTACAAGAATACGCGGCAGCTCGTCACCATCGACACGATCAGCCTGAGCTGGGGGCAATTGGTCGGGTCGATTCCAAGCAAGGCCAATCTGGTCGTGAAGATGGTCGCTCCCACCGATCCCTCCAATCCGGCGCAACTGCCGCTGACCATGGCCGGCATCGACAAGCTCGCGATCAACCTCGATCTCGGCGCGGCCTGGACGGAATCGTCGGGCGCCTTTGCGTTTGCGCCTGCCACGATCGATCTCGGCAACCTCGCCAAGGCGCAAGGCCGCCTCGCGCTCGCCAACGTGCCGCGCGGCCTGTTCACGACGGATCCGGCGCAGGCCATGAGCCAGGCCGGGCAAATCGAGACCGGCCCGATCGAGCTCTCCTTGCACGACAGCGGCGTGGTCGATCTCGTCGTGGCCCAGTTCGCGCGCATGCAGAATGTCAGCCGCGACACCGCACGCAGCGCCATCGTCGAGATGATCCGGGCGCAAGGCGAGAAGATCGCGGCCTCCAATCTCGATGCCAAGGCCGCGGTCGATGCGTTCGCCGGCTTCGTCGAGACGTCAGGCCAGACGCTCACCATCAAGCTGACCCCGCTCGGCAAGCTGCCGGTGCTTCAGCTCATGGATGCCCTGAACAGCGAGCCGGCGATCGCACTCGCGCGGTTCAGGATCGAGGCGTCGACGGGGTTGTAGGCAGAGCCGGGACCCAGAATGCTTGTCGTTCGCCGAGACATGGGCCCCGGCTCTGCAGCGCACCGCTGAACTGGACGATGCTTCGCATCGCCAAGGAAGCGCTGCGCTGCGTCCGGGGCACGCCCCCCTCACTTCTGCGGCAGGTTCACCCGCACATGCAGCTCGCGGAGCTGCTTCGTCGTGGCTTCCGACGGTGCGCCCATCAGGAGGTCCATGGCCTGCTGGTTCATCGGGAACAGCGAGATCTCGCGCAAATTCGTGGTGCCGCACAGCAGCATCACGATGCGGTCGACGCCCGCGGCCATGCCACCATGCGGCGGGGCGCCGTACTGGAAGGCGCGGTACATGCCGCCGAAGCGGTCGACCACTTCCTGCTCGCCGTAGCCCGCGATCTCGAACGCCTTCACCATCGCTTCCGGCACGTGGTTGCGGATGCCGCCCGATGCGATCTCGTAGCCGTTGCAGGTGATGTCGTACTGGAACGCCTTGATGGTGAGCGGATCCTGGCCCTTCAGGGCATCAAGACCGCCCTGCGGCATCGAGAACGGGTTGTGCGAGAAGTCGACCTTCTTGTCGTCCTCGTTGTACTCGTACATCGGGAAGTCGACGATCCAGGCGAGCTCGAACCGCTCCTTGTCGGTGAGGTTCAATTCCTCGCCGACCTTGTTGCGGGCCAATCCTGAGAACTTCCAGAACTTGTCGGGATCGCCGGCGACGAAGAAGGCTGCATCGCCTTCCTTCACGCCGATCTGCGCGCGGATCGCAGCGGTGCGTTCAGGCCCGATGTTGTTCGCGAGAGGACCGGCGCCCCCGCCGCCCTCGCGCCACATGATGTAGCCGAGGCCGGGCTGGCCCTCGCCCTGCGCCCACGAGTTCATGCGGTCGCAGAAGGCGCGGCTGCCGCCGCCCGGCGCGGGGATCGCCCAGACCTGGTTCTTGGGGTCTTCGAGCATGCGCGCAAAGACCTTGAAGCCGGAGCCGCGGAAATGCTCGGAGACGTCCTGCATCTCGATGGGGTTGCGCAAATCCGGCTTGTCGCTGCCGTACTTGCGCAAGGCATCGGCGAACGGAATCCGGCGCCAGTTCTTGCTCACCGGCTTGCCCTTGGCGAACTCCTCGAACACGCCGGTGATGACCGGCTCCATCGCCGCGAACACGTCTTCCTGCGTGACAAAGCTCATCTCGACGTCGAGCTGGTAGAACTCACCCGGCAGACGGTCGGCACGCGGGTCCTCGTCGCGGAAGCAGGGCGCGATCTGGAAATAGCGGTCGAAGCCCGACATCATCAGCAGCTGCTTGTACTGCTGCGGCGCCTGCGGCAGCGCGTAGAACTTGCCGGGATGGATGCGCGACGGGACGAGGAAGTCGCGTGCGCCTTCCGGCGAGGACGCCGTCAGGATCGGGGTGTTGAACTCGAAGAAGCCCTGCCCCTCCATGCGCCGGCGCATCGACTTGATGATCTCGACGCGCGTCATGATGTTCTGGTGCAGCTTCTCCCGGCGCAAATCGAGGAAGCGGTACTTGAGGCGGATGTCTTCAGGATATTCCTGGTCGCCGAACACCGGCAGCGGCAAATCGCCGGCTGGGCCCAGCACCTCGATCTCGCTGACATAGATCTCGATCTTGCCGGTCGGCAGATCGTCGTTGTCGGTGCCCTCGGGGCGGCGGCGGGCCTTGCCGTCCATCCGCACCACGAATTCCGAGCGCAATTTTTCGGCCAGCGAGAACGCCGGCGAGTCCGGATCGACCACGCACTGGGTCAGGCCGTAATGGTCGCGCAGGTCGATGAACAGCACGCCGCCATGGTCGCGAACGCGATGGACCCAGCCTGACAGGCGGACCGTCTCGCCGATGTTGCTCTCGCGGAGCGCGCCGCATGTATGTGACCGGTAGCGATGCATGGTCGTCCCAAAAATGATGTCGGAGGAAGCGAATCGAACGGCCTGTCATGACCGGTCCGAGATTGCGGCAGGGTTTACCCGACGAGACCCGAGGCGGCAACCAAGGGAACGGGCTGTTTTGGGCTCGGAAGGCCCATTTTTGGCCGATCTGACCTCAAGCCTTTGCCATCAGGCGTTCCCCGCCTATCTTTACCTCCATGACCGTTCATTTCCCCTTCCAGAACTCCTATTCGGCGCTGCCGGACAGCTTCTTTGCCCGCGTCGCGCCGACCCCTGTCGCCGCCCCCCGGCTGATCAAGCTGAACCGGCCGCTGGCGGTCCAGCTCGGGCTCGATCCTGACCTGCTGGAGACCCCGGAGGGCGCGGCGATCCTGGCCGGCAAAACGGTTCCAGCCGGCGCCGATCCCATCGCCATGGCCTATGCCGGACATCAGTTCGGGCAGTTCGTGCCGCAGCTCGGCGACGGCCGCGCCATCCTGCTCGGCGAGGTCATCGACAGGGACGGCGTCCGCCGCGACATCCAGCTCAAGGGCTCGGGCCCCACCCCGTTCTCCCGCCGCGGCGACGGCCGCGCCGCGCTAG
This sequence comes from Bradyrhizobium sp. TM239, assembly GCF_036247985.1. NCBI lineage: Bacteria > Pseudomonadati > Pseudomonadota > Alphaproteobacteria > Hyphomicrobiales > Nitrobacteraceae > Bradyrhizobium > Bradyrhizobium sp. TM239. The sequence goes on along the minus strand of NZ_BTIR01000008.1, from coordinate 55,593 downwards.
GGCCGGTCTTACGCGAATACATCGTCAGCGAAGCCATGTATGCGCTGGGCATTCCGACCACGCGCTCGCTTGCCGCCGTCGTCACCGGCGAGCACGTCATTCGCGAGACCGCGCTACCGGGCGCCGTTCTGACGCGTATCGCCTCCAGCCATATCCGGGTCGGCACCTTCCAGTTCTTCGCCGTCCGCCGCGACACCGACGCGATCCGCCGGCTCGCCGACCACGTCATCATCAGGCACTATCCGGAGCTGCGCGACGTGCAGCGGCCCTATCAAGCGCTGCTCGCCGGCGTCGTCGCGCGCCAGGCCGATCTCGTCGCGCGCTGGCTGCTGGTCGGCTTCATCCACGGCGTGATGAACACCGACAACAGCTCCATCTCCGGCGAGACCATCGACTACGGCCCCTGCGCCTTCATGGACGCCTACAACCCTTCGCAGGTGTTCTCCTCGATCGACGAGATGGGCCGCTACGCCTATGCCAACCAGCCGCGCATCGCGCTGTGGAATCTGACGCGCCTCGCCGAATGCCTGCTGCCGCTGTTCTCCGACGAGCAGGAGAAGGCGGTTGCCGAAGCCCAGGACATTCTCGGCGCGTTCTCAGACCAGTTCAGCGCCGCCTATCAGGCGGGCCTGCGCAAAAAGGTCGGCCTGTTCACTGAGCGCGACGGCGACGAGGCGCTGATCCAGGACCTGCTCGACGCCATGGCGAAGAACCAGGCCGACTTCACCCTCACCTTCCGCAAGCTGGGCGACGCCGCCGTTGATGACAGTGCGGATGCGCGCGCGCAGTTCATGGAGCCCGCAGCCTTCGACGAATGGGCCGGCCGCTGGCGCGCCCGCATCACGCTGGAGCCGCAGACCGCAGCCGAGCGGCAGGCGGCAATGCACGCCGTCAATCCCATGTTCATCCCCCGCAACCACCGCGTCGAGGCCGTGATCCAGGCCGCGGTCAACGACGACAATTACGCGCCATTCGAGGAGCTGGTTAAGGTGCTGGCGAAACCGTTCGACGACCAGCCGGACTATGCGGCCTACGCCGATCCGCCGCTGCCGGACCAGCGGGTGCTGCGGACGTTCTGCGGGACGTAGCCACAAACCCGGTGCGTAGGGTGGATTAGCCGAAGGCGTAATCCACCACTTCTCTCGAAGCCGGAAAGTAAAGAGGTGGATTACGCTTCGCTAATCCACCCTACAGATTGGCGCGGCTATTACGTCCGCTCTCCGAACTCGCCGATGAACTGAGTGTCTCCGCCCCAATCCGCCGGAAGCAGTCCTGCACGAACATCGCGGTGAAATGACGAATACGGCCAGTCGCAGACTCGCGACACATGCCCGTGCTTGACGGGATTGTAATAACAATACTCGACGTGGCGGGCGTAGTCGGCCTCGTCCCGGATCAAGTGCTCCCAGAACCGTCGCTGCCATATGCCGCGTTCATTCCGTGAGAAACGGACAGCGCTCAGCCGCTCGGTCACCGGGAGTGCTTTGGCGAAACGAGACTTGATCAAGCGCCAGCGCACCGAAAAATCGGCGTCGCCCGACGGCAGCTTCCAGATTGCGTGGAGATGGTCCGGCAGAACCACGAAAGCATCGATTGCGAAGGGGTGGCTCTGTCGCGTTGCGGCGACCGCGTCTCGTAGGCTCTCAATCTGGTCGGTCAAAAGAGCTTTCCGCCGATCGAGCAGGTTCACGGTAAAGAACCAGCATCGTCCCGGGACGAATGCGCGGCGATAGTCGGACATCGCCCATCGATAGCACAACTTGAAGTTGGCTCACAGTGGTGGATTACGCCTTCGGCTAATCCACCCTACGAAGCGAGCACTGTGGACACAGGAACCGCTGTCATCAAACTGAAACACACCCGCTCTAACCGCCTGTCAGGGTCGCCTTGCCGGAAGCGCCCATCCTCCAACCGTCCTGACAAAGCGCGCCATGCCCTTCAAATTCATCCACATCACCGACACGCATCTGGCGAACCCCGGGCTGAAGCTCTATGGCCTCGACCCGCGCGCGCGGCTGGACGCGGCGATTGCCGACATCAACAAGCATCAGTCCGACGCTGCGTTCGCGGTCGTGACCGGCGACCTCACCCATTGGGGCGAGGCTAACTCCTACGCCAATTTCGCCGACGCGATGTCGGCGCTGAAAATCCCTTACATCGCCATGGTCGGCAATCACGACCGCCGCGTGACTTGCCTCGATAGCCTGAAGGCCGCGCCGCGCGATTCAAACGGATTCGTGCAGGGCACGCGCACCACCGAGCACGGCCTGTTCGTCTTCCTCGACACGCTTGACGAGACCAGCCACGCCGGCGAGATGTGCGCCAAGCGCTTCGACTGGCTCGCGAAGACGCTCGCGGCCGCGCCCGACGACCAGCAATTCGTCGTATTCATGCATCACCCGCCCTTCCCGATCGGCGTGCATGCGATGGACGAGATCGGACTGAAGCAGAGCGCCGAATTTGCCGAGGTGATTGCGCCCTATCGCGCGCGCATCCGCCATCTCTTCTTCGGCCATGTGCACCGGCCGATCTTCGGCAGTTTTGGCAAGATCCCGTTCTCGACGCTGCGCGGCACCAACCATCAGGTCTGGTTCGAGCTCGACGCGAACGCGCCTCACCTCGCAAGCCACGAGCCGCCGGCCTATGGCGTCGTGCTGATCGACGACGAGAATCTCGTCGTGCACAGCCACGACTTCCTCGACGAAAGTCTGCGCTTCCCGTTCGAACCACCCGTGGGAACGGACGGCCGCGACTATGCACTCAATTTCCCCGGCGCGGTGAGATGAGCCTCGCCGAACCCGCGGCTCTTCCGGTCGCGACCTCGGCGGCGCCGCGCCTGGACGTCCTGAAGCGCCTCGGCACGCGCTTCAAAGCTTCGCTGCCCGCCTATCTGCTGTTGCTGCCCTCGCTGGTCTTCCTCGCGCTGTTCACCTACGGCGCGATGGGCCGCGTGCTCGTCGATGCGCTCTACCAGCGCGCCACGCCGAAGGCGCCGGTCCGCTTCGTCGGTCTCGACAACGTCGCAGCGGTGCTGGCCGATCCCGCCTTTACCGGCGCGGTCGTCAACAACCTGATCTATGCAGTCGGCACCGCGGTTCCGAGCATCGGCCTCGCACTTCTGTTCGCCCTGGCGCTGTCGCGCACCAACGCCGTGAGCAGCGCGCTGCGCGCGGCGCTGTTCCTGCCGGTGCTGATCCCGATGGTCGCAGCCTCCGCGCTGTTCATGTTCATCTTCCTGCCCAATGTCGGCCTGCTCGACTACTACATCGGCCGCTTGCTTCCGGTGCTGCCGAACTGGCTCGGCGACCCCGATATCGCGCTTTACGCGATCATGGTCATCACGATCTGGAAGAACGCCGGCTACTACATGCTGTTCTTCCTCGCCGGCCTCCAGGCCGTGCCCGAGGACGTGATGGAGGCCGCACATCTCGACGGCGCCGGGCCTTACATGCGCCTGCGCCACATCATCCTGCCGGAGCTCAAGCCCACTTTCCTGTTCGTCACCGTCATCGCGATCCTCAACGCGGTGACGCAGGTCGACCACGTCTTCGTCATGACCCAGGGCGGACCGTCGAACTCGACCAACCTCGTGCTGTTCTACATCTACCAGCAGGCGGTCGAGCATTACGACGTCGGCAAGGCCTCGGCCGCGACATTGCTGACGCTCGCCGCGCTGATGGGCCTCACCGCGCTCTCCTTCCGCACCATGGCAAACCGCGAGGGCGGGCCATGAAGCTGATCGACCGCCTGTTCAGGGACGCCCCGCTCGCCACGAGAGGCGAGATCACGCCAAAGCTCGGCTTCCTGCTGACCGTGCTGCTCGCGATCGTCTGGCTCATTCCGTTCCTCTGGATGGTCGTAGCGACACTGCGCCCGGCCTCCGACGGCATCAACGCCATGGCCGAGCTGATGCCGAGCCTGAAGCCGACGCTCGACAACGTCAGAGATGCCTGGGAGATCGGCGATTTCCCGCGCTACACGCTCAACACCGCGATCATCTGCGCCGGCATTTTGCTGGTGCAGTTCGTCACGATCACGCTGGCGGGCTTTGCCTTCGCGCGCCTTGCCTTCGTCGGCAAGACGCTGATCTTCTATCTGTTCCTGATGCAGCTGATGCTGGTGCCGGTGCTGCTGATCGTGCCGAACCTCAGCCTCGTGGCGCAGCTCGGCCTCTACGACACGCTCGCTGGCGTGATGATGCCGTTCTTCGCCTCCGCCTTCGGCACGTTCCTGATGCGGCAGGCGTTCGAGGCGATTCCGACCGAGCTCGAAGACGCCGCCCTGATCGACGGCGCCAGCCTGCTCCAGCGCATCCGCCACATCTACGTGCCGCTGTCGATGCCGAGCTTCTCGGCCTTCGCCATCATCTCCGTGACCAGCCATTGGAACGACTTCCTGTGGCCGCTGATGGTGATCAATTCGCCGGACAAGCGACCGCTCACGGTCGGCCTCTCGGTCTTCACCAAGACCGCCGAAGGCACGCAGGCCTGGGGCACCATCGCGGCCGGCACGCTGATGGTGATCGCGCCGCTGCTCATCACCTTCCTGATCTTCCAGAAGCGCTTCATCAGCTCTTTCGTCACCTCAGGCATCAAATAGGAGATTCTTCGATGCTGTTTTCCCGCAGGCTCATGCTGGGCCTCGCCATCGCAGGTACCATGGCAGGCGCCCTCGCCTTTCCGGCCCTCGCCGGCGAAGGCCCGACCGAGATCGATTTGTTCTTCCCCGTCCCCGTCGACGGCAAGCTCGCCCGCGACATGGGCACCTTGATCAAGGAGTTCAACGAGACCCATCCGGACGTCAAGGCGACCGCGGTCTACACCGGCTCCTATGACGACACGCTGATCAAGACGCGCGCCGCGATCAAGGCCGGCAAGCCGCCGTCCGCCGTGATCATGTCGGCCAACTTCCTGCTCGACATGCAGATCGAGAACGAGCTCACCAATCTCGATGCCCTGATCAAGGCCGACGGCACCACCAAGGAGCAGTTCCTCGGCCAGTTCTTCCCCGCGCTGCAGGGCAACGCGGTGATCGACCGCTCGGTCTACGGCGTGCCGTTCCACAATTCGACGCCGCTGCTCTATATCAACGCCGACAAGGCCAAGGAAGCCGGCCTCGATCCGAGCAAGCCGCCGCAGACCTGGGCCGAGCTCACCGATTGGGCCAAGAAGCTCACCAAGCGCGAGGGCGACAAGGTGACCCAATGGGGCATCGCGATTCCCTGCGCGTATGACTATTGCGGCTGGATGATGGAAACGCTCACCATGAGCAATGGCGGGCGCTACTACAACGAGGAGTTCGGCGGCGAGGTCTATTACGACACGCCCTCGATGCTCGGCGCGCTCACCTGGTGGAACGACCTCGTCACCAAGCACAAGGTCCACGCGCCCGGCGCCACGCCCGGCCCTGCCGTCAGCACCTCCTTCATCTCCGGCAACGCCGCGATGATGATGCTGTCCACGGGCTCGCTCACCTACGTGCGCGACAACGCCAAGTTCGCCTACAAGGTCGCCTTCATCCCGCGCAACGTCCGCAACGCCGTGCCGATCGGCGGCGCCTCGCTGATCGTTCCGGCCGGGCTCGAGGCCGACAAGCAGAAGGCTGCCTGGACGCTGATCAAGTGGATGACCTCGCCCGAGAAGAGCGGCTGGTGGAGCCGCGCCACCGGCTATTTCGCGCCCAACATGGCCGCCTACAAGACGCCTGACATGGTCGACTTCCTGAGCAAGAACCCGGACGCCAAGACCGCCGTCGAGCAGCTCGACGTCGCAAAGCCCTGGTTTGCGACCTACAAGACCGTCCCGGTGCGTAAGACGCTGGAGGACGAGGTGATGCTGGTCCTCAACGGCAAGAAGCAGCCGAAAGAGGCGCTGGTCGCCGCCCAGAAGGCCGCGGACGAGACGCTGAAGCCGTACAACGCGGAGACATCGCTGAAGCTGCCGTAAGGATCGCTGCATCGGCCAACGACCATCGGCGCTCCGTCATGCGGGGCGCCGATTTCGTTCTAGGCGGCCGCCCGTATTAACCCCCCGTCCACCATCCGGCGGCCCGCACCGCCGGTAACCATTGGAATTAACAGACCCTCAACGTACCCCCGACAAATCTATCAATGTTTCTGGAGATTTCGCCGTGGATCTGTTGGTTTTCGAGTTCCTGGGATTGGCTTTGGTCGCCATGTGCGTGGTCGTGGTGGCGTTGCCCTGTGCCCGCAAATCCTCGCACCGGGTCCGCTACGAATAGGATTTTCGTCGGAAAAAGCGATTCCGGCCCAAATGCAAGGCTCGAATTCGCATCGAGCCCCTTGACATCACAGCACTTTCGGCAGAACGGCTGATATCACGTGTCATGGGTCGTTCATGGATTTGATTACCACCACCGCTGACCTCGCGGCTGCCTGCAGCCGGCTGGCCAAGCACCCCGTCATTACCGTCGATACCGAGTTCCTGCGCGAGACCACCTACTACCCGCTGCTATGCGTGGTGCAGATGGCCAGCGCCGAGGAAGCGATTGTCATCGACACCTTGGCTCAGGGCATCGACCTCAAGCCGTTCTTCGAGCTGATGGCCAACGAGGCCGTGCTGAAGGTCTTCCACGCCGCCCGCCAGGACATCGAGATCATCTGGCACCAGGCCAACATCATCCCGCACCCGGTGTTCGACACCCAAGTTGCCGCGATGGTGCTCGGTTACGGCGACAGCATCGCCTACGACGCGCTGGTCGAGAAGGTCACCGGCCACCGCCCCGACAAGACCCACCGCTTCACCGACTGGTCGCGCCGGCCGCTGACCAAGGAGCAGATGCACTACGCCGTGTCCGACGTCACGCATTTGCGTGACGTGTTCGCGGCGCTCGATGCCGATTTGAAGAAGCGCCGCCGCAGCGAATGGGTCTCCATCGAGATGGAGGTCCTGACCTCGCCCAAGACCTACGACTTCCACCCCGAGCGCGCCTGGGAGCGGCTGAAGACGCGCGTGCGCAAGCCGAAGGATCTCGCGGTCCTGATGGAGGTCGCGGCCTGGCGCGAGCAGGAGGCGCAGAGCCGCGACGTGCCGCGCGGCCGCGTGCTGCGCGACGAGGCCGTCAGCGATATCGCCACCCATGCGCCGAACACGCTGGAGAAGCTCGCAAACTTGCGCTCGGTGCCGAAGGGCTTTGAGAAATCCAAATGGGGCGCGGACATCGTCGCCGCGGTCACCCGCGGACTGGCGCGCGATCCTGCCACGCTGCCGAAGCTGGAGAAGCCGCGCAACAACAACAACGGCGCCGCCATCGTCGAGCTGTTGAAGGTGCTGCTGCGCATGACCGCCGAGCGGCATGCTGTGGCCAGCAAAGTGATCGCGACCGTCGACGATCTCGAAGAGATCGCAGCCGACGACGAGGCCGACGTCCCCGCTCTGCGCGGCTGGCGCCGCGAGCTGTTCGGCGAAGCCGCCCTGAAGCTCAAGCGCGGCGAGCTGGCGCTGGCGGTCGAGAAAGGCCGCGTGATCGGGGTGCAGCGGGCGGAGACGGTTAGCTCCCGAACCGCCGACGCGAAATAGCCGTTAGCCCGTCATCCTGAGGTGCGAGGCGTGCGGTGCAACGCACCGCGCGCGGAGCCTCGAAGGATGAGCGGCCCCACTGCCGCCGCTCCGAGAGAGCCGGGCCGTCGCCCTTCGAGGGCCGCTGAAGAAGCGGCCACCTCAGGGTGACGGTGTTAGATTGAGCGCCCAGACAAGACCCTACGCCGGCGTCAGCTTGGCCACTTCCGCCTTCATGTCATTCAGCACGCCAGAGATCGCGGCGACGAGGTCGTCGATCTGCGCCTTGGTGACGATCAGCGGCGGGCAGATGGCGATGGCGTCCAGCATGTTGCGCGAGATCACGCCGCGCTCCTGGAGCATGCGGCTGGCGATGCCGCCGACGGCGCCCGGCGTCGCGGCTGCGGTCTTGCGTCCCTTGTCGAGCACGAGCTCGATCGCAGCGATCATGCCGACGCCGCGGACCTCGCCGACCAGCGGATGGCTGGCAAGCTCGCGTAAGCGGCCCTGCATGTAAGCGCCGAGCTCGGCGGCATGCGCGACCAGGCCGCGCTCCTCGATGATCTTGAGGTTTTCCAGCGCAACCGCCGAACCGACGGGATGACCGCCTGCGGTGAAGCCGTGGCCGAGCACGCCGATCTTGTTGCTCTCGTCCGCGATCGGCTCGAACATGCGGTCGTTCATGATGATCGCCGAGAACGGGAAATAGCTCGAGGTGATCTGCTTGGAGACCACGAGCACGTCAGGCTTGATGCCGTAGGTCTCGCAGCCGAACATCTTGCCGGTGCGGCCGAAGCCGCAGATCACCTCGTCGGCGACCAGCAGGATGTCATATTTCTTCAAGACCGCCTGGATCTTGTCCCAATAGGTCGCCGGGGGCACGATAACGCCGCCCGCGCCCATCACCGGCTCGCCGAAGAACGCCGCGATCGTATCGGGCCCCTCCTTCTGGATCAGCGCGTCGAGCTCCTCGGCCCGGCGCGTCGCAAAGGCTTCCTCGGTCTCGCCGGGCGCGCCGTCCTTGTAGAAATGCGGCGAACCCGTGTGCAGGATGTTCGGCAGCGGCAGATCGAACGAGCGGTGGTTGTTCGGCAGGCCGGTGAGGCTCGCCGAAGCAATGGTGACGCCGTGATAGGCGCGCATCCGGCTGATCACCTTCTTGCGCTGGGGCTGGCCGAGCGCGTTGGAGCGATAGGCGATCAGCTTCAGCACGGTGTCATTGGCTTCCGAGCCGGAATTGGTGAAGAACACCTTGCTCATCGGCACAGGCGCGAGCGCGACCAGCTTCTCGGCGAGGTCGATCGAGGGCCCGTGCGATTTGGCGGAGAACGTGTGATAGAACGGCAGCGCCAGCATCTGCTTGTGCGCGGCCTCGACCAGCCGCTTCTCGTTGAAGCCGAGCCCGACGCTCCACAGGCCGGCCATCGCCTCGAAATAGCGCTTGCCCGACGCATCGAAGACGTAGGGACCCTCGCCGCGCTCGATCACCAGGGGACCGGCCTGCTGATGGGTGCGCGCATTGGTGTAGGGATGGAGCTGATAGGCCACATCCCGGGCCTCTTGCGAATTGGGCAGCATGGACATTTGCGAAGATCCTTGAAAGCGTCACGTCGCAGGCACAGCCAGCGTCATCACTCGATGATCAAGTTACTTGGCTATTGCGACAGCGCAAGACTTGCAACGCCAATTCGTCGGCAGCAAGCGCTCAGCAGCGATGCACAAAGCTGCACGCGACAAAGCTGCACATGACAAATCCGCTCGTGGCAAATCCACTCTTGGCAAATCCGCTCATGACGAAGCAGCACGTGGAGCAGCTCTCACGCTGCGTCGTCGTCATGCCCGTCGTCAGTGCCGGCAGCGGCTTCCCTCACCTCCACCAGCGCCATCGAGAGCAGATAGACCGTCGTCGGCAAACCAAGCCTGCGCGCCCTCTCGGCCGCACGCGACAGATCGCTCGCCAGCTCCTTGAGCTCGTCTCCCCGTGACAATCTCTCACCCCATCCGCCGGTCGCGGCCGCCTACACCGCAACGGCGCCGCTGGTTCTGATCAGTTCGGCGCTGGACTGGATTGTAGCAAAATTCCCGATGACATTCACTACCGCATGCTTATAGGCGGCGGCATCGCCCGTACCCGGCTGCCGGCAAGCCACGGCGTCAGCGACGACCTGGTAGCGATGGCTGCGGTGAAACCCATCAACGGCGGTGGCCAGGATCGTCTCGTCCAAGGAAAAACCGATCAAAATGCAACGCACAGTGCGGATATTGGACATGTAGTCCACAAAACGCGACGAGCTGTAGGCAGACGGCAACGGATGCTCGAACGTCATCTCTCCGGGCCGCGGCTTCGTCTCAGCGATCCAATCGGTCAGCCTCGATGCCGGATTGAACCAGGCCGCCTGCGCGATGCGCTTCAGATGCATCACCGGCCAGAGATTGCCGCGCCACAACGTCAGGAGTTCCAGGCAGCGCGTCGTCACGGCGTCGCCGTCGAGGATGACGTGGCGGCGCCCGGGGGTCAGATACTCGACCTGCAGATCCGCGCAGACCAGGATCGGCGGATCATCGTGGATGGAAGCCAGCATTGTCTTGCGCGGAGCTGCACCAATTTCAACGGTCGGCGAGCGCGAGATCCCGCAGCGGTGAGGTCACCGCCCGCCCCGCCGAGGCGTCGAGCACGCCCGGCCGGTCCCAATCGCCTTCGGGGCGGATGATCACGTAAGGATCGCTGTCCAGCGTGATCGCGTCCGGGCCCGGCTCGATCTCCAGCAGCATTTCCGTGTAGGAAAAATCCGAGAAGGTGACCTTGCGATTATGGCCGAGCGGCTTGGCGCCGAAATGGGCCCAGAAGTCGACCAGCCTGTCCTGCGCCTGGCCGTAGATCTTGCGGAAGCCCTTGCGCTTCACATAGTCGACGCTGGCCTGCACCAACTTGAACGAGACGCGCGAGCGCCGGTATTGGTGACGCACCGCAAGCCGCTCCACCTTGGCGAAATCGCCGAAGAAGCGCACCCGCAGGCAGCCTGCGGGCTCGTTGCCGACGAAGCCGATGAAATGGGCGGCGACCATGTCGTTGCCGTCGAACTCCTCCTCGAACGGACAATCCTGCTCGGCGAGATAGACCGCCGAGCGAATGGCGGTGACCAGCATGAGATCGCTTGGATCGCGCGCAAGGCGGATGGTGATGGCGCGGGAACAGGGCTTGGCGACAGGAATCCTAGTACCGTGCATCTGCAAAACTCCTTGCTTGGATGATCGCGCCCGGCATGCGCAGCGGCTGGCGATGCCAGGGCCGCTCGTAGCACCAGAGGTCGGGCTGGAAGCTCGGGACCGGCGCAAAGCCGGTCGCCTTCATGATGTCGCGTCCGGCCACCGTTGACGGCTGCGCATAGCAATCGGCGCTGCGGAACCTTAGCTGTCGCAGATGCGCTGCAGCCTTGCCGAGACCGGCGATACCGCGCCCCGTCGCCGCGATCGCCCAGATGTAGATGGCAGCGACCTCTTCCTTCGCGGAAGCGAGATAGCGCGTCTCGGGCGCGGTGAGGCAGATCTCGTCGAGCAGCAGCGCATCGTGCCCGCGGTCATTGAGGAACAGGAAAGCTATACCGCCGACGAGATGGCCCTTCCGGCTGAACGTCAGGATGCTCTGAGGATCGAACGTGAAATAATGCGCAAGCTCGGCTGTCCCGATTTGCACGCCCGGCACCAGCCGGTGCGCCATCTGCGAAAGCGCGGCAATTTCGGAAAATTGCGCGCAGCGGACATCCACATCCGGGCTCAGCGGCAAGGCATCGAAATCATGCCTTGCGGCAAACGAGCCCCTTTCCATAGCCATATCGCGCCTCTATCGTCCGGGGCTTTCGTGCCCCGCTATGCCGATGAGCTTAGCGGCTGGGGATCAGGAGTATGCAGCAGTTATTGCACCGGGGTGCTGCGATGATGCAGCACCGTGAAGAAGCCCTGGATGCGTCCTGGGACGATTTGAAACTGTTTTTAGCGTGCGCAAAATATAAAAGTTTTCGCAATGCCGCCGAGGAGCTCGGGCTCACCTCCACGACGCTGATGCGCCGGATCGACCGGCTCGAAGAGGGCATCGGCTGCAAGCTGTTCCTGCGCGACCAGAGCGGGCTCACGCTCAGCGATGAAGGCACCGCGATGATCGCCGACGTTGCGCATATGGAGCGTCATGCCTTCAACGTCTTCCGGCGCGCCTCGCGGTCGTCGAACGACACATCTGGCACCGTGCGCGTCGCGGTGACCGAAGGCCCGGGCAATTTCTGGATCCTGCCGCGACTGATCGACTTCCAGAAGACGTACCGCAAGATCACCGTCGATTTGCGCTGCGCGATGGAGCAGGCCGACGTCGCGCGGCTTGAATCGGACGTCGCGATCCAGCTCGAGCCTCCGACCAATCCCGACCTGATCGTCGCCAAGCTCGGCCGTCTGCACATCTATCCCTTTGTCTCCAAGGAATACGAAGATCTCTATGGCGTGCCGGCTACCCTGGCCGACCTGAAGAACCACCGCATCATCAAGCAGAGCGCGCCACAGGTCGACGACGGCGCCTACGCGCGCGTGCTCGGGCTGAAGTCGCTCGAGGGCATCGTCGGGATCAAGACCAATTCCTCGGTCGGCGTGCTCTATGCCGTCGAGCGCGGCGCCGGCATCGGCTTCCTGCCGACGGTCTCGATCGCGCTCGGCGCGCCGCTGATCGCCGTCGATCTCGGCGTCAGCCACCACGCTGACCTCTGGCTCACCTATCACAAGGAGTTCCGAACCTCCGAGCGCCACAAGATCGTGGTCGACTGGCTGAAGAAGATCTTTGATCCCAAGACCTATCCCTGCTTCCGTGACGAGTTCATCCATCCGAACGCGCTGGTGCCGATGATGACGGCTGCACGCGAGGGCTTTGGGCTGACGGGATATGTCGCGGCGACGCCGACCTAGGCGCGGGCGAGCTTCAGCTCACCATCTATATTCGAAGCCGACAGTGCCCTGGTGCGAGGTCAGCTCATTACGGAACTTGCCGTCGTAATTGACGTAAAGCCGCGCCACGCTGGTCAGGCTGAGCGAAGCCGAAGCACCGGCATCCATGCCGTAACGGCTCTCGCCGATGCCGGGAACGACGATGTTCTGGGCGCCGAGGCTGACCTGGACCGATCCCAGATCCTGATGGAAATTGTCGACGAACTTGCCGTACGCGGACAGGTCCAGGATCTTCTGGTCGATGATGAAGTAGCGGCCGATCTCGGCCCCGATCATGATGCGTGCGCGGGAGAGCGCCGTCGAACCGACGTTGAGCGGGTCGAGGCCGCCGGCCTCCTGGAACGCCGCGCTGGTGGCGCGCACATATTCCAGCGCGCCCTTGGGCACGATGCGCATCTGGTCCTTGGTCCAGTAATAGCTGATCTCGGTCAACGCGCCGTCGACCGCGGCGCGATAGCTCGCGGTTGCAAGGCCAAGGCCAGTGTCGCGGCTGGAACGGACCTTGCCGAAGCCGTGCACCACGGCAAAGGCCCAGGTCCACGGCCCCTTGTCGACTGAGCCGTTGAAGCCGATCTGCGTCAGGTCGAGCGTCGCCGACTGCAGCGCCAGCGGCACGTCGACATCGGTGTGGCTCTGGTCGACGGAGAAGCCGAGATTGACGCCGGGGGCCACGCGCGCGCCAAAGCCGGCGACGCCGCCAACCGTCTTGCGCCTGTCGCCGACAAAGTCGCCTTGCGGATCGGTCCGGACCGAGATGCCGTAGCCCTCGAACCAAGTGCGGTAGCGCGGATCCTCGGTGCTGGCCGCCGCACCCCCGCCGCCGGGATTGGTCCGGAACGCCCGGTTGAAACCGTTCGATGCCTGGTTGCCGAGCCGCTCCAGGAAATTCGAGCCGAGATCGAGCGCGCTGTTGCCGGCCGAGCGATCATAGGCGATCGACGTCGACACCGGGGTCGGCGACGGTGTGGGCGTCGGAGACGCAGCCGGTGTCGGGGTCTGCGCGAACCCGGGCGTCGCCGCCGAGATCGTCACAGCCAGCACCAGCGCAAGCGCCATCGTGACCGATGCCGCGATCCTGCGAACGCGGCCCTGCCCGATCATCTGCCGTGTCCCGGAGAGCTGCGCGGTGCAGCACATGACGACTCATCCCAAAGCAAAGCGCGACGCGCAAAAATACAACACGACGCGCGGCCGCATGGGGCGATTTGTGCTGAACTGCCACGGAGCGTCAACCGGTTGGAGCGCTGAGACAGGGGCGATTGCCCTCGATTGTGGTTCCACGGCCACAGGTCGCAAATAGCAGACCGCCATGCCCGCCTCGGTCTTGAAATTTAGGCGCAGCTTGCTAACGGGCGATTTTCATGTTGCAATGTTGGACACAATCGGAATTGGCCGCTCGGCTGTGCGTTTCGCGACATTGAGACTCAAGACTCGAACAGACTCCCGGAAGCCCGTTTGTGGCGTGGCACGCGAAAAGCGGCCGCGTCTTTTTTATATCTAGTGGAGGAGACTAGCGATGCCGCAAAAGGGCACCGTCAAATGGTTCAACCCGACCAAGGGCTATGGGTTCATCAAGCCGAACGGCAGCGACAAGGACGTGTTCGTCCACATCTCCGCCGTCGAGCGTGCCGGACTCTCGACCCTCAACGAAAACCAGGTGGTTGAATACGACCTCGTGGAGAACCGCGGCAAAGCATCCGCGGAGAACCTCAAGGTCTCCTGATATCTCTCAAGCCAAAGCGCGAGAGATCATGACGTTGCCCCCGGCTCTGCCGGGGGATTTTGTTTGTGACGGCCGCAGCGAGGACGGCGCTTCAGCTCACCACCGGCGCCACCAGGAAATTCTCCGACGGCCCGCTTCCCGCCGTCCTGCAGACATCACCCTCGATCCGGACCTTGCCGGTGGCCAGCAGCCGCAACGCTTCCGGATAGATGCGGTGCTCGACTTCGAGGATGCGCTCCGACAGCGTATCGCCCGTGTCGTGATCGCTGACGGGAACCGCGCCCTGCATCACGATCGGGCCGGCATCGGTCTCGGGGATGACGAAGTGCACCGTCGCGCCGGACAGCTTGACCCCGGCGCGCAAGGCCTGGCCGTGCGGATCGAGGCCGGGGAAGGACGGCAGCAGCGAGGGATGGATGTTGAGCATCCGCCCGTACCACGCCCTGGTGAACTCGGCCGTGAACAGGCGCATGAAGCCGCCCAGACAAATCAGCTCGATGCCGTGCTGGTCGAGCGCCGCCTGCAGCACCTTCTCGAAACGGGCGCGGTCCTTGCCGAACGGCTTGCTCTCGATCACCAGCGTGTTCACGCCGCTTGCCTTGGCCCGTTCAAGGCCGAGCGCATCGGCCTTGTTCGAGATGACGAGCGAGATCTCGGCGGGGAAATCCGCAGCGGCCGCGGCCCTGATCAGCGCGGACATGTTGGAGCCGCGGCCGGAGATCAGGATGGCGACACGGCGCTTCATCACAGCGCCAGTCATTACAGTGCCATGTCGAGATGGCCGTTGTAGACGACGCGGTGCTCGCCCTCGGCCGGGATCACGGTGCCGAGCTGCGCCACGGTCTCGCCGGCGTCGGTGAAGACCTGCACGACCTGATCGACCTTGTCAGGCTCGACGATCGCGATCATGCCGATGCCGCAATTGAACGTGCGCAGCATCTCCAGCTCGGCGATGCCGGCTTGCGCCGCCAACCATTTGAACACCGGCAGCACCGGCAGGCGGGCCAGATCGATACCGACGCCGAGGTTGTTCGGCAGCACGCGCGGAATGTTGTCGGTGAAGCCGCCGCCGGTGATGTGGGCGAGCCCCTTCACCGCGCCGGTCTCGCGGATCGCGCGCAGGCAGGATTTGACGTAGAGCTTCGTCGGCGTCAGCAGCGCGCCGCCAAGGGTCATCACGGGAGAAAAAGGCGCCGGCGCCTCGAAGCCGAGGCCTGATTGTTCCACGATCTTGCGCACCAGCGAGAAGCCATTGGAGTGCACCCCCGACGAGGCGAGGCCGATCACGGCATCGCCGGCCGCGATGTCCTTGCGCGGCAGCAGCGTGCCCCGCTCCGCAGCACCGACCGCAAAGCCGCCGAGGTCGTAATCGCCATCCCTGTACAGGCCGGGCATCTCGGCGGTCTCGCCGCCGATCAGGGCGCAGCCGGATTCGCGGCAGCCCTCGGCGACGCCCGCGACGATCGAGGCCGTCGCCTCCGGGTCGAGCTTGCCGCAGGCGAAATAATCCAGGAAGAACAGCGGCTCGGCGCCCTGCACCACGAGGTCGTTGACACTCATGGCGACGAGGTCGATGCCGATCCCGCCGTGCAGCCTGGTCTCGATCGCGATCTTGACCTTGGTGCCGACGCCGTCGGTCGCGGCCACGAGGACAGGGTCCTTGAAACCGGCCGCCTTGAGGTCGAACAGGCCGCCGAAGCCGCCGATCTCGGCGTCGGCGCCGGGCCGTGCGGTGGCGCGCACCATCGGCTTGATCAGGTCGACCAGGCGGTTGCCCGCATCGATATCGACGCCTGAATCGGCGTAAGTGAGGCCGTTTTTGCGGTCGGTCATGCCCGATTTCCAGTGGGTTTGCGGCTGGTTACGTCGAATTCCGGGGACGCGCAATGGCTCGCATGGCGCCCCGCCTTATACTATGTAGAGATATCAACCGGTTCAGCCTCCCGAGAGGCCGGATTCGAGGTCAGACCGGGTGCCGGGAAGCGCTTTCGTGAGTATTCCGAACATCATTACCCTGGGCCGCATCATGCTGGTCCCGATCATCGTCTGGGCCATCGTGTCGAGCCAAATGGAGGTGGCGTTCGCCGTCTTCCTGATCGCCGGTATCAGCGATGCCGTCGACGGCTTCCTGGCCAAGCGCTTCAACATGACGAGCGAGCTCGGCGCCCTGCTCGACCCGCTCGCGGACAAGGCGCTGCTGGTCTCGATCTACATGGCGCTCGGGATCTGGGGCGCAATTCCGCGCTGGATCGTGATCCTGGTGGTCTCGCGCGACATCATGATCGTCGCCGCGGTGATCGTGTCCTGGCTGTTCGACCGGCCCGTCGAGATGAAGCCGTCGAAGGTGTCCAAGCTCAACACCGTGGCACAGGTGGCGTTCGCGGCCCTGGTGCTGGCGGCGCTTGCCTTCGGCTTCAAGCCGGCCCCTTATGATATCATCCTGATGGGCCTCGTCACGGTCTTCACGCTCTCCTCGGTGTCGCTCTATCTGGTCGAGTGGCTGCGGCACATGAGCACGATCGAGGCCAAGTAGCACGATCGAGGCCAAATGAGAGGCGATGCGGCCCCGCAAAAGGCCAACTCCCGCTCGATATGTCTGATCTCTTCAAATGACGCCGGCCCGCCGGCATGGAGCAAAGCAAGCGTGCCAGGCCGCGTTCACCCCCGACAATTGGCGTTTTCGCTTCCGCATGCGGAGAGCCTCAGCCGGGACAATTTCCTCGAAGGCCCTGCCAACGCGGCCGGGCTCGGCCTGATCGACAGCTGGCCGGAATGGCCGAACCGGATCATGTGGCTGGCCGGCCCGGAAGGAAGCGGCAAGAGCCATCTCGCCGCGATCTGGGCCGAGGAAGCCGGCGCCCGCTCCACCACCGCCAATGCGCTGACCGCCGCGGGCGTTCCGGGCGCGCTCGCCACCGGCGCGCTGGTGGTCGAGGATCTCAAGGCCAGGGAATTTGACGAACGCGCCCTCTTCCATCTGATGAACCTCGCCCGCGAGGATGGCGCCTACGTCCTGTTCACGGGACGCGAGGTGCCGGCCTCGCTGGAGATCGAGCTTCGCGACCTGCGCTCGCGTCTGCGCGCCGTTCCGGTCGTCGCGCTGCTGCCGCCCGACGACCAGCTCTTCCGCGGGCTGATCGTCAAATTCTGCGCCGACCGCCAGCTCACCGTGGATGAGAGCGTGGTCGGCTACCTCGCCACCCGCCTGGAGCGGTCCTCGGCCGCCGCCCGCCAGGCCGTGGAACTGCTCGACAGCGAAGCCCTCAGGCTCGGCCGTCCGGTCACCCGGGCGCTGGCCGCCGAGCTGCTCCGCGACGCCTGATCGGCCTCCGCGGCCGCCTCCAGACCCACGCCAAGCCCGCTTGACGCGGCGAAGTGGCGGAACATCAATGTCATCGAAACGTCATCGCTCTAACACATGCTCCGGCCGGTTTTGCGCATAAGTCGCAAATTGGGGCGAACTGGATGGACCGACTTCTGATGGACTCTGCGCAAGCCGTTGAAACTAAAGAAAAAGCCCCAGAGACCGAGAGTCTGCCGGCGATCGCATCGAGTCCCGAGCGATTCATCAACCGCGAGCTCTCCTGGCTGCATTTCAACCGCCGCGTTCTGGAGGAATCGGTCAATCCCAGCCACCCCATGCTGGAGCGGGTGCGATTCCTGTCGATTTCGGCGAATAACCTTGACGAGTTCTTCATGGTCCGCGTCGCCGGCATCAAGGCCCAGGTGCGCGAGGGCATTGCCGAACGCAGCCCCGACGGCCTGACGCCATCCGAACAGCTCGCGCTGATCAACCGCACCGTCTCCGAGCTCGCCTCCGACCAGCAGGCGATCTGGCGCGACCTGCGCGGCACGCTGGCCGATGTCGGCATCGTGCTCGTCGAGGGCAAGGAGGTCACCAAGGCGGAACGGACCTGGATCGAGGACTATTTCCTCAGCAACGTATTCCCGCTGCTGACCCCGCTGGCGATCGACCCGGCCCACCCCTTCCCGTTCATTCCGAGCCTCGGCTTCACCATCGCGCTCCAGCTCACGCGCGCCGCCGACGGCAAGCAGATGAACGCGCTGATCCGCATGCCCGGCAAGATCGACCGCTTCATCCGCCTGCCGACCGAGGGCAAGGCCGTCCGGCTGATCTCGCTGGAGCAGGCGACTGCCTTGTTCATCAACCGCCTGTTCCCCGGCTACAATCTGCACGGCCAGGGCGCTTTCCGCATCATCCGCGACTCCGAGCTCGAAATCGAGGAAGAGGCGGAAGACTTGGTCCGCCTGTTCGAGACGGCGCTCAAGCGCCGCCGCCGCGGGTCGGTGATCCGGCTCGAGATCGACGCCAAGATGCCGGAGGAGCTGCGCAGCTTCGTTCAACACGCGCTCTCGGCCGCCGACGACGAGGTGTTCCTGGTCGACGGCGTGCTCGCCATGAACGAGCTGTCTCAGCTCACCCGCCTCGACCGGCCCGATCTCGAATTCACCCCCTACGTACCGCGCCACCCTGAGCGCGTGCGCGAGCATGGCGGCGACATCTTTGCCGCGATCCGACAGAAGGACCTCGTGGTCCATCATCCCTACGAATCCTTCGACGTGGTGGTGCAGTTCCTGCAGCAGGCCACGCGCGACCCCGACGTCGTCGCGATCAAGCAGACGCTCTACCGCACCTCCAACAACTCGCCGATCGTGCGCGCGCTGGCGGAAGCCGCCGAGGCCGGCAAATCAGTCACGGCGTTGATCGAGCTGAAGGCGCGCTTCGACGAGGAAGCCAACATCCGCTGGGCCCGCGATCTCGAACGCGCCGGCGTGCAGGTCGTCTACGGCTTCCTCGAACTGAAGACGCACGCAAAGCTCTCGATGGTGGTGCGCCGCGAGGGCGGCAGCCTCACGACTTACGTGCATACCGGCACCGGCAACTATCACCCGGTCACAGCACGCATCTACACCGACCTCTCCTACTTCACCTCGGATCCGACCATCGGCCGCGACGCCGCGCGCGTGTTCAATTTCATCACCGGCTATGCCGCGCCGAGCGACCTGGAGAAGATGGCGGTGTCGCCGTTGACCTTGCGCAAGCGCATCATCGAGCACATCCAGGGCGAGACGGCGCATGCGCGCCACGGTCGCCACGGCGCGGTCTGGATGAAGATGAATGCGCTGGTCGACCCCGACATCATCGACGCGCTCTACGAGGCTTCCCAGGCCGGTGTGCAGGTCGAGCTCGTGGTGCGCGGTATCTGCTGCCTGCGCCCCGGCATTCCCGGCCTGTCCGAGAACATCCGCGTCAAGTCGATCATCGGACGCTTCCTGGAACACGGCCGAATCTACTGCTTCGGCATGGGCCAGGGCCTGCCGAGCGCCAAAGCGGCTGTGTATATCTCCTCCGCCGACATGATGCCGCGCAACCTCGACCGCCGCGTCGAGGTGCTGTGTCCGCTGCAAAATCCAACGGTGCATCAGCAGGTTCTCGAACAGATCATGGTCGCGAATCTCAAGGACAATGAGCAGAGCTGGCAATTGTTGCCGGACGGGTCCTCAACGCGTATGAAGACCGCGAAGGGCGAGGAGCCTTTCAACGTCCACAACTACTTCATGACAAATCCGAGTCTGTCTGGCCGTGGAAAGTCGCTCAAGGAATCCTCGCCGCGTCGTCTCACGCGCCGGAACGAACGCCATCAATCCTGATCGGGGATGTTCGACGTGAAGCGGCCGCGCAAGCGCGGCTCGAGCGTCGCGGTCATCGATATCGGTTCCAACTCGGTCCGTCTCGTCGTCTACGAGGGGCTGACGCGGAGCCTCATTCCGATCTTCAACGAGAAGACGCTGTGCGGCCTCGGACGCGAGGTGCAGAGCACCGGCCTGCTCGCGCCCGACGCCGTCGACAAGGCGCTGACCTCGCTGAGGCGCTTCCGGGCGTTGTGCCGTGTGATGCAGGTCGGACGCGTGTTCGCGATCGCGACCGCGGCCTGCCGCGACGCCTCCAACGGCCCCGATTTCATCGCGAAGGCCGAGCGCATCTGCGCCGTGACGATCGAGATCCTGTCGGGCCCGCGCGAGGCGCGGCTGTCGGCCCTCGGCGTGATCTCCGGCATCCATCATCCCGACGGCATCGTCGGCGACCTCGGCGGCGGCTCGCTCGAATTGATCGACGTGCGCAAGAACAGCGTGCGCAGCGGCGTGACGCTGCCGCTGGGCGGGCTCGCGCTGCAGGACCTCGCGCATAAATCGCTCAAGCGCGCCGACCGCATCGTGCGCGAGGAGCTCGACGAGGTGCCGCAGCTCACCGCCGGCAGCGGCCGCACCTTCTACGCCGTTGGCGGCACCTGGCGCGCACTCGCGCGCATTCACATCATCCAGAGCGGCTATCCACTCCAGGTGATGCACGGTTATTCGCTGTCGGCGGCTGAAGCGCTCGACTTCTCGCGTCGTCTCCGTCGCCTGGCGGCCGCGGACATGCTCGCCGACATCGAGAGCGTTGCGGATGCGCGCCGCCCCCTCCTCACCTACGCAGCGTTGGTGCTCGAGCACATCATCCGGGTGGCGAAGCCGAAGACCATCGTGTTCTCGACCTTCGGCGTGCGCGAGGGCCTGCTGCACGAGAAGCTGTCGGAGGCGGAACGCAACAAGGACGGCCTGATCTGCGCCGCGGAAGAGCTGAACCAGCTGCTGTCGCGCTCGGCCAAGCACGCCCACGAGTTGATCGCCTGGACCGACCGCCTCGCGCGTGTGGTGAAGCTGCGCGAGACCGAGGAGGACCGCCGCTTGCGCCACACTGCGTGCCTGCTGTCCGATATCGGCTGGCGCGTGCATCCCGATCACCGCGGCGAGCAGACGCTGAGCCTCGTCGTCAACGGCAATTTCGGCGCGATCACCCACACCGAGCGCGCCTTCGTCGGCCTGTCGGTGTTCTATCGCTATGCGGGCCTGAGCGAGGAAAACCAGCCGCCGGTCACCATGCAGGAGCTGCTGACGCCGGCGCAGCTCGAACGCGCGCGCCTCCTGGGCGCTGCGTTCCGCGTCGCGCATCTGATCTCGGCGGCGCGTCCGGGCGTGCTGCCGGCCACCCATTTCCGCAGCCAGGGCCGCAAGCTGATGCTGGTGTTCGAGCATCGCCTCGGCGACCTCGTCGCCGACCGCGTCGGCAGCCGCTTCCGCGCGCTCGCGCGCCTGGTCGCCCGCGCCGGCTCGATCGTGCGGCGCTGACACACAAGGACAGTGCGTCCAGCGAGCGGCTAAAGCATGATCCGGAAAAGGGCGCAGCGGTTTTCCGAAAAGATCATGCTCAAACAACAACCTGAAGGGCGATGACGTTTCATCCTAATCGCATCGCGCTTTAGGGTCTTCAACCAGCAGCGGCCGTTCGATCGCGGCTGCCTCTGGCGCGATGACGGCTTTCAGTCCGCCGAGCTCGGAATCGGTGAGGACAAGCTGCCATCCATAGGCACTGAGCACGTCCTGAACGATCGCGAGGCCGAGGCCGGCGCCCTCGCCGCGCTCATCCAGTCTCGCACCGCGTTCGAGCACGCGCGAACGTTCGGCGGCCGCGATGCCCGGACCGTCGTCCTCGACCGTGATCGCCGGGCCCGCAATGGCATCCGCGCCAATGCGCACCTGGCTCTTGGCGTGACGGGCGGCATTTTCCAGGAGGTTGCCCAGCACTTCGGCCAGATCGGTGCGATCGAGCGGCACGCTCGGTTCGCCCGTGATGCAGGCCTTGAATTCAAGCCTCTGCGCAGCAGGCGTGCGCGCCAGCGTCAGTATCAGGGAGTCGACAAGCGGTCTGAGCGGCGTGGAGATACCGCCACGCTGTCGTGCCGTGCCTCGCGCCCGGGCGCGTGCCAGTTCCCGATCGACATGACGGCTCATCGCATCGGCGACAGCTTCGATGGCCTTGGCAACGTCCTGCTCACCTCGCTGACGCAACAGCGCGACGTCGGCCGCGAGCGCGGCGAGCGGCGTCTTCAGCCCATGCGCCAAGTCGGCGGCGCGGCTGCGCGAACGCTCGATCTCGCCTTCCTGGGCGTCGATCAGATTGTTCACCTCTTCCACCAGCGGCTTCACCTCGGCAGGGACGTCGACGGGGAGATGCTTGCGTTGGCCTGAGCGGACGTCGGCGACGCCGCGGCGAAGTGCATCGAGCGGACGTAAGCCCAGTCCGACCTGGATCGAGGTGGCCGCCGCCAGCACCAGCCCCAGCAGGCCGAGCGCCAGCGCCAGATCCCTGGCGAATTGCGAGGCGGCGACCGACACGCGGGCAAGATCGGCCGCCACCGCGACGCGCACCGGAACGCGGCGGTCGCCCACGGTGAGCAGCACGCGGCGTTCACTGACCAGGAGCCGCGCGTTCGCCGGCCCAGGGATGACGTGACGGTGCAATTCGCGAGGCGACGGCTCATCCAGCGGCAGGTCCAACGCCGTGTCCCACAGCGAACGCGAACGCAGCACCTGACCGCCGTCGTCCGATACCTGCCAGTACAGGCCCGAAAGGGGATCGGCAAAACGCGGATCCGCCGGCGGCCGGCCCACCACCAGCTTGCCTTGGGCATCGACGTCGATACCCGCGAGGAGCTGCTTCAAATAGATGTCGAGGTCGTTGCCGATCGTGCGCGTGACGTGGCGTTCGAACAGCAGCGTCAGCCCGGCGCCGGCAATGGTCAGCGCAACCAGGATGGCCACGACGCCGCCGGCCACCAGTCGCAGCCGCAACGAGCCCCAGCTCACGGCGTCGTCTCCGGTATCAGATAGCCGAAGCCGCGCCTGGTCTCGATCAGATCGGCGCCGAGCTTCTTGCGCACCCGGCCGACCAGCACCTCGAGCGCGTTCGACTCGTGGTCCTCGCCGTGGCCATAGACGTTTTCGTCGAGCTCGTGCTGCGACACCACACGGCCACGGTGGTGCAGGAGAAAGGCGATCAGGCGATATTCCAGCGGCGACAACGCGACGGGTGCGCCGCGCAACGTCACCTTCATCTGACGCTCGTCGAGTTCGACGTCGCCGGCGACGATCCGTGAGGAGGCATGGCCCGCCGAGCGGCGCACGATCGAGCGCAGCCGCGCCAGCAGCTCCTCCATGCGGAACGGCTTGGGCAGATAATCGTCGGCGCCCGCGTCGATACCATCGACGCGCTCGGCCCAGCTGCCGCGCGCCGTCAGGATCAGCACCGGCATGGACCGTCCGTTCGCGCGCCAGCGCTTGAGCACCGCCAGGCCGTCCATGCCGGGCAAGCCGAGATCCAGGATGACGGCGCCGTAATCCTCGGTATCACCGCGGAACCAGGCCTCCTCGCCGTTGCGGACGGTCTCGACCACATAGCCGGCCGCCTGTAACGCCCTCTCCACATCGGCCGCGATCCGTCGGTCGTCCTCCACGAGCAGCAGGCGCATCACTTCTCCTTGACGCGTTCGATCTCGCCGCTGCGCGCATCGACGTACACCTCGTAGAGGCGGCCCTTGTCGTCGACGACGCGAAACTCGTAGATCCAGCGGCCACGTTCGCGCTCTATCTCCACGCCCGCAACCTCACCCGGCAGCTTGCCGCGAATGGATGCGAGAATGTCGGCGAGTGGCTTGATCTCGCCCGCCTCGACTGCGCGCCGAACCGCGTCGGGCGCGCCTTTATCGTGGCCGCCTGCCGCGGCAGGCACCGGCGCGAGCAGGACGCCTGCCAGCAATGGCACGGCGAGGAATCCCAGGAAGCTGGCGGGTTGCATTCGCAAAGAATGCCCTAATCGACCTGACAGAACGCTGACGTGGATCAACAGGTGGCCGTCAGCGCTCGTCTGCCAGTGTCCGACCATCGCCTCGCCGCATGACGCGGCCGGGCGCTACAAGCCGGAGAGAACCATGCGCAACATCATCATCTTCACCGCGACCGCCGCCTTGCTCGCAGCCGCCGCGACCGCTCATGCCGGCAGCCTCGGGCGCCCCTGCACCGCAGCGCCGCAGACGAGCTGGCTGCCGCTCGAGCAACTGCAGGCCAAGGTCGAAGCCCAGGGCTACAAAGTCCAGAAGGCCAAGCTCAAGAATGCCTGTGGCGAACTCTACACCATCGACAAGTCCGGCAGCCGGGTCGAATTGTTCGTCGATCCGACCAGCGGCCAGATCGTCGGTCAGCTGTAAGAGGCCGCCATGAGCACCATTCACGATGCGATCGTGGCCGGCGGCGAGAAGCCGCCGGCCACCGTCAAGGTCTGGGACCCCTTTGTGCGCGTGTTCCATTGGTCGCTGGCCGGGCTGTTCCTGCTCGCTTATGCGACCGGTGACGAGATCGAGAATGTCCATATCGCCGCCGGCTACACGATTGCGGGGTTGCTCGGCTTACGGATCGTGTGGGGCTTCGTGGGGCCGCGCCATGCGCGCTTCAGCGACTTCGTGCGCTCGCCGCGCACGGTGCTCGCCTACATGCGCGACGTGGCGCTGCTGAGGGCGCCACGCTATCTCGGCCACAATCCTGCCGGCGGCACGATGGTCGTGGCGCTGATCGTCATGCTGCTCGGCACCTGCGCCACCGGTTACATGATGACGACCGGCAGCTTCTGGGGAGCAAAATGGGTGGAAGAGGTCCATGAGGCGTTCGCCAACCTCACGATCGGTCTCGTCGTCGTCCATGTGCTTGGCGTCCTCGTGGCGAGCTTCGAGCACCGCGAGAGCCTGGTGAAGGCGATGATCACCGGGAGGAAGCGTCCATCATGAGCGTGGCCAGGCCTGATACGACAGGTTCTCTTGATGCAAATGCGAAGCAAGTCCGGTTGGTTTCGACGGCAATCCGCCTTCCGAAGCGGCTCGCCCGCTCGAGCCGATTGAGGCAAATCAACTCACCAACGCGCGGGTGGGTTAAGCGAAATCTGCAATCGATCAGCGCTTCGCTTACCGGTGAGTGGGGGACATTCCTCATGCGAGTCCGTCACGGAACCCTCCTTCCCATCACTTCCGGGGGCGCGCTCGCGCGTACGCTCTTTGCGATGGCATTGAGCTTGTTGCCTTCCGTATCCATGGCACAGGACGAGGTGAAGCTGAGCGATGCGCAGGCGCGCAATCTCGGGGTGCGCGTGACCCATCCAGTCGCGAGCCGGACCGATCTGACGCTGCCCTATCCCGTCCAGATCATGATCCCCACGCAGCAATTGTGGGTCGTCAGCGCGCCGGTGGCCGGCATGGTCGCCAATCTCCTGGTCGGGCGCGGTGACCGCGTCACGGCCGGCCAGCCGTTGGTCACGCTGGAGAGTCCAAGCTTCGTCTCCCAGCAACGCGACTATCTGCACGCGATCGCGCAGGAGCACCTCGCCAGCCAGCAGCTCAATCGGAACGCGGATCTGTTCGAGGGCAAGGCCGTGCCGCAACGCGTGCTCGAGGCCAGCCAGGCCGAAGCGCGCCAGGCCGCTCTCGTCGTCGCCGAACGGCGCCAGATGCTGCATCTGAGCGGAATGTCCGACGATGCAATCTCCCGCCTGGCGCAGCAAGCGGCAATCAGCGGAACGCTCACGGTCAATGCGCCGCAAGCCGCATCCGCGGTCGAGGTCGCGGTATCGCCAGGGCAGCGGCTCGAACAATCCGCCCCGCTCGTCAAGTTGGCGCGGCTCTCACCGCTATGGGCCGAAATCGCGGTTCCTGCCGCCAATATTCGCGCGATCCGCACCGGCGCGAAGGTCGAGATCGAGGGCTATTCCACCCCCGGCAAGGTCGTGCTGGTCTCAGAGACCATCGATCCTGCCACCCAGACCATTCTGGTTCGCGCGGAAGTCCCCAATGACGGCGAGCTGCATCCCGGCCAGACCACCGCGGCCCGCATCGGATTTCTCTCGGCCGGTGAAAGCGCCTGGGAGATCCCTTACAGCGGGCTGGTCCGGCGGGGCGAGCAAACGTCGGTCTTCGTCGCCTTCGACGGCGGTTTCCGGCTGGTCCCGGTCAAGCTGCTTGCGGAAGATCAGGACCATGTCGTCGTGGCGGGCGCCGTCACGGATCGGGATGCGATCGCGATCGGCGGCATCTCGGCGCTTCGCGGCATCCTCTCCGGACTGGGGCAGTAAATGCTCCGGCGCCTGGTTGCGTTCGCACTGTCGCAGCGGCTGTTCGTCCTGCTGAGTGTGCTGCTGGTGATCGGCGCCGGCGCCGTGCTCCTGCCCAGCCTGCCGATCGACGCCTTCCCCGACGTCTCGCCGGTTCAGGTGAAGGTCATCATGAAGGCGGCGGGCCTTACCCCCGAAGAGGTCGAGCAGCGCATCACCGTTCCCGTCGAGCTCGAATTGCTCGGATTGCCGAACAAGAAGGTGCTTCGTTCGACCACGAAATATGCGCTGGCCGACATCACCGTCGATTTCGAGGACGGCACCGACATCTACTGGGCGCGCAACCAGGTCTCGGAGCGACTGTCGAACATCTCGCGCGATTTCCCGGAGGGGGTGACCGGCGGGCTTGCGCCGATCACGAGCCCGCTCGGCGAGATGTTCATGTTCACGATCGACAGTCCCGAGCTTTCGCTCGCCGAGCGCCGGACCCTGCTCGACTGGGTGATCCGCCCCGCCCTGCGGACGGTCCCCGGCGTTGCGGACGTCAATGCGCTCGGCGGCTATGTCCGCGCCTTCGAGATCGTGCCGCGCAACGACGCGCTGGCCGCGCGCGGCATTTCCTACGATCTGTTTCGCCGGGCCATCGAAGCCAACAGCCGCAACGACGGCGCCGGACGGGTGAATCAGGGCGAGGACAGCGCCCTGGTCCGGATCGAAGGCAGCATCCGGTCGATCGAGGACATCAAGGCCATCGTCGTCGACACCCGCGACGGCGTGCCGATCCTGGTCAACGACGTCGCGAGCGTCAAAGTCGGCACGCTGACGCGCTATGGCGCCGTCACGGCGGACGGCCGCGGCGAAACCGTCGAGGGACTGGTCCTCGGCTTGCGCGGCGCCAACGCGGGTCAGCTCATCCGCGACGTGCGTGCACGGCTCGCGGAGCTGCAACCCTCGCTGCCGAAGAGCGTGTCGATCAACGTGTTCTATGACCGCAGCCGCCTGGTCAACCGCGCCGTCGGCACCGTGGTGCGGGCCCTCGGCGAGGCCACCGCCCTCGTCATCGTCCTTCTGCTGCTCTTCCTCGGCAACTGGCGGGCCTCGCTGGTGATCGCGCTCAGCCTGCCGCTCGCCATCGTCATCGCCTTGATCATCATGCGCGTGGTGGGAATGTCGGCCAACCTGATGAGCCTCGGCGGACTTGCGATTGCGATCGGCATGCTGATCGACGCGCTGGTCGTCGTGGTCGAGAACATCGTCGGCAACCTCGGCAAGCACGAGCCGGGCAAAACCGCGCCGCTGATCCACCTGATCTACCGTTCGGTCTGCGAAGTCCTGGAACCGGTCGCCTCGGGTGTGCTCATCATCATTATCGTGTTCGTCCCGCTGCTGACGCTGCAGGGGTTGGAGGGCAAGCTGTTCATCCCGGTCGCGCTGGCCATCATCTTCGCGCTGGCCGGCTCGCTGCTGTTGGCGCTCACCGTGATCCCGGTCGCAACCTCCTTCGTGCTCAAGTCGGCGTCACACCGCGATCCCCTGCTGGTGCGTGCGGCCCAACGGGGCTACGCGCCGGCGCTGGACTGGGCCCTCAACAACGAGCGCAAGGTCATGGCTGCGGCGCTGATCGGACTTGTCGCTGCAGGCTTCGCCTATACCCAGCTCGGCAAGACCTTCATGCCGACGATGGACGAAGGCGACGTCATCGTCAGCGTGGAGACGCTTCCGTCCGTCAATCTCGACGAGTCGCTTGCGATGAATGCAAGGCTGCAGACCGCGCTTCTGGCCGTACCCGATATTGCCGGCATCGTCGCGCGAACCGGGTCGGACGAGCTCGGCCTCGATCCCATGGGCCCCAACCAGACCGACACGTTCCTGGTGCTCAAGCCGGCCGCCGAGCGCGCGACCGACAATCGCGAGGCCCTGCTGCAGAAGCTGCGCGAGGTTTTGGCCGGCTTTCCCGGCATCTCGCTCAGCTTCACCCAGCCCATCGACATGCGCGTGCAGGAGATGATCAGCGGCGTGCGCGGCGACGTCGCCGTCAAGATCTTCGGCCCCGACATCGCCAGGCTGAACGAAACCGCGGCCAAGTTGTCGGCGATCCTATCCAGCATCGACGGTGCCGAGGACGTCTACACCACGCTGAACGAAGGCGCTCAATATTACACGGTCGCGGTCAATCGCATGGAGGCCGGCCGCCTCGGCCTGACCGTGGATTCCATCGTCAACTCGCTGCGGACCCAGATCGAGGGCCGAACCATCGGCACCGCGCTCGAGGAAGGACGCCGCACGCCGATCCTCGTCCGGGGCAGCGAGACGACCCGGGAAGCGCCGACGCTGCTGGCGAGCCTGCCGCTGACGCTGGCGTCCGGCCGGCATGTCGCGCTGTCGCAGGTCGCCCGTATCCAGCGCGTCGACGGTCCGGTGAAGATCGACCGCGAGGACGGCGCTCGCATGAGCGTGGTGCGCGCCAACGTCCGCGGTCGCGACATGGTCGGCTTCGTCGAAGCGGCCCGCCAGAAAGTGGCGACCGAACTCCCGCTGCCGAACGGTTACCGGCTGACCTGGGGCGGACAGTTCGAGAACCAGCAACGCGCCGCCGCGCGCCTGTCCGTCGTGGTCCCCGTCGCGATCGGCCTGATCTTCGTGCTGCTCTTCACCACCTTCGGCGCCATCCGCCAGGCGCTGCTGGTGCTCGTCAACATTCCCTTCGCCCTGATCGGGGGCGTGTTCGCGCTGGTCGTGACGGGTGAGTATCTGTCGGTGCCGGCCTCGGTCGGCTTCATCGCGCTGCTCGGCATCGCCGTGCTCAACGGCGTCGTGCTGGTCTCCTACTTCAATCAGCTCCGCGCCCACGGCCTTCCCGAGGATCGCATCGTCGTCGAAGGCGCGATGCGCAGGCTTCGGCCCGTGCTGATGACCGCGAGCATCACGGCGCTGGGCTTGATCCCGCTGCTGTTCGCCACCGGCCCGGGATCCGAGGTGCAGCGACCGCTCGCCGTCGTCGTGATCGGAGGACTGCTGTCCTCCACCCTGCTCACCCTGATTCTCCTGCCGATCCTGTATCGCCGCTATGGCGGATCGTCGAAGGTGGCCAAATGATCGAGCAGCCGGTGTGTCTCACGCTGATCGTGCCGCATCAGCTCCGCGACGAGGTGTTCGACTTTCTCGCCGAACAGACTGATCTGGTTTCGGGATTCACGGCCTCGCAGGGCGCCGGTCACGGCACAGAGGTCCGCTTGCATACGGCCGCCGAGCGCGTGAAGGGCCACGCCGATCAGGCCGTCGTGCAGGTGGTGCTCGCAGGGACAGATGCCGGCCGCTTGCTCGACCGTCTGCGGGTTGCGTTCGCCGGAACCAAGCTGGTCTACTGGACGATACCCGTGACGGAGCTCGGCACGATCGACTGAGCGGGCCTACTCCGCCGATGCCCTGGCGTGCCGTTCGGACGATTCCAGTGCGGCAGAGGTCAGTTTGCGCCGGCGCCAGATGGTGCCGACCACCAGCACGACGACGACGCCGAGCGCTGCGCAGAAATATTCGCCGCCCGCCCCGCCATGGCCGAATTGCGGCGGGATGCGCAAGGCGCCGAGCATGGTGTCGAGCGAGGCGCCGAACGGACCTTCGAACAGCGTGTGCAGCTTGGGCGCGACGCCCGGATCGGTCGCGATCACCTCGCCCGCGATCCAGCCGAGCAGCGCAGCACCGGCCCAGACCAGCACCGGGAGCTTTTCCAGCAACGCCATGATCAGCGCCGCACCGGCGACGATCAGCGGCACGCTGATGGCAAGGCCGAGGATCAGAAGCGGCACGCTGCCATTGGCGGCGGCTGCGACCGCAATGACGTTGTCGAGACTCATGACGATGTCGGCGACCACGACGATCTGCACGGCCTGCCACAGATGCGAGGCAGCGTCGACGTCGTCATCGTCGTCGTGTTCCGGCACCAGGAGCTTGGCCGCGATCACGATCAGCGCGAGGCCGCCGATCAGCTTGAGGTACGGCAGCTCCATCAGGGTTGCGACGATGCCGGTGAAGATGATGCGCAGCAGCACAGCTGCGCCGGCACCGAAGATCATGCCCCACAGGCGGTGTCGCGGCGAGAGGCCGCGGCAGGCGAGCGCGATCACCAGCGCGTTGTCACCGGACAAGAGGATGTTGATCCAGATGATCTTGCCGACCGCGATCCAGAAGGTCGGTTCGGCCATCTCGTTGCGAAACTGGGTGAAGAATGCCCCGATCGTCGCGGGATCGAAGATCTGCCAGAGCCAGTTCACAGTAAGTCCTTTCGCCCCGTCGGTCTTAACTTATCGGCTGATGGATCAGCCGACGATCTCGTTGCCCGAGAAGAACTGCGCGATCTCGATCGCGGCGGTCTCTGGCGCATCCGAGCCGTGCGCGGAATTCTCGCCGATCGACTTGGCGTAGAGCTTGCGGATGGTGCCGTCGGCGGCCTTGGACGGGTCGGTCGCGCCCATCGCGTCGCGGTACTTGGCGATGGCGTTCTCGGCTTCCAGCACCTGGACGACGACCGGGCCCGAGGTCATGAACTCGACGAGCTCGCCGAAGAACGGCCGCGCCTTGTGGACGGCATAGAAGGTCTCGGCCTGTTCCTTGGTCATGCGGATGCGCTTCTGCGCGACGATGCGCAGGCCCGCCTTTTCGATCACGGCGTTGACGGCGCCGGTCAGGTTACGCGCGGTCGCGTCGGGCTTGATGATCGAGAAGGTGCGTTCGATGGCCATAATCTTGTCCTTGGGAAGAAAAGCGGTGGTTCGGAGTTGCCGGGCTTATATCGGCGCCTTTGCGATCCGGCAAGCGACCGCCGGTATGACGTCACAGGCGCTTCGCCGCAGGACCGGAGGGTGCGGTTTCAACATGGATTACGACAATTTCACCCAGATGAACCCAATCTGAAGCCCCTGTCAGGGTTGGGTTCAGCCTCGCCGGCGTAGGGTTGGCCCCATCGAAACCGAAGCCCGATCGCTGGGCGGACCGTTTCGGCGGCCTTTCCATCGGACGCGATCGCCCCGCGCCGGCAGTTTTGAGGAGATCACCATGTTGAGGAAACTTTCGCTTGCCGCTGTCGCTGCGGTTGCGCTGGGTGCCGCGCTGGCGCCGACCTCGGCTTCCGCCCACTGGCACGGTGGCGGCTGGGGCTGGCACGGCGGCGGCGGTGGCTGGCACCACGGCCACGGCTGGGGCGGTCCGCGCTTCTATGCCCCCGTCTCCTACGGTTATGGCGGCTGCTATGTGCGCCGGCTGGTCCCGACCCCCTGGGGCCCCCGCTGGCGGATGGTCAACCGCTGCTACTGAGCCCGACAGCACCTTGATTTAGAGGCTACCGCCCCCCACGGTTGCCTTCCAAGAGAAGCCCCGGCGATCCCCCCGCCGGGGCTTCGCATTTTGGGCGGATGTGGCGGGGCTCTTACAATTTTGACGAGAATGCCGGCATTGTCCCCAAAAGCGGCGAAACCATTTTGGGGGCCAATGACTTGGTACCGTGTCGATACTCTGAGAACACGGAACCCGCGATGGCTGGCCTTCTTGCCAATGACAGCGAACAGATCGACCGGCGGACCAGCCGCTCGATTTGCGATGCCGTGGGCGAACGGCTCCAGCAGAGCCTGCGTCCCGACCCCCAGCTGCCGACCCATCTCGAGCAGCTCATGAACGAGCTGAGGCAGCGCGACCGCGACCCGCACTGAACAGCGGGCCCGGAAAAACGGGTTGCGTTCGACGCGCCTTGCGGTGACAAGGCCGCATGCTTGGGATCACCGACCTCTCCATCCGCCTCGCCGGACGCCTTCTGATTGACCAGAGTTCCGTGCAGATCACGCCGGGATCGCGAGTCGGCCTGGTCGGACGCAACGGCACCGGCAAGTCGACGCTGTTCAAGGTGATCCGCGGTGAGCTCGCGGCCGAGCACGGCTCGGTGAGCTTGCCGCCGCGCTGGAGCGTCGGCAGCCTCGCCCAGGAAGCCCCGAACGGACCCGAAAGCCTGATCTCCGTCGTGCTCAAGGCCGACCTCGAACGCGACGCGCTGCTTCACGAAGCCGAAAGCGCGACCGATCCGCACCGGATCGCCGAGATCCAGACCCGGCTGGTCGACATCGACGCACATTCGGCGCCGAGCCGTGCCGCCGCGATCCTCTCCGGCCTCGGCTTCTCCGCCGCCGATCAGCTCCGCCCCTGCGCCGAATTCTCCGGCGGCTGGCGCATGCGCGTCGCGCTCGCCGCCACCCTGTTCGCCGCGCCCGATTTGTTGCTGCTCGACGAGCCCACCAACTATCTCGACCTCGAGGGCACGTTGTGGCTGGAGGATCACCTCGCGCATTATCCGCGCACGGTGATCGTGATCAGCCATGACCGCGACCTCCTCGAAAGCTCGGTCGACCAGATCCTGCATCTGGAGCGCGGCAAGCTCACGCTCTACAAAGGCACCTATTCCTCGTTCGAGGAGCAGCGCGCCGCGCGTGAGCTGCTCGATGCCAAGGCCGTCAAGCGCCAGGAGGCCGAACGCGCCCGCCTGCAGGCCTTCGTCGACCGCTTCAAGGCCAAGGCCTCGAAGGCCCGGCAGGCACAGTCTCGCGTGAAAATGCTGGAGCGGCTGAAGCCGATCACGGCGCTGGTCACCGAGGACGTCCGCGAGATCAGCTTCCCTGCCCCGGAGAAAATCCTGTCGCCGCCGATCATCGCGGTCGACAACGCCTCGGTCGGCTACGATCCGGCGAGCCCCGTGCTCAATCGCGTCACCTTGCGCATCGACAATGACGACCGCATCGCGCTGCTCGGCGCCAACGGCAACGGCAAGTCGACACTTGTAAAGCTGCTCGCCGGACGACTCGCACCGTTCTCCGGCAAGGTGACGCGCGCCGACAAGCTGTCGATCGCCTATTTCGCGCAGCACCAGCTCGACGAGCTGAACGAGGACGCCTCCACCTACGACCACGTCCGCAAGCTGATGGGCGAAGCGCCCGAAGCAAAGGTGCGGGCGCGCGCCGGCGCGATCGGCTTCTCCGGCAAGGCGGCCGACACCAAGGTCGCCAAACTGTCGGGCGGCGAGAAGGCGCGGCTGCTGCTGGGCCTTGCGACTTTCTTCGGCCCCAACATGATCATCCTGGACGAGCCGACCAACCATCTCGACATCGACAGCCGCGCCGCGCTTGCCGAAGCCATCAACGAATTCCCCGGCGCGGTCATCATGGTCTCGCACGATCGCTACCTGATCGAAGCCTGTGCCGACCAACTTTGGATCGTCGCCGACCGCACCGTCACCAATTACGACGGCGACCTCGACGAATATCGCCGCCTGGTGCTGTCCACACGCAACGGCGAACCCGCCCCGCGCGAGCGCAGCACGGCCAGCGAAAAGCCGCAGCGTGCAAGATCAGACAATCGCGGCTCGCTGAAGAAGCGCATCACCGAAGCCGAAGCCGAGATCGCCCGCGTCAGCGACATCATCACCAAGATCGACACGGCCCTCGCTTTGCCCGACATTTTTACGCGCGATCCCAAGCAGGCCGCACAGCTGTCAAAGGCACGCGCCAATGCCGCCGATGCGCTGGCGCGCGCGGAGGAGCAGTGGCTCGAGGCGAGCACGCAGTTCGACGAGGCTGCGGGCTGACTCCAAATCTGGAAAACAACCCCATGCACGGTAGCGGTAATTAAATACCCTGCATGAAGTAGCTGAGCGAGCTACTCTTCATGGGACCACCTGCTTAGTCCGCGAACTGCCCGGCCGCCTTGATGATGGGGGCCCAGCGGTCGACTTCGCTGGTCAGCATCGCGCCCAGCGCCTCCGGCGTCGCCTTGTCCTGCGGGACCGGCTCGGTGTTGATGTCGTTGAACCGGGCGATCAGCGCCGGATCCTTCAGCGCGGTCTGCAGCGCGGCCGTGAGCTTCTGAACGACCGCCGGTGGCGTGCCCTTGGGGGCATAGAGGCCGTGCCAGACGCCGAGCTCAAACCCCTTGAGGCCGGCCTCGTCGGCCGTCGGCAGATCGGGCAGGCTCTTCAGCCGCTCCTTGGTGGTGATCGCGTAGGCCTTGACCTGCTTGGCCGTGATCGGCCCGGTGGTGTTGGTCGCCTGGTCGCAGGTGAGATCGATCTGCTTGCCGAGCAGATCGTTCATGATCGGGCCGTTGCCCTTGTACGGCACCGTGGTGAGTTGCTTCTGGATCGCGGTCATGAACAGCATGCCGCAGAGATGCGAGGCCGCACCTAGCCCGGCATTGGCGTAAGTCAATTTGTCGCCCTGCTGCTGGGCGTAGGCGACCAGCTCCTTGAGCGTGTCAGCCGGAAAATCCGGACGCGCGATGATGGTCATCGGCGCATTGGTCACGAGGCCGATCGGCGCGAAGGCCGTCTTGGTGTCATAGCTGAGATTACGGTACAGCGTCGCGGCGGTCGAGATGCCGACATGATGGATCAGCAGCGTGTAGCCGTCGGGCTGGGCGCGCGCGGCGCGGGTCGTCCCGATGGTGCCGCCGGCGCCGGTCGCGTTCTCGACGACGATCTGCTGTCCCAGCGCTTTCCCCATGCCTGCGGCCGTCAGGCGCGCGATGGTGTCGGTCGGCCCGCCCGCGGCGAACGGCACCAGCATGGTGATGGGCCGGGTTGGATAGTCCTGGGCGAGCGCCGCGCCGAGCGGCAGAAGCAGAGCCGATACGAGGGCAATCGAGAACCGCATAGTCTCCTCCGGATTGTTGTTGATGCCATCAAAGCGCATTCCGGAGCGCACGGCCATGGCGAAAGCGACGCATCAGGAGTGTCACGATCACGTCATGCTCGCGATGCCGTTGCTCGGGTGCCGGCAGGAAGCCGGGTAGCCGCCGCGATGAACTCGTGCGGCCGGTGATTTCCATCGCACGGCGTCCGGCCACGGAGGCGTTCCGATAACACGTCGCGGAGAGCTGTCGTGAACTCTCGCTCGCTCGCCGTGCGTTAGGTCTCGGCCTCTGTCTGGCTCTCAAGCTTCGTCCGCAGGTCCGCGACGATGCGATGCACGGTTTGCAGGTCCTTGACCAAAAGCCCCTCCGAAAGACCGTTGACCCAGGGCGCCTGCAAAGCCATGGCGGCATCGAATGCGCGCCGCCCCTTGTCAGTCAAGACGACAAGCTGCGCTCGGCGGTGATGCGGGTTGGCCTCGAAGGCAACGAGGCCTTCCGCGTGCAGGTCATTGACGATCCGCTGCACGTTTTGGCGATTGGCACCCAGATCGCGGGCAAGCCAGGCCACCGGCTGCGGGCGCTCCGCGTGCACGATCGCCCCGAGAATCTGCCAGCGGGCGCTCGTGAGCCCGAGCCCAGCCACCAAACGGTCTCCTGCGGTCAAGAGCAGGCTGTTCAGCCGGAACAAGTCGAGCACGAGGTTCGACAGCGCATCGCCGGCTGGCGTTCGTTGGGATTTCCGCATTCGTCACCATAGACCGTTATTGACATCATGATGTCAAATAGCTACTTTGCTCATAGCACCACATTGACATCATAATACCACATCGAACGGAGCCCGCCATGGCGCATCTTCGCCCTCTGGACCCCAACTTTCCCATCGAACGTCAGCTTGGCATCGACACCAGCCCAGTGGTGCTGGTGAATGTGTTCACGCTCGACAAGACCGACGAGCAGAGCTTCCTCCAGGTCTGGCGAGACGATGCGGCCTTCATGAAACGGCAGCCGGGCTTCATCGCCACCCAGCTTCACCGCGCGATCGGCGATAGCCCGACATATCTGAACTATGCCGTCTGGGAATCGACGGCCCACTTCCGGCTGCATTCACGCACCCTGAGTTCAGATCGAAGATCTCGGCCTACCCCTCCTCCGCCGTCGCCTCTCCGCACCTGTTCGAGAAGGTCGCCGTGCCGGGCATCTGCGTCGCGTAGCTCGCCTTAAAGAACAGCAGGACCCGATGACCAAGATGATTCACCCCGTCGCGGGCGTCGTCGCGCTGACGACCATTGCGACCTTCTGGCTTTCCACGGCTCTCTCCGAGCTATTCGCGTCACACGCGAGCGTAACCCTGGTGAAGACAGCCATCCCCTGGGGCTTCCTGTTGCTGGTTCCGGCGCTGGCGGTGACGGGAGGTTCGGGTTTCTTTCTGGCAAAGGGACGGCGCGCTGGCCTGATCGGCGCGAAGATCAAGCGCATGCCGTTCATCGCGGGTAACGGCATCCTCGTTCTCATTCCCGCCGCCTTGTTTCTTGCCTCCAAGGCAAACGCCGCGGAGTTCGACACCACGTTCTATGCAGTGCAGACTCTCGAATTGTTTGCCGGCGCGGCGAACATCGCTCTTCTCGGCCTCAATATGCGTGACGGCTTCAAGATGAAGGGCGGCTTGCGCACTCGCCAACGCGATCGCTTCGACACCAAGCCGATGCTCTGAGGGGCGCGCGCAAAGCGGGCTTCCGATCGAATCCGCCCAGGCTCGCCCGCGTCCTTCAGAACCACGGCATCGAGGGCGTTATTTGAGCGGACGGCGATCCATGGAGCAGTACGATAACTTCTCCGATGCACGCAGCCGATCCGCCGCGGTGCAGGCGATCCTCGCCTACGCGTGCTTCTTCGGCTTCGGCTTGGTCGCCCTCGGCACCGGCTGCGGATCGGGATTGCCCTCGATCGAGGACAGCCGTCCAGCCGTGAAGGTGTAGATTCCCGCGCGCGGCCCCGTGGCCCAGGTGACGACGGCAACGCGGCGGCCGGCGCCGTCGTTGGAGAGATTGACGTTCGAGGGCGCGCCGATGCCGCGCACCACGTCGCATTCGGTATGGCCGAGCGCGACCGTGCCGCCCATCGGAGCCGGCGCCGTCGTCGATGCATTGGCATCGGCCGGCCCGGGAGGCGGTGCCATGCCGGGACAGCCGCCGTCGGCGCTGACGAGATCCTCAGCTCCGACCGGCTTGTCGGGGGTCAGCGGCGGGGATTCGATCGAGATGTTCTTGATGAACAGCCGGCTGGGCGTGTTGAACCATTGTGCGTCCTTGGACAGCAGATCGGTCCCCGAACAGCCCGCGACCAGCGGTGCTACGGCAGCCAACGCAACTATGAGCGACTTGGGAAGCTTTTGATGTCGCACGATAAACCAAATTCCCCGCGTGAAGGACCAGCCCTAAGCGATTGTCCCAACATCACTTTGCGGCACGAAGGTGACAAAAGCCAGCATCGCCCGAAAAGTGCAAAT
Source organism: Bradyrhizobium sp. TM239 (assembly GCF_036247985.1). Classification (NCBI taxonomy): domain Bacteria; kingdom Pseudomonadati; phylum Pseudomonadota; class Alphaproteobacteria; order Hyphomicrobiales; family Nitrobacteraceae; genus Bradyrhizobium; species Bradyrhizobium sp. TM239. Next base: position 18,208 of record NZ_BTIR01000008.1, on the reverse strand, counting down.
TATCATTAATTGCGAAGGGCCGCTAATTCCGACGCTGCCACCGGCCCCGCTCGTCGGCCTGCCAATAGGTGACATCAAATCCCCGCTCCTTGCAATCCGTCCAGGCGCTGCGGGCGAGCGCGAGCGCATCCGGATCGTCGCCGTTGAACAGCAGCACCATGCGCGCATAGCCCTGCGAATCCTGCGGCAGGGCGGCATTGTCGACCAGGAATCGGACATGGGCGCCGTTGGGATTGCCCTCCTCGATCGCCAGCACGATCGGCTGATCGGCGGCATCGTTCACACGCCATGTCGCGTGCGGCAGGAAGGAATCGTCGCGATAGGTCCATAAATGCGCGTCGAGCGCATCGGCGCGCTCTTCCGAGGTCGACTGCACCACGACGCGCCAGCCGCGCTCGAGCGATTTCTCGAGAAGCGGCGGCAACACGTTCTCCACCGTCATGTTTTGCAGATGATAGAACAGGACTTCGGTCATCTCAGGTCATTTGCGCTCGTAATGGTCGGCGACCAGGCGGTCGAGCAGGCGGACACCATAGCCGCTTGCCCAGCTCTGGTTGATGTCGGTCTTCGGCGCGCCCATGGCGGTGCCGGCGATGTCGAGATGGGCCCAGGGCGTGCCGTCGACGAATCGCTGCAGGAACTGCGCGGCGGTGATCGAGCCGCCATGGCGGCCGCCGGTGTTCTTCATGTCGGCGAACTGGGAATCGATCAGCTTGTCGTATTCGGGACCAAGCGGCATGCGCCAGACCTTGTCGCCGCTCTCGATGCCGGCCGCCAGCAGGCGTTCGGCGAGCTCGTCATTGTTGGAGAACATGCCAGCATGCTCGGTGCCGAGCGCAACCACGATCGCGCCGGTCAGCGTCGCCAGATCCACCATGAATTTCGGCTTCACCTTCTTGGCGACGTACCAGAGCACGTCGGCCAGCACGAGGCGGCCTTCGGCGTCGGTGTTGATGATCTCGATGGTCTGGCCCGACATCGAGGTGACGATGTCGCCCGGCCGCTGCGCATTGCCGTCGGGCATGTTCTCGACGAGACCGATGGCGCCGACCACGTTGGCCTTGGCTTTGCGCGCGGCAAGCGCGTGCATCAGGCCGACGACGCAGGCCGCTCCCCCCATGTCGCCCTTCATGTCCTCCATGCTGCCGGCCGGCTTGATCGAAATGCCGCCGGTGTCGAAGCAGACGCCCTTGCCGACGAAGCTCACGGGCGCCTCGCCTTTCTTGCCGCCGTCCCAGCGCATGATCACGGTGCGGCTCGGCCGTGCCGAGCCCTGGCCGACGCCGAGCAGCGCGCCCATGCCGAGCTTCTGCATCGCCTTGACGTCGAGCACCTCGACCTTGACGCCGAGCTTGCGGAGCTGACTGGCGCGGCGCGCGAATTCCTCGGGGAAGAGCACGTTCGGCGGCTCGTTGACGAGGTCGCGCGCGATGATCACGCCGTCGACGACGTGGCCGGCCGAGGCAAACGCCTTCTTCGCTGCGGTGGCATCGCCGACCGCCAGCGAGATGTCGGCGCGCGAGCCGCCCTCCTCGCCGTCTTTCTTCTTCGTCTTGTAGCGGTCGAATTTGTAGGCGCGCAGGCGCAGGCCCGAGGCGATCGCAACCGCCTGCTCACTCGTCATCGCGCCACCGGGCAGTTCCGCCATGATGGTCATGGCGGCCGCCCCCGCGGCAAGCTTGCCCGCCGCTACACCGCCGAATTTGAGAAAATCGTTCGCCTTCAGGCCGGCCGCCTTGCCGGCGCCGATCACGAGCAGACGGGTGGCCTTCACCCCTTCCGGCGCCAGGATGTCGAGCGCTGCCCCGCTCTTGCCCTTGAAGGCGGCGGCGGCCGCCGCGCGCTTCACGAGTTCGATAGCGCCGCCCAGCGCCTTGGCCGTCGCCGGACCGACCTTCAGACTGTCGTCGCAGAACACGACCAGGATGCCACGGGCGGCGGCGGACAATGGGACAAAGCCGACCTTGATGGCATCGGACATGAGTAACTCCTTCAAAAATCTTGGTCTTTTTGCTGTTCACGGTTCCTGGCCAGGGCCAGACCTGAACGGCGATTCACTGGGTCTTCCGCACTATGGGCCAGCGCCCCGCCAGATGCCAAGCACCCCCCGTGGCCTCAAGGCCACAACGAGGGAAATATTAACCATATAATGAGGGTGCCACGGGGCAGCCATTTTGTTGACGGATCAAAGGGATGGTAGTGAGAGAGTGAGCTGGCGGAAGAGGCGCTGGCCAACCTTGGGGATCCCCTGATCGGGGATTGGTTGGACAGCGGAATTTCGGCCGACATTGGGGACTTGGTGGGATTCGTGCGGTAGCGCATGGGGTCGATCGATAGGTATATCTTCCGCACGACGCTGGCGTCGTTTGCGCTGATCCTGGTCAGCCTCACCGGCGTGATCTGGATTACGCAGGCGTTGCGCGGCATCGACCTGATGACGAGCCAGGGTCAGACCATCCTCACCTTCCTCGGCATCACCAGCCTCGTCGTGCCCGCCCTGGTCCTGATCATCTCGCCGATCGCGCTGATGATCGCGATCTCGCACACGCTGAACAAGCTCGCGACCGATTCCGAGATCATCGTGATGAATGCCGCCGGCCTGTCGCCGTTCCGGCTGTTCTATCCGTTCTTCTACGCCACCTGCGTGGTGGCGCTGCTGGTGGCCTTCATCGCGGCCTATCTCGCCCCCGACGGCATGCGGCGGATCAAGCAGTGGGATGCCGAGATCACCGCGGACGTCCTCACCAACATCCTGCAGCCCGGCCGCTTCGCCCAGCTCGACCAGAATCTCACGATCCGGATTCGCGAGCGCCAGCCCGGCGGCATCCTTGCCGGCATCTTCATCGACGACCGCCGCGATCCGAATGAGCGCGTCTCGATCGTCGCCGAGCACGGCGAGGTCGTGAAGAACGAGACCGGCTCGTTCCTGGTGCTGGAGACCGGCAATCTCCAGCGCTTCGAGGCGGGCAAGCGCGATCCCGCGCTGGTGGCCTTCGGCCGCTACGGCTTCGACATGTCGAAATTCTCAAACCAGGGCCGCGACGTCACCCTGGGCATCCGCGAGCGCTATCTCTGGGAGCTGCTCTCGCCGTCCGACAACGACCCCGTCTACAAGCAGATCCCCGGCCAGTTCCGCTCGGCGCTGCATGACAGCCTGCTCGCGCCGATCTATTGCTTCGCCTTCGCCGTGCTGACCTTCGCCTTCCTCGGAGCGCCCCGCACCACCCGCCAGAGCCGCAATTTCTCGATCGGCGGCTCGGTCGTTGCGGTGTTCGGCCTGCGCATGGCCGGCTTTGCCTGCTCGGTGATGGCGGTGAAGTCGCCGGGGCCGGTGCTGGTTCAATACGCGATGGTCTTTGGCGCCATCGGCGTCGGGCTGTGGATGATCATCGGCGGCGTCGTGGTCGAGCCGCCGCCCGGCCTCATGGAGGCCATCAACAGGTCGAATGCGCGCATCGCGCGGCTGTTCGGACGGCCGGCCACCGCATGAGCATGCTCACCAACACACTCGGACGCTATTTCGCCGGCCGCTTCGTGGTCGCGGCGCTCGGCGTGTTCGCGGGCATTTTCCTGCTGCTGGTGCTGGTCGACTACATCGAGATGGTGCGCAAGACCTCGGGGCTGGCATCCGCCTCGGCACTCATGGTGGCCGAGACCTCGCTGTTCCGGGTGCCGCAGCTCCTCGAGAAGCTGACGCCGTTCTGCATGCTGATCGGAGCGATGACCTGCTATCTCGCCCTCTCTCGCCGGCTCGAGCTCGTGGTTGCGCGCGCCGCCGGCATCTCCGCATGGCAGTTCATCTCGCCGGCGCTCGGCAGCGCGCTGCTGATCGGGGTGATCGCCACCATCGGCTACAATCCGATGTCGGCGAACTTACGCGAGCTCTCCAAGCGCATGGAGGCCGAGCTGTTCGGCTCGGCGCCCGGCGGCGGCATCCAGGACGCTTCCGGCTTCTGGCTCAATCAGGTGACCAGCGACGGCCAGACCATCATCAACGCCGCGCGCAGCGAGCAGCAGGGCGTCCGACTCACCGGCCTGACGCTGTTCCGCTTTGACACGGACAGTCACTTCAAGGAGCGGATCGAGGCGCGCGAGGCGACACTGGAAGCTGGCCATTGGCTGTTCAAATCCGTTCGCCGCTTCTCGCTGGACTCCCCCCCGATCGACCAGGCCACCCTGGTGATTCCGACGACGCTGACCGAGGCGCAGGTCCGCAACAGCTTTTCCACCCCCGAGACTGTGTCCTTTTGGCAACTACCGAGCTACATCCGCTCGTCCGAAAGCTCGGGCTTCGCGACAGCAGGATACCGACTCCAGTATCAGAAGCTTCTGGCACAGCCGTTTTTGCTTGCCGCCATGGTGATGCTCGCGGCCTCGGTGTCGTTGCGCTTCTTCCGGATGGGCGGCGTGCAGAAGATGGTTTTGAGTGGCGTGGGCGCAGGCTTTCTGCTCTACGTTCTGTCGAAAGTGACTGAAGACTTGAGCAAGGCTGAGTTGATGCATCCGATCGCTGCGGCGTGGTTGCCCGTGGTGGTGGGCGGCCTCACCGGCTTTTTGGCCTTGTTGTACCAGGAGGACGGTTAGTGACTGCCGTCCATCGAGGACCCGTGTCTCGTTTGACGCGCCGCATCGTGATGCGCGCGAACGGGTGCGGCTTGTCTCTTCGCAGGCTCATGATGGCTGTCGCTGCCGTGGCATCGCTCGGCGCGCTGATCGATGTTGCCGCCGTGGCCCCCGCCTCGGCCCAGAGCTTCACCTACAATCCGCTGCCGCCGCGCCCGAAGCCGCCGAAGGCCGCCAACGACAACCAGATGCTGGTTCAGGCGACCGAGGTCGACTACGACTACAACAATTCGCGCGTCTCCGCGGTCGGTAACGTCCAGCTGTTCTACAACGGCACCAGCGTCGAGGCCGACAAGGTCATCTACGACCAGAAGACCAAGCGGCTGCATGCCGAAGGCAACATCCGCATGACGGATGCCGACGGCAAGATCACCTATGCCGAGATCATGGATCTCTCCGACGATTACCGCGACGGTTTCGTCGATTCGCTGCGTGTGGACACGGCCGACCAGACCCGCATGGCCGCAAGCCGCGCCGACCGCTCCAGCGGCAATTACACGGTGTTCGAGAACGGCGTCTACACGGCCTGCGCGCCGTGTAAGGACGATCCGAAGAAGCCGCCGCTGTGGCAGGTCAAGGGTGCGCGCATCATCCACGACCAGCAGGAGAAAATGCTGTATTTCGAGACGGCGCAGATCGAATTCTTCGGTGTGCCGCTCGCCTACATGCCCTATTTCTCGACGCCCGACCCGACCGTGAAGCGCAAGAGCGGCTTCCTGATGCCGGGCTATTTCCCGGGCACGACGAACACGGGCTTCGGCGCCGAGGTTCCGTATTACTGGGCGATCGCGCCCGACATGGACGCAACCATCACCCCCCGCTTCATGTCGCGGCAGGGCGTGCTGCTGCAGGGCGAATTCCGTCAGCGCCTGATCGACGGCGCCTACCAGATCCGCGCCTACGGCATCGACCAGCTCGATCCCGGCGCGTTCTCCGGGCAGCCCGGCGACAAGCAGTTCCGCGGCGCCGTCGACACCAAGGGTCAGTTCGCGCTGAACGACAAATGGGTCTGGGGTTGGGACGGCGTCCTGATGTCCGACTACTATTTCTTCTCGGACTACCGGCTCTACCAGTACCGCGATCCGCTCGGCTCGTTCCTGCTGCTGCCGACGGAAGCGCTGTCGCAGCTCTATCTGACCGGCGTCGGCAACCGCAGCTTCTTCGACGCGCGCACGATGTACTGGCTGAGCTATTCGGGTAACCAGAGCCAGGTGCCGATCGTCTATCCGGTGATCGACTACTCCAACGTGCTCAACTATCCGGTCTTCGGCGGCGAGTTCAGCTACAAGACCAATTTCGTCAACCTGTCGCGCGACCAGGCGGTGTTCGATCCGATCACCACGATCGCCAACACCAACAGCCTGTGCACGACGGCGTCGGCCGATCCGCTGGCCCGCACGCCGTCGCAGTGCCTGCTGCGCGGCTTCCCCGGCAGCTATACCCGCCTCACGGCCGAGGCGCAGTGGCGCAAATCCTTCACCGATCCGCTCGGCCAGATCTGGACGCCGTTCGCCAGCCTGCGCGCCGACGCGATCAACTCCTCGGTCTCCAACCAGCCGGGCGTGTCGAACTATCTTCCCGTCGGCGACACCCAGGCGTTCCGCCTGATGCCGACCGTGGGCCTGGAATACCGCTACCCCTTCATCAACGTTCAGCCCTGGGGCTCGACCACCGTCGAGCCGATCGCGCAGATCATCATCCGGCCGAACGAGACCTATGCCGGCAAGCTCCCGAACGAGGACGCCCAGAGCATGGTGTTCGACGCCTCGAACCTGTTCAGCGTCGACAAGTTCTCCGGCTATGACCGCGTCGAGGGTGGCGGCCGCGCCAATGTCGGCGTGCAGTCCACCACGCAGTTCGACAAGGGCGGCGCCGTTAAGGCCCTGTTCGGCCAGTCCTACCAGCTGTTCGGCATGAACTCCTTCGCGGTCCAGGACCCCATCAATACCGGCCTCAATTCCGGCCTGGACAAGCCGCGTTCCGATTACGTCGCGAGCGCCAGCTACTCGCCCAACAGCACCTACACGTTCAGCGTCCGCTCCCGCATGGACGAGCAGACCTGGAACGTGCAGCGCTTCGAGGCGGAAGGCCGCGCCAACTTCAATCGCTGGGCAGTCAGCGTGCTGTACGGCAATTACGCGGCGCAGCCGGAGCTCGGCTATCTGACCCGCCGCGAGGGCATCCTGACCTCGGGCTCGCTGAAGATCGCGACCAATTGGGTGGTGTCGGGCTCGGCGCGGTGGGACCTCGAGGCCAACAAGATCAACCAGTATGTGCTCGGCGCCGGCTATGTCGACGATTGCTTCGTGCTGGCGGCGAACTACGTAACTTCGTATAGCTATTCGGCGGGCACCGCGCCGCCCGTGCTGAGCCATGCGTTCATGTTCCAGATCGGCCTGCGCACGCTGGCGACCTCGTCGACGACCAGCAGTTCCGCCGGCCTCCAGTGAACGGTTTGAAGTGCCGGCCGCGCTTGCCCCCATCACAGGCTCGACGCGGCTGACATGCGAGCGACAATCATGACGACCCCATTGCCCGTCTTCCGCCTCCTCCTCGCCATCGCTGCCGGACTGATCCTGACCGGACTGCCCTCGCCGTCGCGCGCGCAGAACATCGTCGTCATGGTCAACGGCGACCCGATCACCGATTTCGACATCGAGCAGCGCTCCAAGCTCGACCAGCTGACGACGCAGAAGACACCGAGCCGGCAGGAGGTCATCAACGAGCTGATCGACGACAAGGTGAAGACGAAGGAAGGCAAGAAGTACGGGGTCGATCCTGGTATCTCCGACATCAACCAGTCCTACGAAGGCATGGCGCAGCGCATGCGCATCACGCCGGACCAGCTCACCAAGTCGCTCGAATCCAAGGGCGTCCGCCCCGAAACGCTGAAGGGCCGCATGAAGGCCGAGATGGTCTGGACCAGCCTCGTGCGCGGCCGCTTCAAGGAGAAGCTGCTCGTCGGCGAGCGCGACGTCGCGCAGGCCGTGCAGGCCCAGACCGGCGACAAACTCCAGATCGAGGGCACCGAATACAAGATGCAGCCGATCGTGCTGATCGTGCCGCGCGGCTCGTCCGCGGCGTTCCTGGAGACACGGAAGAAGGAAGCCGAGAGCTATCGCGCGCGCGTCGGAAGCTGCGAGGAAGCCAACTCGCTGTTCCGCTCGACGCCGAACGCCACCATCCGCGACAGCGTCACCAAGACCACCGCGGAATTGCCCGAGGCGCTGCGCAAGGTGCTCGACGACACCCCGATCGGCCACCTGACCGCGCCCGAGATGACCAAGAACGGCATCGAGATGGTGGTGCTGTGCGCGCGCAAGCCGACCATGATCGACACGCCGAAGAAGCGCGAGGTCCGCGAGAAGATGTATCAGGAGAAGTACGAGAAGACCCAGAAGGCCTATCTCGACGAGCTCCGCAAGGCGGCGATGATCGAATATCGCAACCGCTGATGGCCAATCGCGCAGCCAAACCGCATGCCCTTCCCCTTGCCCTGACGCTGGGAGAGCCCGCCGGCATCGGCCCCGACATCACGATCGCAGCCTGGCTCCGGCGCCGTGAGCTGAACCTGCCCGCCTTCTATCTGCTCGGCGACGAAGCGCTGATTGCCCGGCGCGCCAGGGCGCTCGCCGCCTCGCTGGGTGCCGACGTCAGGACCGCGGCGGTGAGCCCCGGCGAGGCCGAGGCCGCCTTCACCGAGGCCCTCCCCGTGGTCGCCACCGGCGAGCGCGCGACCGCCGAGCCCGGCAAGCCCGACGCATCGAGCGCACCGGCTGCGCTCGCCTCGATCCGGCAGGCGGTCACCGATGTCCGCGAGGGCCGCGCCGGCGCCGTCGTCACCAATCCGATCGCCAAGAGCGTGCTCTACCGCTCAGGCTTCCGTCATCCCGGCCACACCGAATTCCTCGCCGAGCTTGCCGCGGATGGCGGCCGCGTGCCGCAGCCGGTGATGATGCTGTGGTCGCCGCGGCTCGCGGTCGTGCCCGTGACCATCCACGTCTCGATCCGCGATGCGCTGGGAGAGCTCACCAGCGAGCTGATCGTCTCGACCGTTCGTATCGTTGCAGCCGAGTTGAAATCCCGCTTCGGCATCGCGCAGCCGCGCATCGCGGTCTCCGGCCTCAATCCACATGCCGGCGAGGACGGCTCGCTCGGCCACGAGGAGCAGACCATCATCGCCCCGGCGCTCAGGACGTTGCGCGGCGACGGCATCGAGACCAGGGGCCCGCTGCCCGCCGACACCATGTTCCACGAGGCCGCGCGCAGCACCTATGACTGCGCGATCTGCATGTATCACGACCAGGCGCTGATCCCGATCAAGACCGTCGCCTTCGACGACGCCGTCAACGTCACGCTCGGGCTGCCCTTCATCCGCACCTCGCCCGATCATGGCACCGCCTTCGACATCGCCGGCACCGGCAAGGCCAATCCGGCCAGCCTGATCGCGGCGCTCAAGCTTGCAAGCCGCATGGCGGCTACGCAAAGCTGATGAGCGCGATCGACGACCTCCCGCCGCTCCGCGAGGTCATTCGCCAGCACGCGCTGTCGGCGCGCAAATCGCTCGGCCAGAATTTCCTGCTCGACCTCAATCTCACCGCCCGCATCGCGCGCGCAGCAGTGCCGCTCGAAGATTCCACGATCGTGGAGATCGGCCCGGGCCCGGGCGGGCTGACGCGCGCACTGCTCGCGCTCGGCGCGCGGCGCGTCATCGCCATCGAGCATGACGAGCGGGCGATCCCGGCCCTGCAGGATATTTCCGCGCGCTACCCTGACAGGCTCGAGATCGTGCATGGCGATGCCATGACCTTCGATCCCCGCCCGCTGCTCAATGGCGAACGCGCGAAGATCGTCGCCAACCTGCCCTACAACATCGCGACCCAGCTCCTGATCGGCTGGCTCACCGCCGAGCCATGGCCGCCCTGGTACGACATGATGGTGCTGATGTTTCAGCGCGAGGTCGGCGAGCGTATCGTCGCGCGCGAGGACGAGGAGGCCTACGGCCGGCTCGGCGTGCTCGCCAATTGGCGCTGCGAGACCAAGATCCTGTTCGACATTGCGCCGTCCGCCTTCGTGCCGCCGCCCAAGGTCACCTCCTCGGTCGTCCGCCTCACGCCGCGCGCAGAACCGCTTGCCTGCGATCGCAAGCTGCTCGAACAGGTCGCGGCCGCCGCCTTCGGTCAGCGCCGGAAAATGTTGCGGCAGAGTCTGAAGTCGCTGGGCGTCGATCCGGCGCGGCTTGCGGAAGCCGCCGGCGTCGATGCGACGCGGCGCGCCGAGACCATTCCGATCTCAGGCTTTGTTGCCATGGCCTGTGAATTGGCCAATATACGAACCGAAACAGAGCGATAATTTCGGAGGAAGAAATATGGCGTTGATGCGTCGGCAGTCCCTGGTCAAGTTCGATGCGCCGCTGTGCGAGACCATCGTCGATACGCCGAAGCCGAAAGGCGCCGAAGTGCTGGTGCGCATCGAGCGCTGCGGCCTCTGCCATTCCGACCTGCACATCCAGGACGGCTATGCCGATCTCGGCGGCGGCAAGAAGCTCGACACCACGCGCGGCATGACGCTGCCCTTCACGCTCGGTCACGAGATTGCCGGCGTCGTCGACGAAGTCGGCCCGGACGTCGCCGCCGGCCTCGTCGGCGCGAAGAAAGCCGTCTTCCCCTGGATCGGCTGCGGCCAGTGCCGCGACTGCGCCAATGGCGACGAGAACCTCTGCGTCAAGCAGCGCTTCCTCGGCGTCTCCATCGACGGCGGCTTCGCCACCCACGTGCTGGTGCCCGACGCGAAATATTTGCTCGACTACGATCCCCTGCCCGTCAACCAGGCCGCGACGCTGATGTGCTCCGGCGTCACCGCCTATGGCGCGCTCAAGCGCCTGGTCGACCGTCCGCGCCAGCGCAATTTGCTGCTGATCGGTCTCGGCGGCGTCGGCATGATGGGCCTGTCGTTCGCGCAGGCGATGTTCAAGCAGCCGATCACGGTCGCCGACCTCTCGCCGGCCGCGCGCGACACCGCGCTCAAGAATGGCGCCGCCAATGCCTACGACCCGTCCGAGCCCGACGTGATCAAGCGCATCCTGAAGGAGACCGAAGGCGGTTTTGACGAGATCGTCGATTTCGCCGGCAACGAGAAGTCGATGGCCTTTGCGGTCGCGGTCGCCGCGCGCGGCGGCAAGATCGTGGTCTCCGGCCTGATGGGCGGCCAGTTCACATTGCCGATGGTGCAATGGGTCTACAAGCGCATGACCATCGAAGGTTTCATGGTCGGCACGCTCGCCGAGGCCCAGGAGCTGATGGCGCTGGCGCGCGCCGGCAAGATCAAGCCGACGCCGATGCGCGAGGAGCCGATGGGCGACGTCCAGAAATGGATCGACGAGCTTCGTGCCGGCAAGGTCGTCGGCCGCATCGTGTTGAAGAACTGACTCATCGCTGCGGCGGGCCCAACGCAAGTTGGGCCCGCGTGACGGAACGCCTGCTGCCCCGCCGCGTTGGCAGCCCATGTCCATTCGTTGCACAGTCGAAAGCGCATTCTTCATCGCCTGGAGCTGCCTGGAGCAGAGCGGCGAACTCGGCCCGCCGGACGAGAGCGCCAACGTCATTCTCGACGCCATCGAAGGTCAGCTCAAAACCGGCGAACGCCGGCAGCTGATGCTCGCCAACAGGGCGATCGACGCCTACCGCGCGCACGCGGCGCTGCACCGATCCTCGTGGGATCGCCAAGCACGATTCGGGTGATGATCACCGCCCTCGGCCGCCGGCCCGGCGGCGTGTTGACGGATTGAGGCCGGCGGTCCTCGGGCAAAGCGCACGGGGTACGGCGCCAGACGCTACGCCAAGCCGCGCGCCAACATCTCGACCATCGACGGCCGCTTGTGTGCACTTTGGAACCGTCGGTTCCGCCACGGAAACGTAGGGTTCTGGCTGGAGCCGATTCCCGGCCAGCCAAGAGAAGAAACTGTGACCGGTCGGCCCTCGAACGATCTGCTCCGGCAGCTCACCCACCAGGATTTCGAACTGCTCGCGCCTCACCTCCAGCCGGTCGAACTCGCAGCGAGCCACGTCCTGCATCATGCCGGCGACGACGTGGCGGCGGTGCACTTTCCCTGCGGTCCCGCACTCGTGTCGTTCGCCGTGCCCGTCGAGGACGATCGCGAGGTCGAGAGCCTGCTGGTGGGCCGCGAGGGTGCGGTGGGCATTGCCGCAGGCCGCAGCCCTTCGCTCGCTTACTCGCGCATCGTCGTGAAGCTGGGCGGCAGCCTGGTCCGGCTGCCGCTGCGCGCGCTCGAGCAGGCGCAGCAGAGATCGGCGACTCTTCAAGAGGCCTTCTCGCGCTATGCCGACTGCCAATTCGCGCAGCTGCTGCAGACGGCGGCCTGCAACGCCGCCCATTCGATCGAGCAGCGCGCCGCCAAGTGGATCCTCTCCGCGAAAGCGAGCATCGGCGGGGCCGAGATCCCCCTCACCCACGAGCAGCTCGCCGGTATGCTCGGCGTCTCCCGCAGCTATGCCAGCCGTGTGATCCAGATGTTCAAGGCAAGGCGCATCCTCGCCACCCGCCGCGGCGCCATCCTGATCCTCGACGGGGCAGCGCTCGAAGCCAGAGCCTGCTGCTGCAACGATTGGGTGAGGAAGCATTTCGACGAGGTGCTGGGCGGAGCGGCCCCAGCCGACGGCTAGCCCCTCACGCCTCCGGCGGCGACTGACGCTTCAAATGCAAATAGGCCGGGTTGAAATCGCCGAGCCGCTGCAGCACGCGCCATTTCAGGACGATGAGCTCCCCGTCGCGCAGATCCATCGCGCCGCCCCGTCTGAGGTCAGCGAGCGTCCGGTTCACCGTCGCGATCGCCATGCCTAGCGTCTCGCCGAGCTGCACCAGGCTGATCGGCAGGCAGAAGCGATTGCCGCGGATGAGCTGCGCGGCGCGGGCGCGGTAGAACAGCTCGCAGAACAGGTGCGCCATGCGCGCCTGCATCGGCCGGGCGCTGTTGTTGGTGATGGCCTCGCGGAAGATCGAGGCATCGAGCAGCGTCTCGCGCCAGACCGAGAGCGCGAAAGTGGGCCGGCGCCGGAAGGCCGTGAACAATTCGCGATGCGGGATGAAGGCAACCGAGGCGTGCCCGAGCGCGGAGAGCCCATGGTCCATCTGGTCGATGAACAGGCCCTGGGAATCCGGCAGGTCACCGGAGATATGGAACGCGAGATATTGCCGCCCCCCGCTGCCGAGCAGATGGTAACGCGCCACCATGCCGGAGACGACCAGCGCCGAATGTTCGGGCTCGTCACCCTGGCGGATGAAATCCTCGTTGGGCGCGACATCACGCTGCGTAAAGGTGAGCGCGCGGATCTCGTCGAGATCCTCCCCGGTGAGCGCGGTGTGCTCGCTCAGGTTCCGGATCAGCACGTCGTGGGCTTTTTCCATGAGACCGCCAAAAATCGCGCGGGATCTATCAAATGATACTTCTGGCCCCGGGTCAGCGGACTAGAACGCGAGACGAAGGCACAGGTTGCTAACCCGTTTGCGGATCGTACGGGTCGCACCCACGCCATCACCTCGATCATCAACCGAGCCGGCCCTTCTCATGAGCCCTGCGACGATCCTGGAGCGCATCCGCGGCCTGTTCGCATCCGATACGAGCGAACACCTCGACCGCATCAGCGACGCCTTCAAGACCGGCACGCTGCGCGAGCCGGCGCGTCCGATGTCGGATCAGGAACTGGCCTGCGCCATCCGCGAGTTCCGCAGCGCTGAGGTCTCCGACTGGACCATCGCAAAGCTCTCGCGGCGCTTCATCGAAGTGCCGCGAGACGGCCGAAACACGTCGCGAGGCTGATGCCGCATCCGAAGTTCATCGCGCGTCTCCAGGCCATCGAAGGCCTGTCGGAGGACGAACGCCGGCAGATCGCGGGCCTGCCGTCCACGCTGCGCCAGGTCGCGGACGGCGAGATCGTGCTGCGCCAGGGCGAGACCGCCTCGCGCTGCGTCTACGTCGTCAGCGGCTTCCTCTACCAGGCCCGCATCGTCGGCGACCGCAGCCAGATCCTCGCGTTCCACGTTCCCGGCGACATGCCATGCCTGCACACGCTGCTGGTCTCGCCGATGGATGCGGACCTCGTCGGCCTCGGCCCGACCATCGTCGGCTATGTCGGGCACAGCCAGCTCCGCCAGCTGCTCGACGGCTCGAACCATCTGACCCGCGCGTTCTGGCGCGAGACGTTGATCGATGCGGCGATCTCGCGGCAATGGATCGCCCGCCTCGGCGCGCAGGCAGCCCTGCCGAAGGTCGCGCACCTCATCTGCGAGCTCGCGGCAAGGCTGGAGGTCGTCGGCCTTCTCAAGGACGGCTGCTTCCAGATGCCGATGACGCAGCGGCATGTTGCCGATGCCTGCGGTCTGTCGATCGTCCACGTCAATCGCACTATTCAGGAACTGCGGCATCGTGGATTGATCGCCTGGGAGGGCAGTGAGATCGAGCTGCTGCAGCCTGAAGAGTTGCGCAGGTTTGCCGATTTCACGCCCGACTATCTGACCTGAGCGCAATGCGTCGCGATCGCGGCCGCACTATCCGCCACCTCCGCCGTCGTTGAAGCCGAAGACGGATCCGGTCCTGGGCTACGGCGTGATGATATCCAGCCTGTCCCGCGACGGCAGCGTTGCCTTGAACGCCCGAAGCGCTGCATCAATCGCCGCCGCATCGGCCAGCGGCGTGCGGTAGAAATCGACATTCTGCCGCGACAAGGTCACGCTTCTCGTTTCGAGCACGGCGACCTTCGTCCAGCTCGACGACACGCCTTTCTCGAACCAGCCCTCGTAAATCATGATGAGACCGACGTGGTGATCGTCGGCAAGGGCGGCCATCTCGGCCGGCCCATAAGTTTCCGCCATTCTCGCCTTGCGCACCTGCTCCGAACCAAGGCCCCAGAGATCGAGCGTGTAATTGGTATTGCCATAAGCAACCAAGCCGAGATCGTTGACGCCAACCGCATCTCTGTAAAACGATTTGGCGAAACGAGCCATCTGGTATTGCTGCTCGTAGATATCGCTTGCACCCAGCGGCGAGATCAGTGCCGCTGTCATGTAGGGAATCGCGGCGGTGCCGAGCCCGAACACCACGCCGATCTTCACACGAGACCATTGCAGCGCGGAGAGCCGTGGCTTGAGTTGTGCGACGCCCCACAGCAATGCGGTCGCCGCGAGAGCCATGATGTATACCTCGTACCGATTGAACCAACCGTATTGACCGCACGCCAGATGGGCTCCGACGGCAACGATGACGGTCAGAAGCACGATCAGGACCTTGCGATCGGCGCGTAGCAGACTGGCGCACCAGGCAACGGCGAGACCGAGTGCGATGAGCCGCAATCCATACGACGTCGACACGCTCCGCAGCATGTTCCTGACGATGGCAGGCAGCTCGCTCGCGGGCTGATCAAGGGTCGTCAGATAGCCCTTCAACAAGACGGAGCTCGGCAGCAACGGCAGGCATCGCGAGGCCATGAGAACGACATAGCCCGACAGAGTGACGGCAATGACGAGCGCAGCGCCGGCCGCGAAGCGGCGCTGGTCCAGCAGCGCGAACGCCGCGATCGCGGCACCGGCGAATGCGATCCCTTCGAAGCGGATGAGCGGAAGCAGCACCAGGGCGAGGAAATGGAGCGATGTCGGCGCGAACCCGCGCGCCGCCGCCACGAGACCCGCAAAGGTCACGATTGAGGCCCAGACGTGAACACTGTGCTCCATGCCGGTCATGGGCAGCGCGACCGCGCTGGCACCGAAGATGAGGAGCAGCGCGATCACGCAGGCGAACGGAAGCTCGCCCACGCCATCGAACAGGCCGCTCGTCTCCACGAGGCGTATGATCGCCAAGATCGTCGCGCCTGCGGCTGCAACGTTGATCAACAACGGACCAAATGCACCGAGATGAAGCGCTTCGGTCAGAGCCAGAAAATATGGCCAGATGATCGATGAACTAGGTGATGAATACTCCCCGGCGTTGACCCCATATCCGCCGGACAGGATCTGGTCGGCGACCGCAAGATGGATATACGCATCGTCCAGCGTGAAGAAGAGCCTGAAGTCGCACAGCGCCAGGACCGCGATGATCTCCATCGCAAGCAATCCCAGCCAAACGAGCATGGCCACCGTTGTGGGTTGAATCCGGGCAGCGGCCCCCAAATGTCCCGACGACGCCCTGCCTGTCTTGTCGGGGCAGTCGTATTGATCGACGACAGCCATCGCGCTCCCCTGTCAGTCGCTCGATCACGATTGACGCCTTGCCGGGGTCCATCTCCCGCAGCCTGCGGTTTACCGTAGCCTCCCTAACAATCGATGACTGCAAGGCCTGGAATATTACGGTTTCGCTGGGTCGTTTTCCGAGGTCCGGTCATTTGCAGGAAGCGCAGCCGCGAGCACCGAGCCCGTCTCCCGGGCAGGCGCAGAGGCGAAGGATTGGAACGAGGGAACGGCAGTCTCAACACCAGCTGAGACCAACCGGCCGGCTCTCTATCTCACTGCGAACGGCGCCTGATAGGGGCGGCCGAACGGCACACCGTTGATCACGGTCTGGATCGGCTTGAGATAGGCCTTCCCCTCCCTCTTGTTGTTGCGGGTGTCGAGAAAGCTGACCGGCCCCTCCACCAGCTCCATGATGGCGACGTCGCCGGGCGCACCGACTTGCAGCGTGCCGATCTTCGGCGCGCGGTCGATGATTTTCGCCGGCGCCGTGGTGGCCATCGCGACCACCTGCTCCAGCGTGAAGCCCAGCGTCATGAACTTGCTCATCACGTTGGGCAGGAACGGGATGCCCGGCGAGTTGCCGGAGAAGACATGGATATCGGAGGAGATCGTGTCCGGCGTACATCCGCCGGGGATCGCCACTTCCGCCACGGTGAAATCGAAGCTGCCGCCGCCATGACCGACGTCGAACATGACGCCACGCTGCTTCGCCGCCAGGGCCGCAGGCAGCAGCTTGCCCTCTTGCACGATATTGGTGAAGACGTTGGACATGTTGGGGGCGCCCGAATAGGCATGCGTCAGCACGTCGCCCGGGCGGAGCAAATCGAGGATCTGCGACATCAGCTCCTTGGACTCGACGCCGCCGATATGCACCATCATCTTCGCCGGCCAGCCGCACATCTCGCAAGCCTGGATGCCGCGCTTCAGCGGCTCGAGCCCGTGCTTATAGATCACGTTCTCCGACATCCGCACTTTGACCCCGAGCAGGAAATCGGCGTTCTCGGCGAGCGCCATCGCGCAGGCTTCGGTCTGGGCGACGTCGATATTGTACAGCTCGGCGGCCGGGAACGCCGACAGGCCGTTATTGGCGATATGGACGAAGGCATACATCCGCGCCCGCGTCTGGGCCACGATGAAGCGGCGCAACGCCGCCAGATTGTTGACCCCGGCGTCGCCCGCGGACACGACGGTCGTCGTGGCCTGGAATTGCACCAGCTCGTCGGCGGGAATACCGATTGCCGAGCCGTAGGGGTAGACGTGACTATGCAGATCGATGAGACCGGGCATCACGAGCTTGCCTGACGCGTCGATGCTCTTCAGCGCGCGCTCGGCGGGGATCGCCTCCTGTACCGTTTCGATCACGCCCCAGCGGATGCCGATATCGCGTCGGGCGCGCAGCGACTGGCTGGGGTCGAGCACCTCGCCGCCTCGGATCACCAGATCGTACTTGTCGTTCGGCCCCATCGCGGCGCCGGCGGGCGCGGCGAGGCCGACAACTGCGGCTGACGTCGACAATGCCAGGAAATCGCGGCGTGACAACACAGACATAATGGTCCCCCCTCGCGCTTTTATTCGTGGCTACGTCCCCGCCTTGACGAGCAGATGCGCTTCTGCCGCCAACGTACGAGACCGGAATGAACGGGATTGGAATTGCAGCATCTTCGCGCCGATGATCCGATCCTATGACTGCACACGAGCCCTGAGGAGCCGCGAAATTTTCTGAAATCGCGTGAACCTTCCTGGACGAGCGCCGACTAAGCGAGCACGTCCGCAGGTCCGCTTGGGTCATTCGCGGCGATGGGCCGTTTGCGCCATGCAGAACGGCAAGCAGAACTGACGGCGGCTCCCGGAGAGGCGTCGGGCAAAACACCCGGTCAAGCCCTTGGCGCAAAAATATTCTACTTTCCAGAATTTCGGATTTGTGGCATACCCTCGCCCATCCCGGCCTCTGCCAAAGGGGCGCTTCGCGATCGTCACGAGATGCGGGCCGGGTGGCGGTGGACGCGGTAGCGCCGGCGCGGCTCGGCATGATGACAGGGCGGGCAACCGTGAGTCCTCAGGCGACGCGATACGACACGGCGCGGTCACAGCGGTTTCGTCGATGCCAGAGGGCGGGCACACGCAAGCCTTCGGGTATTCCGGCGGGATCGTCCGCGGACGGAGAAGTCGTGTGGTCCTGACGCCCGGGGTCTGTGCGTCAAGGCTTGCGGTGATGCGGCGGCCCGACCGGGCACGCGCATCGACCATCCCGCAAGGCGACGGGGGCAATAGTACATCGCTCCCCGGGGAGAGCACGAAGTACGCCGTAAACCATCGCGCAGGGAAGGCCGGGCGTTCGGCTCACCTG